>JAJDUM010000117.1 GCA_022826645.1 Candidatus Poribacteria bacterium
TTTGACTTTTTTTGTGGTATACATTGGGAGTGTCCTTTGGGTCTTTCGATTCCTGTGTCAAAGGATGTGGGAAGCACCACCGAGCGGTGGCGGGACACCTTCCCACCGAAAGACAAAATAAGTATACCATATTTTAACTGCTACTTAAAAAAATGCTTTGGAACTTCTAAGCGTTAACGCTTAGAATCTAAAAGCAATCTGTATCCCAAACATAAATGTTTGGGGCTTAGACCTAAAGGAGTTTTCGCTAAAAATTCACCGAAAAGCCTGATGCAGCGCTCAAAATTCGAGCTGAATCCACTGTTTAATATTTTTCTATCGGAATTCTTACTTGCATTACTATTCTGAATCAAGTATAATTTATCTGTAACTGTACAATGGATTGAAGAAGTGGTATTAGGTTCAAATAGAAGCATTTCCCCGGCTGTATGCTGTATTTTGTACCTCTTGCGCTAAATCCTGATTTTCATTTGCAGTTCTGAATCTTTAGGAAAGGAGGTACACACCGATGGCAACAGGTCGAGTGAAATGGTTCAGCGATCAAAAAGGTTACGGATTCATCGTAACCGACGAAGGGCAAGATGTCTTCGTTCATTATTCCAACGTTGAAGGAACTGGCTTCAAAACCCTTGATGAGGGACAAGAGGTCGAGTTTAATGTTGTGGAAGGGGACAAGGGACTCCAGGCCGAAGAAGTCAGAAAAATTGACGGCTGATAAAGCTGACAAAAATAAAACCGGGAGAAAAAGGCTCTCAAGTAATTGAGAGCCTTTTTTTATTGGATTGGATAGACTCAATGAACAATTATGTTCGAGTATCGCATTCCAGCAACTTACCCGCGCATGTGCTATACAAAATCAGAAGTTACTGGTATGGTTTAATAGAACAGGACTAGCTGAGAAGCTACTGCCTCTGCAAAAAACGAGTCAGATTGGCAGACCTCGTCTCAATTATCTTTCGCTCATGCAAGCGGCTTTATCTTTTTCGGAATACACCCCAACCTTGACGAATTCTATTTTTCCATGTAGGCAGGTCGTCGCCATCCTCAACGCTTGCGTTCTCATCACTTTCCGCATCCCCTTCTATTACATGCTGGTAGGCAGGTATTTCCTCTTCTACGTCAAACTGGGGCGTGCTCTGGATTAACCCAATATTGCGGCGTGCCTCATCAAAATCTGGATTAATCATTAACGCCTGCTTCCAACAGGCGAACGCCAACCGCGCGTTGCCTTGCTTGTAACAGATAACCCCCAACTTGTTGTAGGCTTCAGTTAAGGTGGGGTCAACAGAAAGTGCTCGCTTAAATGCTTCGATCGCGCTTTCAGTTTTACCTTGGTTCATGTAAGCACTTCCAAGGTTATAATATATCTCCGCAAGATTCGGATCTTTACGAACGATTTCTTCCCATTGAGCAATCGCCTCTTCAAAGCGATTCTGTTCCCAATATTCAATGGCTCGGTCGTTAGCGATTTCAGCTTGCTTACTCATGAATCATTCCAATCTGGTGGTATAGGTGGGTTGTGTAGGCTTGATATTAGCATTCACGAACAGCCGATCTGTTGCAGTTTATTTCCACTCTTTGGAGTTCGCGTAGATCGTATTTGCCCGGCTCTCTTTACCAAGCCACCTCAATATCAAGGAAGGCGATTAATTGTAACATTGCTAAACGAACTATATCACATTTCGCAATTTCAGTCAACACCAAAGTCAAATAAACAGCGACACTTGGAGATACCCGCAGAGGCCCTGTTGGGATTTTAAAACAGCTTCACAAACAGGTTCAATTTCAGTTGATTCGGATTTCCCTGGCAAGATCCCAGCTAAAGTCAAGGCAGTAGTCATGTTTTTTGCTTTCAGGTACGCAGATGATGCAGTACTTACCGTCGCGGGCGAAGCGATCGGTGATAGCAACAAGATTGAGTTCGTAGGAATAAATCATTTCAATAGCATCAAAAACGAGGAGATTGCGCGTTTGAAAATGTTTATCAAGTAGATCTTCGACAGCGATTTGTATCAGGAGGTGTATCTTTGCTTTTGCGCCGGCGTAGGCGATTGAGGCCCGCTGCTTATCTAATTCATCAAGCAGATACAGATTCAGGTTCACGTAACAATCTGTAGCGTTGTCGTATCTTTCTTTGAGCAGGTGCTTGACTAAGTTCGTCTTGCCGGACTGGAAATCTCCGATGAGACAAATGGTCCCGTGCTCAGGTCCCGAATCAATGTGAGCGATTAGTGCTTGGTAGGCTTTCCATTGATTTTCATCGAGTGGGTATATTGGCATGGGGTTGGACTCATATCAGAGAGGAGATGTCAAGAAATCTTCCCAGTGGAAGTGTGGCAGAGGAAACTCCTCCGTTTCTTTACACTGTCAAAAGGTTGCGGCTTTTTCGAAGAAGTCAATTTCGACCACATCTACGTTCGCTCGTCGGGCATTGTCAGCGACCCGCTGAATAACCATCTCGCGAACAAACGGGATAGGGATACGTTTGACGCGGTGGACAACTTCCTCTGTGCAGCGGATTGGGGTATTCCCCAAGAATGGGCCTTCTTCCGACTTTGCCTCAGAGGGGTGATCGCATGTCTCCGGCACAAGCTGCTGCAATCGCATTGAGACGTAATCAGTTACCCAACCTTTGAGCGCTTCTCCTTTCTCCTCATTAACAGCAGTTGGCTGGGGTCTGTCGTCCAACTTCTGACTAATACCAACCAACAAATCTTCCAAGCGATTCAACCGATCTTCAACCGCAGATAACCGTTCTTCAACTCTGTTTTCGCTGTTCATTATTTTTTCTCCTCAACTGTGCAAACATCATGCGTGAAACGCGAAACGTGGTTTAATTTTGAATCCCTGAGTAGATAAAGACTAACACAAACGCACTGAAGGTATATCCATCAGCTTTATTTTAGCGCCGAGGTCTGAAGGACGGAATTCCTGTCTTATCAAACCGTTTTTTGACAGCTTTCATGATTTCCGGGGTAATTTCAGAGTAGCCGTGTTCGCGAGCATATTTCTCGACACTTTTGGTGACCATCCCCCGCGCGAAGGAGGGTACCCGGCCTAATCTTTGCTGCGCAGCCTCTGTCCATTGTAACTCGTAATCGGTTTCAGCTGCGAACGGGGTAGTCTTCTCAAACTTAATGTTTGTCTCTCCGGCTTGCCCTGGTTGATAATCGCAGGAGGGATCTTCAGCAAGATAGTTATCAGTGGCGGCATAGGCACGCGCGCGACAGCCGCCGCAGACGTCTCGAAATTCGCAAACCCCACACTTGCCTTCCAGTAATTTTCGATCTCGCAACTCTTGAAAGACCTTGGACTGATTCCACAGCGTTGCAAAACTGTCCGTCTTTAGATTGCCAACACTGACCGGCATATACGGACACGGCGTCAGATCGCCTTCAGGAGTGATACGGCAGTAGTAGATACCACAGGGGCACGTGCCGCTCGGATACGCTTGTAGGAAAGGCGAGTCTGATTGTTGTTCATAAATAACTCGTTTGTAGTGTGGTGCACATTTTGCCGCTACAAGCATTTTACCGCGATATTTCGCCTGTAACTCAAAGAGCGTCGAAAGCATTGTTTCATATTGAGCGGGGGTGATGTCCATCACTGTTTTTCCCCTGCCAGTTCTCACAAGGAAATAGAGATTGAAGACCTTGGCACCAAGTTCATAGGCAAAATCAACGATTTGTGGGATCTCGTCGTAATTCCAACGGGTCACAGAGGTCTGCACAAGGAAATCGAGGTTTGCGCGCTTCAGTGCTTCGACGCCGTTCATGGTGCCTTCCCAAGCCCCTTCGATTCCTCGGAACTTGTCGTGATTGACTGGATCTACCGCATCCAAACTAATACCGGCTCCAGCGACACCGTGATCACTCATTCTCTGAACCGTTTCGTCGTTCAGCAGGACACCGTTCGTACCCATCACTACTAAGAATCCGGTTCGAGCCGCGTACTCTGAGATTTTCAGAATGTCAGGACGCAGCAACGGTTCCCCACCTGTGAGAATCAGGAGGATGTTGGGATTAATTTCGGCAATCTCATCAATCACGCGGAAACACTGGTTTTGGGTCAACTCTGTATCTCGATAATATCCGCTCGGAAATTCGTTGGTATCCACAAACCCAGCGGGGAGATAGCAGTGTGTACATTTGAGATTGCATAGCCGTGTGATATTCCATGAAACGGCTTGGACTTTCGTTTCCATCTATCTGCTTCCTTAATAATGCTTTCCTCAACCGATCAATCCACTCTCAAAATCAAAGACAGTACAAAGACAACAAGCCCGGCAAGTATCGTAAAAATTCCGAATAGGTCTACTTTCCTTCGCAATTTGGCAACCACTGAAGCATCGAAAGTCGGGTTTGCCACCGCCGACTCTAATCTTCGATTGAAAACTGCGATATGCAGGCTATGAAACAGCGTCATCAATCCAACAAAGACAAGTTTCGCGATAAAAAGGACAAAATAGCCCTGAGAAAAACCCATCTGCGTGTTCAGTCCGACGATGAACAGGTTCATCGCACCGGTAATCAGGAGAACATGGATTGTGAAACGGATAACATGCCGTAGACGATTCCGGATCGCGGTGGTATGTTGGACACTTTCAAGGATTTGAAAATGCTTTCTCAGAATCGGAGTTGCGACGCTGAGAGAAAAAAAGATTCCACCAAACCAAACGATTGCTGCGATAAGGTGTATCCAACGGATAAAAAGTTCGACAATTGGACGCATATTGGATACTACTAGAGAATGTATTGTTCACGCCTTTGGAGGATTCCGTATTCTTCACATTTCTGGATTATCAACTCTGAATTTTTACAGTTCTCCAAAATGTCATAATTTTCTTTCAAGGCACTTATCTTGTTAATGGAAATACTTTTCTGACCCAGAGGTTCAATAAGAACAGTCGGAACAAAATAAAGTTCAAATGAGTTGTCGCCTATGGGATGAACACCAATTACAACATCTGCGGTTTCTGGCGATTGTATATACTCTTTAACTCCTGATTTATACTCCCTATCCACTCCCCCTCTGGAACCTCCAGTAAAGCTAATACTGCTAGTCGCAGTTTTGACTTGAGCTCGAATAATGTCATCATTTCCATCTTCATCTTTTTGGACAATGATTATATCATAGGTTGATAGAGGCAAATCAACTAACGAAACATTCTGATATCTTTTCATCAAAAGCCCAACAACAATGTGCTCATGTGCAAAACCATCTATCGATGCTTGTCGGCCTCTCTCTTCAGCTATCTTCATATTTCCCCCATCTCATTTTCTGAGTACCAGAATCCAGTCTGTGTTGATTCGTTCCTCTCTGGGGACTTTAATGAAATGTTTGATAATCTCCGACCCAAAATAGTTTTCAATATTAAATCCGATATTTTCTGCCAACGTCATCAGATACTTCCAACTTTCAAATAGCTGGCCACGCATACGATTATTGCCCACGACAATAATGTATCGTCCTCCATCGCGCAACACCGAATAAACTTGGGACAGATTTTTCTGCATATCGTCCAAGTATTTGAAAGCGATATACGCCCGTCTTGGATCCTGTTCAAAAATCTTCTCAATGACACTATCCGCCTCCTCCACACCAATCTGATGTCGGGTTCGATAATCCTGCGATGAAACACTTTCCGTTCCAACATGCTTTTTCTTTAAGGGTGTTAAGGTGCCATCGGCAAACCCCAACCAATAGAGCTCCAATTGATGGGTTCTCGGATAATCGACTGCATTCGCATACGGCGGTGAAGTCAGAACCAAGTCAAAAGTTCCTGCATCGTACCTGATATTCCGTGCGTCCATGTTTGCTGGAAAGCTTACGGTTATATCTTGTGGTACGTTTTGAGAAAATTCTATCATCTTGGGCACTTTAACTAGCACCGTTTCTACAAATTTTCTCAGGGCATCGGAGGGATTGACCTGTTTTTTTAGTACCTTGCGAATTACAGTCCTCGTGCAATTATCATCAGCATTGGATATGGAACGGATAATCGAGGAGAAACAGACCTTGAAGAAGTCTTTAACGCGCTCACTCTTATCAAGGGACTCAATAGCCTTTTTTAGGTAAGCCAATTCTAAAGTTATTTCTCTGTTGAACCAATTATCCCTGTAAGGGAAGGACGGTATATCCGATTCTGATACTAGAGCGGGTTGATAGGCTTCCACGGCATTAAAGAGAGATTCTTGAGCTTCAACGAGTTCTTTTTTAGCTAAAGGCGTTACCTTGACTGTTGATATGAAGCGAGAAAATGGATCGACATCAATACCAACAGAGTTCCGTTTTAGTAAAAGTGCCTCAACGTTTGTGGTCCCGCTCCCCGAAAACGGGTCAAGAATCATATCGTTTTCTTGAGAATACCGTTTGATTAACCATCGCGGTAATTCGGGGAAAAACTTGGCGGGATACTTATGCAATCCGTGGGTAAAATGGCTCTGGTCATAGCTAATGAACAGAAATCTATCGCCATCATTAACAGGTAACTCCACAGGAATGTCCCCATCGACCTGCACAATTTCCTCGCCGAATGGATTCACAATTTTCTTAACATTGTCCACCGGTTGCTGTGCATGATGTTCCGGTCGTTTCCGCCTGCCGTTTCTTTTCGCAACCTTCGCTGATATGGCTGACAGTGAAATGGGGTACCATGGTAGATCTATTGGGGCTTGTGTGAGACGAATATCTTCCGTTTCCACTGTGATAAACTCCTACATTCCAAAGTTACCCCGTGCAGTATCCATAACTTCGGCAGTGATTTCGGTGTGTCCATTCTCACGGGCGAACTCTTCGATGCCAGTCTTCGCCATTGAGCGGACGAAACTAGGTACGCGCTCCAAACGCGCTAAGGCTTCTGGTGTCCATACCGGTCCGGTCGCCTCCACCGGCTCCTGAAATGCTTCCGCTACAACCGATGTGAACGGGCATTTCCCGCCGCCTTCGGTGGATACCGTCGGTGCTTCGGCGGTCAGATTGTCCGGGTTCTGCTGATTCAGAAAGGAACGTACCATCTGCATCGGCTGTGCCGCTTCGCTCTTGCCACCGAGTTGAACATCAAGGGATTTTAGCATTTGGGTCTCCCACGGGTTCATGTGCATTGCGAACTCGGCAAAGCAATCTGGGCACTCGAAAATCGCCGTCAAGGAGCCTTGATCCGGCGTCGCTGTTTCCTTAAATTCCATCGCTGTGTTGCATTCAAGGCATAAGAATTTCATTGATTGACTCCATTTGAAATTGAATCGAATTTTGGCTTATATGATAAAGAAATCTTGTCATGCTGACAGGGAAATTCACGTCTAACGATTCTCATTGACAATCTGATTTAGTTGTTCTTGAAGGATCTGAAGTTGCGGTGTTCCGTTAAGAATACGTATCGCGTCCATACAACTATCTTTGACAAAAGGGACTTCCTTGGGGCCATTAAGGCATTGATGCAGTGCTGCTCGTGACTCGACATATTTGATGTGGGATAGTGCACTAGCAGAGAGCATCCGGATGTCGTCGTTTGGATCGTTTATCAGCAGTTCGATTAGTTTTTCTCCAATATCTTGCTTTTCAGGCCAATGACCACCCAACAAATGAACCGCATTCAGACGGAATATTTCGTTTGGGGAGTCCAACAGTTCTATCAAGAACTTCCGAAGTGGCTCATAGCGTTTTTCAGCTAATGGATGGGCTATCCGATAGAATTTATGCTCTGACACCTGTCCATTTTGACATAGATTCTTTAACTTAGCAAGGTTTTCTGTCAAATCACACAAGATGTATTCCCTCACCGACATTCCATCGAATTGTTCCCATCAACCTCTCCACAATGGACACAACCGGGTGTGTAAAATCCCTAACACTACCCTGTATCGTGCATCATACTTCATGATTGAAGAACGCTTCAATTTTCTCCGCAAGTGCTATTAATGTCCTACCTGCGGGAGTATCTCGGTGTTGATCAACAAACACGCTACCTTCATCCGACGCAATAGAGATCCGAGGATCGAACGGTATTTTGCCGAGCAGAGAAACGTCAAATTGACGTGCCATCTCCTCCGTGTGTCCCGATGGAAACAGATCTTCGGTTTTGCCACAATCGGCGCACACATAGGCGGCCATATTTTCGACGACCCCGATCACCGGTGCGTTGAGTAGTTTTTTTGCCATCGTCAGCGATTTTTTGACGACAAGCTGGGACACTCCAGAAGGGATTGTAACAACAACTGTGCCGCCAAGATTAGGCAGGAGATCGACAAGATTTGGCAATCGGTCAGTACCGGGGGGAAGATCGATTAACAAATAATCAAGAGATCCCCATTCAGTATCGGAGAGAAATTCACGGAGGGCACTCATTTCCATGGTCCCCCGCCAAGTGAAAGCATCCTTCTGCGTTTGGGCTTCCCAGAGGACCGGCGTTTCGTCGTCCTTGAGGAAGAGATCCATTGACATCACCTTGACCCCAAGTGGACTGAGGGCAGGTTTCACACCATCGTCACCATAATCAATTCGCTGCCCTCTCACCCCCATCATTTTAGCGATCGAGGGCCCATTGATGTCAGCGTCAATCACGCCAACACTGTGTCCGCGCAACCCAAGTGCCGAAGCGAGGTTTGCCGTGACCGAACTCTTGCCGACGCCGCCTTTTCCACTCATGATGGCAACAATGTGGCGGACCGACGCCAATCGTTGTTGTAAGCGATTGACTTGCTGCGTTACTTGTCCAATGATGTTAGAACCGCCATCGGCGGGGAGGTCTTTGTAGGTTTTCATAAGAGGCAATATCTTAACCGTTATGCGTGAACTTGAGATGTCTGACTTCGGGAACAACCACAACGAGGCGACGAGCGAGGGCATGGCAGAAAAAAATCAGCGTTTTCTGCCATGCAGGAAGTGTGTTTGAACGTTTTCATGGGTTATGACGCTTCTGAACGCAATATCTCGGCGGCATGATGGATGACCTGTAATTTTTGCGCCGCGATTTTTGTTGTGTTTACGGGGCGGTCTGCGAATGTTCCAAAGCCACAATCGGGGTTTAGATAGATCTGCTCCGGTTTACGGTGATTTAATAGTGCACGAACCTTGTCTAATACGAAATCAACCGATTCGACTTCGGTGGTACGCGGGTCAGTGACGCCGAGTCCGATCTCTTTGTCGGGGGGAAGGTCGCCGAGGGCATCAATGCTTCCCGCCCGCTCTGTCGCGTATTCAAGCACAAACTGATCGACGTCCATCCGGCTAAAATATGGAATCAGAAAATCGTAAGAACCGCGAAGCAGGACATCCTCCTGTTGGCTCCAGTTGCCGCGGCAGACATGCAGGGCGGTTTTCATTTCACCGTCAATCCCTTCAACCACGCGATTCAGCAGTTCAACCGCGAAGTTGAGTTCTTCTTCAGGACTGCTCTTTTCTGAAAGTGCAGCACACATAAACGTGTGAGTTTCGTGGGGACCGGTAAAAGCGACTTCGGTCAACACCGGTTCATCGAACTGAACAAATTGACACCCCGCGTCCCGTAGCGCATTTAATTCTTCGCGGAGGACCGCAACGACATCGTCCCCCAGAGCTTCTTTATCGGGATAAAAGTCGTAGGAGAGACGCTTCACCCACATCGACCGGGTCAGGAGATACGGTCCAGGCAAGGTGGCTTTGATCGGTTTGGTTGTGTGCGACTTGAGAAACAGGTAGTCATTCAACACGAGTGGGAATCTGCGCCCCAGTTGTCCATCGACGACCGGATTTTTCAGGGCGAACGCCGGGACATCCAAAGCGTTGAGCAATTGTTCAAATGCGGCTTTATCCTCGACATAGTCAAGCATTTCCGCAAGTGTCATCAACCGGATACCGTCAATACACTGGGTGATAAAAGAGTAGAAATTGTCCCGCCGTTGTTCGCCGTCGCTGACGATATCGACCCCGACGCTTTCCTGCAACTTGAGGGCTTCGAGCACCGCCTCATCCGCAACCGCGTTAAATTCAGCATCCGTGATTCCACTTTTCTGTCTGTTACGCAATGCTCTCGAAACCGCCCGCGAGCGGGGTAAACTCCCGACGACAGTTACGGGAAATTGGGGTAGATTTTTCATGGCTCAAACCTCCTGTACTATTGTCGATGCCGGTCAATGATTTTCCCAAAAGTCCTCAAGGCTTCGTTGACCGATTTGGCATTGGGGAATATTTTGGCGACATCATCATCAAGTTTAATGATATTTGTACCTTCGCGGTATCTCTGGGCATATTTGCCCCGAACCCCTTTACGGAAATCGTACTCATCAAGTAGTTCTGGATCGTGTCGATCAGCCATAGCTTTCTTCATTTATAAAATGACGCCCTTAGATCACGCGCAGATCGACGTTGATGTCAACGGTACGGGTGAGTGTATTGGTCACGGGCGAGGCAGCGAGCGTTTCTTGCCAGAGGGTTTCTAACACCTCTTCGTCGGCGTCCGCCGCAACATAAATTGTCCCCTTAACCTCTTTGAAACCGCTGTGCCCGCCCTGCTCTGTGCCGAGAAAGACGAAGATATTGTCGACCTGTCCGCTCAACGAAATCTCCAGTTCATCAATCTCAACTTTCCGCTGAGATGCGCGAATCTGAAAGCCCATCGCCAAACACGCGCCGAGCGCACCGAGGACGTACTCGACCGCGCTTGGGGCCTCATCCCTCACATCGAAACTAGCGGGCTGACCTACCGACCATGAATGATTCCGACAGAAAACCTTCGTCTGCATGCCACCATCCCAGTGAATGCGCGTTCCCCAACGGTAATTCCGCGCTTTTTCGTAGTCGGCATCCGTTCTCTGCTCGGCTTCGCCTCGCCGAACGAAATACTTATTGTGGTCGGTGGCAGGTCGCCACCCCATGTAAGGATTCTGGGTCATTCGACACCACGCGGGTAGGTCTTCCTTGACGCTGATTTCCGTGCTGCGAATCTCCAAAACCTCACCGTTTGGCACCCCCTCCATCGATTTGCGAATCAGCAGAAGTAGACCTGAGCCGCAGTCAAGGTTTCCACCTTTACATACATGGAGCGTCTGAAGATCATCTGACGCTTGTAAATCTTCATCTCGCATAACGATCCCCGATAAACGGGAGACATGAATCAGCCCGAATTTTGTATGATGAAATGACTCATGCGTCGATGCTGCCGAGGCGGATGCCTCTCCCACAGTCGGAGAGACTGCCTTATTCCCGGTATTAATAGGTAATACAAGAACCGCCGGTCGTCAGAAATTCAACCGCCTTTGCCCCACCGACAATTGTGGCACTATCGACAAGGTTATTTTCATCAAGGTTGCGTTTTTTGAAGCAAGGGGAGCAGACCCAAATTGTTCCACCCACTTCGGCGAAATCCGCCATGAGTTGTTGAAGGGGTGCGAAGCCTTCTTCGTGAATATCATCGGAGTAGCCGTTTTGCGACAGGTGCACACCCTCTGTGCTGAGGAAAACAACTGTTTCAACGCCGGATGCGACTGAGGCGTTGGCAACAACAACACCGACGGTCGCTTTGTCGGTGTTGTCCTTCGCGTGAGTGATACTAATCATCAGTTTAGCCATTATGGATTCTCTCCTTTTTTGATGTAAAAATAGGCTTTGTCTTCACCGCAGGAGTCTGCGAGAAGTTCGTTGCCTTTCATGTTGCACCATGCGGCGATATCCACAGGTGCCGCTGGGTCAAGCGCACGAATTTGTGCTATCTGTCCCGGTTCCAGGGATCGCATGGATTTCAGGAGCGCGATGATCAGGTCACCGCAACCGAGATCCCCTAAATCGACTTTCAAATCTGGAATGATGTTTGGTGAATCAATCGTTTCTTTCATAAAACGACCTTTTCGTCTGGTTACGCATTACATTGCACATGCTTGGCGCAATACTTCTGTTGCTTGAACTATTACTCCGAACTTTAGGACAGACTGTTTTGTATCGCAAACTGTTAGTTTGTGCTTTGACATACTCCCAAGCATAAATGCTTGGGATTCTTACGATAGACTGAACAGTAGCAGTTGCCCTGTGCTATCTTCCTGATTCACTGATTCGTGCCTTTCGTTAGGACAGGGTCTTACAGAATCTCCACAGGCGTTTATACTCTCCGTGTGTCCCGCGGCGAGTTGTTTTAGGTTCATTGCGGCGTTAAGGTCTCTGTCTCGCGTGTGCCCACAATCACGGCAATGGTATGTTCTATCTGACAGGGACAAGTCCGAATCAATTACACCGCAGTTGCTACAGGTCTTGCTCGACGGGTAGAAGGTATCCGCTTCCACAATCTTGATACCAAGCCGGTCTGCCTTAGACTTCAAGAGCATTAGGAAGTTTGATAATGAAGCGTCCGATAGGGCTTTGGCGAGCCGGTGATTCTTGACCATGCCTGCGACGTTGAGCGATTCGATTCCGATACGGCTTGCGTTGTTGACAATGGCTGTGGTTGCCTTCTGTTGTGCGTCTTGACGAATGCAAGCAATTCGGTAGTGCAACTTGGCAATTTTGGTTTTGATCTTATACCGGTTCCGGCTACCTTTGATGCGTTTGCTCAAACGCCGTTGCAATCGTTTTAACTTTCGCTCGTATCGTGCAAGTGCCTTCGGATTATCATAATAGACACCTTCGGAAGTAATTGCCATGTGCTTGATCCCTACATCAACGCCAACGACAGGCTTATGTCGATTGTCGGGTATGGGATCATCAACAGAAGTGTCTACAAGGATGGATGCGAACCATCGGTGTCCGTGTTTAGATATGACGACTTTACAGATAGTACCGAGGTAGCGAAGGGGTTGAAACATACGGACCCAACCGATTTTGGGAAGTTTAATCCGTTGACCTTCAACAGGAATGGTGCCTCTACCACTATCTGCCTGATAACTTTGACCATGAGAACGGTTCTTGAATTTTGGGAAACGGTTTTGACCCGACCTCCACCGGGTAATTGCATCTTTGAAGTTGTTGTAGATTACGTTCTTTGAGGCATTCTGCGATAAGGCGTCGCACCATTGGTAAGTATCACGCTTGATAGAGTTGAACCGCCTCAGCAAATCGCAGTGACTACGCCAATCGTTATTGGCCAGCCCGTCTTTGAAATCCGCAAGTGCGTGATTGTACGCAACACGGCTATACCCACAGTGTTGGGCAAATTGTGTGGATTGAACGTTGTTGGGATCTAAAGCAATTTTATGAGTTTTTAGCATTGGGAGGTCTTTCCATCTTTCGTTTCCCATTGTAGTGGGTGTGAGGGACACCGCCAAGCGACGGTGCTACAATTCCCTCACCGAAAGACAAACCAACTATACGATATTTTGATATAGAAAATCAAGAAAAAAACTGCTAAAGCAGCACTCAAGCCCAAACCTAAAGGATTGGGCTTGAGTGCTAAAGCAAACCGCTTTGGGTCAGAGCCCCATCTCATTATTTATCCGTGGATCGATAACGATTTGCTTAACGATTCTTTTGCCTCTCCTAACTCCCAACCAGATTTACTCTTCCTCCGTTTTCGCCGTGTCATTTTTCTTCTGATCCTGCTGGTAATAAGTACCAAGCACCTCATTGTCCAGACTCCGTCCCTCCTCAATCACCTGCGCTGCGAAATCGAGGTTGATTGTCGTGAGGTCGGCTTCCTGCGCTCGCTGTTCGACACGGGATTGCGTGATGTTACGCATAAATCCAGCGGGTACGAGGTCCAATCGTGCCCGTGCATCCGGTGTCCATTCAAGCGGACTCTCAAATGTTTCTTCTTGGGAGGTATCATCGGACTCGCGGGACTGCGCGACAGCTTTCAGTTCAGGCGCATCTTCACGGACAGCGGACGCCTGATCCATACTCTCGTTGATAATCTGCATCGCAAACTCGTTGGTGATTGTACCGATTTTCTGGACACGCGCCGATTTCTCGATTCGCGCTTTGACGTTGCGCCGCATATATCCGCGCGGGACATTCCGCAACGCTTTTTTGGCTTGATCAGACCACTGGAGGCGCACACCGTCAAAGGTCTGTTCCTCACTGACGCCGCCCTCCTGATCTGCGACCCTTTGGAGTGAATCTTTATCAACCATCTGGAATTTGTCACCGTCTACGCCGCAAACGGGGCATTTTATGGGCTGCTGGTCTTTGGCAGCATAGCCGCAATCCCCGCAGATGTAGGTCTTAATCGCACTGGAGTCCAAAACCGTTTGCGTTGCAATCTCCTTGGCAACCTTGGTCATCCGTTCCGCTGAACGTCCCGGCATAAAGGTCTCCATTGCCTGCTCAATAACGCTCTCGGTAATCACAGAGTGTCCACGTTCAATGGCAAAACGGTGGACAGCGGTGCGTGCAATGCCCTGCACCTGTGGAGGTGCTTTCGACATACGATCCAAGGCTTCCTGTGTCCAGACCACCGTCTCCTCGGCTGTGACATCAATTGTTGGAACGTATCGTTGGCTCGACAGGAACACATTACACGGGGCGAGTCGTAGCAGGTTTTCGGTGTTGCTGCCGATATCCATATCGGGGTCGCTGTGGACGCCGATTCTGCCTAACACTAGCATCCACGGTTCGGTTTTTCGGGCATATTGCAAGATCTTCTCAAACGCTTTGCCATCTAGCAAGGTGATTTTTAGATCGTAGTTGTGGTCTTCTTTGGCGATGGTTCGGGCAATCTCCAGATGAGATTGATAGATTTTGGCAAGTCCGGTGTCGATGACCTCTTCGTGCAGCTGTTCTTGCTCTTTAAACCGGAAGGTTTTGGATGCACGCTCAGTTAGGACACTGACAACGGAATTAAACACCACATAGTGAAGATAGGGGTCGTATACGCCGACCGCCTCGACTTGTCTATCAAATTCCTTACCAAGCCGGATGGCTGTTTTCAGTCCGGCGAAGGATTCGGGACTACCATCAATTCCCACGAGAATATGTCCCTTCTGTTCGTGCATCGCTTCTATATTTCGGACGACAAGGGTATCGGTCTCAATACGCCGCACAACCCGCTCAACAACACCGCCGAGTAGACTGTCCTTAACCGCCCCCATACCGAGGGCACCCATAATCACAAGATCGTAATCGCTTGCCTGAATGTCCTCCGCCAACTTGATGAAGTGTTTTCCCTCAGGCATTCTGGCTTCAAAGGGAATGTTGTTCTCAGCGCATTTGTTCTTCATGACCTCCAAGTACGAATCGGAGATTAATTGAAGTCCCATTGTAATCAATGTATCATGGATGCGCCGCTGCTTCTCAAGCTCAGCTTCATCTTGGTATTCTTCGGGGAGCGTATACTCCATCTGCTTGAACCGAACATCGTGCATTTTCGCAGCATAAACGTGAGAACCGACGAGTTGCGATTGGAATTTTTTGGCGAACTCTACAGCAAAATTGACGCTTGCATCGGAATGGTCCGAGTTGTCAACAGGTACATAGATTTTCTTAAACATTCTTCTCCCTCCAAAGTCGATTTTCCATTAACGAATTATATTTTTTATCTTTGTTCCAAACATGATGTCTTTTGTCTTTGTTAATTTTCACCTAATTACTTCGGTCCAATCATCTGGCTGGGAACGACAACCCGATCGAATTCCTCCTCGCTCAAGAGATTCAGTTCGACCACAGTCTGCCGTAGCGTCTTGCCTTCCTGATGGGCAGTTTTGGCGACCAACGCTGCATTGTCATAGCCGATGTAGGGGTTAAGCGCGGTAACAAGCATCAGTGAGTCGTTCAGATATTCTTGGATTTTCTCCCGATTTGGCTCGATACCGACAACACAGTTTTCGTTGAACGAATCACAGGCATCCGCAAGTAGGCGAATGGATTGGAGCGCGTTAAAAGCAATGACAGGCATAAACACATTCAGCTCAAAATTGCCCGATGCACCTGCAATCGCAACCGTTGTGTCGCTGCCGATGACTTGGGCGCAAACCATCGTCATGGCTTCGCACTGCGTTGGGTTCACCTTCCCTGGCATAATCGAACTTCCTGGTTCATTCTCCGGTAACAGGAGTTCGCCAATGCCGCAGCGGGGGCCGCTGCCAAGCCAGCGCAGGTCGTTTGCGATCTTGTTCAGCGCACATGCCAGCGTTTTGATCGCACCACTCGCCTCGACGATAGCGTCCCTGGCACCGAGCGCTTCAAACTTGTTGGGCGCGGTAACAAAGGAAAATCTGGTGCGTTTTGAGATTGCATCGGCGGCTTTTGTCGCATATTCAGGGTGGGTGTTCAACCCAGTACCGACCGCTGTTCCACCAATTGGTAGCTCATAGAGGTGTGGCAACACATGATCAATTGCTCGAAGCGAGTTATTCAACTGCGTGACATATCCAGAAAACGCCTGCCCCAACGTTAGCGGGGTGGCATCTTGGAGATGGGTGCGCCCAGTTTTGACAATATCCTTAAAGGCTTCAGCTTTGGCTGAGAGCGCCTCCCGCAGAGCAGTCACTGAAGGAATTAGATGGTTGTGGATGCGATCGACGACAGCAACATGGATAGCGGTTGGGAAGGCATCGTTGGTAGACTGAGATTTGTTGACATGGTCGTTTGGGTGGATAGGTTCCTTGCTGCCGAGCACCCCACCAAGCATTTCGATGGCACGGTTCGATATGACTTCATTGACGTTCATATTGGTCTGGGTGCCGCTGCCGGTCTGCCAGACAACCAGCGGAAAGTGATCGTCGAGGCTGCCATCGATGACTTCCTGTGCAGCTTCGATTATAATTTCAGCCAGACCTGTATCCAGTGTACCCAACTCTGCATTCACTTCAGCGACAGACTGCTTAACGATCCCAAGTGCCCAGATCATCTCACGGGGAAAGCGTTCACCGCCAATCTTAAAATTCTGCAATGACCGCTGGGTTTGTGCGCCCCAATACCGATCCGTCGGGACCTCAATCTTCCCCATGCTGTCTGATTCAGTTCTTGTTTCCATCTATTTCTCCACACCTACATCATTGTTTCGGGCGAAAGATCCGAAATAGCTTCTTGATTGGGTCATAGAATTGGTCGACAACCCGTTCTTTGAGTGGGATGATGGCATTATCAGTAATCGTGATGTGCTCGGGACAGACTTTTGTGCAACATTTGGTAATGTTGCAATAGCCGATGCCATCCGTATTTTTTAACTCCTCCAGCCGATTTTCAGTGTCGAGGGGGTGCATTTCCAGTGCCGCAGCGTAGACAAAAAACCGGGGTCCAATGAACTTATCGTGCAGATCATGCTCACGCAACACATGACACACATCCTGACACAGGTAACATTCGATACATTTGCGAAATTCTTGAACGCGATCGATGTCCTCTTGCGCCATGCGCCAAGTGCCATCTTCGGCGTCGGCTGGTCTCGGATTGAACGGTTTAATTTTTTTCTTGACCTCAAAGTTCCACGAGACATCCGTTACCAAATCCTTGATAAGTGGAAATGCGTGCATTGGCTCAACGGTGACTGGTGCGTCAAGCGGAATCTCGTTAAGCCGGGTCATACACATCAATTTGGGATTTCCGTTGACCTCCGCTGAACAGGATCCGCACTTGCCGGCTTTGCAGTTCCAGCGAACAGCGAGATCGTTAGCCTGCTCCGCCTGAATCTTATGAACTGCGTCCAGGACCACCATCCCCTCAGAAACTTCGGTGTCATAATCGACGAATTTTCCTTCGTTAGCGTCGCCTCGCCATATTCTGAAAGTTGCTGTTGCCATTAGCCCATCTCCTCTATTACATCTTGGAGGTCTTCACGAAGTTCTGGTATCGACTCCCGGCTGACCTCCATTTCACCGTCCGCATTCTTGCGAACAACGGTGTTATACTTGCCTGCACCCGGCTCCTCTTTCTCAGGATAATCGTCGCGCGAATGGGCACCAATGCTGGCTCTTCGCTCTAACGCTGCAAGCGCAATGGCTTCGGATATTGTGAGCATGTGTTCCAAATCCAACGCTGTGTGCCATCCCGGATTATACTCACGATTGCCGCCGACCCCTGCTTGGCCTGCGCGTTGCGCGAGCTTGTGGATTTCTTCCCCCGCATTATTTAACCCTTCGTCGCTCCGAGCGATACCGACGAGGTCTTGCATCATATCCTGCAAATCGTACTGGATTTGGAATGGATTCTCGCCATCTGGATTGTCGAACGGCTTTAACGCTTCACTTGCAACCGCCTCAATCTCTGCTTCGTCCACTTTACCTGCACCGTTTTCTTTGGCAAACTGTGCAGCATATTCACCCGCCCGTTTACCGAAAACCAGCAGGTCGGAGAGCGAGTTACCGCCCAAACGATTCGCACCGTGCAAGCCCGCGCCACATTCGCCACCTGCAAAAAGTCCCGGTACTGAGGTCATCTGTGAATCCGCATCGACACGAATTCCACCCATGACATAATGCGTTGTTGGTCCTACCTCCATCGGTTCTTTGGTGATGTCAATATCCGCCAACTGCATGAATTGGTGATACATGCTGGGTAACTTCCGTCTGATATGCTCTTCGGCATTGGATATTTTCTCCGAAATCCATGAAATATCGAGGAAGACACCGCCGTGGGGACTTCCACGTCCTTCTTGCACCTCGCGGACAATACAGCGAGCTACATGGTCACGGGTGAGGAGTTCTGGGGGCCTGCGAGCATCTCGATCGCCTTGTGTGTATCGCCACCCTTCTTCGGGGTCATCGGAGGTTTGATTCTGATAGAGTTCCGGTATATGGTCAAACATAAATCGATTCCCCTCGCTATTCGTTAGAATTCCTCCCTCACCGCGGACGCCTTCTGTTACTAATATGCCTCGCACACTGGGGGGCCAGACCATGCCGGTTGGATGAAATTGCACGAACTCCATGTCAATCAGTTCCGCGCCTGCATGGTATGCGAGCGAGTGTCCATCGCCGGTGTATTCCCAGCTATTGCTCGTAATTTTAAATGCCTTGCCAACGCCGCCGGTGGCTAACACAACCGCTTTGGCGGAGAAGATCTTGAACCGTCCTTTTTCGCGCTCGTAACCGAATGCCCCAACAACGCGACCATCGTCTTTCAGCAGAGATATGACTGTGCACTCCATATGCACATCAACGCCTTGATGGATACCGTGGTCTTGCAGAACACGAATCATTTCCAAGCCAGTACGGTCACCGACGTGGGCAAGTCGAGGATATTGATGACCGCCGAAATTGCGCTGTAAAATGCGTCCGTCTTGTGTTCGATCAAACAGTGCACCCCATGCTTCCAGCTCACGAACCCGGTCCGGTGCTTCTTTAGCGTGGAGTTCTGCCATGCGCCAGTTGTTAAGATACTGACCGCCCCGCATAGTGTCGGCAAAGTGGACTTTCCATCCATCCCTCTCGTCCACATTTGCAAGGGCAGCGGCAACCCCGCCTTCAGCCATAACGGTATGTGCTTTGCCAAGCAGCGATTTACAGACCAGACCTACAGACACCCCGGCAGCGGAGGCTTCGATAGCGGCTCTCAGACCTGCACCACCTGCACCGATGACTAACACATCATATTCATGCGTTTCGTATTGTACCACTACAAAATCCTCCAGTCCGACAAAACTCCCATCGAACACAACCGCACATAAACGTCCGAAAGTCCAACCCAGCAGAGGCTCATCCACGCCCAGAGCATGTGTCGACGATTCAAACAGCTGACGCAGTTGTACGCGGTTCTACGAATGGGGGCTCCTGAAAGTCTATCGCGGATGCCCCCAACAAGATGGCGTAGCGAATGGCAACCGAGTGTATAGCCACCGAGCAAGATAGCGTTGCCCGTTAAGATTAGTGTGCCGATGCCGATACCGAACGATTTTCCACCGTTCCCGTTGTCAAACCACATTGCTTTCCAAGCATCGTAGGCAAGAATCACTACGAAAATAAGTGCAAGATACAGAAAGTATCGATGTACATTTTGAATAATCAGCGGAAATGAGCCTTCGCCCCGGTATCCCTTACGAGGTTCGCTGACAGTACATGAAGGTGGATCCGCCCAAAAGGCTTTGTAATAAGCACCGCGATAATAGTAACAGGTGATACGAAAACCGAGTGGCGCCCAAAGAATAAGGAGGCTCGGTGGAACCCAGAGTGGCAACCAGTCGGGTCTCCCTGCCAACCAACTATGTCCCGAACTATGTCCTGCCGTATCAAAGAGCAGCGGAGCATAGAAGGGAGACAGATATGGTCCGGAGTGATAGTGATCTCCTTGAAAGACCGCCCATGTCGCATAGAGACCAAAGACAGACAATCCCAGAAAAACCGCCAAGGGCTGGAGCCACCAAGCGTCATGGCGTCTGGTTTGACCGAATCGACGGTCGGTTAAGGTTAATTCTGGATGATTCATAAACAGACTCCTTACTGTTCAAGCAACGTTCTTATATCCTTACGCAATCGCTGCAGCGAGCCCTCACTTCGGCTCTCATAGTAACCTCGCACCTGCTGGTCCCGATCCACAAGCACAAATCGTGTGCTATGAAGAATCTCACTCCCACGATGACCGGCCGCCAAGTTAAACCCATCTTGAGCCAGTTGGTAGATAGCGTCTCTCTGTCCTGTTAGGAAAGACCAACGATCGCCATCCGCGCCATAATGATCTGCATAACGAAGAAGGGCTTCAGGAGTATCCCGTTCCGGATCTACAGAAAAGGAAACGAAATGGACATCCTCCGCAGCGAATTCGTTTTGGAGGTTCGCCATTTGGATAGTCATTGGCGGACAAATTGTCGCACAAGTGGTAAAGATGAAATCCGCGACCCAAATTTTGTCGTGGAGATCGGACAGCGCAAAGGGTAAACCACTCTGATCGGTCAAGGAAAAGTCCGGTAGTTGTTGTTGAGCCGCGAGTTCCGACAACGAACGTGTCGACTCCAAGGTTGCGCCGGACTTTTGATGAACGAATGACCAGAGATTAGCACCCAAGATACCAACAATCACAAGGGCTAACACGCCCCAGAGAAGTCCACGGAGTACCCGGTGGGTGGACGTAGCAGCCTGTTCTGGAGATTTAACTTTGGTTTCCATAGATATAAAGCGTAAAACCCAGGACGCGGAGCAAACAATTTCTTCACGTTTCACGCATCACGTTTTACTTAGTGAGATGTATCAACAACCTGAGATTCCGCTTTAGCTCCTTCATGGCGAGCCCCAGCCATTAGATCCGGAAGCAGCATAAACACGAGAAAAACACAGATAATAAACGGCGTCAGCGCAATCATCATCAAGGTCTTCTGCTCAAATTTTAGGTGCATGAAATAGAGCGCGACATAAAGTGCCTTAGAACATGCCATGCCGATCAGCAAGAGTGCGATCACAATCTTGGGAAAAGGCATGTAAACTACGGCAACTTCGGCGATGGTGAGTATGATGAGAATCACAAATATTCTCATATATTTCGGATGTTCTTTATGAGCGTGTTCCATCTTGATTCTCCATGTGGTGATTACAGTAGATAGACAAAGGTAAAAACCATGATCCAGACAAGGTCAACAAAGTGCCAATATAGCCCCAAGATCTCGACCTTGTGATTATTCTCTGCTGTGTATGTTCCCCGCAGCCCCTGAATCAGGATAACAATGAGGTAAATGACACCACCGGTGACATGTGCACCGTGGAAACCTGTAATTGTGTAGAAGGTAGGACCAAATAGTGTGGAACCTGACATCCCGTGGGGAAGCGTGGTGAAGGTTAGACCGTGCGTAATCAGGTGAGTCCACTCATACGCTTGCAGCCCCAAGAAGATTAGACCGCCCAGAATAGTCAAACCGAGGAAAGTACACATCCTCGATTGGTTGCCGTTCTGGATGGCTTCGAGGGCTTTGACCATCGTAACACTACTACAAATCAGCAAAAAGGTCATAGCCGCAGTGAGGTTAATTCCGAGTACTTCGGATGGGGGTGCCCATTCCGCTGCGCCAGCGCGTATAGCACCGTAAGCAGCGAGCAGTGCACCAAAGGACATCGCGTCGCTAATAAGAAAGAGCCACATCCCCAACTTGCCCAGACTATCGGGGGTGAGGGACGGTTCGTAAACATCGGCAGAATGATCGAGTGTCGTGGTTTGTTCCAATTTTCACACTCCTTTCACATTTGAAGGTGGTTTACGATTATCGGTCCGATGTGTGCGGTAGTATACGAGAAACACACCACCACCAATTAGACCGGAAACAATATAGGGCATCGCCATAAGGAATAAAATGCTCCATTTGAAGCCCTGAACAATTGGGTCATCTATCGTTTTACACGAGGGACAGGCTTCCACAACTGCTGGTGCCAGCAGTGCAAGGACCAGAATCCCTACTATGAATGAAAAATATCGACAAATCATAAGAAAATCTCCTTACTCACGAAATGAAGATAATAATTTGTGTGAATTCGCAATTTATGATTTTTTTTGGGTTTTCCGTGAAGATAATGCTTAAAGTTGACAGAAGCATCATCGGGCACTTTCTCCCACGTTGTCAAGGGAATTTACTCTCCAATTTCAGCAACAACTTTCCAAATCGGTTTTTGTGGCTGACATTGCATGACAGCTTCTTCATTTATCGGGTCAAGATTTTTTTATGGTGAATCCTATAATTACTTATACACCTTCAATACACAGCCAACCCCTAAATCCCCCTTATCAGGGGGACTTTTGAGACTTCACTAAGAGGAGTCACTAACCGACTTGGCACAACGGAAACCGTAATTAAAAATATTACCCCTCGGCTTCGGGTTTCTACCCTTTCGAGTTACACACGCCAGCCATTTTGCCACGTCGAACCAACCCGCGCCACGCACGACACGCCGACCATGAAATCCTGAATCGGGACCTTTCGGGTTCCGTTGTGGGGAGTTTTGATAGTAATCAGGACGATACCAATCATAACACCATTCCTCAACATTTCCCGCCATGTCGTGAAGACCATAGCCGTTGGGCGGATAACTTCCTACAGGCGTTGGGTGTCCAACATACCTATCAAAGTTGGCCATCGTTTCGTCAGGCGGTTCATCTCCCCATGGATATTTCTTCCCTTTCAACCCGCCCCGCGCGGCTTTCTCCCACTCCGCTTCAGTTGGAAGCCGTTTTCCCGCCCACTGGCAATAGTCCATCGCTGTCTGCCACGCCAAACCCATCACCGGGTGATTGGGTTGACCATATCCGGGTAAACCGTCACTCCAATGCCCCATGGGACTACGCCCGGTTAGTTTGCAAAATTTTTGGTACTGTGCATTCGTCACCGTATAGATATCCATGTAAAACGCATCGAGATAGACGGTGTGAACCGGTTTTTCGTCATCTTTACCTTCGGCACTTCCCATTTGAAACTCACCGGCAGGGATTAGTACCATCGGGGTGCCATCTTTACCAATGATACGTTTGGCAATCTTTTCCTTCGGTGATTCACCCGGTGGTGCTGACGTTCCATCAGAACCGAGCACATTCACTTGAAACATTGAAAGAGACAAAAATAACGATACGGATAAAAAAATAGTTAAGATCGTTTTGCACTTCATAGTGAATACCCCCCATTCAAACTATGGTGGATTCCAAAAATAAATAGACACTTTCGCCACCCGGTAGGTGCGGGTGCCTAATCGCACCGAATAGGCGTAGTTGGAAACAGTGCCTACCAAACGGGACAACAGTAGTTTCGTTTTTCGCCCCCCGGTTTGGCGTGTCTCATTAATTCTAAGATCCACTATAAGTAGACAAGCACTGGTAATTTAATAATTCGCCGAACTCCACAATTTTACCTTATTGGCGTTTGACGAATGCCTAAAATTAGGATCATTGCCACTTTCTGGTGAAAAATCATTTCCGGGTATAGTCCTGACATTTCCCGTTGATGTCTCCCGGTATTCGGCTGGTCCAAATTCAAAGGGGTTGCCGCTAGTCCCCGGCAGTTCAATACTGGGGGGAGAGGGCGTACCCCAAAAAGCTTCAATCTGCTCACGAATCCAATAAATCTTGGTATTGTCGGTCCAGTCAAAACCGGGTGCACCAGAGCCGATCCAATCAACACTATGCGGATCCCACGTTAATGTTTCGACGTTATTACCAAAATGAAAGTCAACGCTTTGTCCCTTTGGAACCATCTTCAAAACCGTGTTGTCAGTGACAGTATGATTATAGTCCCGAAGTAGACTCCCTTCTCGAAGTCCAACGCTGTAACCGAGCTCAGCGAAAGCTTTACCATTGCTATCCACCCCAATCTGATACCAAACTGTCCTAGTATTTGCGTCCCTGCTAAGAGCACTGACACCGAGCAGCCCTGCCGCTTTGCCTGCTTCAGCACCCCCGGGAACTGCACCCCAGGTGCCCTGTCCTATTGTGGTTTGGACATAATCTATCTCTTTTTTGTCTCCGACACTCGGAGCTCCCACTGTCTTACGTAATGTCCCAAGCTTGTTGCCTCCAGCCATTGCATTCACCTCCATACTAAAATAAATTGTTACTGTAAATAGGAATCGTAATCGAAACGATTAGGGAGTTAAGCACCGAACTTAATCCGAAAACGACTTGGCACAACGAAACCCCGAACTATAAGGCAAGTCCCTCCGCTTCGGCTTCGGAGTAGCACCTGATCGGGCCGCACACCTAATCCACATCGGTATGGATTGCCAAGTTCCACCGCGCACGACACGCTCACCATGAAATCCTGAATCGGGACCTTTCGGGTTCCGTTGTGGGGAGTTTTGATAGTAATCAGGACGATACCAATCATAGCACCATTCCGGAACATTTCCCGCCATGTCGTGGAGCCCATAGCCGTTGGGAGGATAGCTCCCTACAGGTGTTGAGTATCCAGTAATATACTTACCAAAGTTGGCCATCGTTTCGTCAGCCGGTTCATCTCCCCATGAGTATTTCTTCCCTTCCAATCCGCCCCGCGCGGCTTTCTCCCATTCCGCTTCAGTTGGAAGCCGTTTTCCCGCCCACTGGCAATAGTCCACCGCTCTCTGCCATGTTACGCCTATAGCCGGTTGATTGGGGCGGTCATATCCGGGTCTCCTCTGAGTCCAATATCCCCGGGGGTCACGACCCGTAGCCGTAGCCGCAAGGAATTTTTGATATTGTGCATTGGACACTTCATAGATATCCATGTAAAACGCATCGAGATAGACGGTGTGAACCGGTTTTTCGTTAGCTTCATCCATATCACCTCCCATCTGAAACTCGCCAGCAGGGATTAGCACCATCGGGGTGCCATCTTTACCGGTGATGCGTTTGGGAATCTTTTCCTGCGGGGATTCACCCGAAAGTGCTGACGTTTCATCAGAACCAAGCACATTCACTTGAAGCATTGAAAAAGACAAAAACAATGATACTAATAAAAAAATAGTTAAGATGTTTTTGTACTTCATGGTGAACACCCGTCATTTAGATTAAATAGACAAGAATATAAAGCAGGGGCCATAACACAACAACAAACGCCCAGTAAATTGCACAAACCTCAACTCCAGCATAGTGATTCACAGAAAACCGACCGGCTATTGCCTTAGCGAAAACGGCTAACAGCCAGAGAACGGCTACCAGAACATGCAAGGCATGACAACCGATGAGGACATAGAAGACTGAGCCGTATACTCCTGACGAAAGCGTAAAGCCGTGATGGACCAAGCGCACCCATTCAGACCCTTGGACAACAAGGAAAATTATACCAAGAATCCCCGTCGCGAAAAGCCAGTTTTTCAGTGCTCTCTGATGGTCTTGTCGAATCGCTCGGAGTCCCTGAAGCATCGTGTAGCCGCTCAAGAGCAAGACGATTGTATTGAGTCCAGTTATGCCAACGGGCAAACGAACATCTGCCTGCGAGGGCGGGGGCCATGTGACGCTCCCCAAACGGAACACAAGGAACGTTCCGATCAACCCAGCAAAAAACATGATCTCGGCACCTAAAAGTACCAGCACAGCTAGGCGTGCATTGCTGATGGGACGGCTTGCCCCCTCGGTACGTTCGAATGATGTATGTTCTAGCTCGTTCATTGGAATAGAAGATAAAACATGAAAAAAAGGAGAAAAGCCTCTATTGCACAACAGTCAAGGTTAGAAAACCTCGATTACAATCCATTATTCTTGACAAGCGCAAGAATCGTTGCAAGAATAAATAGGACGACAAATACCGCGAATAAGAACCAACCGATACGTCGGTTTTGACTCTGTTTTTCTTGGTTATTCTTAATTTGGTGATCTTGTTCCATTACGTGACCTTATCAAGTGCCATCATTAAAAACACGAGCGGCAAGTATATCAATGAGGCGTAGAGCAATCGTTTTGCTGCTATCGTTGATCGAGAGATCGATAGGTTGACCCCGAACCCAAGAAAGACAATACCCAATATCAGAGCGGCATAAAAATAAACGATGCCAGCGATGCCTATTAGCGTAGGCAGCAGGGCTACAACAAGGAGTCCAAGACAGTTGATGACAATTTGTCTGTTCGTGCTTCTGCCATCGGGATGAATGACTGGCAACAAACGGAATCCAGCTTGCGCGTATTCATCGCGGTAGATACATGCGATCGACAACGAGTGGGGCAATTGCCAAAGGAACAGAATTGCAAAAAGCACACCCGCCTCAATATTGAGTGTTCCTCGCGCTGCAACCCAACCGATAACAGGCGGCAATGCGCCCGGAAACGCACCTGCAACGGTGCAAAGTGACGTTTTCTGCTTCAGCGGTGTATAAACAAAGAGATAGGTTACAACAATGGCTGAAGTGACCAATGCGCTTAAGGGATTTACAAAAAACGTCAGATAGAGCAAACCGCCACCAGTGAGCAAGACTCCGAAAAACAGCGCTGCAGTCGGCTGAATCCGTTGATCCGGTAATGGACGGTGACATGTTCGCCCCATGCGGGCATCTAAATCGCGTTCGAGGTATTGGTTCAGGGCTAATACTCCTGCCGCCGACAACCCTGTGCCGATAATGGCGCATATCAGTTGCATCCAATTAAGCGTTTGTGGTGAAGCGATATAAAAGCCAGCTGAGGTTGTAATGAGTATCATCGAAACGAGCCGCGGCTTCGTCAACTCGACAAAAGTCGACACACGTCGGCTCATTTGAGACAGGTCAATTCCTACGGTTTGTGTCGTCGATATCATGCAGACACCTCATCGGAAACAAGCCCTCGACTTGTAACAAGCTTTGATCTGCTTGCGAACTGAAAAACGTTCAAGGTCAGTATAACGGAGATGATTAGCATTAAAGCACCGATTGCAACGTGAGAAGTTGTGATAGTTACACCAGTAACCGGGGAAATACCCCTTCCAAAAGCAGTGAACTCAGCGAGATACGCACCGAAACCCAATGTCAACTGTACGACAAGCAGACCACTCAGTAGCAAAGCGGGACGAACAAAAGCCTGATTTTCCAAATGATTCTTCACGGTCCGCCTCAAGAGCAGAAATATGTGAATTGTTACAAGCCCTGCGAAAAGCAGATGGGCATCCAGTCGTTCTCCCGTATGCCTCAATATAGCACCGAAGATGAATTGGAGGTAGATAAGCCCCAACGTAATGAGTGCCAAACGTCTCAACCGCCCAGTATCCGTAGTCTCAGTTTGCCCCGATGTTTGCAGCCAGCCGCGCGAAGTGAACAGCGCAAGACTTGCGATCAAGCTAAAAAACGCTTGAGCAAAGCAGGCGTGTATGATAGCGAGAATTCTACTGAGGTTAGTCACACGAAGGCCGCCCATCACCCCTTGCACAATGACAGCAACGAGAGCGATGACGCCCAGCCATTTCATCCATGTGCGCGCATCTTTCACCCAGATTGAGACCATCAACGCAATCGTCAGCAAACCGACAATAGAACCAATCAACCGATGGCTATGTTCGTACAGAACACCATGAACATATACATCGAGCCGCTCACCTGATTTTATAAGCGTATAGGTACGCTCATTCGCTCTATCCGCGAGGCCCCACCTGCTTCCTTGTTCTTGGATTGAGATTATAACATTTTCTGAAACAGAAATCTCGTTTTTTTCGAGTGCCTCCCGTAACCGCCCGGATAGTGTGAGACTCTCCAGATCAGCTTGGAGATTCGGGTCGATACTGAAGAGGAAACCGCTGACTGTTTTGGAAAGCGGATAGAGAAACATGTTGTATCCGAAGGTCGTGGGCCAATCGGGAACAGCGAGTCCTGAATCTGTGCTGGTTACAAGTCCACCCATGCAAATTAGGATAAAAGTCGTTACAGCGGTGAGTACAGCAAGTCTATGAAGCCATGGACGATACATTGAACCAGTTCTATTCCTCTTACGCTTTAGCAGCTTGATTTGTTAATTCTGTATTTTTGGATACGGCTTAGCCTTTGTGATAAAGCGAACCAAGTTTATTTGGAGATATTCAGAGTTGCTCTGAATATCAAGCACTATTTGCTCTCTATGCCGCGCGATTCGAATGACGGTACTAGTTTTCACAAAGAATGCAGCGAACATCAAACAAGTGCTGTTGCAATGGCCTGATCAACGTTCACTGACTTGAGTTCAGCGTGGAGGCTACCGTCAATCGAGACGGTGTCATCAAGCGAGAATCCAAGTGTCAGTTTGAGGTTTTCTTCGGCGAGTTTGCGCTGGTTCTGTGCTTGAATCAGCTGCGAGCGGGTATTAACCACTTGGACGTTTGCTCGAATCACTTCCAACCGTGTGGTAACGCCTGCGGCTTTCTGTTGTTGTGTAAGGGTGTAGCGTCTTTCAACTTGAGCCAGTGATTGCTCGGCGACATCAACGAAAGCCTGCGCCAACAGCACGCCGTGGAATGCTTGGCGAACCTTCAGTTCAATATCAAGTTGAACCGCTTCTAACGTTCGTTCCGCTGCCTGCTTGCCTAAGACTGCTTGCCGGTAAATATTGCCGAGTTGCCCCCATGTAAATAGAGGATACGTTGCCTGGGCACGCCCCTGAAAATTGTGTGTTGCACCCATTTCAATTTCGATCGGTTCGGCTTCGGCTGGCAGCCCCCCAAGATTCAATGGGAAGTCTCCATCTAACACAATCGTCGGTAGATCGCCATTGAATGTGTAGCCGGTATCTAACATCAGCTGCGGCAGCAACGCGGCGCGGGCTTCCTTCACCTTCTCGTTGGCAAGTTCGACATCTTTCTGGGCAACTTGAAACTCCCGACTGTTGCTCAAGGCGTGGCCAATGCCTTGAGCAATCGTGAAAGTGTATACAGATTCTTGTGCCGCGACCAATCTCCAAGCAAGGGTAGGAATCAGAATTGAGCCAAGTATGTGAAGCAACAGAACCACTCCACATCTGAGGCATTGTCTAAATAACATATATATTTCCTGATACGTGATGCGTACATGGTCAGGAGTTCACTATGAGTTTATTGAAAAGAATGTGTCAGGCAGCGGGAGGACGAGGGTCTTCACCCATATTTTTCCCAAGACCCGCTGCCTCAAAAATGATGAGCGCTTGAACGATGTGGAAACGCTATCCCCACTAACTCGCATCAACGGTTTCTTAGTCTGCCGTGGCTCCGGCAGGGACCGGCTCCCCCTCACCGTGCTCCGATTCACCGTTCGGCTGCGTCTGCGGAATCCAATCCGCTTCAGCGTCGGGAACACTGTACTCATAGGGGCCGTGATATACGTGCGGAATCGCATCGAAATTGCCGTGAGGCACAGGTGTTGGCGCATGCCATTCGAGAGTTGTCGCTTCCCAGGGATTCTGTTCAGCGACTTTCCCGCGGAATATACTCCAGAACACATTGATTAGCAGTAGAATCTGAGCCGCACCCAAAATAAATGCACAGACTGTAATAAACACATTTATCGGTTGCATCGGTTGTAAGAATTCGTACTGCATCGGGTTAGCGATACGTCGCATGTGTCCCCCAACACCGAGGATGTGCATCGGGAAAAAGACACCGTTAAAAGCGAGGAATGAGATCCAGAAATGGATCTTGCCAAGGGTCGCATTCATGTGTCGTCCATACATTTTGGGGAACCAGTGGAAAATGCCACCAAAGATAGCGAAGACGCTCCCGCCAAAGACAACATAATGGATATGCGCCACAATGTAGTATGTATCGTGGATGTAGATGTCTACCGGCGAGTTTGCCATATAGATACCGCTGAGACCGCCAATGACAAACATCGAGATAAAAGCGAGTACGTTTAGCATCGGCACAGTGAATCGGATCGACGCACGGTGCAGGGTACCGAGCCAATTAAAGGTTTTGATTGCCGAAGGAACGGCAATTAACATGGTAGTAGTCATGAAGCTTGCCCCGAGTGCAGGGTTCATCCCACTCTGGAACATGTGGTGTCCCCATACAATCCAACTGAGAAAGGCGATTGCTATCATAGCAAAAACCATTGACTTATATCCGAAGACCGGCTTTCTGGCAAAGACAGGGAGCATTTCGGATGCCATACCCATGCCGGGCAGAATGAGGATATACACCTCTGGATGTGCAAAGAACCAGAAGAGATGCTGCCATAGTAACGGTTCGCCACCACCTGCCGCAGCAAAGAACGAAGTTCCTGCCATCCGGTCAAAGAGGATCAGCGCGAGCGCGGAAGCGACAACAGGGAATGCGAGCAGTAGAAGAATTGCCACGATAAAGAGCGCCCAAATCGCAAGCGGGAGACGGAACCAGGTCATGCCCGGTGCACGCATGTTGATAATCGTAGTAATATAGTTGATAGATCCCATCAGCGATGAGATCCCCATGACGATAAGGCTGATGCACCAGAGATTCTGTCCCCAATCCACGCCGCTATACTCAGCGATTGAGGAGAGTGGGGCGTACCCAGTCCAACCTGCTGCAGCGTGCCCACCGGGGACAAAGAATCCAGCCATCATGATAATAGTTCCCAGTATATTGGACCAGAAGGAGAGCATATTCAGGACAGGGAAAGCCATATCCCTGGTCCCGATCATCAGTGGGATGAGGAAATTACCAAACGCACCAACCAACAAGGGAACAACGACGAAGAAGACCATGATGGTGGCATGCATTGTGAACAGTGAATTGAAAAACGCTGGGTCTATCACGCCGCTGGGCATGTTAGTCTCTAACCACGTTTCTTTATCGTCATCGAACCGTTCTTCCCACTTTCGGTCTGCCGCGGTTGTAACCTCGCCTTCCTCCTGATATGCTTTGGAGACCCCAATAATAGGGAGAGGCTTGTCGGGCCAAGCAAGTTGCCAACGGAAAAGCATCGCAAGCCCGCCCCCGACCATGAACATAATCAGACCAAAGATCAGGAACTGCTTACCGATCATTTTATGATCAAGCGAAAAGATGTATTTACTAACAAAACTCTCTTCATGATGATGATCATGAGATTCATGTGCGTGATCATTCATTCTATATCGACTCCTTTCTTTCGATTATTCTGTCCATCTTTCATTTTTCCATGCTTCGTAATCTTCAGCCGTGTGGACGGTGAGGTATCCGAGCATCCCGGAGTGTCCAAAACCACAGAGCTCAGCGCAGGGGATTTCATACGTGCCCGGTTTCGTTGCTTCAAACCACATGTTTATAAACCTACCGGGAAGGGCATCCTGCTTGAGTCTAAGCTGAGGGACAAAGAAGCTATGAATAACATCATCGGCCGTGAGCCTGATATGCACGACCTCATTGACGGGGACGTGCAGTTGGTTCTCAAGCTGTAGGTCATCGTCGGTGCCCCATTCGCCATCGGGTCCCGGGTAGGTCATGTCCCAGTTAAATTGTTTCCCGTTCACCTGAACGACGGCACCGGGGTTGCCGGGAAACTGTGAAGGGAACTTAATTCTGTTCCATTGGGGCAAACTCAACATCGCGAGTGCGAACACAATGACGGTGGTAGCAGCAGTCCATACGATTTCAAGGGTTGTGCTGCCTTCAATGTATTCCGCCTTGCGGCCTTCTTGGAAACGATACTTAACGATGAAAACAATGAGTACTGCCATAACAGCCAGAAATACAATTGACGTAACCCAGTAGATTAGAACAAAGAGGTTATCCACCCCTTGTCCAAAAGTTGAGACATTCTCTGGAAGCCATGCAGGAAAATTCAGCCACTTCATTAAGAGCTCCTTTCTAGACTGCTGAATTTGTAGGTCAATCTCTTTTACGCTGCATTCGGACGGCGATGTGCGGTTAGAGCAGCGCCCAAATATGTTACAACACAGAACAAGCCAGTAACGAGCAGCGATAACGTGAGTTGAGGAATCTCCTGAGAGATCGTGGATGCGTTGAAATACAAACAACGACGCAAGGCTGCAATTCCGTAGGTGAGTGGGTTCAATTTCATCGTCCACTCAAGCAATATCGGCACACCAGACACGGGGAAAAAGGCACCGGAGAGCAGCCAGATAGGGATGAGGATAAGATTCATAATCGCATGGAAACCTTGTGTTGAATCCATGCGCCATGCGATAATTAGTCCTAAGTTTGTCAGACCAAAGGCCAAGGTCAACATCACACCGAGTGTTGAGACCACAGAAAAAGGACTCAGCGGCACACCCACCATCGGTGCGAGAAACAGTAAGAGGGTTCCCTGAAAGAGTGCCAAAGTTGTACCGCCAAGTGCTTGTCCCAGCACAAGAACGGATCGTGAAACTGGTGCGACAAGCACACCTTGTAGAAAACCTTCTCGACGGTCTTGGACGATCGAGATTGTTGCGAAAATTGTTGTAAACAGTAGCGCAAGCGTGATGATACCGGGGTAAAAATATTCTATGTAGCTCGTTCCCTCAGGAACACCGGGAGGATTGAATGAAGCGTTTAATCCACCTCCCAAAAGCAGCCAAAAAATTAGCGGCTGACTGATCGCGCTGACTAGACGACTCCGTTGGCGCAGGAACCGGATAATTTCACGCCACCAAATTGTCGCCACAGGGAGTAAAAATCTTGCTATTAACAAAGTTCAGTTGAGTGCGTTGTAAACAGTGAGATAAATTGTTAGCTATCTTTACGCTCAAAATGATTGCGTAGTACATTCTTAACATACTGGGGGATTTCTTCTTGAGCCTTTGCTGCTTCTCCTCGTAGTCTGTCATACTCAACGATATCCTCATCCACCCATAGAATATCTAATCTCCGAATATCTCGCAACGCAATATGACTGTATGATTCTGGATATGCCCAATAGCACGACTCGCAAATACTGATTTCTCTTTTCCTCCAATTTTCACAATTTTCGCAGCTCCATGATTTCGCTCTATTTGCAGATGCACAAAGGAGCATATAATCATCCACATCATCAAGGTTAATATTCTCACCAGCAATTTCAAATGGAACTCTGTGATCGATTTGCAATTCCCGTTCTGGAAACGATTCAAGATATATGTTGCAACGGGCACCATACTTTTTAATTAGTGCCTCCTTTAGTTGGGAGGAGAAAACTGTTCTACCATACAACTGGGTTGTTCGTACTTCTGAAGGATCACCGAACTTGTATGCGGCGATTTTTCTGCCATCAGATCCAGTTACACGGAAGGTCTCCACTGGAATACCGTGCTCACGAACATCTCTTATTGCTCGTGGTGGATGGTTATAACCATATATCTCCCTCAGTTCCTCTGTTGTGATTTGACCGTATTTAAGAATGTGGTCAATTACCGTTCGGGGTCTTTTCGCTGTAACCCTCTTTAGTAACTCTAGAAATTCTGGAGGAAGTTTTGGGCTAGTCATATACGGGCAAACTCTAGCTGAATTTGTGATTCTTTTTCAAAATTACGTTCTTCACCGTCCAAACGCTCTACCAATGCGGGAGACAGATATAGAGATTCAACAGTTTCATGATTGTAACCTAAGAGGGTAGCTTGACTTGATCTGCCAGCATGTATATTCAGGTGTTTTAGAGAGAGTCTACGAGGAAGTGACTTCCCATGAGTTTTTCCGCCGGTTTGTCCATCATAGCTAATAATATATGAAGTATCTTTCCCATTCATTATTTGAAGGGTATCTATAAATTCATCATAGGAAAGCCCATTGTAGTATCTATGATCTCTCGTAAAGGATATGCCTTGGTAAGGCGGATCCATATAAACTAAATCGTTTTTATCAACTTTCTCCACAACCATGCGAAAATCAACTGCCGAAAGCGTTGTCTTCCCACCGAGCAGAGTAGAGATACCAAAAATTTGTTGCCGCATGGTTTTGGGGCGCATACCCAAACGCCGATTATCAGCACTCTGATTGAATTTGCCTTCAGTACTGTATCTTACGGAACCTTTTACGATTCGCGCCAGAAGATAAAGCAGGTGATGCGGTTGATGCGTTGCGTTGAATTCGTCACGTATTTGGAAGAAGAATTCTTTTTTATTAGGATATTGTTCATTCCAAAGTTTTTCATAATCTCCTGTCAACTCGTTGGGGCTTTCTAATATTTCTCTCCACAGTTCCATCAGGGGTTCATTTAAGTCATTAAGCCAAAACTGTTTTGCGAGTCCGTGTGCAGCAGCGGCAATGGAAACCGCACCAGAGCCACAGAATGGTTCCATCAGACAATGCACAGAATTTGGGAAATATGGAAGAATATACTGAGCAATTCCCCGCTTACTTCCCTGATATGGAAAAGGATGTGGAATCGAGATATTATTTAGCGTTTTCATGGGAGTTCGGTCGTTGCAATAGCAAACTAGCGTTCTCTCTGAGCATAATTGGAGCGAACAGTCGTATTGATGAATGAATTTAACTCCTCGCCCTTGCTAGCTAATTCCTTCATCAGTTCAATGTTTTCAGAGCCTGCGCTCTCATAGGTGTACAGGTAAACCGAGCCACTAGCAAACTGGGCCCTAATAAAATCTGGTCCGCTTTCATACGCCACTACGCCAGAACCTCCACTAAGATTTTTATAGCGTTCCATAGGGACCCTCCTATGTAAATATAGGATATTTTGCAAACCTAACGAACAGATGCCTCAAGCGTCTTGTTTCTCGTGTCTCGAATGTGCCTTCCGATACGTTGATAGAAGATTAATTCAACTAAGGCAATAAAAAGAACATCGAACCCATCTGTTTCAAGTGTCTCCGTTGTTTCCTTAATTCCCAAGACTACCCAGACTATAAGAAGGACTATAAGAACTGAGAGCAAAACTAAGAGGAACCGAAAGGATACTACCCAGCCTAAAACAACAAATTTCTGAATCAGATCAAATCCTTTTTTTCTTTCATTCTGCTCATACGCATAAAGAACACCCCCGATTGCGAAAATAACACTCAGACCACCTGATACCATATCGAATTCATTAAAATCTTCTATTGTTGGAAATACATGGGCCACCGTGAAGCCGGCGAAGAAAAGAACGAAATAGGGCAGTGCCTCTCGATCACTGAGGGCTCTTTCTCTTAATTTTTCTTTAAGTGGATGGTATCGAACAAAATACATGCCTCAACCTCCTAATACGGCTTTTGACTAGCGTGATCTTCCTCAAAGTGGCGTCCTGTCAACTTGATGAAGACATCTTCCAACGTCGGCTTTGCAAAACGTACGGATCGAATTTCGGTTGGAAAGGCGGCGACAACATCTCGAACAAATTCATGTCCACTCTGACATTCGATGCGCAGCGTTCCCTCAATTGAAGCAACTACATACCCAAACTGTTGACTTATTTTCGGTGCAAGCTGCTCGGGGGCCGGAGAATCAACGATAACAATATCTCCGCTGACCTGCCTTTTCAACTCGTCGGGTGTTCCGACAGCGACCAATTGTCCTTCATTGAGAATTCCAACACGGTTACACGCTTCGGCATCGTCCAAGATGTGGGTTGTCAGCACCACCGTTGTTTCCCGCAAGTCAGCCAAATAGGTTCTGAGGTTCCGGCGTGCCCCCGGATCGAGTCCGGTACTCGGTTCATCCAACAATAAGAGTTTCGGTTTGTGGAGGGTTGCTTTTGCGAGTTCCACGCGCCGCTGTAATCCACCAGAGAGTGTTTCCACACACTCAGAAGCGCGATCCCTCAATTCAAATTGGTCGAGCACTTCTTGGATACGCCGCTTCAGCGTCTTGCCCTGTAGCCCGTACAGATGACCGTGATGTCGGAGGTTCTCTGTGACGGTGAGTTTTAGATCCAAACTCGGATGCTGAAAAACCACACCCAGATACTGCCTGATGTCCTGCGATCCGCTGCCAAGCTCATAACCAAGAATATTTACCGCAGCCGGATCAGCCGAAATCAGGGTGGAGAGTATCTTAAAAAGTGTGGTTTTACCGCTGCCATTTGGGCCTAGAAACCCAAAGACTTCCCCTTGCGAAATGTTAAAGGTTACATCTGCAAGTGCACGTCGAGTCCCGTAAGCGTAGGACAGGTTCTCGACTTTGACAGGGAACATCTTCCCTCATTTGCTTATTTTAGCGCGAGTGTAAAGTCTTGGGTAACCGTTCCTCCGGCTTCAACAGTCACTGAAACAGGTTCGGCTTTATTTGTACCACAGGCTTCTTGCCAATACGCCAACTTATAGGTTCCCGGTGGGACATTCTCAAGCGTATATTTCCCATTCTCGTCGGTAACCGCAAAATAGGGATGGGGGATATACGCGATCCAAGCTTTCATCCACCCGTGCACATCGCATTTAACGGCCACGGGTCCTTCCGCTTTCTTTACTGCCTTAACATTCATCTTACGCCTGGTTCCCGGCTGCGATTTATTAAATGCGGGATTCATCGAGCTAAAGATGTGGACATTATGATTGATTCTGTCGGGGTTGATCATGGTCAATCGTTTTCCAACCGGCAGGAGGCGCACGTGTGGATTAAAATGGCATCCTTTCTGGTCAATTTCGTATTTAGCATCGCTTGGAAAATCCGCTCCTGATGAGATGTCGGTTAGATAAACGATGGTGTTTTTCAAACCATTTCCTTCGCCAAGGACAATTGATTCATCAAACTTGTCAGTCTTACCACACACTTGCACATCTTTGGTAATTTCCAGCTTTTTCATCTCAGGCGCGGTGCCATCAAATTTTACCATCCCGCTGATAGTACCACCGTTAGAAACACTCATTGCTTTATAGGAAGCCGGGAAGACCAGAGATTCGACCTCTTCGTTTCCACCGGCAGCAGCGGCTGTGGTAACGTAAACACATGCAATGAGCAGGGTCAGGATTGTAACAACTTTGGTTTTCATCATTGAACTCCTTTTGAAATTATTGTTGAAACAGGTTATAAGTGAGAGGAACCATATCTGATTGCTTCAAATGCAGTCAAGACATTTGAACCTTCTTCCTATAAGAGAAATTTTCTCTTTTTTTATGATTTACCTCTCATTTGTTGCAGTTGAACAGTATTCTTATGTATCTTGTCGTCTCCTGACGCTACTTTTCAAACCGAAAAGGAGGCCAACAGAAATAAGGGCAATCAGTGGTGGATAGACAAATCGTTTGTTTGATGGAACAGGATCGAGGACAAATGTGTACCACGTTGAAATCGCTCGTTTTGTGTTCACATCACCGTTCGCGCCATCCCATGCGGAGAAAGCGATGGGTATGAACACACCAGGGGCAAACTGCACGTCATTTCTTTTATCCTCGGTTATGAGCGACCTTTTTACCCATAGTTGATATTGTCCATCTTTGTACACACCTTCAGCCTGTATCGGACTTTGGTCAGACTGGACGGTCGCTGTATTGATTCCCTTCGCATTCATCTCTGTAACCGTTGACGGCTCGGCGACCTTCCAACTCCAGAGATAAACGGGACGACGATCACCATAGATAAAGTAGGGTTTCGGATCTGTTGGACCCTCAGAAATTTTCACCGGAAATTGAATTGCTAAAGCATCTTCAACCGTTTCTCCGGTCTCGTCATCTGCCTGAGGCAGCGTTTTAGTTCGATCATCCCATGCGAAGAGGAACGCGATTTCGCTATCGTTATAGAATGACTTCGCCATTACCGAATCGATTGAAGGATTGAACTGCCGGGGATCAATCACAATCTGACCGACCAGTGGAAAATAACTGGCTTCTTTAATTTCGTTCCAAGCTTCATCGTTCATACCCGGCAACGTACCTTCCCGATATTGTGACCGTAGCACTTTGTCACCGACCGCCGCTTGTGGTCGCTCTTCAGGTCCTAAAGATTTTACATAATTTGCCAGATGCCAGCTTTTCTCAAAAATTGGCTTTAGGGCTGTATCCAGTTTAGTCTGTTCTTCTGGAGTGAGTTCCACGCCTTCCTCAACGTTGAGCATGATGTCCTCAAACATAAACAACTTTTCCTCAAGCCCCGCGTATTCTTCCTCTTCCGCTTCTGAAAGACCCTCGCCATCCATTTTGAGTTCTAGCTCATTCATACGCGCCGATTCCTCATCCGTCAGACCGAGCCGGAAACTTGAGATGAACGAGGGCATCGGCGAGCCAGCGATACCGCCGATGAATCGCTTGAAGATATCCTCAGTTGTAGAGCCGCCGCGATAATTCCACTGCTCCCATAGATTGGCGGGCCATGTGCGAAAGCCCCACTCATCCGTAAGATCTGGGGCAGACGTGCCATCACCTCTGCCAACTACTCCGTGACAATCAACACATCCAAGATTGGTGTAAAATTCTTTCCCTTTTGTAACACTTTCTTCAGAGTACGGCACTTTGTCCGACACATCAATTAACCGTGGTGAAGCATCTTCAAAGCCATCGTAGAATGTTTTGATATGGGCAACGAGTTGCCACTGCTCATTCTCCGTCAGGATTTCGCCCCAAGCTGGCATCGAGGAGCCCGGCATACCATTGGATATGATATCGAAGATATCTTGATCAGTGGGCAGTTGAGCACTTTCTGTTGAACGAATTTTGTAGAGGCCCCGCGTGAAATCTCTCGGTCTTGGCAACAGGTTTTCGGCTGCAGATCCGTCGCCTGCCCCGTCTACACCGTGGCAATGCGCACACTTATCTTCATACAGCACCTTTCCTTCTTCCGAAGCGGCGGGTGCCTGCTTCCCTTGAGCAAGAACTGGAATTGGAAAAACCGCTAACAACAAAATAAGACCGGCGACTGAAATCAACATTGTATTATAAGATTGCTTTTTCATTGTTTTTTCCTTCCGCTCCAATCTTAATGCGCTGCCTCACCAAACGTCCTCGGTCGATACCCTGTGTACTCAGATAAAAAGAGGATGACATCCCAAATTTCCTCCTCTGTCAGGTGATCCTCCCAGACCGGCATGGCAGAATCCCACGGGGTGGCGGCTGGTGGCAAACCGGGACCGCCTTTACTGATACGCCAAAAGAAGAAAGATTCTTGATAGTTCGGAATGATCCCAGGATCTTGGAAATTTGCAGGCGGCGGGTTGAAGCCGTGCGCGAAATGCCCCTCTCCGTCGAGGTCATCACCGTGGCAATAAAAGCAGTTCTGATAATAGACGCGACGTCCGTTATCTACATGTGCCTTGAATGCTTCCGTGTCATCCTTTTCGAGATGCCGGAAGGGATTTTCCACCTCTTGCGTGAGACCAATAACCTTATCACGGTACTCCAATTCAGTGGGAGGCGCGGGGTGAGCAGTCCGCAATACGGCTGGTGGATCTGCTTTTGTCGACAACCTAGAAAAGCTTAAACCAAGCATAACCAAAGGAATAAGGACAAACAACACAGTACGCCTTGTCCGCCTATCATCATCAGCCAAGGTCTCCTTGACGGGACGCAGAAATTCTCGAAACCTATCATCTTCGACGGATACGTGGACTAATATCGCCAATAGAATAAGCCCCAGATACATTGAGATCACGCTGGCAGGTAACGGCACAGACCACACACTACCGATGAAGAATCTTAAAAAGAGCCAAAGCACTACAAATATGATTAGGCATTTTGTGAAGAGGGATAATCTTTGCATAGCGATTTAACTTTCCTTATTCGGCGGTTTCCTCTGCTCCTTCAGGCGCGGTTACATCTGTCGTGCCCGTTAGGCTTAATAGATACGCAAGCAAATCGCTCATATCCGAAACCGATAGTAACAGCGGGAAGTTACTCGGCATCGGAGAAGTAACAACCAGCCGCTTACCAAAAGCGCGACTGTAGGTCGGTCCTTCGTCGATATCGAATGTATCGATGATCTGCTCCTCGCCATCAACAATTAAGATGATTTCGTCCTCATTTTCCGACACCAACTCCCCGACAATAACATTCTCATCGAAGTCAGTCAGCGTCGCCTGAACCTTCACATTCGACTTGGAAATAATTTGGTCTTCTCCACCCACCTGAAGCGTAATGTTTTCGTCGTCCTCTCCTACAAGGTCTCCACTCACGGTGGTTCCCGTATCAGCAAGCACTACTTGGATCCAGAAGTATCCTTCCCCTGTCAGATCTGTCAGCTCTTCGATCGGCTCCGGATCGAGTTCGCTCAGTAGAATGGTGCGCTCTTCTTCGTTGCCGGCTGCGTCCTTAACGCGCACGTCGATCTTCTCATTGTCTTGCGTAACAAGCGTCCCCTGAATCGTAGCACCGCCGGTTTTCACCGTAACGGAACCGTATCCGCTCACAATTTGCGCGTTCGGCAATAGGACGGACTCTTCGATATACCGGGGCTGGTTCAACGCAGCGATATCCGTCAAGTCAGGCGCGGCGACAACTTCAACGCCATCATCAAGTGTTTGCCCAGCAGGTTGCTCGATGCCAGCAACAGCGTGACAGGCGATGCACTTTGCGCCTTCTACGAAAACTCTTTCGCCACGTGCAACGTCGCCGGTGAGGAGCGGGGGCAGTTCCTCTACTACAGCTGCTGCACTTCCAATATCGACGGGGGGCTCGAACGGGGTCAGATCGACCTCTCCTCCTTGACTCTGGAGGAAGGCGATAACCGTTTCGATTTCCAACTCGGTTAAACTGATAGGTGGCTTCCAAACGGGAGGCATGATGTTCCCGTAACCGGCGACGAGGAATTTATGGGGTTCATAGGCGGATTCAATGAGGTATTCTTTTGCTGTCAGCCCCGGCTGGCGTGTTGCAGCACGAGTGCCAACATCTGTTAAATCGGGACAGCGACCTGGTGGCGCAGACGTATCGAGCGTGTGACAGGTGTTACATTTCCCTTTTCCGTTAAAGATCGCTTCTCCAGCCTCAATAAACGCATCCGGTGTCCGCTCTATACTCGAGAGGTCCACCGTTGCAGTCGATGTTTCGGGAACAATGCTAGCGGCAAATGCATAAAACCAGATGACCATCAACGAAAATGACAGGAGTTTGACTACACTCTGCCAAAGTATAATATTCGCCAAAGCGAAGATAAAAAACCATGTCGACCACGGCAGCAGGTTTTCCGAAGCAATCGGGAAAGCCGGCGCTTTCGCGATGTAGAGGATAAAACTTACAACCATTAAAATTAAGGCTACAATTCTAATTAGTTTTCTTTGCATCGGTCTCGTCCTAACTGTGTTTGATTGTTAATCATCCCCTGTGGTGGCTTCTGCCTCAATAGACGGCTGCTGCTCTTTTTTCTTGTCGCCCCACAAACCGAGCCAGAAAATAAAGCCTACCAAAGCGAAGAAAATTACCATAATAACAGAAATCATGTTAACAGCATCAGCAAGCAAAGGGGTGTGCGCATCCGGAGAGGTGTCAGGCATTACACCAAAAATATGCCACGCCTCTCGAAGTCCCGACCGGGCGTAGCCCATCAATCCCATGAGTGAGGTGAAGGTAATGGCGAGTAGAATCAACACATATTGGGACCGGTCTGTCATCTGTCCCCAGCTGATTTCGCTTGAGCGCATCGCTTTCCGATACATAATCAGATCGATTATCGTTACCAAAATCATGACAGCTAATGCGATTATGACCTGTATCGGCGTCAGCACGTTGACGCGAAAATCGCTAGCGACTTTGAATCCTGCAATACCGATGGTGACAATTGCTGCGACAGCCAGTCCAACAATAGCTGCGATGACGATGTTACCCACTTTGCTCCAACCCACTGTCGGCGTTTTACCGGATCGTCGGTAAAAGAGAAAACTAAGAAACGTGGTCAAGATAATGAGATTGACAACCGTATTTTTCGCCGTCATCAAGCCGAAAAGTCCAACGAGCGGGTGATTTGGTCCTCCTATTGCAGCCAACTCCGTGGGCGACATAATCAATGTGCGCGGCGTCATCCAGACCGCGACAGATAGAACGATGATAGCGATCATGTAGGGACGATAGCGAGCGTACCTCTCCCCGCCGGCGATGCGGGTCATGCCTGACCAGAGATAGTAATTCGCTCCGATAAACAGGACACCGATCATCACCGCCTGAATGATGAACAACCACGAGAAGAGACTCCCCATCATGTTAATGCCCATCGTGTTATTGAACATATAGATTTCTCGTCCCAACCAGTATCCGGCGAAGGGAAGCGGAATCAGTCCACACAGCGCGATAAAGTTGCCCGTATATCCCATCCAGTCGTAATGCGCTTTATCCTCCCGCGTCTTAGCGGCAAGGAAACGAAAGGCGGAATAAGCACCGACGATTGCACCGCCGAACGCTATATTCCCAATGAGCCGATGGATATTGACAGGCATCCATGTATAGTTATTGACTGCCTGCCACAGGGTTCCGATGAATGCACCCGACTCATCATGGAGTGGAATTGGCTCGTGGTCGGATCCCATAATCGCTGGACTTGTCTGGTAAGTCAGCCACGAGTTAGAAACGAACATAATCGCTGTACCGAACACATTCAGGAGCACACCGAGAAATAGGTGCCACATTTTCGACACCCTGCCCTGCATCCGATCCCACCCGTAAGAATAGAGATAGAGCGTAAAGGTCTCTCCGAAAAACAGGATGACGTAGAAAATCATCGTTGGGCCGAAGATTCCTGACAGTTTGTTCATTACCTTCGGGTAGCACCAGATGAGGATAAAAACAAGTACCCCACCCATCAGGGCGGTCGTCGAAAACGCGCCCATGCATAGCTTGATGAACTCCTGTGCCATCTTATCATACCGTTTGTCCTTCGTTTTCATCCCGACAAACTCAATGACAACTGCGAACATCGGAACACCCAAGATGAAGGAACCGAACAATAGATGCAATTGAGCAGCGATCCACGCGGCGTTGCGGCTGCCGATCCCTGGGAAGGGACGGTACTCTGTGTCGGTCACATCTTGGGCAAAGACAGTCACAACTGTCAACAACAGATACATGACAAGCAGACCGAACAAAAGATATAATCTGTTTTTGGATCCGTTCATACTGGAATGTTTGGTGAGATACATTTTTTCTCTGTTACTCCAGACTTAATATCAAGACTTATGTCAAAAGCAAGCGTCACACATTAAGGACCTAAAACGTGATGCGTAAAACATAAAAACAACTTGTTCATCGGTGTCTGGTCTACGGAGTTCATGCAAAAAAAAGTGCAAAACGTTAAGAGAAACCGAGTTTTGAAGAAAAAACTCGGTTTCTGTGTCGGCGATGTTACTTCTTCTTAAAATCGGCACTTGTAAAGTTGATTTCAACATCTCCGTCCGCAACTTCGACAACTTGGGCTTTTGTCGTTCCAAGTTCCTCGTGCCACGCTTGGACGCGGTACTTACCGGCGGGGACATCTTTAATCATGTAAGTCCCCGTATCGTTTGAACCTTCGTAAGCGTCGGAGCTGATCCATTTGCCATCTTTGTCTTTGTAGCCTGTCACAGCGTAATAGTCATTGTCTGTAACAAAGATATAGCCTGTCATCCAGTTGTGGATATCGCAGGTGAACTTGATCGCTTCACGTTTTTCGAGTTTCAGAGGTAACTTTTTACCGGGCCCCGGTATTTGCCAGTTCGGAGCCTCGTTTTTTGTGGCATGGGAATGGACGTTATGCGCAACTGGATCGCTGGAGGTCACATCTACTGTGGTCCCTGCGGTTACAACAAGGACATGCGGGTAATACATGCAGTCAACCTGATCCATGACTGGATTTTTGGCAGGGATTGTTGGCTCCGCGCCGCGTGCCCGCAAGTAAACAACAACGTTTTTAATTCCTTTGCCTTTGGACACCACAAGGGCTTCAGATTTACCATTTTTTAGGGAATCAACACAGTGTTGGTCTTTGGTTGCACTCAGTGCTGGGCGTGCTGGTGCAGCTCCATCATACATCACGGTTCCGCTGATTGCACCGGCATATACCATGCTCGTGATTAATATAAAGCTGAGTGCGGTCAGAGTTATTGTAGTTTTCATGATTCGAACGGATCCTTTCTTTATTCAAGTCCGACATTGAAATGATTGTATGTTGATGGTGTTTATGATAGCAGCATATGAAAGGGGGAATCAAGTGTTAAAAAGGGCAATGTCACGGATATCCGTGAACGCTGTTTTCCTGTGGCTGGCGCGCGCTATTAGATCACATAAATGCGAGTCACATGCGTCAATGACAAGGAATCACCGAATTAAAACCGAAGCACCTGCCCTCAGCGAGTCGCTGAGGACAGGGACCGGTTAACATCTAATATTGAAGATTATTCAAAATCCACAAACTCGCCGTTTTCAACAGTCAGTACAATCGGATCGTAAACCGCGTCTCCGACCTCATTAAAAGAGAACTGACCGAGAATGGTATCGAGATCCATGATATTGGCTAACGCATCTCGAACCGCCGTTGCCTCGGTGGATTGTGCATTCGTAATTGCTTCTGCTAGAATATAAAGGGTAGCGTACGACTGTGCAGCCCAAGAATCAGGTTCGATATCATACGTCGCCCGGTAATTCTGGACGAAGGATTGATTGCCCGGTGTGTCAGCCGTAGCGCGCCAATTGGTGAAAGTAATTGCCCCTTCGGCGGCCTTCCCCGCGATTGCCACTTCAATTCCCGTCAAATCGGGAACAATCAACTGCACAGAGGCAGGGATACCGATCTCACGCCCTTGAATCATAATCTGAGCCATATCCGCGGACAAAGCGGAGATAAAGATAGCCTCAGGATTCGCCTCCATTATCGCAGTTAATTGCGCTGAAAAGTCGGTCTCGCGGGTTTGGAAGGTTTGTGTAGTCACAATATCAACACCATTAGCAACAAGGGCTTTACTTATCTCATTATTGCTACTCGTGGCATAGACATCAATGTCATCATATATTAGTGCCACTCGTTGGTAGCCAAGTTTCTCTAGAGTTATCTTGACACCATTTGGATTTAGTACATCAGTAGTGAGCCCTGTGCGAAAGATAAAATCGCTAAGCGCACTCAGACCGGCAGCGGAAGAGAGCGAGCTAAAACATACAACTCCGTTCTCTTCTACGATCGGAGCTAGCTCTCTGAGCTGAGTTGAGAAAGTGATACCGGTGATAATGGACACGCCATCTTGATGAATCAGTTTATTAAAGGCCGCTTTCGCACCTTCAATGGTGCTCTGATCATCCTCAATGATGAAGGTGATTTGGGGACCGCCATAGTGGTTAAGTTCTGCTTGAGCGAGCTCAAAGCCACGTTTCATCGGTAAGCCGTACAGAGGCCCGTTTGTGTCGTCCAGCGGCAGGGAGACACCGATGATAATTTCTCCGGGAAGCCCTGTCTCAGGTGGTGTAGGGGTGGGGACGAGAAGTTGTCCAATCTGGTCACAGGCGGAAAGCCCGACAATCAAGGCGCCTATTGCCAATACATAAGTGAATTTGGTGAATCTGCTGATGCTCATTTTGAACCTCCTCGGTTTCGAATGAAAAAATTAAGGAGGGGCAGATTCAGACAATCTACCCCAACCTGATTCATTGTTGATTGATATTCGGAACAGGTTATCAAAAAATCCCTTGGATCGACGATCAAAGTCGTAATCCCTACAGGATACAGATTCCGATTCCATTACCCCTGCGGAAAATTACTCAAAGGCTACGAAAGCACCGTTTTCGACAAGCAGTATATTCGGATCATAAACTGCGTCTCCATCAGCACCAAAAGAGAAATTCCCTAAAACAGTAGGAACATCCATAGTATGCGCCAGCGCGTCCCGAATCGCCGCTGCATCGATGGAATGGGTTGTCGCATACGCCTGCCCAATTGCTGCAGCGAGAATATTGAGCGTGGCATACGACTGCGCTGCCCAAGCAACCGGTGCCTCTCCGTATTTCTCAGTATAGCTCTGGATGAACGCCTGATTCATTGGGTTGTCATTCATGCTGAACCAACCGATAGAAGTAACTACTCCCTCGGCAGCATCACCCGCGCCTGCCACCTCGATATCGGTCAATTCGGGAACAATGATGCGCACATCAGGCATGAGCTGGCGCGCTTCGATTATAATCTGAGGTATATGAGCGCCTAACGCGGAGATGAAGAGGGCACCGGGATTTAACTCCATTATCCGAGTTAATTCCTCCGTATAATCGGTAGCGTCACCTTGGTATGTCTCCATGGCCACAATTTCGACACCGCCCTCGACAAGCGCATCCCTGAACGCTTTATCACTAAGTGTAGAGTAGGTATCTCCGTCGTGATATATTGTAGCTGCCGTTTCGTAGCCCAATTTCGCCTGAGTCGCCATGACGAGAGGCGGGTTAAGCACAGCGGAGGTAAGTCCCGAGCGGAAGGTAAAATTGCCACGTCCCTCCAGCACCGGAGCAGATGAAACAGAGCTAAAAAGGACAACCCCGTTGTCTTGGGCAATTTGAGTTACGCCTTCAAGCTGAGTAGAGATAGCAAAACCGACAATCGTAGATACACCTTCTCCAATCAGCTCATTCACAGGACCAACAGCGCTCACGCTTTGGTCATCTTTTTCGACGAGCTTAAGTTGTGCCGAGCCGAGCATCCCTGAGTGGTTAATATGTTCGCTAGCGAGTCTAAAGCCATCTAGCATTGGTAACCCATACGCGGCAGCGAATGGCCCAGTCTGTGCTACAACGACCCCGATCGGAATCTCTACCACCTCAGGTGGCATCTCAGGTTGTGGGGGAAGTAGAACTTGTTGAATTTGATCACAGGCAGAAAGCCCCACAATCAGAGCAACAACCGCCAGTACGTATGCGAATTTGGTGAATCTTCTGACCTTCATTTTGAACCTCCTTGGTTCTGAGCCTAAAAAATGGCATGGATAAAACAGGTACGTACTTCTCGCATCTGTTCTCCACACCTATCCAACAACCAATTTAGAGATAAATTGGTTGAGACCACCTCACTCTTTTCTGACGATGCACGACTAAACCAAGAAATGGTTCAATCACGCCTCGGCGTTGGTCGGAAATTCTCTTTGATGAATTTGAACAATTCTCGCTGTTCTTCATCTGTTAAATAATAAAAAAATGCCGGCATATTGTCTTTGCCGGCATCGATACTATGTATGAGTTGCTCGTCGGTACGCCCCTCCCAAAACTCGGTTGTCGTCAGATTTGCAGGTTCTAGCTTTTTGAACCGTCCAATTCGTCCATTGCCTTGCCCGTTTGCACCGTGACAACCGGCACAATATCTTGCATAATTGTACTCGACTTCGGAGCCGTATCGGGTGCTGGGATCTACCGCCCGACAGAGCCAGATTAGCCAACTCATACTAGCGGCAAATATCCCAACGATGATGAGAAGATGTCGAATCATTTAAGTGATCCCACCTTTGTGATTTTAAAACAAGTTAAGCAAGAGTGAAATCTCCTGATGAATCGGCACGTCAAAAACCGAGTTTCATGCCTGGAATACACACGATTTAAGGAAAAAATCAACCCATCTTCCCACACGCGGAGGATATGAGGATCGAAAAACTCGGTTTTTCATTATGTTCTATTCCCTCAAAAGGGAATAATCCGTATCTCGAAGCTCACGAATCGGATTCAACTGTTCACTAATTCCTCTCCTGTTTTGAAGATTGAATCCCAAAACTCGGGAAGGAACAATTGCTGCTTGGACAAAACCTTGGAAGATTTACATGTTATAAACCAAAAGCACCCACAGATCGCCCTGTTTTACGAAGTGGATCTGGTCTCCGAGCTTAATTTCTTCTTCGTGCTCAAATATCCTAATTGCTATCACTACGCCTCGCCCTTGGTCATTATGGGCGATAACGACGCCATTTGTAGGGTCTGCCCCGAAAGTATCTTCAGGTAGTTCAAGCCCAACTGTCAACATGGGTGCCTGTGCCACCAATTGCTGAATTCGAGCGTCATCTGCTGCTTCAAGTGCCGCAGTGAAATCACTGAACGCCGGGAACATATCATCGACATCGGACATGTCCATATCAGGGGTTTCAGGGACAATCGCTTCAGGTGTATCCGGTTGTAATATGAGTTGTTGAAAGTCTGCACAACCGACTAAAAACAGTAAGGCGAACAAGCTCATGATGCTTGGGGACATACGATTCATGGTTATAACCTTTCATTTAGCACGATCGTTAATGGATCGAAATTATAAGGCCAACAATCTCAATCCGTTAGGGATCGCACCTGTGATAAAAAGCACTTCTTATCACAGATGCTGAGAGACAATTGGGCTGTATTTAAGAACTTCCTACGGCGTTTTTTGCCTGCGGATTTAGTAATTGTTGGGTTTCACTATTGTTCCATCCAACCTACGTGCGATCGAGATGTGAATATAGACCTGCAATATAGTCAACACGCCCTAGCAACTTGCGTTATTTTAACCCTGTGGCACGGGAGGGTCTTGTTCTGGGGCAGCCCTCGATTCGAGTGTCTCAATAACACCGGCACCGATACTATCGCCCCAGACGTTGATGGTTGTCCGGCATCGGTCAAGGAACCAATCGATAGTCAGGATTAACCCGATACCCTCAATCGGCAGCCCAACAGCTTTTAAGACAATCACCATTGTCACCAGACCCGCTTCCGGGATACCTGCGGCACCGATGGCAGCAATCGTCGCCGTCAGAAAGATCACGACCTGCTCCACAGGACCTAAGGTGATTCCATAGACCTGCGCGATGAACATTGCAGCGACAGCTTCGTAGAGGGCAGTGCCGTCCATGTTAATTGTCGCACCAAGTGGTAAGACGAAACTTGAAGTCCGATTGGATATGCCGTTTTTCTTCTCGGTGCCTTCCATCGTCAACGGCAGCGTCGCTGAACTTGATGCTGTGGAGAAAGCGTTTAACAGGGCTGCCCCCATCCCTTTTGCATAGGCCAACGGATTGCGCCTGCCGACTAGAAAAAGGATTATCGGCAACACAACCAAGGCGTGTATAGCAAGTCCAAATATGACAGTGAAACTATATTTCCCAACGGCAAGCAGCTCCGGCAGAAATTTGGTGAATCCACCGGCGCGCCCAATGCGCCCTGCAACTAATCCAAAGATGCCAATGGGTGCGAAAATCATAATCCAGTGCACAATACGCATAACGCCATCGTTCAGCACTGAAATAAAATTAATGGCATTCTGTCCCCGTTCACCCAAGATGGAAAATGCACAGCCAATCAGCAGTGAGAAAAAGATCAGCGGGAGGATATCCGTCCGCACCATCGCGTTGAACAGGTTTCGCGGAATCAAGCCCTCTTTCCCGGTCTCCTCGTTTCCAATCAAGACTTCCGACAAGATATTGCCGATGTTTCTCTCTTCTTTTCCACGCACCGCTCCGGCGATAGGCAGATCAATCTTTACGCCTTTTCCTTCGGGTTGAAGTTCCGGTTCATCGGAAACAAGTTGTCCTCCAACACGCCGGAAGGGCAGGCGTGTGCCATCCTCCGCTTCGATATAGACTTCCTCGCCGCCTTGGGTAGGTTCCCACAATTTTACTGTGGCAGAGTTTCCAGTCATTGACTGAATTGCACCCTGCACCCCTTGATCAGGTAGAATCAGCGCATACCTGTCATCATAACCTGTTTGTTCCCAAGTACCGTCCGTTAAAGTGACAGTGCGATTGTTTTCACCACCAACTGTATACGTATACTCTGGATGATCTGCGCCGCGAGAAATCCCTTTTCCCGGTTGTACAATATTGACCAAGATGATGCCGATGAGCACCGAAATCCCAGTGGTCGCCATGTAATAGAGGACGGTGCGTCCGCCTATTGGACCGAGGTTGCGGATATCGCCTAAGCCGGTAATGCCAACAACCATCGAAAACATGACCAGCGGGACGACAATCATTTTCAGGGCATTTAGGAATATGTCACCAAGAAGAGTAGTTTTTGCAGCGAAATTTGGTATCCAACCGCCAACGACAAGCCCAAGGATGATAGCAATGACGATGCCGATGAGAATACGCTGCCCACCACTTCCTCCCGTTGAGGCTTCGTCAGATACGGAGGGATCTGTTTGGAGCATTTGTTAGCCCCCTTTCAGCGGCGCGATACGAAGGATTGGATAAAAGTCCTTATCTACATTCAAGAAAGACTTCAGAATCACTCGCCCAACGAGTTGAGGTAATCTCTCACCAGCCGGATCTGTTCTTCGGCATCGTCGACCCCAAAGCCGTCAACAGGTTGATGTACGCCACCAATCTTGGGCCATGCTTGCGGCATTGCAGTTCCCGGTTGGAAGGATTGTGGATCTTTGAGCCAGTCAATGACCCAGTCAGCTTTGAGACGACTCTTTGCCAGTGCAAGGTCGGGGCGGCCTGTTTTATCGCTGCCCGGTGGGATAACTTCACCTTGTTCCGGATGACAGGAGATACACTGGAGCACGTCAAAAATCCGCTTTCCGACACGGAGTTCCCTTTGAGACGATGGCTGTAATGCAATGGTCTCATAGGGGAACACCTCATCGTCAAGTGCGGAGAAGTATTTTACAAGTGCAGTCGCTTCCTCGTCTGAGAAGCCGAAAGTCGGCATCCGGACTTCAAGCCCGTAGCGGATAGGGGTTGGTGTTTTGAGGAACTCGAACAACCAATCTGGATAAACCTTGGCACCTTGCGCTTGCAAAGTAGGTGGGGCAAAGCGCTTGGCATTCAGCATGTCCAAGTCTTGGTTAGCAGCGACCACATTTACGAAATCGCCGCCTTTCCCTTCAATGTCATGGCATCCGGTACAGTTGTATTTTTTCGCTAACCGGCGCCCAGCATCGATTTGCCGCGTCTTCTCGCTCGGTTGATGGATGTAGCTCACCGGGTATTTTGTAGGTTGGAAACTCTTGAGTAGAACAGCAAGGGCGCGCGCCTCCTCGTCACCGATGGTGTGTTCGCTAAAGACAGGCATTCGGGAGACGATGCGGCGTGTTTGGTAGCGCCTGGGGTTGGTTACTTTGCCGACCGTCCAACCGTGCCAGCTGTGTTCAACATCTGCCGTATCTCCGAAGTCCAATTCATCAACGGTTTTGGCCCCAAATTCACCGAGATCCGCACCGACCTTTGATTCATTCTCAAAGCCGGGGATACTATGACACCCAAAGCAACCGTACGTGCGAACCAGCTTTTCGCCTTCCATTGGATCCACCGCTGCGTGCGGGTTTTCGTTGCCGGCAATAGGAGATGGTGTTGTCTCTTGCAGCGACATTAGATAGGCTACTGCATTGCTCACCTCAGTCTTAGTAAGACGTAGACTGGGCATAACGGTGTCGGGGTCGTAAGCTCTTGGATCGCTGATCCATTGGCGTAGGAATTGTGGTGTGAGTTTGCTGCCGACACCATCCAATGTTGGGGCGAAATCACTTCCGAGCCCGTCAACAGTATGACATGACAGACAGCCAACTGATTTTACAACCTGCTCACCTGCGGCAATTGTACGGGGCGCTGTTGAGTATGAGGCATCGCCTTGATCTATTGCCGGGTCTTTCATCTGCGCCAAGTATGCGGCAATTGATTTCACTTCATCAACAACGCGGTCAACGGCAGTGTCAGGATAAGGATACTTCGTGCCGTCGTCCTTTTGGAGGATAATGCCGGTGTCGGTTTTGGTGACGATGCCGTAGTGCTTATTTCCATTTTTGAGGTACACCGCTTGGGTCAACTTTTCGACGGGGAAGAAATCTGGCATCTTGGTCTCTGGCAGATAGGCGGTCGGCTGTTTAATCCACCCTTCCAACCAATCAACGCTGTTAACTTTACTGCCGATTTTGGCGAGCGACGGGCCAACTTTGTCGAGGTCTGCTAACACCGAATATCCCTCAACAGCATGACAGCCGTGACACCCGACATCTTCAAATAGCGCCATCCCCTTCGAGAGGACAGGCGAATAATCTTGGAGCTGCCCGGTCTCCGGATTGACGGCATCCAACATCATCACGCCATCGTGGCAGCGACGACAGTTGGACTCCATATAGCCGTGTAATTCTTCTGAGACTTTACCGGTGTGTTCATCCAACCCCAAGACAGGCGTCAGCCAAAATTCTTTCTTGTGGTCTAGAGCGTGTGCGGCTATTTCAGTTAGCCCTTGTCCCTGCCCACCGTGGCAGGGGGTGCATCCAAATCTTTCACCGGGGTGTTTACCGAGCAGCACATCCCGGTGAGGATGCGTCCGAAGCACGGGATCGTATCCAGTCTCATAAGCGATTTCGACGAGGTCGGCATAAACATCCGGATCGGTAAAGGTCAACTTGCCATCTTCGCTTAACTCATAACTACCCTCTTCGGCATCTTCCTCATCAATAAACACCGTCTCACTCCCCGTTTTAATGTAGGGATGTTTTAGTTGGAGCGTAAGGTTGTTTTCGCCGTCCCCTTCAATCTCCTCAAACTGCTCTTTAGCATATCCGTCGTATCCCGCTTTATCCGAAGCGAAGTGACAGGTGGCGCATCGGTCTGCCGTATAATCAAAATCTTCAATGTAGTACTGCACAACTGTACGTGTCTTTGTGAAGGGGCTTTCCGCCAATGTGCCGATGAAAGTGCGCTTAATGCCGCCAACGGAATGGAGTTTCGCCTCAAGTCTATCGACCTCCGCGTATTTCGCTTTATCTGCTTTCGCAGCCTCGATTTTCGCCTGAAGTTCACCAATCTTTGCAGCAGATTTGGTATCTGCTGCATTGTATTTTCGGACTAGGAGATATTCGGCTAAAGCTGCCTCAACGTGTCCGTTGGCGTCATAAACCTCGGCGAGGTCTTTATAGGCATCGGCGAGGTTCCGTTGTGCTGCGAGCACTGCATCGGTCAGTCCTCCCTCAATCCGGCTTTCAAACTCATCTAATTTCTTTTTCCATTTTTCGGCTCCCTCTTTGTCGCCGTGGTGTAGCGCATACTGATACTTATAGTTGACTGCATCCGACTCACTCTGGTCAAATTTACGTTCCTGCAAGGCTTCTTCCAGTTTTATCTGTAACCCTGCAATTGTACCTCTTAGCGTTTTCTCCTGTTTAGGGTCAATCTCTTGAGGCGCTTCAATCTCAGGCAGATCCTGTTTTGCATTTTCCAACTCAATTTTGGTTTTCTGATATTCGTATTCGTAGAATTGCCGCTGAATCTCCTTCCATGGTCGTCTGGTAATGGTTTCGTTATAGAAGCCCCACAGAGTTACAAATCCCAACAAACCGGAAAGGATAAAAAATAGCGCTGCGTAAGATTTTTCCTCAACCCGAACTTCTTTATTGCTCCTCACGATTCCTATTGACTCCTTACTGTTTGAATGGACGAATTACATATTATCCAATACGCCTTAGATATTAAACCACGGAGAAACCCAAATGTACTTGATATTCAATGTCCACCGAAGAATCATCTTGATTGGCAAAGACATCATCGTTAAGAACAGGAATGAAACCACGATGTATCGCACCAATCCCAACTCTTGAAGAAATTTGCTGGTTCCTCTTTTCAGAAAATAATAGATGGGACCTAAAGCAAAATATCCGACGACAACACACATACCGAAGATACCGGCGGGCTGTTCATTGCGGATGCCAAATAGGTAAGAGAGGTTGACGTTGGTTAACGGTACGATTTTGTGCGGATCCCACTCTTTCCATGGGGCGAAAAAGTTCCAACCGGGTCCTCTCAGGAAGGTACCGACGACCATTAACACAATCCATAACACGAAAAAGCCGAAACAGAAGGTTATAAGTGCGAACGGACGCTCTTTTAGGGTATAGTAACCTTTCCCTTTGGGATTGATATCTATATAGGGAATGGCAATTAAACCGGCGATAATCAACCCTGGCAAAACAACGCCTGCAATCCACGGATCAAAGTAAACCAACATCTCTTGTAATGCGAGGAAATACCATGGAGCTTTAGATGGATTCGGGGTTATTGTCGGGTCGCTCGGCTCTTCGAGTGGGGCATCAATGGTAATAGACCATATCCCCAGAACGAGCATTGTAATGATTGCACAGAGAAATTCGTTGCGGCAAAGGTAGGGCCAGCAGTAGACTTTATCGTTAAGTGCTGCTTCTGCGGGTGTGCCGGCTAGGTCATTTCTGCGTCCTTGGCTGAATGCGAGCCAAGTGAAGAAAGGTAACAACAACACAATCGCAACAATCGGAACGTTATCCGGCTTCGTAACCAATAAAAGAAAATACTCCATATATCACCTCACTGAAAATAGGTATTGAAATGAATTCAGTTCTACAGGGGTCCAGAAATACCGCCATCCTTGCGGACACGCCAGAAGTGTAGAGCCATCAACACGCTTGCCAAAAGCGGCACAGCAACACAGTGCAGGATGTAAAATCGCAAGAGCGTTGAGGGCCCGACAATTGTCCCACCAAGGAGGGCAAATCGCACATCATTCGCTTGCGTGACAATATCCTGCGGGGCGAAGGGCCCTTCATGCCCTAAGACGGGTGTCGCTCGCGCCATGTTTGTTCCAACAGTGACCGCCCAGAATGCGAGCTGATCCCACGGTAGCAGGTAGCCGGTAAAACTGAGAAAGAAGGTGACAAGCAGTAGGATGACGCCGACACCCCAGTTAAATTCACGAGGTTTTTTATAGGATCCTGTCAGGAAAACACGGAACATGTGGAGCATAACTGCGATGACCATGCCGTGGGCTGCCCAACGGTGCATATTGCGCAGGAGCATTCCGAACGGGATGTCAAACTCAAGATATTGTATATCGCGGAATGCGTATTCTGCGGTGGGACGATAATAGAACATTAACAACACACCGGTAACGGCGGTGACAAGAAACATCAGAAAGGTGATCCCGCCCATGCACCATGTAAATCGGAAGTTAATCGCGTGGCGGGTGACGCGGGGAGGATGCAGATGGAGCCAGACATTTTGGAGAACTTGAAGGGTGTATCGTCTTCCTGTTTTCTCGTAGCCGTGGCGAAACATCGACTGCCAGATTTGGTTGTTTGTGATTTTCTCTTTTAATCCATTACGTCTTTCATTCATAGCAACGACTCAGCCTACCTCGCTTCAGCATAACCAAGGCTGTATAGCTCCTTTCTTGCTCAATTCAAGTTTACCATCAAGACTGTACCAAGGAAGTATAATTTAATTGGATAGGGCATAACAACGGTCAGGAGAGAATGTAATTGATGAGTTTGCCACTTCACTAAATCCTTAAAGTAGATCCTGGCTTCCCCCAATCGCCCCGCTCCTCTAGAAATTTCACGGATTTATCAATCAGGAGTTGTCCATCCTCCGCCAGTGTAATTTGCACACGCTCAAGGGGTCTCGGTGCGGGCCCTTCAAAGTGCATCCCTTCGCGGTCAAATCCGCTACCGTGACAAGGACATTTAAATTTATTTTCAGATGCAAACCATCGAGGGGTGCAGCCGAGATGCGTGCAGATTGCGACCAACGCATAAAACTCACCATCCTCTTTCCGAACAATCCAGACACCATATGGATTTTTTTTGAACTTCTCGCTAACCGTTCCGGGCGGATATTCACCGGGAAATCCGGCCTTAAAGACCGAGGATGGTTCAAAAAGGACTCGCGGATATAAGAATCGAATCAATCCAGGACCAAAGGCAAGCCCAGCGGCGGCGAGGAAATTCCCCCAGCCCAAAAACTTAAAAAATGAACGTCGAGATAACACCAAGTTCACCTCAGATTGAAAGTTTGTGGAATTTAGTCAAACGGTGTGTAAACAGCAAAGGACACGATCCGAGTATTTAAACTGCATTATCGAACCGGCAGTCATTATAGCACGACATAAAAGAGAGATCAAGGCATAAAATAGAGGGGTTCACGGATATCCGTGACTTCTATTTAGGGTGTAGATCGGAAAGAACACGACCGTGAAAATTGGCTGATAGCTCTGACCTCGGAGCGAAAAAAGCACCCAGAATTCACCAATGATATTTTTCGATATTCATATGTGGATATGGTGCGATGTGAATCAACGCACGCCGTGCATATGTGCAGATTTCTATGGCTCAAGCATTCACCTTGACGTGTGTCCCCTCCATCTGCTCTACAACGTGCTGAATCATATCCTCAACTGTCTTGAAGGGATGGTCCGGATATTGTTCCAAACTAAAGTTCATGTCATTCGCCCCAAAGACGAACATATCAATACCCGGTTTGCCGAGGTGCCGTGCATTGGTTACAGCATCAATCGACTCCAGCTGTATGGCGAGGATGCCGTTATTGTTCCACCATTCGGCATATTCGAGCCGGTCCATATCTGGCTTGAATCCGTATCCTGAACTGGGTCCCCAACTTCTTTTTCCGACTGGTGGGTAGTAGAACGCGTCTATCGCCTCATCGACCGTTTCCTCGTCCTCAACCTGTGGCACCACAATAGCGAATGGTCCGAGGTCAAGGTAATTACCAATCAGGTATGCCTGACGCGTATTTTTGATACGAAATTGGGTAGGCACGCCCAATTCGGTTGCCATCGCGCAAAATGAGACCAATCGATCTTCATTGAACGCTGCGTGCTGGCTGTCAATAGAGACCAGATCGTAGGAATCTTGACTAAGAAGGGCTTCGAGGTCGCTCTTGGATGCATCTATGGAAGATCCTGCGATTTTGAGGCTCCCGCCCTGATGTAGACGTTGCTTCAATGATTCTGCCATGCCTTGTTACCTCCTTGATGTTGTTTGATAAATTATCTTCGTTCTTTATAGAAGTTTCTTGTCGCGATTTGAAAATCGCTCCTACCGTACGTTTTGTCTAGGATGGAATTCCAATTCCTGGCTATTGCGTCGGTTGTTGGTATCCCAATAAATTGGGATTTCACTTATATCCAACTTGCGGTTTATCAATTAGCAACTTGGGTTATTATACCAACTCCTCATTGGGAGGTCTGTTTCCCGGTTGGTGGGGATGATTCTTCGCTTTCTCCCTTTATCCGCACCGTAGTCATCACATCCCCCTTGCTAAGTTGATCGACCACATCCATACCGGCGGTGACCTTTCCAAAGGTAGTATACTGACCGTTGAGGCTAAAATAGCGAGATGGTTTTGCGTTCAAACAGATGTAAAATTGGCTTCCTGCGGAATCCGGAGCGTTTGCCCGCGCCATAGCAACCACCCCTCTTCGGTGTCGGGGCATCTTCGTGCGGAGCTTTGGATTTTGAAATTCACCTGGTATCGTCCACCCGGGACCGCCGCTACCACTACCGTCCGGATCCCCGCCCTGAATCACAAAGCCCTCTACATACCGATGAAAGGTGAGACCATCGTAGAACTTCATTTTAATTAGCTTGAGAAAGTTAGCAACGGTTTTTGGGGCAACATCCGGGTAGAGTTCCATCTCGATAGTACCGTTGTCTGTTTCGAGTACAACGACAGGATGTTCAATACGTAACCGTGCAAGGACTGCGCGGTGATCCGACAGTTCACCGACATCAATAATTTCACACCGCTTAGCCTTCTCAACGGTGCGGAACTCATCCCGTAGGCTCGGACTGATAAGGATGTGATCGAGCAGATTTTTCTGATCTTTATAGATATATGTATACCGTTCGGCTGCTTCGACTGCATTGGCTGTCTGTAGCAAATCACCCCAGATATCATCGAACCCACGGACTCTGTTGACTACCGGTGTCCCCGGCGTGTCGTTCATATCCCCCATGACAATGACATGCTTATCCGCCATCATTGCCTTGACAGCGTGCCGGCGGATGATGGTAGCTTGTGCAAGCCGCTTGGGGTCATTGGAGCTGCGACGAGAGATAAGGTGTGTAATCAGGACATAGAACGGTTGATTGTCAACCTTCAACTCGACACCCAAGATCTTGGAAGGATTTACATCGCGCTCTTGGCCATCCACAAAATACACCTCGCGCTCGTTCGGAAAGTTTGTGACGCTCCCTCGTACGATCGAAAATTTTGTAAGGATGGCAACATCCTGACCGGTATAGGTATCCCTGCCTTCATCGAAGGCAATTTCCCATTCACCGGGATCAGCGAGGTAAGATTTGACTTTTTCAAGAACAGCTCGGTTCTCGACCTCAACAAGACCGACGATATCCGCCTCGTGGGTATCAATGAGGCGAGCGATCGTTTTGGCTTTTGTCTCATATTGCTCGGCGGTTGACACGGGCACCGATTTGCCGACGACCTCTCCATGCGGTTCCTCAGTATCAAAAAAGAATTCAGTGTTCAGTAAGAAGATATCAATTTCAACATCCGCCCTTGCGAGACCAAGTGAAGATGACACCACGCAGAAAATCACAAGGATTGTAGAAACGGCACTCCGGTGCATCTCATTTCCTTCCTTCACAATATACATCCCGTTCAGCATTCTATTCTTGTCCCTTTTCCCAGTCAAGATTGTTCTCATTCCACTCAAATACGTCAAGTGGACCGAATTTCAGGTTAATGGTCAGACTTCTTGGGGTGGGTGAACTGTCAAAACGATTGAAGTCGCGGATGACCACATAGGTATGCTGTCCATCCGAAATCTCCGCACAAGCGTTGATAAAATCGTCAAGATTCCCAATCGCGCGTCCATTAATTTCCTGAATGACTACTTTTGAGTTGCCGCTGCGTTCGCGGATACCAACACGGGAAAAGCTGCTCCCTGCATCTGCATGTGGGAGATAGACCCCATCAGCCTCAAAGTAAAGCAGATGCCTGAGTTGAGGGGTTACATCGTGAAAGACTGATCCTGCGAAGCGGACAAATCGGCGAACTTTCTTTAACTCGATATCTTCTACAAGGACGTCAACCGTTACAGCCTGCCCATTACGATAGATATCCAAGGTCACATTTTTCCCAGCATTTTCGTTGAGAATTGCGTCAAAAGTATATAGATCATCCCTAATTAACTTCCCATTAATCCTATAGATAATATCGGAGGCGAGCAGGCTTGCCTCGCCTGTCGTCTTAGGAATAATTGACTCAATTTGAATCACCTTCGGCGTTCCTGAATCTGAGGGACCAATCTCCGCGCGGGAAGTTTCGGGTAGTCCAAAATGCTTAATAGCCTCTCCGATGGAGATTAACTCCAAATCCACGCCAATCTCCCCACGTTGAATTATCTCGCCCCCCTGGATCTGTTCGAGGGCGTCAACTACATAATTGATTGGTAGTTCAAAACTGGAGGTATCGGTTCCCCGCGCATGGATGGCAATGACTTCGCCTTCTGTGTTCCATACTGGACTCCCGCTCGAGCCGCCGGTGCGATCAAAAGTCGTATGGATATAACTGGAATGGCGATCCCCTTTATTAACGTTGAGATTGGCAACTGTACCAAACTTGATGGAGTATTCCTCTTTTTCATTGTTGCCGATCAGGAGCAGCTCATCCCCTAGCGCAAGATCGTGCCATGAACCGAGTTGCACAGCTTGGAGTTCGAACAATACTTCCTTCGGGTCTACCTTATAAAATCCGAAGTCGTGCGTTGGGTCATAGTAAAGGACTTGTGCTTCTGTAAAACTGCCGTCATAAAAGTTTATCTTGACATAAGAAGGACTGCTGCCGGTGACATGCCGATTGGTTGCAATAATTCCCTGTGCTGCATCAACGATGAAGCCGGTAGCGAAACTGGTGCCTTTTGCTTCCGTTTCAAACACAACCTCCGAAGAGGTCTCCACATTCACGACCATGGGTTTGAAAGCGGCAATCTGTTCTGTCCAGTCGTGTTCTGCGAGACTTTCCAAAACGATTCCCCCGCTCGCCAAAACAGATACCAGAAACCAGACTACAATCTGTCGTTTAATTTTCGGTCGCCCCAACCTTAAAAACATTATTATTCCTCCATTATTAGATATTTGTCGTCCTGTTGGGGGTTTAGGGTATTAGTGTTGGACATACTTTGCTTACACATTGCGCTCCTCTGGAGCGCACGGATTGGCCCCATTGCCCTCCTATAGACATATCCGCTCCTCTGGAGCGAAAGGAATGAGGCCAACCACAAGGGCTGCCCCATCAACTATCCAAGCTTTTCGCGGACTACATGCGCTCCTTCATTAATTGCATCAAAGAAATTTCGGACATCAACGCAGTCTCCGACCTCGTAGACTTGGCATCCCAGATCGGAGGCTTCAATAGCTCGCTTGAGTTGCTTTCGTGGTGTATAGCCACGACTAATTATCAGGGTCTCAACGGGATGGAATTCCTCCGCGCCATCTCCCGTAGTAAGCACAACCCCCGTCTCGTCAGCTCGCTTCAGTTCGCGGCTTGCCAGTATTTTCGTTCCTGAATCGCGAACCCCTTTTCTAAGCGCAGCTAAGTTGGTTCCGTGCTCCTTCAATTTAATCACATCTTCTTCATTTCGGCGGGAAACCAGAACAACATCACGTCCCTGTTGCGCCGCAAACCACGCGACCTCATATCCGACAAGGCCGGCGCCGAGCACCATAACCCGCTCGCCTATGCTGAGTTCGTCCCAATGCACTATCGCATCAATCGCGGTGATAACATTGTCTCCATCAATTCCGGGAATATCCGGGATGACTGCCTCGCCGCCTGTAGCAAGGATAACGACCTCCGGACCCTCGGCTTTCAGTGTATCCAGCGTAACCGTCGTCCCTGTCTGAACATCCAAACCCACCTTTTGAACCTCTGTGATATAATACTGAAGTAACCGTTTAACATCCCACTTGAAATCGGGAATTGATGCCGAGATTAACTCTCCCCCAATCACATCCCGTTTTTCATACACGACCACATCGTGCCCCATTTCCTTAGCACGCAAACCCGCCTCCAAACCTCCGGGTCCTGCTCCGACGACGACTACCTTTTTGGGCGCATCCGTTCTATCGAATGCTATCAACTTCTCTCTGCCCACAATGGGGTTCGTTGTACACTGGACGCCACCACGGTCCATGACTACAAATGTGTGGCAAAAATTACAGCGAATGCACGGGATGATATTTCCGCCTGCGCGCGCTTTCTTTGCCCAGTGGGGATCAGCAATTAGCGTACGGCCAAGGGCAACCATATCAGCGCGTTCCTGCGAAATAATCTCCTCTGCATGTGACGGGTCGGTGATTCCCCCTGTGGCGATAACAGGAATTTCTGCGCCATTCTGCTTAATCTCCTCTGCTAGATCAACCAGTGTATTGGGCTTGATATAAAGCGGCGGTACGGATGGATGCGTGCATTCCACGAATCCTTTGACCTGCATAATCGTTGCAGAGGTGGTTGCCACATGTAGGTAGGCGACACCGAGCTCCTCCATGTATTTCGCGATCCGCAGATGCAGGTCATCTTTCACGTCTTCGTCGTATCGGTCATTCACACCGCCGTGGAGGTGTTCGTGCGCACTGAATTTAAAACCGACTGGAAAATCTTCACCACAGACCTGTTTGATCCCTGTGACAATTTCGGTGCCAAACCGCATACGACGTTCAAAATCACCGCCGTAGTCATCGTCCCGCCGATTTGTATGGGGTGACATAAACTGTCCACCGAGATAGGAATGTGCACAGTGATACTCCACGCCATCAAAGCCTGCCCGTTTTGCCCGTGCTGCCCCTAAAATGAAGGCTTCTATTACCCTCTCAATATCATCAACCGTCATTTCGCGCGGCACTTCGGTATACAGTTCACTCTCAATCGCGGAGGGCGCAAACGGTTCAACATACGATTTTCCGCCAAGCACGGCGATTTGCATGAATATCTTTGATCCGGCATCCTTAACTGCCTCCGCCATGCGTGTAAGCCCCGGAACGAATTTATCATCCCAAACCGCTGTGGTAATTACACGTTGTTCGGGCCAAACAGAAGTGAATTCAGTGATAATCAGGCTGGTTTCGCCTTTTGCCCGTTCAACCAGAAAATCTATGTAGCGGTCAGTAACATGCCCTTCTGGATCATGTAATCCTACATCAAGAGGAGCTAAAACAACGCGATTTTTTAGTTCTAATGAATCAAGCTTTATTGGAGAAAAAAGATGAGGAAACGGCATACAGTATCTCCTATCATATAAGGGGGTGCTCTGTCAGACACAAACCAAGCGTTACAGAATTAAGGGTAGGTTTTCGATCACTCTTTTCTGTGGAGAGCTGACGCCAAATCGGATAATTACCAATCCTGTACCGAACCGTCTTCCCGTCGCAAATGTGGGGGTTCACCCGGTGTGGGTGGGTATGCAGCTGCAGCTTCTTCGTTCAGGTCAATCCCTAAACCCGGTGCATCGGTGGGTAGGAGATAGCCATCTTCGGTTCGCAAATCATGCTGAATGACTTCGTCCATCCAGCCCGACGATGGGGCATACTCCTGCACAGCACAGTTGGGAATCGACATATTTAGATGTAACATTGCTGCTGAACTAACGGGACTTGCGGTGTAATGACAGGCGAGTTCTTGGTAATGAACCTCCGCCATCGTGGCAATTTTCTTTCCTTCGGTGATTCCGCCGGTGTGACAGATGTCTACCCGGATGTAGTCGATTAATTCCTGCTCAATCAGTTCCCGAAACATCCATTTCGTTGGGAGTTGTTCGCCGGTGCCAATCGGGACATTTGTGTGCTCGCGTAGCGTCGCAAACGATGCCGGGTTCTCGGAACGGATGGGATCCTCGACAAAGAATGGGTGATATTCTTCAATCCCATTGCACAATTCAATGGCGCGGGTTGGTGTTAAGCGGGTATGGACCTCGAAGATGATTTCGACCTCATCTCCGATTGCCTCGCGCAATGCACTGAAATGTTCAATTCCGCGCATTACAGCGAGTTTTTGATTGAATCCGCCCTCAATTGTATCAATGGGTGAAATCCGTAAGACCTTCCACCCCTCTTCCAGCTGTTGCTGTGCCGTTTCAATGAGTTGTTCCGGCGTACTTCCACCTGTATGCCGATAAACCAGCACCTTATCCCGCGTGGCACCACCAAGTAGACGGTAGGTTGGTACGCCAAGAGCCTTACCTGCCAGATCCCACAGCGCAATGTCGACCCCGGCGAGCGCAGATTGTAGCACAGGCCCACCGCGCCAGAACGTTCCGCGGAAGATGTCCTGCCATATATGTTCGATTCGGGTCGCATCCTGCCCAATCAAGAGGGGTTTAATGTGATGCTCCAACGCCCCGACAACAGCAAGCGATCTGCCGCTTAATGAGGCTTCTCCAATGCCATATATCCCTTCGTCAGTAATAACTTTAACGTATATGAACTGACTCACTGGGAATATTTTGAGATCTGTGATTTTCACGACTTCCCTCCCGATTAATTTGCTAACGCGTGTTGACAAACTTGAGAAAAAGATTTCCCAAGCTAATAGTAGCATGACCATATATACCGGTCAAGCCCAAAATCGGCGTAAAAACAGCAGCATGGCACACACCTATCGTCGATAAATTGATCTCACGATTTACATCGATATGCCGAGCAATCCCCGCGTAAATTGGAAATCTGTGTTTCCTTTGCCATAGAGTTTAGGTGTATAGCTGCGCGAGGCAACCTCTAAGATAATTCCCAGCATTTGCGCTGAAAAGCTCTCCGGCGTCCAATTCTCATCGGCGGGCAGGAGGTCCAAATCAGCCTCGTAAATGGATTCTGTAGTTTGATCCGTTGTGGCTTGGATCAGTGGAATCATTCGGTGTGCCTGAAGTGGATGACCTACGACATGCGCGAACATCAGATCCACGCCCGTCGCACCTAATCCGGTTAGTGTCTCTACAACATGATCGGTCGGTGCCTCCATGATATGGAATCCAGGCTCGGGAATACTTTGACCGTAAGACAGGGTATTCCTCAGTGAAACTCTGGGGGCGTCACCGAGCACGTGGGCTGCATAGGCAGGCGAGGTCAAGAAACTGGCATTCGAGGGAACGACAACCGTTCCACCCGCTCGGACGAGGGTTTGGGTGAGATGTGCTAGCCCCTGTGCAATTTCCTCCGTTACTTTTCCGCTCGACGTTAATCCGATCCGAAGGTGTTCTAAACCGACATCGGCATAATCAGGTTGAGGCATCGACGATAGAGATTGGCTGAACCAATCTTCCACTTTCCGAAGGACGGCATCAATGCCACCATCCAACTGTACACTTGCCCAGCCGTATCGCTCAAGCGGGATTCCGTGCTCTGTGAGCGCGTGACGTAGGTAGTCGTTATGGGTCTTCTCACAGCCGTGCTCTAAGGGCAGACCGAGGGCAACCATTGGATGAATCAGATGCCCGATGAGTGTGCGCCTGTAGATGTCTTCCGAGTTGCCACCCGATACCCCACATCCCTCCGTATGTGCCAGTGCAACATAGCGGGAAATTCCGTGCTCGCGTCCGAGCTCCTTTTGGTTAAGTTGGTCGGCAATCATCTGGGCGATCTGCCCAGAACAGAGGCTTGTTGGCAAAACCAACCCGATCTGATCGCTGCGGTAGCCACTTTCGGTCCGTATGGCGCTAAAAGTGTGTTCGGATCGTGGTGCATCAAGTTGAATTGGAATCGGCTTGCCTGTCGGGATGTCGGCTGCGAGCGCGTCTTCTGTATTGATAGGTCCCGTCTGCTTCCAGTTTCGCCAGATTGATACCTGCGAATGTCCAGCTTTTTCTCCGACAGATCGTTCTCCAGCAGCGACGCTAACGGTGAGATCGAGCATTTGCTGCCCCAACTCATCCATCGGTATACCGTCTTGGTAAGCCCCAGCGTTGACATCCATGTCTTTCTTCAACATTTCATATCGCCCGGTGGTAGTGACGATCTTGATTGTCGGCACAAAGGGGAAATTCGTAATAGATCCATTACCGGTGACAAAAAAAATCATATTTGAACCTGATGCCACTTGGCCTGCGATGCTCTCAAGGTCATTACCGGGGCTGTCCATAAAGTAGTAGCCCGGCGCAAGCATCCGTTCCGCATAATCAATGACGTAATCGAGACACACCTCAGGATCCCGTTTCATCGCAGCACCGATCGACTTAATAACAATATTGTATAAACCCCGAAAGTTGTTTCCTCCGGAGGGATTGGCTTCCGCGGTATGACCGTGCCAACTCACTCGCTCCTTAAACCGCTCGATCGTGTCTAAGAACTTACGGGCAGTCTCAAAATCTCTGGCATTCTGCAGCACATAGGGTTCCGCACCGATCAGTTCATCGGTCTCTGCGAGGTTAGCGGCACCCCCGTAACGGATAACTTCCTTCGCAACATAAGCTGCCAACGGATTGCCCGAAACACCAGAGAACGCGTCCGAACCGCCGCATTGAAGTGCGATCTTCAGGTTGGCGAGGGATTCTTCGGTACGCTTCGCCGCGTCCACCGACTCCAACCATCCATCAACAATGGCCTCTCCCGCCTTCAAACTGTCATCAAAACCGCCCTGTATGCTCAGAAAACGGTGCGGCACAGCTTCTAACGGATAATTGTTTTCCCCCATATAACGCTGCAGGATCTGATTTGTCACCACTTCTGAACCGTAATCAACGGCGAGAATCGCCCCAACATTAGGGTGAATCGTAAAGCCAGCGAGCGTCGGAAGCAGCATTTCCAAGTTATTGGGCGTTGCGCTTTCCCCGCCTTCCGTGTGGGTTACGGCAACAACTCCATCAATATTTCCGTAACTTGCACTGACCTCTTTGAATCTGTCCGCAAGTGCTTTCGCATAGCCAGAGGTCTGAGAGGTTGTTCCCATAATAACGATATAATTTCGCGTTCCAACCCCGCGACCTCCGTCCCTTGGATAGCCGAGGAAAGACCTATCGCGCTTATATCGGGGAACTTGCGTCCCCGGTTCAAATGTATCTTCATCGAGGATGTAGGGAGCGATCTGATCTTTGAAGTTTGGATGGGACGGCAGTGCAAAGTCGATATCTCGCAGCGCAAGTGCCTCAAGAATCTTCTGGTTGCAGACGTAGTCACCGGGGGACAGATCAGTAATTGCAACCCCGAAGGGCAGCCCCCACGACAACAGCGGTTCCCCTTCAGGAATTGATTGAATCGCAAATCGGTGCCCCTCTAAAATTGTATGAGATATGGTGCAGCCGTGACCGTTGTAGTTAATTTCCACACCGGCGTCTATCCTTCGCGTGGCGATCGCCACGTTATCGTCCGATGCCGGTAGTCTACCAACCTCTTGAAAATCGTACTGGTTTGCCATAAAACACTCCTCCGTAAGGTAATCTCAACGTGCGTGTATATGATAACATATCACCCACTCATACTGACACATACTTTACAAATTCTCCGTTTATTTTTGTATTGACCAGATCCACGCATGTATGTTAGGATAAGATTGTATTAGTTGACTAATTACCTCAAACCTCACTGTATATTATTCCATGATCTCATACATTATTGGGGCAGCCTATCTCGTCCTTATTTTAGAAGTGCTGATAATCATCAATTCCTTCCGATATGCACGTCGGGAACGAAGCGCGAAAAGACCAAATTATACTCCAAAAACTGCTATCATCGCCCCCCATTATGGCTGGGATGATCAAACATCGGAGAATGCAAAGCGGCTGCTAAATCAGGATTATGCAGGCGGGTATGAGGTGTTTTTTGTTACGCACGCTAAGGGTGAAACCGGCTATGATGAATCCTACCCGCATTTACTTGAGATTGCGGAAGGGCATCCCAACGCGCATACCCTACTAGCACCGAACATCGTGGATAACTCACTTCCACGCTCGCAAAAGGTGCAGAATCTGATGACTGCAATCGCGGCGTTTTCGGCGGATGTTGAGATTATCGCTTTTGTCGATGCGGATGCGACGATTGAGCGAGATTGGTTGAGGTTGCTCGTCCAACCGCTTCAGGACGAAAACGTCGGTGCGACGGTGGGGGCGAGATTTTATTTCCCACATACCTTGAACACGGCATCGCTTGTCGAAGCGGTTTGGATCAACTTTCAGATAGCGTTACAAGGCGATCACCCTCTGGCAATGGTTTGGGGTGGTTCCAACGCAATCCGTCGAGAAGCTTTTGACGAAGGCAGAGTATTGCAACGTTGGGAAAATGCAACCATTGAAGATCATAATTTGACGCATACGGTGAGAGATCTTAAACGCAAGATTCATTTTGTCCCGGATTGCATTGCGGTTACCCACACCGAGAAACGGACATGGAAACAGATTATAGAGTTTACTAACCGTCAAATAGTAATGACCTTTCGGATGGGGCTTAAAGCTCAATGGTGGGGGACCCTGCTGATACTTCTGCCGAAGGCGTTGCTTGTGCTCGGTTCGATCCCGTTCATGATATTCTATTCCGAGAGATTTCTTCTTGTTCTCCTGGTCCCATTTATTGAAATTCAGAGTTTTCGCATTTTCTCACGAAACCTGCCCCGTTGGCTGCGAGACACGCCTAAAATACGCGAGACCCTCCGAACCGCCGCACTTGTCGTACCAATAGCGATGTTTCTTGCCGGATTGAACGCGGTGTACGCGCTATTTCAGAACAAGATTGTATGGGGCGGTGTTCGATACGAAATTCTTTCAGCCACCAAATGTCGTGTTTTGGGTCGGATCGCAGAAGAAGGGTAAAATGGAAAGATCTGTTTAGGCATTTAGGAGCTATAAGTATATTTGATTTGATGTTCTGTAACAGAGAGGAAGGTTATGGCAACTCGAAGTCGTGTTTCACCCCGTTTTTTTGTAAATGAGCTTGCAACCGCGATGTCAGATGACTGGGCGACCTCTTACGCGCTCATGAAGTACCAGATGGCAAAGGAGAGTTTTAATTGGAGACATCCATTTGGCGCCAAACATGGCAAGGGCGACGATGTCCAACTAGTCAGCCTACGAATCACGGATATGTGCAACCTACGCTGCCATTCCTGCGGGCAGTGGGGAGATAACGGATACCTACATGGCGAATCCCTTAAATCGTTGAAGCAACGGGAGGTCCCGGTCGAAACCTATAAACGGCTTGTTGACCAGATTGTTGATGCTGGCTGGTCGCCTATGTGGTATATCTGGGGCGGTGAACCGATGCTCTACCCCGGTTTGATTGAATTGCTACATTACATCAAAGAGCGGGACATGCCAATTTCGCTTGTGACGAACGGCACGCATCTCGCCAGACGCGCCGATGACATTCTCGAGACATGCAAAATTCTTTATTTAAGCGTTGATGGCCCCAACGAAGAGATTCACAATGGCCAACGCCCTGGGGTTTCGGAAAATTATGACAATTTTAAGGACGTAAAGGAAGCACTTGAAACCCTAAGTGAAGCGAAGAAGCGTCGGAATCTTGCATTTCCGTATATCGTCCCGCTCAGTTGTATTACGATGTATAATATCGACTACGTAGTGGATCTCTACAAATTCACGAACCAGTATGCAGACACACAGATCTTCTACCTAACGTGGTGGATCGATTCGCATTCCGCACAGGCACACACCGAAGATTTTGAAAGCCGTTTCGGTTTTAAGCCCCAAACCCATTACGGTTGGATCGGTACGTGGAAGGATTTCGATCATGGTGTCATTCTCGATAAATTTGAAGAGATGGAGAAGTTTTCTAAAGAGACGGAGCGCTGCCCACCGATGATGATGCCGAGGCTTGATACGCCAGAGGAGATCCAGCGGTACTACACTAATCACGCGGAATCTTTCGGCTACAATCAGTGTGTCAGCATTTACATGACAATGGAAATTGACAGCAACGGCGACGTTAGCCTCTGCCGTGACTACCACGATTACATCATCGGTAACATCAAAACGGATGCTGTCGAAGATATGTGGAATAACGCCGCCGCTCGCAAGTTCCGCAATTCCATTAGCAGTGACGGTCCTATGCCTGTCTGTCGTCGCTGCTGTGGCTTGATGGGGTTTTAGGACTGAACTAACACCCGAGCCACGGAGATCAAGCGTTCACTGCAACACAGGGATGAGTCCTTCGTTTTCAAGGAGCGCGATGACACGCTCAGTACACTCATTAAGCGTCAGACTATCTGTATTTACAGTCAGTTCTGGTTGGGATGGTGCTTCGTAAGGGGCACTAATTCCGGTGAACTCTTTGATCTCGCCTGCCCGCGCCTTTTGGTACAACCCCTTCGTGTCTCGTGCTTCGCATACCTCTAACGGACAATCGACGAAAACCTCCACAAAGCGTCCCTCGTCAAGTAATTCTCGTGCATTGTCTCGATCTGCACGGTACGGCGAGATGAACGCCGTCATCGCGATAACGCCCGCGTCGTTAAATAACTTCGCTACTTCCCCAATACGGCGGATGTTTTCTTCTCGATCCTCCGGCGAAAAACCAAGATTCTTATTCAAACCGTGTCGGACGTTGTCGCCATCAAGGACATAGGTAAGATGCCCACGCTGGTGCAGTTTACTCTCCACCTCAAGGGCTAGCGTAGACTTACCAGACCCTGATAGTCCTGTGAACCAGATGACACATCCTTTCTGATTGAGAAGCTTCTCCCTGTCTTCTTGGCCCACGTTCGCTTCGTGCCATGTAATATTCGTTGCCTTCTGTTCTGTCATGCTATTCTCCTATTTTTTTGGAAGTTTGAAGATTAGGACTTACTAGATAGGGGTAGCCACAAGGATATCGTTGTTCCTTGCTCAACAACGCTTTTGCCCTGTATATCCCCACCGTGTTGTTCAAGAACGCGTTTCGCATTTGCCAGCCCAAGTCCGGTTCCCTGCGATTTTGTTGTGAAGAATGGTTCAAAAAGGCGATTTAAATCTTCCGGTGGGATGCCCACGCCCGTATCCACAAAATCAATACGGACGCTATCTGAATCCTGTAATGTTAGAATTTCTAATGTACCACCCTCCGGCATCGCATCCATAGCATTTAAAACGATATTCATAAACGCCTGTTTCAATTTATCCCGATCCAGCGGAATCGCTGGGAGATCTGGGGCAAATTTCTTGATTAGCAGAATCTGATGGTGGTTCAGGTTAGCCTCCATCAGATCTAGTACCTCTTGCAAAACTTGATTCAAATCGTGGGGTGCGGGATCAAGGAACGCAGGCCGGGCAAAATCCATGAACCCTTTGACAATCACATCAATCCGTTCGATTTCTTCAAGGATATATTCCATTGACTGCTTGCGCCTTGCCTCTGAGAGATCTTGCTTTCGCATCAACATCTGGGCAAGCATCCGCATCGATGAGAGCGGGTTCCGAATCTCATGGGCAAACGATGCTGCCATTTTCCCCGCTGTAGCAAGGCGTTCGGCACTTATCAGTTCATTCCGCGAATTTCGGAGGTCGCGGGTCATCTGATTAAACGCGACGGTGAGATCACCAATTTCGTCGTGTGTTTTCGCATCGTACTGCTCATTCAAGTTACCCCCAGCAACCTTCCGTGTGAATTGCACCAAATCCTTAATCGGATTGGTAAGATTCCGCCCAATGAGATGACTGATGACCCCAACCAGTAGGATAACGACAGCGGCAATTCCGAGCATTAACAGCGTTACATGTCGCTTCGCATCGGCAATTTTATCTATAGGACGCATCAGGCAGTACAGTCGATCGTATGCTTGCAGGTAATAGATAACTTTGTAGTGTCTGCCATCGACTGTCACATTTTGTGAGATAAAGCTGCGGTTCGATTCCTTGATACGTTTGCGGACTTCGTCCAGTTTCATATCATCAGTGAAACCCGCCCAATCTCCGGAGAGGGTGGTGTAATTAACTGTATTGTCGCTGCTCACAACTGTTACTTCAGCACCGTATGCTTCTTTCACCTTATCGGCCTGATGGATATAGCCGGTGTCCACAATCGCCTCAAGCCACTCCTGAGTCTCGCGGTTAACCTGTTCGTCGTATTTCCGCTCAAAAAGCGCAATGGTAATGACCGGTACGATGAGAACTACCACCGTGAAGAGCAGAATGAAGGGTAGAACAATTTTGTTTTGAATACTATATCGACGCATAAGAATCTGAAGCCATCAGTGGCAATATACTTGCATTCTATGTACAAAGCAGACCGGGCTGGACTGTCTCATTCTGAACTCCCCGATAAATCGGGGCTGGTTCATTACTATAGCCGAGATTTAAGCTGTATGTCAAGTTGAAAGCACTGACCCCGCCAGCTCAGGAAATGAGGATAATTTGATACAGGTTGGAACAATTTGATACAGGTTAGTGTGTAATCAGTAGATTAATATGGGCTGCTGCGTACTCGCACGCATTGCCTAGCACGGTAAAGGAGAATGTAACGTGATTCACTGTAATACCTTATCTACACCCTCAACACGGAAATCCCTGCCTACTGACGAAAAAGAACTCGTTGAACGGTTCCAGAACGGTGAACAGGAAGTTTTTAATGAGCTTGTCATCAGATACCAAGGAAAGATTTATAACTTGGTGTATAAATATGTCCCAAATTCCGAAACTGCAAAAGATCTTTCTCAAGAGATCTTTATCAAAGCGTTCCGCGCCTTGCCTCATTTCAAACGACAGTCGGCATTCTATAGTTGGCTCTATCGGATTGCCACCAATCTGTGTATCGACTTCATTCGCCAACAGAAGCGAGGGCAGGCTCTGTCATTAGAGGATTTCACGACAGATGGTAACAATGAGATGGTGTTTAACGATGTGAGTCCACTACCACCAGATCAGTTAGAAACTAAGGAGCTTGGGTGCATCATTGGCCAAGCGGTACAACAACTTCCCCCCAAACAGCAGCGTGTATTTAACCTCCGATATCAGGATGGGCTCCAGTTGAAAGAAATTGCTGCACAGTTAGATCGGTCCGAAGGCACAATTAAAGCGCACCTTCACCATGCTCACAAACGCCTCCAGACACTTCTGGTTCCGTACCTGAAAAATGAAAAACTGGAGTGGGCGCTCAATCCTTAACCAAATTATGTGAAAATTTCTTCCAAATTCATGTTATAATTACGATAGAAACTGAACCCTCCCAAGATAGATTGTGAAAATCGTTGATGCCGAAACAACTGAGCGTGAAAATTCGTATTGGGCTTTCCACTGAAAGCCTGTCACACGAAGCCGTATCTAATGAAAGATCTACAAGCACTCCTTCAAAATGTAGATGAACTTCTCAATACACAGGGCGAAGTCCCGCCAACCTCAACTGATGACAGTCATGCCAAAACTACAGATGAATTGCTCACCGCACTCAATAAGCATTTTGACCACGATAACTTTCGGACGGGACAACGTGAAGTTGTAGAAACCATACTGAACGGAGAGAACATCCTTGCATCGTTTCCAACTGGGTATGGGAAATCACTTTGTTACCAGTTACCAGCATTGATGCTGCCGGGGGTGACGGTAATTGTTTCCCCATTGATTTCTCTGATGAAAGATCAGGTAGATGCGTTGCATGAGCGTGGGACTTATGCAGTAGCGTTGCTCAATAGCAGCCTGAGCTGGGAAGAGTATTGTGCGGAATTGGAGCGTTTAGAACGTGGGGAGATCAAGCTGCTTTATATCGCTCCGGAGCGTTTTCGTAGTCGTCGATTTCTAAACCTGCTCGATTCGCATCAGATCTCCCTGTTTGTAATTGACGAAGCCCACTGCATATCTCAATGGGGGCACGATTTTCGCCCTTCCTATCTCGCACTCCGTGACGCTATCCGAGAACTGCAGCCGAGTGCAATCGCCCTATTCACAGCGACAGCTACCCCGGATGTACGAGAAGACATTCGGAAACAGTTAGACATCCAACCGCCTCAAACCTTCATCCGTGGCATCGAACGACCCAATTTGAAATTCAGTGTTTGCGAAGTTTCGACCGAATCTGAAAAGTACCCACTTCTTGATGAATGCTTGCAGCAGCTAACAGGCAAAGGGATTGTGTACGCAGGCCGCCGACGGGAAACTGAGGAGATCGCATCGTATCTAAAGAGATATGGACACCGCGTAGACCATTATCACGCCGGGCGTGAAGATTTTGAGCGCAAACGGGTGCAAGAACGGTTCTTCGACGATGGGCCTGATGGACTCGATTTAGTTGTTGCTACCAATGCGTTCGGGATGGGAATTGACAAATCTAACATCCGATATATCATTCATTGGACCATGACGGGCACTTTAGAGCAGTATTATCAGGAGGCGGGGCGCGCGGGGCGTGATGGGGAAACCGCACACTGCGTCTTGTTTTATTGTCCGGATGACCGAAAATTACATGAGTGGTTCATCAAGGAGAGTGCACCAAACAAACCGGATCTACTCCAGCTTCTGAAACTGATTGAAACCTTCCCGTCGGTCAGCAGCTTTCGGATGTTTGCAGCAGAGGACTTAGAAGATAACGATTTCAATGCGGATAAAATTCGCGTCGGGATTAACCACTTGGAGAGACACGGCTTCCTGCGACGATTGTATAACGTTCCTTCAAGGCTTTCAGTGAGAACACGTCCACTTGAGTTTAGCCTGACCACGGAGATTGCTGACGAATCACAAAAGACTTTACTACGCCACTTGCGCTCTCGATCCGAATTAAACGTTTTAGATTTTTGTAGAGGACTAAATCTGCGTCCTGACCAACTTATGGAGCAGCTAGTTGACTTGCAGAGTGCAGGACATCTGAGGTATTGGGGGACGGAAGATTTGGTATTGATTGAGTTACTTGAAGACAGCGATCTGTTCGCTTCGATGTCCGCGGACCAGATGGGATTTGAGGACTATCTTCGCAGCAAAAATCGGCAAATCGATCAGATCGTCTTTTACGCGCTCGCAGAAGGCTGCCGCGGGCGATTGGTACGAGAATATTTCGGAGAAACGGTCGAGGCGGACTATCGCTGTGAGAGGTGCGATCTCTGCGATTCGAGCCTACGATTGGTCACCTAAAATTAAGGAACAGGATGACAACAACATCTAACGATTCTATAAACCAAAAACCGAACCTCGTCTTTGTCATCACCGATGATCAAGGTTACGGGGATTTCAGTTGTCACGGCAATCCGATAATCGAAACGCCAAATCTTGATGCGTTGCACGACGAAAGCCTTCGTCTAACCAATCTGCATGTTGGTCCCACCTGCGCTCCAACACGGGCGGGGATTATGACCGGACGCTACTGCAACTGTACCGGCGTGTGGCATACTATCGGCGGGCGGTCGCTTCTCCGGAACGATGAGCGCACAATGGCAGATATTTTTCAGGCAAATGGTTACCAGACCGGCATGTTCGGCAAGTGGCATTTGGGGGACAACTATCCCTACAGACCCCATGACCGAGGATTTGGAGAAGCACTCTATCACGGTGGCGGAGGGATCAGTCAAACACCCGACCATTGGGGTAACGACTATTTCGACGACACTTACTCCCGAAATGCGGTAAAAGAACCGTTCGAAGGGTATTGCACCGATGTCTGGTTTGATGAGGCAATGACGTTTATTGAAAAAAACAGAGAGCGTCCTTTCTTCTGCTATCTGCCAACCAATGCTCCACACAGTCCCTACCGTGTTCCAGCCGCTTATAGTGAACCGTATCACGGACGTGTTCCTGACTCAAGGGCTAACTTCTACGGTATGATCGTCAATATCGACGAGAATGTGGCACGACTCAGGAGGCATCTCCAAGACCTTGAAATTGAAGATAACACGATCCTCATTTTCATGACTGACAACGGTTCGGCTGAAGGTTGCACACTCGACGGGGATCAATTTGTCCAAGACGGATTTAATGCTGGCAGGCGTGGTAGGAAGGGCTCGGAATATGAGGGGGGCCACCGAGTACCGCTATTCATGCACTGGCCTAATGGTGGATTCACGGAAGGGGTGGCTATCGATCAACTCACTGCGAACATTGATCTGCTACCAACGTTGATTGATTTCTGTCAGTTAGAGATTTCGCAGGAAGACTTCGGTGCAGGAAGTTTTCACGGCATGAATCTCGCACCGCTTCTCAGGGGAGAAATAGAGACACTGCCCGAACGCGTCGTCGTGACCGACTCGCAGCGCGTTGAACACCCGATCAAGTGGAAACAGAGCGCGACCATGACACAACGTTGGCGCCTGATTAACGGTGTTGAACTCTACGATATGGAGGTAGATCCGGAACAGCGAAACGATATCGCTGCGGAGCATCCGGAGGTTGTCGAGGAATTGCGGGAACACTACGAGGTGTGGTGGGAACTGGTTTCGCCGCGCTTTGGTGAGGATCCTCCGATTGTACTGGGCACAGAGCATGAAAAAGAATCCCGCTTGACCACCCATGACTGGCACGGTGAGCAGCACGCGTGGAATCAGGGACACGTTCGCCAAGGGCTTGTGTGTAACGGATATTGGGCAATCGAAGTTGCTGAGGATGGGGAATACGCCTTTGAACTCCGACGCTGGCCCAAGGAGGAGGATAAGCCGCTTACGGCTGGGATTCCCGGTGAAATCATCGATTGGTATCATGGCGGGAAAGCCCTCAACCTTAAAACTGCCCGTTTATGTGTCGGCGATCAGGAGGCGATCCAATCGATCGATCCAGAGGCAGAGGGCGTTACGTTTACGTTTCGTCTCGATGCTGGTGAGATGCAGTTACGGACGTTTCTGACTGATGATGCGGGGAATTCGATTGGTGCATACTACGTCTATGTAACAAAAGTGGCTTAACCACAGAATACCCTTTGTCTTTTCATGTGCGATGGAGGAGTAGAGAAATGTCAGCTACTCTGAATCCTGGCAGCGCCGGAGACGATCTCATAACAGTCGCTACATTTAGTCACCCGACCGAAGCAGATCCGGTTGTCGCGTGGTTGGAGTCGGAAGGAATAGAGTGTTTTCTCACCAACGAGCACACCGTTTCTATGAATTGGCTCTACTCAAATGCCATTGGCGGCGTTGGGGTGCGGATAAGGGCAGCGGATGTCGAGCGGGCAAACGAAATTCTCCAGATTATTTCGAACCCCGATGCACCTGGTGAGGAGTCAGCCCCGGCAGATTCTGACACGGATCGAAGAAATGAAGATGCTAGCGATATTCATTGTCCGCAATGTGGTTCAGCAGATGTGTATTACGAGAAATTCTCGCGCCGTCTGGTGTTTGCTTCGTGGGTCCTTCTAACTGTACCCCTTCCATTCTTCAAGAACAGATGGAAGTGCCGGGAATGTGAGCACCAGTTTAAGTAGATTTTCACTGATTCGGTAACCGGACGATTACCCACCAATCTGTTGTTCCAGCGCACAAATTTCGTCCTCACCCTCCAGAATGCCGATTTCCAGATGAAACTCTCGGATCTCGCCGGGCTGGATATGTTGCAAATACCCATACTTTCGATTCCAAGCACGCCCCAACATACTGACATTGCCAGGTTCAATACCAGTTACATACGTACCTCTGTGGAAGTGTTGCCAATGGGTAACAATAGGCATTTCCTCGATAGGGAACTTCCAGTAAAGTCCGAGTTGTAAATTGTCGTTAATCAGTCCGATATGTACGTTCCCTTCCTGGTCTGCGATGGGTCGGTGTATGTAGACATCGTCGTGTGCTTCCTGCTGCGGTCCAAGTGCCACTGCGTAGTCTTCAGGACTGACTTCGCGGTCTTCCAACCATTCTGTGCTCTTCTCGCTATTGATTAGCACACGGCTGCCCGCATCCAAGACTGGAAATCCGGGGTTCGTATGGTAGACAAACATCAACGGCGAAGGGTCTACACTTAGATTCTCAATGCGGTCATGAATACGCAAGCATTTTTCGCCGAGCACTGTAGAAATTTCTCGGGTTAGTTCCAGATTTGTCCCGAAGACCACTGCCTCACGCATCTTTCCTCGAACACGCACAACGTAGTCTTCCTCTTCCCAGCCACACTCAGCAACCGCACCTTTAGCTGGAATAAAGGAGAGGCGACCGTGAAGCCCAAGTTCCTCGTCTTCTTCTTCGGGATCCACTTCAGGATGGCCGGTGAATATCAGGCCGCAACTGGTTACCAGTCCGCCAAAAAAGCCGCGCATCCATCCATAGCCTTGGGGTTCATAAAAGGCGGGTCCCACATCACCGGTATTGCCTCGAAAACCCAGAGACATCCCCTTGTAATGGGCGGAGGCAACGTCAAGAGAACGCCCCGGCAGGACAGAAAAACAGAGACCGGAAGCGTTGAAAACTTCGATTAGATCGGAGCCCCGTTCGTTCCCCTCGACCAACTCCGCTCGGCGGGCACCTGCCAGTTGGGTCATATCCCCGACTAACTCTAATAGCTGCTGTTTAGTGTACTGATTTCCGAAAAGTTGTGGCATGTTTATCCTCCTTTGGATAATTTACGGTCACGCAAGATTATTTGACGGTTATATGAAATTCTCAAGGAGACCTGTCAGTTCCCTTAGAGATGATATTTCAAAGTCGTGTTGTTTCCCTGTTCCCTTATTTTCGCCTTGACGATTTAGCCAGATAGATTTCACGCCAGCTTGTTTTGCACCAATGATGTCATTTCGGAAGGAATCACCGACATGTAGTAACTGATGTTTCGCGCACCCTGCCTGCTCGATAGCGATCTCAAAGAGTCGTAGATCGGGCTTTTGGATGCCGTAATTCTGAGCGAATACCACGAATTGAAAGAAGCCTTCTAACCCGCAACGTTCCGGATAGGTATTGCCATTGGAGAGAAGACCCATTGTATAATCTCCTCGCAGTGCATTCAGTGTGGGGAGCACATCGTCGAAGAGCTGAATGTCCTCAAACCGATGTTTCAGGTACAGTGTATTGAGGTGAACGGCAAGGTCGTCGTCGGGACTATGGATAAATTGAAGAGTTCGCTTGAACGCTTCAAGCCGAATTACTTCATGCGTCATTTCTCTATCTTTATATTCCTCTGCAACCTGATCTCGAATGGCAATTAGTGTTTCGATGGAGAGGGAGTCAGGAGTAGAAGGGACAAGGCGCCGGAGCTCGTCCAACGCACACCCGAGCGCGTGACGCATCACCCCTTCAAAATCCCATAGTGTACCATCCGCATCAAATGAGATTGTTGTGATCTTTTTCATTGTCAAGCCGCTGCCTTAACATTTTTGCCCTCTCAACCCTTCCGAACTTGAGATAGGCCTGGTATTCGTATTCTAACGATAGGACAGGCACAAGCAGTCCGTCAATCTCTACCATTTGCCTATAATGTGCAGGATCTACAGGTTCTTCCCAGAGACCATCTGCTCCCTTCTTCTGAATATTACCCATGATATCTACCTCAATGCCGTCAATTTGCAGGGCACCAAAGTGAGATTTGATTCGCTCAGTAGCGGAAAATTCAACTTTCCTGATTACCACGTCTAAAAAAAGGTTTTCAATTTCATAAGCCCCCACTGTGTCGGTCTGGATGTCAATATCATTGGGTTGGACGGGGACACCCTGCAGTGCAAAACCGAGACTTCCTGTGATAACCCAATTTACATGTGTATCCGACAGCCGTGCATAGATTTGGTGCAGAACGTTCCTGTAGATCGGATCAATCATCGTTTTTTCCACTTTAGCGTTTAGCGTCGCCACAACTGTGGAGCAAATAAAACCAAGACCGTATACAGCTCTAACCGTCCTAGTAACATGCAGAAACAGAGAATAAATTTTCCGAGTGTTGGGATGTGCGCATAGTGGTCAATAGGACCAACAGATCCAAGGCCAGGACCTATATTTCCCATGGTTGCGATAGTAGCAGCAGCGGCACTAATCAGATCTAATCCCAGCGCCGCCATGATGCAGGTAACAATCGCGAAAATACCGATAAAGAGAAAGAAAAAACCGAGGATGTTTCTCATCACCTCTTGCGGAACCACTCGGTCACCAAGTTTAATTGGGAGCACGGCGTGTGGCAATATGAGGCGCTTAACTTCGACATATCCCTGTTTGATAAGTAGCAGAAGACGGACGTGCTTCATCCCACCACCTGTTGAACCCGCACAGCCACCGAAAAACATGAGTATAAGCAGGATAAACTGCGAAAACGCGGGCCACTGTTCAAAGTCGAAGGTTCCGTAACCGGTCGTTGTGATGATTGATACAACCTGGAAAGCAGCGTAACGCAAAGCGGTTCCAAATGATTCGAAAATAACCTGACCGCTAACCGTTGCGGTCATTGTGTTCCAAACAATCAAGCTTATGCACAGAAACAGTGTCAAACCATAAAAACGGAACTCCGAATCCCTGATGTAGCTTTTGAAGTCGCCACGTAAGGCACGGTAGTGTAAGGAGAAGTTTGTTCCGGCGAGGAACATAAAGACAATAACAACAACATCGAAGTAGATATTGTTATATTGACCAATACTCAAATTCTGGGTTGAAAAGCCGCCGGTTGCCATCGTTCCGAAGGTGTGACATAGTGCGTCAAACCACGTCATCCCACCGATCCAGAGCAGTAGCATTTCGACAGCAGAGATAAGGACATAAACACCCCAAAGCAGTTTTGCAGTCTGCGCGATGCGTGGTGTAAGGCGGTCTTTATGGGGACCAGGCACTTCGGCCCGATAGAGCTGCATCCCCCCCACTCCCAACATCGGTAAGATGGCTAAAGCAAGCACGACAATTCCCATTCCACCCAGCCAATGCGTTAGACTGCGCCAGAACAGGATAGCCTGCGTCAGGTGCTCAATGTCGGAGAGAACAGTCGCCCCGGTCGTTGTGAAGCCGGACATGGATTCAAAATAGCAGAATGAGAACTCAACCAGCCAATTTCTACCTTCTTCTGCAAATACACGATCAAAAAGATACGGCAGCGATCCAAATAGCGCTGTAACAGTCCAGCCTAACGAGACAACTGCAACCCCTTCTTTATTACCAAGCTCTCGGTTGGATTTAGTCGTCAGACGTAGTATTAACCCAACAATGAGTGCAGTACAAAGAGAGAGAACAAACGCTTGCAGGTCAGACTCTCCATCCGCGGTCCTACGGTATAGGGCGATAAGTAAGGGACATAGCATTGCCGCGGAGAGGCAAATCAACAGGTTACCGAGCGTATATAGAACTAATTTTAGATTCACGGTATTATGGGAGGGGTCATTTTCTTTTTTGACCAAGAAAACGCTTCATCTTTGGTTCTACAAAAAGCTTTTCAACAACAGGAATAGAGTCGGGCATGGTGAAGATTATCACGCGATCGCCTGCTTGGATCACACTTTGTCCGGTCGGGATAAGGACCCGGTTCTGTCGCACGATCGCACCAATCAGGGCATCGTCGGGCAGCATTCCGCCCAAGTTTTGGATCTCGTTGTAGGTAATCTGCGAATTTGGTCCGGCAACGAGTTCAATTACCTCAGCGTCAATCTCACGGAGTGACGCTGCTGAGACAATTTGACCTCGGCGGACAAGGCGGAGAATATTGCTGACCACTGTCAGATGACGACTCACGGCAGCATCAAGGGTTGGAATATTTTCCAAAATCGGCAGATAACGTGGCTGTTGAACTAAGGCAAGCACTCGGGCTGCTCCATGCTGCTTGGCTGTTACACAAGCCATGACGTCATTTTCATCATCACCGGTTACAGACACAAATCCATCTACCCCTTCAACTCCTGCTTCTTCCAAGAAGCCGGGGCTAAGGTAATCACCGTGTAGGACAGTCGTTTTTCTCAAGATTGTTGATGCAGCCTCAGCCCTTTCCCGATCAGTTTCAATTATTTTGACCTGCGTACCATCTTTCTCAAGGATTCGTGCTAGGGAGACTCCAATCCGTTCCGCACCGACGATAATGACACGACGGATTTTTTGATTTAATGAGACTCCCGACAACTCAAGCAGCTGCGAGGTTGATTCACGACTACCGATGACAAATACTTCATCCCCTTCACTTATGAAGTCGCGACCTTTGGGCACGATTGTTGTACCATCGTTGCGTTTAATTGCAGTAACCCGCAGATCGGAGGGGATGCCGTGATCTGCTAGGCGGGTGAGGGGTGTACCTCGAAGTGGGTTGGTGGGTTTTACTTGGAACGCGACCAGTTGTACTTTGCCCTCTTCAAACTCAACGATTTCGCGGGCTTCTGGGATATTCAGCAGCCGATAGAATTCTTCCGCACAAAGTTGTTCGGGATTGATTAGCAAATTAATCCCGATATCCTTGGGGGATAAATCCGTCTCGTTAAGAAAATAGTCGGGATCGGAGACACGCGCGACCTTTGTTTTAACGCCATGTCGGGAGGCGATCACGCACGCCAGCATATTAATTTCATCGGAATTTGTCACCGCCATTAGGAGCTCTGCTTCTTTAATGCCAGCCTCTACTAACAAGGGCGGCGAAGCCCCCGATCCTTTGAGTGTTATAAGATCTAACTGCTCTTGGACACGCTGACAAGCCTCCTTCGATTGATCAATGAGAATGACATCGTTATTGTCCGCTATCAAGAGTTTCGCTGTATGAAATCCGACCTCTCCCGCGCCAATAATAATTGCTTTCATTGGTTTATCTACTAATGTGAGCTATGATGGATATTAGAATTATGGGGCTTATATAGTCTATCAAGAGCCGCAGCATCGAAGGCAGATCAGCTGCGTAACTTCTACGCGTAAGAATCAATCGGTGGACAAGAACAGATCAGGTTTCGATCTCCCTGAACTTCATTAATCCGTGCAACGGGGGGCCAATACTTACGTTCTCGTACCCACGATGCAGGAAAAACAGCCTTTTCTCGAGAATATTCGTGACCCCACTCGGTTTGCATGGCTTGCGCTGCGGTATGGGGCGCATTTTTGAGAACGTTGTCGGAAGGATCGGCTTGGCCATTCTCAATCTCTGCGATCTCTTTCCGGATCAAGATCATCGCTTCGCAGAAGCGATCCAGCTCCCTCTTTGATTCACTTTCGGTTGGCTCAATCATCATTGTTTCCGCAACCGGAAATGATACAGTAGGTGCATGGAAGCCGTAGTCCATCAATCTTTTAGCGACATCAGTTGCCCCGATCCCAGCAGTTTTCCTAAAATCACGAAGATCAATGATACACTCGTGCGCGACAAGACCATTGTTACCTTTGTAAAGGACTGAATAGTGAGATTCTAAGCATTTGGCAATGTAATTTGCATTCAGGATGGCAGTTTCAGTTGCGCGTTTGAGTTCCCGCGCCCCCATCATTGCAATGTATCCCCAAGAGATTGGGAGGATACTCGGACTGCCCCAAGGGGCTGCTGAAACTGGACTAATTCCCTCTTTATTGCCGATCGGCACGACTGGATGGGTTGGCAGAAAGGCAACGAGGTGTGCTTTAACACCAATCGGTCCCATTCCAGGACCGCCGCCGCCGTGCGGAATACAGAAGGTTTTGTGCAGATTCAGGTGACATACATCTGGACCAAAATCACCCGGACGGCATAGTCCAATCATCGCGTTCATATTTGCGCCGTCCATGTAGACCTGCCCTCCATGTTGATGAACGATTTCGCAGATCTCCCGAATATTTTCCTCAAACACACCGTGCGTTGAAGGATAAGTAACCATCGCTGCTGCCAGTTCTTGACTGTGTTGTTCTGCTTTTGCCCGCAGGTCCAAAAGATCAACATTCCCTTCATCGTCGCAGTCAACCACCACTACGCGCATACCTACCATGACCGCGCTGGCAGGATTCGTACCGTGCGCAGATCGTGGGATTAGGCAAACCTCCCGCTGCTTTTCCCCACGGTACTGATGGTATTTTCGGATGACCAGCAGCCCCGCATATTCTCCTTGCGATCCGGCATTGGGTTGCAAAGAGACACCAGGAAACCCGGTCAATTCCGACAACCACGCTTCGAGTTGTTCAAACAGAATTTGATACCCTCTCGTCTGTCCAAGGGGGGCAAATGGATGCAGTTGACTGAACTCTTGCCAAGTGACGGGAAGCATTTCGACGGTAGCGTTCAATTTCATCGTGCAAGATCCCAGCGGAATCATCGATGTGGTCAGAGATAGATCCTTCCCCTCAAGCTTGTGGATATACCGCAACATCTCTGTTTCAGAGTGGTAGGTGTTAAAAACCGGATGGGTGAGATAAGAACTCTTTCGCTGCAATGGCTCGGGAATTTCCGATTGAGCCCGAAGGATTAAACCTTCGACCTCGAAAGGCAGGGGCCTCCCTAGTGCGAATACATCCAGCAGATCTCGGATATCCTGAATGGAGGTGGTTTCATCAAGTGAAATCCCAACGTGGGAGTGGTCGAAAACCCTGAAGTTGATCTGATGTGTATGGGCAATGGATAAGAGTCCATCGAGAGTGGGCGGCTGTCCTAGCTGTTGATTGGTCCGGCTATCAGGATTATAAGCTGACTCTTGGACTGAATTCAGATCGAGGCTGAATGTATCAAAGTAACAGCTATCATCAAGCATATATCCGACTCGTTTTAATCCTTCACGGAGGACACTTGTAAGCAGATGCACACGTTCCGCAATTTCGCGAAGCCCCTGTGCTCCGTGATAAACCGCATACATGCTCGCCACTACCGCCAAGAGCACTTGTGCCGTGCAGATGTTGCTCGTCGCTTGTTCTCTACGGATATGCTGTTCCCGCGTCTGAAGGGCGAGACGAATTGCAGGCTGCCCTTCTGCATCCTGCGAAAGTCCCGCAATTCTACCCGGCATCTTACGTTTAAATTTCTCTTTCGTTGATAGGAACGCGGCGTGGGGACCACCATATCCCATTGGCACCCCAAACCGTTGGGTGGATCCGACCGCAATATCAGCATCAAATTCACCGGGTGGGTTCAAAAGCGTCAGGCTCAGAAGATCAGTGGCAACCGCTAATAACCCGCCGGCATCATGCACCTTTTCAACAAAGTCGCTATAGTCATAAACGGCTCCGTCGCTTGCCGGATACTGAACAAGAGCACCCAAGAGAGGTGCGTCAAACACCGCAGTGCGATGGTCTCCAATCAATAACTCAATTCCTAGTGGTTCTGCACGGGTCTTCAAGACACCGATTGTCTGGGGATGACATGTTTCAGAAACAAAAAAAGTCTTGTTAGCCCCACGCTTACTGAGGGCAAGACACATTCCCATCGCCTCAGCCGCTGCTGTGCTCTCGTCCAACAACGAAGCATTCGCAATCGGCAGCCCGGTCAGATCAATAATCATCGTTTGAAAATTTAATAGCGCTTCAAGGCGTCCTTGTGCAATCTCTGCCTGATACGGGGTATATGCGGTATACCATCCAGGGTTCTCGAGTATGTTCCTCTGGATCACAGGTGGCGTGATGCAGTTGTAGTAACCCATCCCGATAAAAGATCGAAAGACCTGATTCTGAAACGCAATCTCCCTCAAATCAGCGAGCATCTCAGACTCGGTGCGGGGTTTACTGAGATTTAATGGCTGGTAATAACGGGTATGTGCCGGGACAGCGTCTTCAATTAGTTCATCGGGCGAAGCATATCCGACTTTTTGGAGCATTAACTCGACATCGTCCGGACGCGGGCCGATATGGCGGTCAGCAAAAGTATCTGTGAAATTAAGGGATTGAAGGGTTTTACTCATTTTCCTCTGTTTCAACCATTGCTTGATATTCACTTGCAGACATTAGCCCCTCCAATTCGCCTAAATCGCTTATACGAATTTTAACCATCCAACCGTCGCCGTAAGGGGCTTCGTTCACTAGCTCCGGTGCATCTTCGAGTTCTTCATTGATTTCAATAACTTCGCCACTGACAGGGGCATAGAGATCAAATGCTGCTTTTACCGATTCAATGACGCCAAAGGTTTTGTGCTGTTCAAGAACAGTTCCCACCTCTGGTAGCTCGACATAGACGACATCTTGGATTTCTGCTTGCGCGTAGTCACTGACACCGATGCTGACGATATCATCTTCACATCTCGCCCATTCGTGGCTTTTCATATACTTCAGATCTGCCGGAAACATCTGACTTTTTCTCCTAAATCGGTGGTTGATAAAACGGTGTTCTCACCACCTTCGCGGGATGACGTCTCCCGCGGATTTCAATGTCAATTTTGGTGTTAATCTTACTCATCTCAATTGGGAGATAGGCGAGGCCTATGTTACAGTTCAGGCTGGGTGCTGGCGCGCCACTCGTGACTTCACCAACGCACTGATCTTCACGATAAACCGCATGGTGTGCTCGCGCAATGCTGCGATCCAACATCTGAAACCCCGCCAAGCGGCGCTTAATCCCTTCGCCATTCTGCCGCACCAAGGCTTCTCGACCAATAAACTCTCCTTTATTGAAGGCTACTGTCCACCGTAATCCGGCTTCCAACGGCGTTGTTGTTTCGTCAATGTCGTTGCCGTACAGACACAGTCGCGACTCAAGTCGAAGGGTATCCCTCGCACCAAGCCCAACCGGCTTTCCACCGATAGTGGTTACTTCCTCATAGACAGCGTCCCATAAATCCGCGCTACGCTTGGCTTCGACATAGAGCTCAAAACCGATTTCGCCGGTGTAACCCGTTCGTGAGATAGTTGTTGAAATTCCAGCAACTTCTCCCACTGTAAATCGGTAGGAATCCAACGCTGTTACATCGATGTCAGTCAGGGTTTGAAGACACTGAGGCGCATTTTTGCCTTGTAGCGCAACAAGAGCAGTTCCATCGCTTCGGTTCTCCACCTCCGCCCCCGTTTCACCATGAGCGTGCATCCACTCCAACCCCTTTTCGAGATTCGACGCGTTGACAACAAGCATATATCGATCGGCTGCATAGCGGTAGACGAGCAGGTCATCCACAATCCCACCAGTTTCTGAGCACATTGGGGTATAGAGTACCTGTCCATCAGCCAGCTTAGCAGCGTCATTGGTAATCAACTTCTGAACCAGCGATAGGGATTTGGCACCTCGGATTTCGATCTCCCCCATGTGCGAGACATCAAATAATCCTACATTCGATCTGACGGTCAGGTGCTCATCAATGATGCTGCTATACTGCACAGGCATCTCCCATCCGCCAAACTCAACCAATCTTGCCCCAAGTTTCTTATGGATATGATAGAGGGGTGTACGCTTAAGTTTTTGTGTCACGTGCCGGCTCGTCGAGCTTCCTCGTTTCGCGGGATCTGTATTACGCTAACCCATAGATCCGAGCCAAATTATCTCCAAAAATGAGTGACTCGGCGTCGTCTCCCAGTTCAAGACGACGAAGGGCGTTTATCACTTGGATCGGACGGTATTCTGGCATATTGGATCCGAAAACAATCTGCTCAGGTCCTAACGCATCGACCGCTTTCTTCACCTCGGTAGGAACGACCTGGTCCGGATCGGTTCCCCACCGACGATGAAAGCGCAGAATAGTTGTGCCTAAAGAGATGTTTTTATTCGCTTTCGCAGCTTCAATTCCAGCGTCAAGATCATCAGGAAATCCCATATGATCCATGATGACGGGGGTTTCAGGAATCCAGCTTGCCACGTTTCCGATGCGTGTAGGATGGCAATTTTCGGGTCCTGAATGGATTGAAACAATCAGCCCATTATCCCGTGCTGCCTCAACGACCGGTTTGACCATTTCATCATCAACATTGTACTTGTGAACTGCTGGCATCAATTTGATGCCTTTCATCCCCCACTCGGTTGCTGCTCTTCGGACTTCTCCAACGGGATCATCTTCGGTGGGGTGGACGAGCGCACAGCCGAGGGCGCGCGGGTTGTTTTTTATCGCCTCACCCAGTTCCTGATTGTTCGGTTCAGGTTGGGTGTTGGGCATGATGACGGCAACGTCCATGTCCGCTTCATCCTCAAGGGCTAATAGCTTGTCTAAATCCAATTTCTCGTTCTCATCGCGGAACGAGTCGTTCAAATATGCTTCAAAATCTCCTCGCATGGTATATCTCCTTTTGAGTGTAACGTGTAAAACATGAAAAACAACTATGTCTATGCACTTAACAAATTAATCCAACGTGCTCGGTGGTTAGGCAGTTCTTCACTAATGAAAGATGTAAATCCAATCACATTGACATCTTTGGAAAATCGGTTATTCTTGATTTCATCGCGCACGACAAGGTAAACGTTTTGCTCGTTAAGTCGCTCGACTTTGGATCTCGTGATGTCCCTTTCGGCTTCTTCGTAGGTTTCGATTGCAAAGAGATAAACAGTACCTTGCGCGATGCTCAACTCCTCAAAAACCTGCTTGTATCGTTCTCGTAACGATCACTTTATAGAACAATGACGGACCTTGCTCAATCATGCCGCCATAGTTGATGACTCGGAAAGTAAAATCGACCTTTCCATTCGAGATCTGCTGAATTTCAAATTCATCCCCCGAAAACGTGCTGTTTGTGCCATGTGAGTGCTTCAACAGCAGGCAAGTAATCCTTATTTACAACAGACCGGA
>JAJDUM010000026.1 GCA_022826645.1 Candidatus Poribacteria bacterium
TCGGTTTGACAAATTCGGGGACAGGTGTTTTTGGAGGTGAAGTGGAGGCCGCTAACAGTTTCGACACCTGCTGTTCCAATTCGGTTATACGGACGCGTAATGCCTGATTTTCAGCTTCCAATTCGGCAATACGAGCAATTACTGTTGTTCCCTTGTATTCGTCATAGTGATGCGTTGAATCCTCCGTAGCAAGCAACCGTGCCCAATGCTGCACAGATTTCGCCACTCTTACAAACTGAACTAAACAGTTACGATTTCTTATTCGCTTATGCGTTTTCGTGCATCTCTGGTCGCTAGAACGATACTGTCTTCAATCTTGCTATCCCAAGTTTAGAGGAGATAAAAATGGAGAAATTAGATCGAATCCAAATCAATCCCAAAGTTTGCCTTGGTCAACCTGTAATTCGAGGCACGCGAATTACGTTAAGCGTGATTCTTAAAATGCTGGGCGGCGGCAGCTCGGTTGAAGATGTCATTAAAGCCTATCCGGAATTGGAGGTTGATGATGTAAAGCAGACGATGAAGTATGCCGCATGGGTGGTTTCAGACCGGCTTTCCACGACTCCATCAATGTAGGGATTCCGGATGACTTCACTCCGTTTTCTGGCTGATATGAATCTTTCACCGACGACCGTTGCGGTTTGCACCAACAGGGATGGGACATAATCAGAGTTTCACAGGTTTTGCCGATGGATACCGAAGATTCTGAAATCCTCAAGTTTGCCCGCCAACAAAACCGCGTTATTGTTACACAGGATTTGGACTTTTCCGAATTAGTGGCGTTGAGAGGGTATGCAAGACCCAGCTTGATTACCCTCCGCTTATTCGTCTCTGATCCCGAAACAATTACACGGACGTTACGGGGGGGGGGGTATGCTTCAGATTGAAGAGGCGCTCATGTAAGGCTGTGCTGTAAGCATTAATCATCAGACGGTGCGCGTGCGCCGCTTACCAATCCAATAGTTCAAAGTCCGGTTGGCAAATTGGTGCCATCCATGAATCCGGAAGACTCCGTACTTCAGACAGAGATTGCGCGATAACCGGGGGAAGCAGTGAAAAACCCAAGTATTCATCTCGTTGGCGATAAATCGCAGGCTGGAACGTATGTCCTGCGGATTCACCTCAAAAAGGATACTTCATTACAATTCGGACGCTTTAAGAAAGGGAAACTGATTTCACTACCCGCCGGGGATTATGCCTACGTCGGCTCCGCACTCTCAGAGAAGGGCGCCACCTCATTGGCAAGACGACTCGTTCGGCACGCAACACGAAGTGGTAACAAACGTCCACACCGTATCCGAGGGGTTATGATTGAGCGATTCGCCGAATGCGGATTGGGAGATGGAAATCTGCTGCCAAAACGGGGCAAGACGCTGTTCTGGAATGTTGATTTCCTCTTGGACATGGAAGCAGCCGAGATCGAGGGTTTTTCCGCGATTTGTTCACCTGAACGATTGGAGGATAGACTCGCCAAGGAATTAGAGCAAGATTCACACACTCAGGTAATTGAGCGCGGCTTGGGTGCGAATGATGTCCCGGGCAACACACATCTGTTGCGCGTCCGTGCCGATGAGTCGTGGTGGGGGTCACTTCCGACGGAGTTTGCGAACATGATTCGGGATGGCTCGTAATCTGAAGCGTGACGCAAGACCGCGCTGTATCGGCAACACAAGATTGACCAAATGAAGTCCTACAAATTTACAGATTATACATACTTGGAAATCAAGGACTTTGTTGACGCAGGGTGCTTGGCAATCGTACCAACAGGAGGTACCGAACAGCAAGGCCTGCACTTGCCGATAGATTTCGACACATGGTTTGCCGAGACCGTAGCCTTGGCGGCTGCAAAGTACACCGCTCGTTTTCATCAAGTGCGTGCTTTGGTACTGCCGGCAAAATTCCATTTGGCCCAACACCGGAACATAAAGGGTACGGATCGGGGTATGTCAATATCCCGCATTCAGTTCATGAAGAATACGTCTATTTTGTCCTTGTGTCGCTCGCGGAACAGGGATTCAGAACCATCGTTATCTGGCGGGGATGCGGCGAGCATCAGCTACATGGGGCAGTAGACAGGTTCAATGCAAGATTTCGTTCTCAACGCGTGGCATACCTCCCCTCCACTCCGTACCATGACATTTGGCTGCGTGTAGGCGATCCCGCTGTTCCGTGTGGCCACGCCGACAGCTTTGCAACGTCAATCGCCCTGTATCGACGCCCGGAGGCCGTCCGACGCGACGAGATTCCTCCGCCTAACTCCGGTAACGTGGATTGGGCGGATCCACATCTCGATTTCACGAAATACTCACAAACTGGTGTCATTGGCGACGCGACCCAAGCGAGCGCTGAGTTGGGACGCATGCTATGGAACGAAGTTATATCAATCACGGCAGCGATATTCAGGGATGTTATGGTCGAGAATGGACTCAAGGGAAGAATGAGGATGGGAGAATCGTGCTCTACCTAAGAATACGGTTTATGTTATAGTGCTAGTCGCGCCTTGGGCTTCGCTAACTTGCATCACAGGTTCGCAAACCGGTACAGCGATAAATGACATGCGAATTGAGTTCCCTCCATGAAGGATAGACTGTCTAAATTTTGCTACGGTGAACCTGTTTTATACCGAGAGCTTGACGAGCAAAGTCAAGTTATTGATGTAAAGCCCGTCACCGTTATTGAAGATTCACATGAGCGAGCAGCTCTTTGGCTTCCGTTGGGAACACCTGTAAAAAGGCCGGTGTTGTTAGAACATGTTCCCGGCACACCACGTCGTTGGGCGGAAGGATCTTGGGCATTGGTGGATTCGATTTGGCAATGGGAAGAACTTCTGATTATTGTTCGGCCAGGCGAACGTCGTGCAATCTGGGTGCGATGGTCAGCAGATCGCGTGTTTCAAGGCTGGTATGTAAACCTCCAAAGTAAACTACAGCGCACGCGTCTGGGTTTTGATATTAGGGATTATCAACTGGATGTTATTGTTGAACCCGACCGTAACTGGAGATGGAAGGATCAAGATGAACTTGACCTTGCTGTGGAACTCGGGCGCATGACACCCGAGTTGGGCAAAGCAGTCAGGGCAGAAGGGCAACTAGCAGTTGAAGAAATTGAGCGCAATGCTGGAACATATTCGGAAGGTTGGGAACACTGGCGCCCCGAGGTGCCGCTAACACGCCCGAAATTGGGAAGAGATTGGAATGATTTGTCTATGTATGATTAACTGGAAAATATCCGCGTCATCTTCCACAGTGTTCACGTAGGTTCCTACGACATTTGACCTTCGGCAACCCGCATACGCGGAGGCGAGGATTGTGAACACAATGCGCTAGCATAAAGCCCGCAATCCAATGGGGAATTTGTGTTTGTGGTAGTATGAAATCTGATATAGAATTGATGAAAATACACGTGGAAGCACTTCAATAGATACTGGATTGATCTGAGGAGTAAGGCTACAATACCAGCAGGCATGCCGTTACGGATACTTCCCATTATGCGAAATAGGCATGCGGAGACTTGCTGATAGTTGTAGAGTATATGATTCATATCGGAATAACTTACGATGGACGCCAGAGTAATCAGACATTTCGAAACGGTTAAAGGAGAGGCGGCAAATTACAAGGAGGAAATATGATATTAGGTGCATTCTCAGTCAGTCTGAATGTCAAAGACATTCGGACTTCAAAGTCATTCTACGAGAATCTTGGCTTTCAGGTCTTTGGCGGCGATTTATCCCAGAATTGGCTCATTATGAAAAATGGTAGTTGTACGATTGGATTGTTTCAAGGAATGTTTGAAAAGAACATCCTGACTTTCAATCCGGGTTGGGACGAAAATGCCACCAAACTTGATTCATTTACTGATGTCAGAGAACTCCAACGGCAGCTTAAGACAAAAGGTATCAAAATAGATACGGAAGCAGATGAGGAGGTTTCAGGCCCGGGAAGTTTTGTTGTAGTCGACCCGGACGGTAATCCCATTCTTGTCGATCAGCATGTATAAGACTTTGAAGTAACCGTGCGTTCAACGGCGAATAACTCGGCGATGCCGGTGACTAACAATACACAAGGACAAACAAATGATATTTCGAATTTCAACCAAACTAGGGAAGAAGATACATGTGACTCCGGACAAGATTTTGCCGGTTGATCCCAATCCATTTGCGGACTGGTCGGCAAATCTGTTCACCGTCGGCCGTTCCCAATACGTGCTCATTACCAACACGATTTCGCTCTATTCCGTAGTCATGATCGGACGAGGACTGAGGGATGAACGTTCGTTCTGCAAGGGGATTACAGACTACATGAGTGATTTCATGCGCTCGGATGGACATGAACCGACATTTGAGAAGTTCATCGTTCCATCAATGGATACCGTCCGTTTTTCAAAGGCACTTAACCGATCGGTAACCGGCTCAATGAATGATTTCATATTTCAGGCGAAATACGAGCTGATAGAACCAAAACTGTCACTAAACGAGATTTCGTTTCTCCTGAACGAATGCCCAATGTCGTATTTGGATCGTGGCATGCCAAAGGATGTCTTTCAGGAACTCGCAAACAACAGAGGCAATTGATATCTGACTGCCGCCCGGGTAGGCACACTTTTATCGGCAGTAACAGAAAGTATCCATTGCGGACGAAACTTGGAGGGCAGCCTAACGGATGCAAGTGACCTTTCTCGGAACAGGGGCGGCGCCAGCCATGCCAAGTCCTTTCTGCGCCTGCTACGTGTGTACGAATGCCAGAAGGGTTGGCGGGAAAAACCTGCGCCGGCGATCATCAATTATCATAAACGATGATTTGCTTGTAGACATCGGACCCGACATAGCAACCGCGTCGTTCGCACACGGTCTTTCTCTTGCCTGCATCAACGTCTGTCTACAAACCCACGCTCACGAAGACCATTTTGATGCCGAGTTCATTGTCTCCAGACACGCAGAATACGGAACAGAGGTCTCCCGTGATTTACTCTTTGTTGGTTCCAGTGAAACTCTGAGAGCGGTTGATGGGATTGTGGGTCGAAGGTCTAGCTATGGGAGTATTTTCGATCCAAACACACAAACGGCGCTAAAGATGAATGTGTTATGTGTTGCGCCGTACGAGACTTGCATGGTAGGAAACTACCGCGTAACCGGAATTCCTGCCAACCACGGCACAGCACAAGGATCTCTGCTGTATTCAATTGAGCAAGAAAACCATGCAGTATTCTACGGCACCGACACGTCGGTTCTGTCCGAGGAAGTCTGGGAGCATCTTACCCTCCTCGGCACACGGTATGACTTACTCGTTCTTGATCACACCTATGGAATAGGTTTTGACTCAAGACCGGCAGACCATCTGGGTTCAGGAGATGTCATCGCTCACGGCGATCGATTTCGCGAAAGTGGATTGCTCAAGGACAACGGGATAGTTTATGCGACTCATATCTCTCACGAGGGGAACTTAGAACACGATGAGCTCGACGAGTATGCAGGTAGACACGGCTACCGTGTGGCGTTTGACGGGCTGAGATTAGTGTTGGAGGGCTGAAGGAGCGGTTTGTGCTTGCGGCATTCGGCAACTCCGTGACACGTACAGGATTGGCAATCCTTTAGAGCCTGATTGAAAATTCTAGGTATGCCCCGACGGATGCCATTTAGTAGTCCTGCGAAATTTCATACTTTTCATAACAAACAGGCATATCCAGTAAGGACCAAGAACGGTTGAAAACTCTTGCTATGACTAGCTTCTTGACAGTTTCGACATTACGGCTGTAAAGACGTTGTTATGAAATTTTGTTATGAAAAACCGTGATTGCATTTCTAAACAGTTGAGACATTAGATTGACGTTTGGAACAAGGTTGTTTAGAGCTTGTTTACACCGCGGAAGGACAAAACCATTTTAGGTCGTTTAGACTTCGTACATCGTCGGGTATCCCATGCGCTCCAGACAGGCGTAGGGGATTTTAACCGTATGATCTATTCTGTTAGGCCGCTGAAAAAGCCGACGGCGATGTTTTAGACTACACAGTATGTGAAAACTCTTATATCATTTTGTGAAAATCTCTGTTTCACTAGGAACTCCATCGCACGCGCTAAGCTCGACTTTTTACATCTCAGCAGCATGACGAACGGTGTCAATCGAGCGTTCCGGAAATTTGTTTGGTGCAGCCTAGAACGTACGTGGTAACAAAAGGTCGCGATTCGGAGATCGCTCCTACGGTACGGTAATAGCGTTGAAACGCGCAATAAATTGCACTACTACAAACTAACGCACTATGGATTAGTTGACTAAAAAGTTACCATTTCAGTATTGCGGCAGATAAATCCCAATCTCGGAGAAATCGGTAATGGATTCGATGATGGTCAGACACTACGAGACTGTCAACGTTGAGGCAACGCGACTCGCTCAGGGAATCCACCGCCTAGAATTTGAAAGAACGAAGGAAATCCTGCTGAGATATCTGCCGCCGCCACCCGCCCATATACTTGATGTTGGAAGCGGACCGGGGGCATACGCTTTCTGGCTGGCGGAAAAATCGTATGAAGTGCATCTGATGGACATCGTTCCTTTGCATGTGGAACAGGCAAAGGCTGCGGACGAAGACGGGATGCTTGCCAACATCTGCCAAGGGGAGGCCAGAAGTCTTGATTTCGAGTCCGACTCCATGGATGCCGTGTTATTGCTAGGACCGCTCTATCACCTTCAGGAAGGTTCGGATCGAATTCGGGCACTCAAAGAAACTCGCTGCGTCTTGAAGAAGGGCGGCTTAGCTTTCTGTGCTGTTATATCGAGGTTCGCGCCTCTTCTTGATGGATTGAGGCAGGGGTTGTTGTCTGATCTCGACTTTCGTGAGACTGTGCAAAATGACTTGAAAGATGCAAAACACTTAAATCCGAAAGAGGTCCCACAGTATTTCACGACAGCATACTTGCATAGACCAGAGGAATTGCCCGAAGAAATTGAAGAAGCGGGACTTCGGCATTTGAAAACAGTAGGACTAGAGGGGCCCGCATGGCTGTTGGGAGATTTTGAGGAGCAGTGGGCGCACATTGAAGGTCGAGAGATTATTCTTGAGGCGCTCGCCTAATAGAAGGCGAAAGGACACTTATAAGCGTCAGCGCACATATCTTGGGGATAGCGCAAAAGATATAGAGCCAAAGCAATGCCACCCTTCCTATGGCATTAATCTTAGGGAGAGAGCCGCTCAATCTGTCTAAGAGATGGGTGAATTCATACTTTTCTAGAAAAGTACACCGGAAGGAAATTCTAATGTTTCCCATCTACGGATTAAACGCAAACTAGGCGCAGACCGAAAACGTGATATGGTGATTGCTATTCTGATACACTTATTCATGCGAATTGCCTCCGCATCTAATTCTCAGAAAGGAAAAAAATCCATGATTAAAAAAATAGCTACGGCCGCCATCTATGTGTCCGATCAGGAAGTTGCCAACCGCTTTTGGGAAAAACAGGTCGGGTTTGAAATACGCAGAGATTTGTCCATGGGTGCCGAAGCCAGATGGCTTGAAATGGCGCCGCCGGGTGCCGATTCCTGCATCGTCATTTTTCCCAAAAGCATGATGGAAGATTGGGCTGAGCGAAAGCCGTCGCTCGTGTTTGAATGCGACGATATTGAAGAAACCCACAAGTCAATGGCGGAGCGGGGTGTGCAGTTTTCTCACAAGCCTAAAGAATTGCCCTGGGGCAAATTCGCCATCTTCCTCGATCCGGAGGGTAATTGGTACGGTTTGCGGGAAATACCAAAATCAAACTCTCAACGTGACTAGGCAAGGCGGGCATCTAGAGCGAGGAATGGACACATGTTGATTCGCATAATCGTGGTATACTGCATGCTCGGGCAGTTGTGCGGATGTGATATCCTTAGACTAGGCGATGACCAACATGTTGACACCCAATCACTCCTTGACCGCAATCGAAAGATGTGGGACTCGCAAATGGCGTCGAACTATCAGTTCTATTTCCAATGGTCCTGCTACTGCACGATGGACTTTGTAGCCGAAGTCAATATATCCGTGCGCGAAAATCGGATTCACGGTGCTGTCCTTGTCGAAGGCGATGTTCCGATTCCTCTCGACGCCGCCGTTGAACGCTACAAGGTAGTGGATGGCCTATTCGATCTACTCCAGTCGGCAATCGACGAAAATGCCCATACTATCACGGCAAAATATCACCCCGAGTTGGGTTATCCAACTGAGGTGTGGATCGACTATGAGCAAAACTCGGTGGACGAAGAACTGGGGTTCTCAATTCATAATCTAATCTTTGCATAATCACAAACCGGAAGTACGATGCTCCTCGTCCAAGAGATTGTCACAGAAGTTGTCAAAGTCCCGTCGCTAGAGCACGATGTAGTAAAATTGGATTGGGAAGCCCGCCAAAAATGCCGCCAACGACTCGAGACGGAAGCCGGTCGGGAGATAGGTCTCGCACTGCCTACCGGGACGGTAATGTCTCCCGGAGACATCTTGTATAGGGATGCAGAGGTTGAAATTATCGTTGAAGGATTGCCCGAAAAGGTGATTGTTCTTCGTCCCGAAACGACTAAGGATTACGGTCTCGTCTGCTATCAGATAGGAAATTTGCACCGCCCTATCGGATTTGATAACGGTGCGATTCTCGTTCCCTATGAACCCGTCCTTGAGAATCAATTCTGCCGGTTGGGACTTCGTTACATCATTGAGAAACGTGTCTTCACACACGCCGCCCGTCAATCCGCATCCCATGCCCATGTCCACTGATACGTCGACAACGAGCGAGTCCTTTTTGGCTCTCCTTCAGTTCACGGATAGCTTCTTCCCGACAGGCGCGTTTGCCCACTCCTTTGGGCTCGAAACCTATGTTCAGGATGGGAGGGTGCACAATCGCGAGTCGCTTGAAGCCTTTCTCCGCGCCACGCTCCATCACGGCATACGGACCGGCGATGCCCTCGCCGTTGCGTTGGCGTATCACGCGGCTGAGGTCGAGCGGATTGTCGACCTTGATCGACGCCTAACGGCGATGAAGGTTTCTCGTGAACTGCGTGAGGGTAGCATAAAGGTTGGTAAACAGTTTCTCCGCAGCGCCGCAACACTGGCAGAGAGCGAGATATTGGACGAATATGTGAAACGAATTCAATCGGGAAAATGCGCCGGACACCATGCCATCGGGTACGGCTTGGTCGCTTCCGCCGCGAAGATCGACCTGCACTCGACACTGCTAGGCTTTTTGCACACCCACGTCGTAAACCAAGTGTCTGCCGCGATACGGTTGATTCCACTCAAGCCCACGGATGGGCAACGAGTTATCCAACATCTTCGATCCGATCTCTTGGAGGTCGCCGAGTTCGCACAGACCGCGGATATGGACAATCTAGGCGGTTTTACCCCCGGTCTTGATATCCAAAGTATGCGGCACGAAAGTCTGTATTCAAGGCTCTTCATCTCCTAATCTAGTTCTAACACCCAAGTCAAACGAGCCAATAAATTGATAACATAAAGGCAAAATTGCAATGAAACCGTTGAAAATCGGCATTGGGGGTCCCGTCGGATCGGGCAAAACCGCATTGATTGAAAAGCTGTGCAAAACCATGCGCGACACCTACGAGTTGGCGGCAGTAACGAATGACATCTTCACACGTGAAGACGCGGAGATTCTCACCCGCCTTGAAGCGTTACCCAAGGAGCGAATCCTCGGCGTTGAGACCGGGGGCTGCCCGCACACGGCTATCAGGGAGGACATTTCCGCCAATCTTGAGGCGGTCGATCAGATGAGTAATGATTTTCCAAATCTGGATATTCTGTTTCTCGAGAGCGGCGGTGACAATCTCGCCGCCTTTTTCAGCCCGGAACTCGTGGATGCCGCAATCTACGTCATAGATGTTGCCGGCGGAGATAAGATTCCACGAAAGGGCGGTCCGGGTCTCACGCGCTCCAATTTGCTGATTATCAACAAGATTGACTTGGCGGACTACGTAGGGGCTGATCTCGGTGTTATGGAGAAAGACACGAAACGGATACGCGGTGACAAGCCTTTTGTATTTACCAATCTGCGAGATGGAGTCGGCATCCATGAGGTTGTGTCGTGGATTCGGCGGGAGTTACTTTTCGAAGACTCTGAGCCTGGCTAGATTCCCAACCAGAAGATCGAGCACAGTTGACCGTCTCAGCCCTTCGCATTGGTGATTCATGTTGCGTAAAAGCTTAACCGAATTGAGTCTTCGGGGTTGAGTGTGGGATGAAACTTGCTACACGAACACGTGGTTTGCCCTATAGGTCCAACTGATTGCAATGATACCCGATATGGTTCTGAATGTTCCGATGTATGTACCCTTGACAAGACCGCTTGACATTTCCAACTACAGAGTAATTTCTGCCGAGATTTGACGCATATAGTCAATTGAACAAGGAATTATGCACACTAAATGTTTCTCTCGGTAAGTAAATGTGATTAAGTGTTGGGTGCCGGTAGTTCACATTGTCTGAACTATGATTTATTGGATCTCTATCGCGCTCGGTATCCACTCGCTTGATGGATTTTTGTGATTACCTTGATTGCATGTGGCAAGTTGCCGGTGATGATCCGGCTAGATCGTTATCTTGAGGTCACTAGGATTCAGGGAAGAAACCAAGTTTTCAAGAAAAAACTTGGTTTCGAGTATGTGTTAAATACTTAGCGAATGGACCACTAAAATTAACACGATTCGTTTTTTACTAGCGCAGGTTATTTGGCCTCGTCTGTCGGAGCGAGTTTTGCGCGCGATAGATGGTCGCGATTCGGAGATGGGATCACTATCGCAGTCACTACAAGATCTCTATCGCGTTCGCTATTCACTCACTTGATCGTTCCTTTGATCTCCTACAATCTATTGGAGGCTTCACCGTGCGTATCCTAAGTTAATTTAATTGGCTCTTCAGAGTTAAGTGTGGAAAATGACATCAACAAAGGACTTTCGCAGTCGAGTGCTCAAATCCGCCTAGTTTCGGCAGTAGGGAATAACGATCGTTATCCCCTACAAAAGCGTTGCCGCCGCATCAAATTATTGCCGAAATAATCATTTTCCGCGTTCTGCGTAAGTCTTATATATCTGTACCATCTCGACAGAAACCACCCGGCAGTTGGAAATGTCGAGCGGTTATGTCAATAACGTATACATCGGTGTCTTCAGAACCATATTGCCTACTCTCCGCACGTATTTTGGGATTTTACAGGTTTTATTGAAATCTTGCAAACTCCCGTAGCTACTGGGTTTGTCGTAGGTATTCGTATACCGCTCCTCTGGAGCGGAAAGGAAAATGTCACTCCCCTCTATCAACATTTCGCAGGATCTACTATCGCACTCACTATTCGTTCGTTTGATCCTCTGGAGCGGGAGAAGGGAATAAGGGGTACTTGCGTTATTGTTTACCAGAGCCCGATCTCGAAATTTCTATATTGGCACTCATAAAGTGCGGAGTGTAGGATATTGGGAATTATTGCAATCAATTTGGACTCACAGAGCAAACAGCCTTCCTGTAGCAAGATTCATTCCCACACTTAACCCTAAAGAACCAATTTTTACTAGCCACTAGCCACTGAATCACGGAGGAGAATCATGGCAAATACACCAACTATTTATGCAGGCACAGTCGGCCAGAGTGTCTGGTGCAGCAAAGACGGCGGCGATTCTTGGGATCGAGCCAGCGAAGGCATGTTCCCGGAGGCTCATATTCGGGCGATAGCCGCGTCTCCCGACAATCCCTCCATCCTCTTCGCGGGTACGGAGACGGGAATCTGCCGCAGCACTGACGGCGGAGACAACTGGCACTCCCTCGAGTCACCGATGGACAAGATGCAGGTGTGGGCGATCGCAATCAATCCGAACAACGCCGACACAATCTATGCAGGCACATGCCCCTCCGCTATCTTCAGATCAACCGATGGCGGGGAAACGTGGAAACAGCTTGATGTGGAACTTGCCGACGAATGCCCTGGGGTACCGATCATTCCACGAATAACCACATTGATTATCGACCCGAGCGACGACCAGACGATATACGCCGGGATCGAGATTGACGGTATGCGTCGCAGCACCGACGGCGGTGAGACGTGGACTGCCGGAAGTGAAGGGTTAAGCAGCCTTGACATCCATGGGCTCACTGTCGTCCCCGGAAATCCCAAAACGCTTGTTGCAGCCACAAATAACGATGTCTGCATCACCACGGATATGACGAATTGGACGCCGCTCAGCGTCAAAGACCACTATCCTTGGCCCTACTGCAGAGCGGCATTATACCTGAACGGCGACGCCGAGCGGGTGTTTATCGGCGCGGGGAACGGACCTCCCGGCGACGAGGGCGGAATCTTCTATACGCGCGACCTCGGCAAATCGTGGCAGCGGTCTGATATCGGCATGACCGCGAACAGCACGATCTGGTGCTTTGCGAACAACCCGGCGGTAAGCGGCTGGATAATGGCGTGCAGCGTGAGCGGACAGCTTTTCCGCAGCACGGACGACGGAGATTCTTGGAGCAAGCTTGACCACGAATTCGGCGAAGTCCGCGCCTTGGCGGTCGTGCCTTCATAGGTCAAGTTCTTGTAGGGTGGGCACTGCCCACCATCGCAGAAACCGAGTTTTTTCCTCAAAACTCGGTTTCTTAATACCCTAGTATTTGGAAGCCAAATCTTTACACTCCACAGCGGCAACAGATCTTTTCGATCGTCAAGTCGAAGACGTCCTCTATTACAACCGATAGTCCTTTGGTTATGAAATAATTTCCGTGACAAAGCCATGGAATGACACGCCTTAGGAACCTGCTTGAAAAGTACATTTGTAGGGTGCGATCAACCGACTGATTAAGAAGGGCGATAGAGATCTTACAGGTGTACAACAATTCACGGCAATAGCATGAAAAATCACTCCTCAAATGGCAAAAAATGGCGTTGGCACCTATTATTCAAACAGGTTCTAAGGCGGGAGAAAGATGTTCGATTTTCGCCGTAGTATCTCACCCGTTTTCCTCGCTTTTGCCCTCGCCGGATGTGCTGACAACACAAAATCGATCGACTTGCGAGTCGGACTGTTCGTTGCGGGGGAGGATCGACTGTCGGCATGGCTGCGTGACGATAGCAATGGTATAAAAGAAGTTGAATTACAGGGATTGGACAAAGCTCTTGAATCAACGATGACAAAGGCTTTTCGACGCGTGTTCGCTTCTGTTGACGCACTAAAAACGTATCCAACACGGGAGATGGCGGACAATAATCGGCTAGATTTTGTCATTGTCGCAGAACTTATGGGGAGCGGAAGTTCCTTTGGCTATGAGAGCGAAGGGTTGTGGCTTCGCGGAGATTCGGACTACTCCATGTCTGTTAAACTCACCTTTTACACTCACGACATGAATCAGGTTAACTCTGTTGAGGCGTCGGGTAAAGGCTCATCCGATAGCATTGGAATTTTCTCCACTCCAGAAAAGAGAGCGCTTGTCAAATCTGTTAAAGCCGCAATCCGAAATCTTGGAGATGACATAGTACATCAAGTGCATGTCAACCGTGACATACGTGATATAGCGGAACAAAACAGAGACTAATCCATGATACATACTACGGGGGCTAAGGATATCAAATGTCTCAGACGAGTAACGATTCCGGGAACACTACAATATACCGTAGAGTATTGTCTTCTGCACAAAATAAACTCTCCGCATCCATTGATCAAATTCGTCGTTCAATTCCTCACTCAGCCGAGATAGGCGCACTTATCGAACGGCAATTTCGGTCTCAACTAGAAGACGTCCTACCAGAAAAAATCGGTGTGTCGCAAGGGTTCGTTGTAGACTCCATCGGTGGAGTCTCTAGGCAAATGGACATTATTCTATATGATAAGCTTAACACTCCGCGCATCTTTGCTAGCGAAGGTGCTCAAATGTTTCCGGTCGAAGCTACATACGCGTGTGGAGAGATTAAATCCAAGCTCGGATCAAGAGAACTCGAAGATTGTTTTAAGAAATGCTTGAGTTACAAGACGCTGTGTAGGAAAGCCTACATTACACAACCTAGTCCTATAACGAATTCATATACTCTATTCGGGAGTGAACACGATCACTGGCAGTCAATATTCTTCTGCATCGCCGAAAAAAGCATTAAGGCGGAACGCCTTCAATCCAAATATAACCAAATAATAATTACCAAGAGATTGCCCGTACAGAAGAGAATTGATACGATAATGGCCTTGAAGGCGACCGGCGGTCATAACGTACTACTCAACGTCACGGGCGAAATAATAAAAGACATACCCCCGAATAAATCCATTGACCTGCTTCCTAACCTTAATAGCAGTTTATGCCGTTACCGGGCTAATGAACCGTGGTCATTGTTCCTCATGCTGCTATTGCGTTACATGAATCAAGCGTCAATGCAACCTATTAATATGTTATCATACGGAGGTTGTGCTCCGTACTAGAAGGATTTGCCGTCGTTCTTCCTGTGCCTTTAAAGACGCAATAAAAAGCACAAACTTTGACCACAAAACCGAAACTCCCTTCTCATCAAAGATTCTTTCTAGGCATTGATGGCGGAGGCACAAAGACGGTTGGGCTGCTCGCCGACCAGGCCGGACACATCATCGCCAAAGCTGGAGCCGGTGCCTCAAACTATCATGCCGTCGGAGAGGAACAAACAAAACGCGTCCTCGCGAATGTTACGTCGCAGTTGATAGCAGATGCGGACGCCGCGTTGGAGTTGTGCACCTGCTGCCTGGGGCTGGCGGGGGTCGGATCGCCGGCAGATAGTAAGGTAGTCGGCCGCATCTGCGACGATATCGGGCTGCCCGGTAACCGCATTCTCACGCACGACGCGCAGATCGCGCTCGTCGGCGGTGCGGAAGAGCTGTCGGGCGTCATCATTATCGCCGGCACCGGATCCATTGTGTACGGCATAAACGCCGCGGGGCAGGAAGCGCAAGCCGGCGGCTGGGGACATCTTCTCGGAGACGAGGGCAGCGGCTACGACATCGCTCGGCGTGCGCTTCAAGCTGTCTCACGCGCCGCGGATGGGCGAGGGGTTCGCACGCAACTCTCTTCCCTGATACTTAAGGCACTTGAATTTACGCAGCCCAGGGAGCTCGTCTCTTGGATGCATTCCGTCAGTAAAGATAGAGTCGCGCAACTTGCAGGGGTGGTTTTCGACGCGGCGAATACGAACGATTCAGTCGCGCAGAGAATTCTTGATGAGGCTGCCGATGAACTGACGGTCGCCGCTCGCGTGGTCATCGACAATCTGGGATTCTGTCAGCCGTTCGATCTGGTGCTCAGCGGGGGGATCTTCTCGCATCAACCGACCTTCGCCGCGTCGCTGCGCAGCCGGCTCAGGGATATCACACCACATGCCCGTGTGTGCCTTCCCAAACGCGAACCCGCTTACGGAGCAGTCCTATTGGGGATGTCAAAACAGTGTAGGTTGGGTTGAACAGTAAAAAGTTGCTGTTTATCATAATACAATAGATTCACTGTTTTCCAATAGACTGTCGTGTCGAATTTCTCTAGTGAAACCCAACACCTCAACTGACCACTAGCCACTGTCTTCCTATGCCAATCAACCGTGCCGAACTCATCACCGAGCAACGAAACCCCAACTCGCTAGACATTGATCTCAAATCGACCGAAGAGATTGTCGAGATTTTTCACGAAGAGAACCAAAACGTATTAACTGCCGTGGAGGCTGTGTCCGGGTCAATTGCTGAAGGCGTCCAACTTATCACGGACGCCTTTCGACGCGGTGGACGGCTTTTCTACATCGGCGCCGGCACGAGCGGTAGACTGGGCGTTCTGGATGCCTCCGAATGTCCCCCGACTTTCAGCTCCCATCCCGACATGGTGCAGGGGATTATCGCCGGGGGAGACCGTGCCTTGCGTCGCTCCGTGGAAGCCGCGGAAGATAAACCCCAGATGGGGGCGCAGGCAATCCGCGAGCGGGGCGTAGCAGAGTCAGATGTCGTGGTTGGAATCGCCAGCAGCGGGTACACCCCTTACGTCATCGGCGCACTGAAAGAGGCACACAGAATTGGCGCGAAAACAATTTTCCTCTGCTGTATTCCCGCCGCCGAATACTTGGATGAATTCGTGGATGTTTGTATCGCTCCAATCGTAGGACCCGAGATAATAACAGGCTCCACCCGTCTGAAAGCCGGCACGGCTACGAAGCTCGTTCTAAATATGCTTTCAACCATCTCGATGATAAAAATTGGCAAGGTCTATAACAACCTGATGGTCGACCTGCAATCGTCCAACGCCAAGTTGACTGATCGAGGAATACGTATCATCATGGAGGTGACGGGCGCAGACTTCGATACGGCTCAAGAAGCATTGGAGCGCGCCGGCGGCAGCGTCAAAACCGCCATAGTCATGCTGGCAGCGGGCGTAGATTATGACGATGCAGTAGCCCGATTGGAATCGCAGGAGGGTGTCCTACGGCGCGTGTTGGAAGAAACTTCGTAGACGAAATTCATATTGACGCCGGGCGATGCTGTTATGTAGAATACTTTCCCCGTTACCATCAATCTCCGAATCCATTGGCTACCCATAGGAAACGCTTGTTAGATGCGAAAACTGGCAATTTCAATTCTTGTTTTCCTACTTTACGGAACACCCCTCCTTTCGGCTGAAGAGGAACTCCTCCTCAAAATCCCCGAGAACTCGAACCGGCAACTGCGCGTCCTGAACGAGAGATTCGGGCTGAGGTTGCGTTATCGCACTCTCGACTTTTCCATCGTCCAAGCGAGCCGGAGCGTCCTGCCCGCGCTTCCTCATGCGGAGGTTCTGGATGTGGTGCTGCCCGAGTTCAACTACTACCTCCTTCGATTGGGTGTACCGGCGGAAGCTGAGAGCTACGGAGAACTGTTAGACGAATTTGACGGCACGTTTCTGGTCAAACTGCCGGGTGAGCTTGAGGAAAGACTCTTCAAAATTCCCGGGCACCACCGAGCCAGGCTGCCGATTGAGGTGAGCATACCCGCCTTTGACCAGCCGCTATACGCACCGAGCGTCTCCGCGGCACCCGAGAGCCAAACTGTCATTGAATCCCTGCTTGGTGAGGTCGATGCCAATCGCTGGTTCGATTTGATTAAGGCGCTCGTTGAAAACGAGGACTTGGAACGTCCGGGGCATTTCTTTGGAAGCCGGTATGCGCTCCGTGTACGCGATGCAATCCAGCACGATGGCAGACCGACTCCCGATCACGCCTGCGACAATGCTGCCGACTACATCGCCGAGCAATTCCGTAGTTACGGACTGGACGTCGAATTTGATTCGTTTCCGCATCACCGCCGAGGAGGTTTTGGCGGGCGCCTGTTGGGTGAATATGTCATGCGGAACGTCGTGGCAACCCTACCCGGAAAGGGGCCAAACCGAGAGCGAATCTTCTTGATGACAGGTCACTACGACAGTATTTCCTTCAAGACCTCGGGCTGGGACGAGAATTGGCACACCCTGCCCGCACCCGGGGCTTCGGACAATGCATCGGGAATTGCCGAGATTCTTGAAACCGCGCGAATTCTCAGCCGGCAGGATTTCGACTTTACTATTCGGTTCGTCGCCTTTACCGGCGAGGAGTTATTTCTTTACGGGAGCCAGCATTACAGCGGGCTCGTTGTGGAACGCGGCGACCAAATTGAGGGGGTGCTGAATTTTGATCTCTTGGGGCATGATGAGGACGGAGTGCTGGACATCCATGTACTGGGCGACGAGGCTTCCCAATGGCTGGTGAACGCCTTTGGCACGGCGGCGCAGCGCTACAATATTGAGGTCGATTTGCGCAAAAAGAACGACCCCAGCTTTATATTTAGCGATCATTCTCCATTCTGGAATATAGGGATCCCCGCGGTCATGGTCGCGGAAGAATCTACCTTCAATCCGCCGGAATCAACGGACTACATCCACAGCGAAATAGACACCCTCGATAAGATTACGCTGCCTCTGGGAAAACTGGCGGTCGAATTGGCTGTCGCCACTCTCGCAGAGCTAGCATTGCCTATTTCAGAACCCGGACAAGCGAGAGAAGATACCCCGGACCTCCTTTGGGAACCGGCGAATCTGCGCCTATCTCAGCCAACAACTTTGAAAGGGGAGGCAGTCGAGATTGATGCCACGGTCAAGAACAGCGGCCCAGTGGGTGTGAAAGAAGTTACGATTCAATTCGTCGCCGATCTACCCGACGGCACCACCGAGCTGATTTCCGAGCATACGACGGATCTCGAGGTTGGACAGTCGCAAGTCTTTCGCACAAGGTTCACCCCGTCAGCTTGGGGGCAATTCGTGCTTCGCGCCAACGTAAACGTGGATACTCGCGTGTTCGAGTCCGATTTTGGAAACAACGAGGTGAGAGCGGAGTTGACCGTGGCTGGCACCGGGGCTGATAGTCAATTGGCGATTGAGAATATCATGGCATACCCGAGTCCGGTGCGCTTTGGTACTACGGACCAACGTATGAAACTTTCGTATGTGCTAAATCAGGACGCTGACGTAGATGTCACGGTGTACACCCCATTCGGAGAGAAAGTCTTCGAGCGGAAATTCCGCGCGGGCAACAACGGTGGGCGATTGGGTGTGAACGACGGCTTTTACTGGAACGGTAACAGTGCGAATGGGGGGCGAGTCGCCGGGGGTATGTATGTTTGTCAGATTCAAGCAACGAACTCAGTCGGCAGTTCGGAACGTGCGGGCATAAAGGTAGCCATAATTGCGGAGTAGGTTTGATACGTGGTGAACTTAGACCGTGGAAGGCGCCATTGCCCCGCAATATCGGTTAATAATACGTAATGCGTAATTATAGCTCGCGGAGGCGGATATTGCGGAACTGAACGGGACCATGATCGCCCTGCAGCATGATGGGTCCCTCGGGTGGATTGTCATCCGCGAGATGGCCGCCCGTCGGGCCCTCAATTGTCACGTTATCATGAATCTTGGCGCCGTTCAGAAATACGGTTAGAACCATACCTTTTAGCTTCGCTTCCAGCGTTTGCCATTCACCTGCCGGTTTACTTGCCTCCACATCCACGCACTTCTGGTTGTACAGTGCGCCGTTCTCAGCCGGATAGGAGTAGGTCTTGCCCAGACTGTCGATGATCTGAAGTTCGTAGCGCCCCCGGAGATAGATGCCGCTATTGCTGTCCTCCGGCACCAGATATTCGATGTGCAACTCGAAATCTCCGAACACCCGCTCGGTGATGATGTCTATCCCTTGATTCAAGTTGTCTAAAATACCGTCGTGAACCGACCATGTGTGATCTCGGTCCGAATGCCGCATTCGCCACCCCGTAAGGTCTTCCCCATTGAAAAGCTCAATCCATTCTCCCGCCATGCTTGTCATCTCCTTGGGTTATAGTCTAATGTTCTACGCCTGCACGCCAGTTAATAAGGTGAACTATAGCAGAATCCCTTACGGTGATCAATGCGTTTTTTCTCATGGAGGCTACGGATTTGTACCTTTCTAATTGACATTTCGCCAGAAAATACTAGAATGTCTCCGATTCATAGTTGTTTACACACATACTCAATGACCATAGATAAAAAGGAACTAAGAAGATGCCGCAGTAGACCTTGTATAGAGTGGATGTAGCAGTGGTCGTTACCTACCAAATCTGAGTTTACATCAAGCTCCACCTCGACTTTGTCGTCCTCTCTTCGTGGATCTTACTCAATTCGGGAGGCGACGTAACATCGACCATGATCGAAAGGAGGTTCCGTTGAAAACGGCACAATTTCTCCTTATCAATCTCGTCCTCGGTATTGGATTGGGGGCGATCAGTCTCACCGGTGCGGAAGTTAAGCTAATCGCTGATCCGGAAACACGCGGACTTCGTTTGTCCGCCGATATTACCGGGAAATCCATAGCCGTGGGAGCCGAGAAGATGGGCGTCGCGAAAATCTATGTCGGCAGCGGGAAAGACTGGAAGGAGCTGACGGAGCTTCGGTTGGAAGATCGAGATCCGGCCAACCCACACCTCGGCGAGTTCGGATGGTCGGTCGCTCTCAGTGCTCGCCATGCCCAGGCGAGCGCGAACATCGCCATCGTCGGGGCACCAGCGGACCTACACGGCGCCGACTTCGCCGGTGACCAAGCTGCGGATTGGAAAAAGGGGATGAAGGGTGCGGCATATATCTTCGCCCCGAGCGGGGCTGCCTGGAAACAGCAGGCGAAACTTGCCGCGCCAGACCCGGAAGACGATGATCGTTTCGGACATGCCGTATCCATCGACCGGAGCACTGCCATCGTTGGCGTACCAAAGGATGATGATGCCGGTACGGACTCGGGTTCAGCCTATATCTTCTTTCACGACGGAAAGCAGTGGAAACAACAGGCAAAGCTTGTTCCCCGGGATTTAGAGAAGGGAGACAGTTTCGGTGAGGCTGTCGTCGTGCGCGAGAACGTCGCCGTTATCGGGGCGCCCAAGCACACTCACAGCGGACTCAGACTCACCGGCGCTGTCTACATCTTTGAACGCCAAGGAGATACATGGGCGCAACAAGCCAAACTCACTGCCAATGACGCCCGAAAGGGCGACCAATTCGGTCGCGCAGTCGCCATGAGCGGGGATACGGTCGTCGTTGGCGCGCCAATGTTTGATAGTCATGCGGGAAGAGATGCCGGCGCTGCCTATGTCTTTACCCGGGACGGAGAGCGGTGGAATCAACGATCCAAGTTGATTGCGAGTGACACCAACGCGAGCGATCGGTTCGGGGCAAGTGTCGCAACCAACGGGAACACCGCCATCATTGGGGCGCCAAGACGTGACGCACGCGGTCTACCCGCCTCAGGCGCGGTCTATTCTTTTGTGAATGTGGACGGCGCCTGGCAGGAGAAGAAACAGGTTACGCCCGACCAAGAGGGGCAAAACATTACCTTCGGCGCTTGGGTAGCGATGACAGGCGACAACGTTGTTGTCTTGGCGCATGCCCTGCCCTCGGTGCCTCCCCTCAATCTCGGATTCGGATCGGCAGCATATGTCTATGATATTGCAGGCGATTTCGACGCGTTGCCATTCCCCGTGGAACCGATCGGATTGAGCGTGACAACGTTCGGGCAGGTTAAACGCACGGCGCTACTCCAAAACTTCCCCAACCCGTTTAACCCGGAGACCTGGCTGCCGTATCGATTGGCGGTCGATGTGCCCGTGACCTTTCGCATCTACAACATTCGGGGGCAACTGATCCGTGAGTTGGATATCGGGGTCCAAAAGGAAGGTCGCTATCTGACGAGAGAAACTGCCGCCTATTGGGACGGCAAAGACGGAGTCGGAGAGATGGTTTCCAGCGACGTTTATTTCTACACCCTCCATGCCGGCTCGTTCCAAGCCACGCGCAGAATGCTCATTGTGAAATAGGATTATATGACCAGATGTTTATGATAGATATCCAACACAGATAATAACCATCAGATATTCGCCAACTATACTCTACGCTGTTGGAAATTGCGTTTTTCAAGAGTTAAGAAATGGAGCGTGAGTTTTTCAAGTGGTAGGAGGGAATTCCGATTCCCGACCGTCGCGATTCGGAGATGGGATCACAATCGCAGTCACTATCCATGTCCTTTGATCTCCTACAGGTCTAAAGGTCGGTTGTCCGAGTGCGGTGAAGCAATCGGGGAACGCCAAGTTAATCGAGGTTGGATACCGTGCCGTGTGATTCACATGGCACTCCGCTGGAGTGGGGAATCGCGACCTGGAGATCGCTCCTACATAATGAGAGGCTGGTGCGCGGTGCGCACCCTACAGGTTGTGAATAAGGAATGGTGGCCAGGGATTTTCGATCGCGCTCGTTGCTGATGAGAATGACAATTCTGATGATGAGGACATCCGCTGTGCTCCAATCTCTTTAGAGCCTGTTTGAAAAGTACATTTGTAGGGTGCGCACTACGCACCAGCTTCTAATAGCCCCAGCGGGGCGGAAGGTGTGTAGAAACACCGAAACCTCGTGCACCCAAGCCCCAGCGGGGCGACAGGTATGTAGCAGACAGCACTAAATACATAACGAAACTTCCCACAAATGACCAAATAGGACTTGGCTACCGATTATTCAAACAGGTTCTTAGTCGAAGTACTGGGACAAAATGAGATCGATATTTAGAGCCCTGAAGTGTTGGAGACCTCGGAAATCCGTACGTATCCCGTAAAAGTTTCAAAGCAGGTTACACGCCCAAATCGTGCGTTTTCACCAGCAACGAGACGACCTCTGCTTTGCCGCCATCTGCACTCAGTCCCAGCCTACCCTTCTGATTAGCGGGGGCTTTGCAGGTCTGTGCGAATTGGTCATTGACGAAACACTCAATCAGGCTTCCTTCCACGAAAATCTGAATCTTGACTGTTTCCGAGTTGTCCACCGGGCAGGGGCGCTGGTGGTCTATGCCGGGTCCAGCCAGCACAAGTTGACCTCGCTCGGGTAGGAGCGTCAGACGGTAGTCCTCGCGCAGCCTGATGGTGAACTGACTCTTGAACGCCAGCTTGACGCGGAAGTCCAACATGCAGTTGGCAGGTACGTCGAAAAACGCTTCTGAGCTTGACTCTAGCAAATTCAGTTTATCGGTTAGGTCGAGGAGCGTATGTTTGAAGACCGAAACCACCTCCCGAACCGGTTTCATATAGAGCAGCCCGTCGGGGCCTGCATAGACCTCGCGCGGTGCCGGCATCGGGCCACCCGCCCAGCCACCAAACCACACGTGCCGCTTCCCATCCCACACCCGTTTTGGCGCGTTGATATGCGGACGGTCGAGTTCATACATCAGTGTTGGAAACTTGTAGGGGCCATTCACATTCTCTGAATAGCAATACCTTCGGCAACTGTGGATGTAGTGCATGTCACCGATTCGAAAGTAGTCGGGACATTCATCCCCCTGCACTCCCTCAACCGCCGGTTCCTGTTGCCAAACCGTCAAGTCTTTTGAGGTCAGAAGACCGAAGCGACTGCCCTTTTCGCCGGGGACTTGAGCGAGAATATGCATCCAGTATTCCCCAGCTTCCTTATTCCAAAAAATCTGCGGGTCTCGGAAGTCGCGCTTGTGATGATTGGCGTAGTGGACGCCGTCCGGGGAAATCATGTTTTCGGGATGTTTCGTCCACCTTACGAGGTCCCGGCTCGTGGCATGGGAAAGGAACTCCCGGCCGTCCGGATTCTCGGGATTCCAGCTAGTGTACCAGGCATGAAAAATGTCATCCTTCTCCACAACGCAGCCGGTGAACATGCAACACCCTTCCGGCCCCTTGGGGTTGCCATGATCGGGGCTCAAGGCCGGGGGTAGCTCCGTCCAGTTCACCAGATCCGTCGACGCAATGTGCTCCCAGTGCACATCAACGTTGCCGGTGGGATTCGTCAGATAGAAGACGTGGTATTCACCTTTCCAATAGAAAGGCATCACGTCCCCTACTGCACGCTTGCCAGGCATGAAATGAATGAGCGAACGATAGGGAGCAGGTTCGACCGGGGTGTTGTTTTCAGGTTGTATGACGACCACATTTCCTCCTTAGATGAAATAGTTGCTGGTGCCCCATCGTCGTTCTCCGTTTCGTTACGATAGTTGATATTGTTTGTTCTAAGTGGTCTGCTCAGTTATGGCTTGTCGGTGGTAACTTGAGCCGGCATCCGTCTTTGCGCGTCAGAGGCAAGCATTTCTGCCGAGCTGTCCTCTGAATCACCATGAGTTGACTGGCAGCATGTCCCACACATCCAGGGATTTCAAGGTTGACCGTCCGCCGCATGCAAAGATACACATGCCAAGACTATCCGCACGGGTCGGATAAATGCGTTGCGTCAAACACGCCCGACCGTTGGCGAAAACCTCCAGCACCGAGCGATCCAAGAAAATGTGAAGCCTCAGCGGCTCACCTTCGGCTAATTCGAACGGCGCTTCTTGAGAATCGGCGTGCCGTTCTGAATCATCGATGCCTTTGGGTTCACAGTGCCTCGCAAAGCGAGGATATTTCACGTTGTCATCCAGGGTTGATTTGGAAAAGTCAATCTTTAGGATGCCTCTCCCCGGCAGGCAAGAAATGGTCGTTTCCTCTGTGCCGTCCTGTGAGCGCCGCACCTTGACGCCGAATTCCGTTGCTGTTCCCGGTTCAATTTCCACCAGCAGTTCCAGGCAGTCGCCGCGCACCGCTTCAATATGCGTCTCCGCGTCAGGTGTCAATTGAATGTCTGCCCGGTGCCGGGGATTCATGCGCAACGCTTCCAATTCCGAAACGGGTTCAATGCGGAGTGTCCCATCTTCAGCCAACGATAGAAGGCGCGGGATGGTCATTACCGATGCCCAACCATGCTCCTGCCACGGTCGGGGCTCCTTAATCCAACCGAAGAAGATTCGGCGTCCTTTGTCATCCAACAGTGTTTCGGGGCCGGAGAGTTGCCCGCCCGGCCAGTTCATACGCCCGTGAATCTCGGGGAAAAACTGTTCGCCTTCATAGCGACCGATGTAATAGTGCGCCATACCATAGGGAGCATGGCCGTGCATCAACAGCATATGTTTATCGCCGATTGAGAAGAAATCAGGACACGCACAATCTTCAACTTCGCTTGTCCAGCGGCGATCAGACCTGTAGAACGGCCCTCGATATTCCCAGTTGGCAAGGTCCGCTGAACGGAAAAGGCTGGTCGAATCTCCCTCATAGCCGGGGCGACTGTTCTTGTTGCCAATCAGCGCGTAGTATGTCCCTTGCTCGTACCAGGCACAGGGATCGAAAACCGTGTATTCCTGTGGCTGTTCCGGTATCGGAATAACCGGATTGGCAGCCAAGGGTGTCCAATGAACCAATTCCTGATCTTCACTGGTCGCAATGCAGGTCCCCTGACCCGGAACATGATAAATCAACGTTGGCACCGGAGCATTCTCAATGGCGTCCCCGCTGTATATTCCCTGCGGTGTCGAGCCGTCGGCTGCCGGTGTTATCGCTGGCGGATGGTGAATCCAATGCACCAAGTCGCGGCTTGAGGAGTGGTCTAACACTGGCAACCACTGAAGGGTCGACGGCTTATCGGGATCCGGCAGTGGCATGCGCCCCAGATAGAAGACATGGTATCGACCGTTCCAAAAAATCGTCCCGTTGGCGTCATTGAAGAAGCCGTCCGGCGGTATCAAGTGGTATCGCGGCCTGTGCGCATCGCTCCACAACCTATCCCTCAGTTCCCGCGCGCTGCGGAGAAGGTTGTCAATGTTTTCGACTGTCGCTCGTATACTCATGCGTCTCGCCTCTATGCAGAGTCACATCCTGAATGATATGAGTTTTGGCATTAAGTAACGCAAGTTGCTACTTACAAGATTATGGACATGTACCATCGTTTTTTATTGAAAATGACCCATTAATCGCGGAGATTTCGTAGCGTAAACTGTCAGTTTGCGCACGAGTTACGCACCAGAAGCACAATCTAACAGATCAAGCGACTGGATAAGGAGTGCGATAGAGATCTTCGTGCTACAAAGGTGGCAACTTGGGTTATACTCCGCACTGTCAGAAATTGCGTCTTCTGTAGGATCAAGCAAGTGAATAGCGAGTGCGATAGAGATCCCGCGATCTCTAGGTCGCGACCCTTGTACGAGGGAACTCCGATTCCCGACCTGCTGGTGCTACGTAAGTCCTATTAGAAACAATTATCACTGGAAAAGTAAGCGCAATAATACCCAACGCAAAGTATAAATTCAGGCGAAATATGAACCATCCCCATATCCGTGAGCTATTTTACCCGTTTTTCACTTTTGGAACAGCAGAAATCGACAGGGTTCGTTTTCCTGTACTATCACCATATTCGTGACAATTCCCATCATAACTGCATCCTCAAGTGAAATGTAAAACGTGAAGAAGATTACGCATCACATTTCACAGCCTGTCCCGATCTATCGGGGCTTCACACACAACCATCTGAAGCTAATACCCCAAGCGGCTGGATTTTATCACGCATTTATATAGTACACCATCCCAATTCTATCACTGAAAAATCTCCCCCTTTAGCGTATCCGACGGGAATATGACAATCGAGTAGCTGAGGGCAAAAATCGACTTTTTTGGCAATTGGTGGAAGCACCGAGAAAATCTGTGCGTCAATCGCCTTATTGTCCTATATATTCTCCTGCTGGTGACGTATCTTTGTCATATCGTCTCGTATGGATTGGCCCTGCTGGCGATGTCGGTCACTGCGTTGTGTTTGTGGGGACATGAAGCGATTGCTGCTGCATGGCGATAACAGGAGGGTGCAGAAGTAGAACTTCTGAATGCCAAAAATGTACGCAGCAGGGCGTATGAGATACTGGTGGGCTTTCTGTCCGGACTCAAGCCGCTGATTCGATTCGTCGGATATATGCTGGCAGCGTATTTCGTCTTGACGGAATATTATTTGCAAAGCCTGAAAGCTAATGACAGTGGATTGCACAAAGGCATCGATTTTATTTCCTATTATTTTGGGGGCGTCAAATCGATTGTCTATTTTAGCGATTGGCACATTCCGGTTCACCACGTGTTATTGGGGATTCTAGGTGTTGCCATCATCGTTTCGCTGATTTACCGCATTCCGCGCAGACAGTGGCTGCGAACGAGCATGGAACAACTGCTCAGGTTTCGAGCGCCGCCCTGGCGCCAAACCCGATCGCAACACCTAGCCGTTTAGATAGCAAACTCCTGACCGGCGTCTGTCAGCAAACGGGGGAAAGCGCCCATGACGCCGACGCAAACGGCCAGTTGACGCCCACAGTGCGCTTGAATGCGCGGCAGCGATCGTAAATTCAACCAGGCGCCTAACATCAGGTCAGTTTCAGCATGCTCTCGAATTGCCTGCAGTTAAGGGACACAGCACCAGCAAAAGGACTCACGACTAATTTCCGTAAGTCCTTGTTTTTATCCTACTCTCCGCACCTATTGCTCGAGTTTACAGAATTTATTGATAGCCCCTATTATCCCTGGCGGAATAATTCTTTCCGCAAGTAACTCGCTCCAGAGGAGCGTAATATCAATAGAATGCAATATGTCCATATTTTCGCGCTCCAGAGGAGCGCAATGTGGATATTACACCATTATTCCTAGCGGTACAATTCTTGTGTCAATAAACCCTTGTTTTTCGCTCTATAACTAGCTTTTGGCGGATGTTACGTGATGGGTGATGTTCGTATCAGTCTTGCATTGTAATTTCAATATATAGTACATTAGATTTAATTGGAATACAGTATATGCTATAACCATTAGTCGCTGGAACAATACTAAAAAATATCCAAATTAGCACTTATGAGGTGCGGAGTGTAGGTTTTATGGTGCACCCAAAAGGATTCAAACCTTCAACCTCCACCGGTACTCAGCATCGTCCTCGTCTCGTCCGTCAGCCGGATGTGCGGCGGGGACATGCCCGGCAGCAACACAGAAGGGTCGCTCTCCACATGCGCCAGTGGATGGAGCTTTGTGAGCGCCGGGTTCGCAGAGTAGTCACAGAGTATATCTTTGTCCTCCCGGGGCTCGTTAAACCAGCACGGTGAAAACTCCACAATGCGTTTCTGCCGCTCAGTGAGTTCGGGGTCGTTGGTGTCGTACGCGACGTCGTGGTGGTGCATGCCAAAAGGAACATACTTGCAGAAGAGCGTGCGACGCTCGCCGCTCCCCGCCCACGGAATTGTACCATGTTTGAGCTTCTCAGTGAACAAAATGCAGTCCCCAGCCTTGGCCTCGACGCGGTGCACCGGCACATCTTCATCCCAGTTTGGCAGCTGCGACGTCCACTCCGTGTCGCACCAGTTCCGCCTCCAGTCGCCGTCAATGTCCAGCAGTTTCTGCTCATTGGCCGGCTTGTGTGTCCCCGCAACACACCCAAAGCCCCCGTCATCTGGTCCGACGGTCTTCAGTTCATACACACAGGTGATATGAAAGCTGCCTGTGCCTCCGTGGAGCGTCCCGCCTTTGTCCGGGCCGTCTGTCGGTTTCCTGCCAGGCTTGTAGTGTATATTGTCGTGATCTAGCCGGAACAAGGGGCGAAGCTCTGCCGGCATGTGTGCAGGGGCATGGCCCCACGACGGGTCGCCGAGAATCTCTTCCAAGATGGGCAGCATGGTCTCGTTGTCGATCAGGTCCCTGTAGGCTTTGCTCCAGAACCTTCTTCCCACGTAGGTGTTGCCATGCCGATCCGTTGTCTGGTGAGTGTCGCGCCACGTGATGGAGAAGCGGATCTTTTTATCGGTGCCGCCCTTAGACCGCATCTCCTCCAGCTCTTCGATGTGCTGATCGTATACTTCATTCAGCTTGTCGAGCTGCTGTTGATTGAGCACGTCGGGCACGACGACATAGCCTTGTCGTGCGAATGTGTCGCGCATTGCGTCGTCCATCTTCTAATCCCCTCTACGTGTAAGAACTAAGTACGTGTTCATAAGTTTGGGTTGATTTTAACTTATCTTCCGCATTATCAAGCACCTAAAAGTTTAATTTCTCAGTTGGCCGTATCCCGCATCATAATTGACAGCACCCCATTATCCCTGTCGGAATAATTCTTTCAACAAGTAATACTTTCTAGTCAGAGTCGCTTTCCTCGATACAGAGGATAGAAATGTAAATAGAATGTGATATGTCCAAAATCCCGCGCTCCAGCGGAGCGCCATGTGGTGTGTTACTTGGTGGAAATGAAGTTGATGATGGAAGGGCAAAACCGGTCAATCATTCGGACTCACGGTAGTACCTCGGTGATTTTTGCTCGTTTGTGGATATATACCCCAAGATTTGGGTATGTGAAAATTTGAGATTGCAAAAGTCTATTATGCGGAAGATGAGTTTAAGTGATTTGAAAATCGATGCGATATTGCTGACCGTAATGTCTGAGGATGTGCTGTATCGAATCGAGTATGGCTTTGAAATCCGTGTACGCCGCAAAAGGCAACCACTGATACTTTATCCGCCGCCACAGAATCTCAATCTTGTTCAGATGCGGACAATACGGTGGAAGATACTTGACAATCAATCCACGTTGGCCCCATTGACAAATCGCGGCGACAAATTCACCACTGGTGTGGATAGGAACATTGTCGATGGACACGACCGTATGCGTCAAAAATAATGGGCGTGATTAAAATGCTTGCTGTAACTGGGACCGAATGGAATTTGTAGACATAAAGGGGCATCGCTTGATAGCCGAAATCCTCTGTCTCCACATCGGGACTCAATACACCATTTGATACTGGAAAATCATCGATTGTCCCGTCTCTCTTAATTGGACAGATCTTCTCAACGTTTCCGATAATTTCCGGACCAATCAATTCTCCGTCATGACGCTATTCAAAAATGTAGAATCCGGAGGATTCCCAATCCTCATAGAATTCAATGAACAGATCGAAACGCCTCCCGTGAAGGATCCTTTTGACAATAACCGCTTCGGGCGTATTGCCGCTTTCAAACGAACGGTTAATATCGACGCCTTCGCTGTTTTCTCTGGCGTTATGAACATAGCCATACGGGTTGATGCACGGCAAGATGAGGAAGTCAAAAACCTGCAAGAGATCGGTGTTAAGCAAGATTCAGGAATGTCATTTCACTTTTCTGACGCGAACGAACGCGCAATGGGCGGTTATCCCACTGCAAAAGTTGAAGAACTAAATTGACACCTTGTTTTCACCCAATTAGCACATGAATCTCCATGTTTATAAATCCCGTTGAATCCAGTTGGCATAAGGGTTTGAACTGTTTGAAATGGTACCCTTGTCTGTATATAGACCTTTGGAACCCTTATCACATCTACAAACTGTGAATTATGACGCTCAGATTATGGGTGATTCGGGGCAAAAATGGGGTAAAAGTGCCGTTTATGGGGCGAAAGGTGTCTCAGTCGTTAGCGGTACCATTTGACCTCCGTCAAGTTCAATAGCCACAAGGGTTTGACCAACTTTTAAAAAGAAGCAAATTCGCAGCCATTCGGGCGAAATTGAGGTGCAAAACTCGAGCAACTTCAACACGAGGGCTATTGCGTCCTGGAAAACGTGGCATCTGATGCTCTTCTCGAGCGCGTGCCTGTGGGGAAAAGCAAGCAGGTAAGAAGAATCTATTCTCGATCTATCGGGTTGAGATTTTTCCCACTCTTCCACTTTCTCTTTACTGCTACTGCCACTGCTACTGAGTGTATCGCCGGACCCAACTGAGATTTGTCAGTCAATCGGGATCTGCCCCTTCAGTTGATCTACTCTATCTACGGATAAAACTGATACATCGTTCTGTTCAACATCACATTCAAGAAACTCCAAATGCTGCCCATCAAGAAGTCACCAAGGACAAGCCCCAAGAAAAAGGGAATTGCACGTCGGTAGCTCCGGATCCCGCCGTGTTTGAGGATGGCCCATTTCAGAAAAAGGCAAATCAGCATGGGTATCCAGAAGTCCGATATTTGCTGATTTGCAGCCATCACGTAGCCCAGTGGATGCAGTGGGAGCCAGAAAAATCTGACGCGCAAATATGTCAACACCCCCATAACACCGAAGCCGACTCCCATAAACAGTAGGCCAATCCAATCGGTAGTGGTCGGGTAGTGAAGCAAATTGGTCAACCGCTCGAAAAATTCTCGGCCATACCGCAAGGCCCATCCGCCGAAGTAGGCGGATTCGGCTCCTTTCTCATAAAATAGGTGGAGTTGAACCCAAAAGTAACTGATGATGCCGATTCCGGCGGCAATGAGAATACCCGCAAGCATTCGGCGTGGGCTAATATTGGCTTGTTCAGCAATCTTAAACGCTTCCAATTGATGAGGCATCTGCTGAGGTCGGTAACCCCTGTTGAAAAAGCAAATTGATAACGTTGTTAAGTTGTGTGGCCCCAGGCCTCTGGTGCCGAGGATCGTATTCAACACATAACGAGGCGCTTGCCAGTGGTAGCGATGCACGAAGATACCGGCTTCGGTGCGAATACGGGTCGTAATAATCGGCGTGATGAGAAAAAGCAAACTGAATATCGAAGCTATCCAGAGTGACATGCCAGCTCTGTGGAGGGCGAGGGTAAAAAGGGAGAGCCCACCAACCAGCCCCCAAACTGCCGTGCGATAGCGCATCGGCTCATCCGCATCATCGATTGTTGTCTCTCGTCTGAAAGCATTTTTCAATATGCTTGTGAAATGGTGCCTTCCCACCCAAAGGAAGAAGATGCAGAGGCCTAAAAATGCGCCGAACGCCTGCTCGTCCTGATAAGGGAATTTCGGAAGTTTGCCAAAACCATAGACGTTCGCAAGTGCAACCTCGTTACGGTAAAGAAAATAGAAGAGGGCGGTTGAAAAGAGTACGTCAAGCGGCATTAAAAACATAATCCCGATGGCGAATGGATAGAAAGCAAGCCATACACCGTCATACAGGTTGAACGGCGGATCGAGAAACGAATAATAATCGCGTGTGACCGGGATATGTGGTATGACGGGATAAAGTGTACTGAGTCCGTTGAACAGACTGATGCCCCCAGCGATGGCAAAGCCAAGCCACATTCCTTTATTACGAAAGAAACCTGAGGTGGGATGAGTCATCTGTAGGGGAAGTTGGATAATCGGGAAGGTTAATCGCTCGCGGTCTGCCCATTGTCGCCGCAGAATGGTATTCAGACAAAGAAAAATAAAAGCCAGAAGAAGAAACAGCGCCAACCAGGCGAGTATAACTGGCACCCACACTTTGAGATGATGCTCCAGGTAGAAACTCGACTCGCCTAGATAGTATCCTTTCAGTGCCTTCTGATCATCGACAGTCAGCCAGCCGGGGATATAAGACCAGAATAGCGTTTTCCATTCATTCTCTTCGGTAGCGAACCAAAAGCCGTGTCCTGAGACAGACAGAACTGCTTGTAGGACGTCGCCGCCTGCAAGCGTTGTGGCCAAAGAAAGCATCACGTAAAGCAGCAACAGTTCATCCCGTCGAAGTGCCATACTTGGCGCAAAGAGATGGATGAGTCTGTTAATGACAAGAATCGCCATCAGGATGAAAATGACGTTTGACAGCGGCACAACCCAAGTCGGAAAGGTGTAGCGCACCAATTCCATCTGGATGAGCATGTAACAGTTAATTGGTGCAACGAGCAGGACGATAAGCAAAACGCGCCAGGTCAGTCCGCGTTGCTTATCCGTTAATTGAGATTCCATTTATCCTTTTTTTATGCCACGATGAATGCTTGATATCGCTATAGTGCGACTTCTCCTCCAGCTTCAGCGGGTATTTTGCTAGAAAAAAAGGGGTGCGTGGTTAGGTGTTCTAGCGCCCTATCGAATGCGAATCCACGAAGGTAGTGTTTGTCGTGGGCTAGATTTCTAAAATGAAATCCGACTGGCAGGTCGTCGGGTGGCGTGTCAGGTCGTCGGGTGGCGTGTTTATATATCGGTCGGCAGCTTCTTGAGCTCGCTGCAGCTCCTCAGAACTGAGGGCGTTTTTCAAACTGAAGTATCCGACTGTATCAAATAAATATCGTTGTTCTGGGGTCATTCTATCTCCTCGTAGTAAATCGACTATAGTACTCCCCAATGTCTAGACAAAAGATCGGGGGTGTTAAGGTGTAACTCCATTTTATTTCTCACTGCAAATAGACATGCTCAGGAGTTTGATATCCGAGCGACTGATGTAGCCTATGACAATTGTAAAACTTAAAGTAGCGTTTTAAGGCGTGGTTTGTACAGCGCACCGAGTCATATTCGTTGAGATACACCTCCTCGTATTTGACAGTCCGCCATAAACGTCCAATAAAGATATTATCGAAGGCACGTCCCCTACCGTCCCAGCTGATATGAACCTTATCAGCTTGAAGCCTTTTAGTAAAGGCCTCGCTGGTAAACTGGGAGCCTTGGTCACTGTTGAAAATTTCAGGTTCTCCACCATCTAGAGCGCGTTCTAAAGCAGAGAGGCAGAACCAGATGTCCAGCGAATTGGATAGCTCCCAAGATAATACATATCGGCTAAACCAATCGATGATGGCCACCAGGTACACAAATCCAGCTTTCAGCCTGATACCTTGATTTCGCCCGAATGAGCAGAAATCTGGGGTGATGAAATAAGCTGGAAACTGAGTTGTTCCTTGGGTTCGTAGCTTCTCAATGGTAGCCAATATCAAAAACTTACCATTGAGGAGAAACCGATGACCAAGAAGCGAAGTCGAGGCCGTAAACGTCGCAAGCGTAAGCAAACCGGGCAAAGTGCCCACGCCTCTTTAGCAGGATTCACCCCACTTATCTTGTCGAAAAGGATATTCGAGGCGATTCATCAGCAGGTCTCAATTGGACAGAAACAACTGAGTTACCGTCCGAGTGACAAGCTCATCTTTGTGGTGCTTGGTCTGTTAGTTGGCTGTGAGCACATCGACGAAATTAATCATCGATTACGACCAGACAATGTTCTTCTTTCTGCCTTCGGGTATGACTCGTGTGCCGACCAATCGGTGATACAGGATACTTGAGTGGTTCATTCTCTAAGTATTTAATGCTTATAAGATTGGCAAGATAAACCCGTTCCACCACCTCGGTAGGTGCGGTTTCTAACCGCACCGGCACCCAACACTAACCATATTTTTTTAGAAAATAAACCATTTAGATGCCTGTGTGAAAGAGAATGTGGTTCAGCTCAAAGGGGTGTTAAGGTCCCTCTATCTTGAGCACAACCAAAGTCGATCGCTTATGGCAGAGGCGATAGAGGAATCAAACACGATAGTCATCGACATGGACCTCACTGGGCGTCCAGAATCCCAGAATGCAGAAGGCGCCAAGAAAGGCTACTTCTCTGGCAAGCGGGGCATTTATGGACGCAAATTGGCACGGGTTCTGATACCCGATACGCAGGAGATTATCGCGGAGGAATTGTATCCGGGCAATCGGCTTTCCTGTCAGGTATTTGTGGAGATGGTCCAGCAGATGGAAAGCGCGCTGAAAATCGATACACAACAGCAGCGAGGGCATATCTGCCTCCGCCTCGTTGGTGGCTTTGGAACCGATGAGAACATCAACCACGCGCTGTGGCTGGGATACCAGTTGCTGGTGATGGTGTTTTCTGGCAATCGGGCCAAGGTCTTGGCTCAATCCGTTGAGCAGTGGGACGATGTTACGCCTGATGGACAAGCGCCAAGACAAGCCGGTTGGGTGCAAAAGCCCCATCGCTATGGACGAACAACCCGCCAGTTGGCGATACGCAAACCCAACAAGAAAGGTGGCTGCCGTTATGTGGTTCTGGTCGTCACCGATATGGAAGCCGACTTTTGACACTGCTAGGGCGTTACGATGCGCGTAGTGGGGTTCCAGAAAGTATGTTCTGCCAGGATGACCAAGGCTTAGCTCAACGAAAACTGCGAAAACAGAAGTTCGAGGCACAGCAAATGCTTTGTCTGCTTTCCCATCTAGCGCACAATTTGATTCGATGGGTGCAGCGGTGGATGCTCGATGCATTGGAGACCAAGCGGCAGATCGAAGCCCATGCCCGGCAAATGCTCAGTCAGCCATTGCCCTTAGTCGACCAAAGTCCAGCTTTGCCAGACATCATCGCACAGACAAAAAAGTCCATCGAGCAACGCGGTATTAAGAACCTGTTTGAAAAATATAGTTTGTAGGGTGCGCACTGCGCACCAGCCTCTAAAAGCCCCAGAGGGGCGGAAGGTGTATAGAAACGTTAAGACTCCGTGCATCTAAGCCCCAGCGGGGCGACAGGTATGTCGCAGCCAACAATGAAAACATGAAAAAACTTTCTACAAACGACCAAAAATGGCTCTGCCACCAATTTTTCAAACAGGCTCTAAGCGATGGGTCAGACAGATGTTTGCCCTCAGTGGAAGGGCCGTCATCAAACGGGGTTCGGTCACCCGTCTGATACTCAACGCTGCTTACCCATTGATTGACCGCTTTGTCATAGCATTTGAGACTTTGCTAGGTCCGTATGGTGTCCATGTTTGCATCTGCAAAACCTAGCAGCTTATCAACCGAGTTGGAACCATTGGAGGACAATCAAACACAATCATAGCAAAGGCTTAGCCGTGTTCAAGCACATGCAAGAATTCGCCGTATTCGGGCGAAAGTGAGGTCCTAAACTTTAGGCATTTTTGTAATGGTCAACCATATGTTGCACACCTGCCGATAAATCGTCGGGCTACAATACGGCGCCCGATGAATCGGACTTCAAGCCCGAAGGGTGCTGTTCCGTAGCTCGATGACTTCATCACCGATCTGTTTATTCGACTGTGCTATGACTCGAAATAAACTCCAGCGCAGCTTGTGCGAGGAAGCCTGAGCGGGTTTCACCATAGATGTTCCGCAATGTGCCTTTCGGCAGGTCTTTCTTCGGATGAGGAACAGTCACTCTGCTCGGTTTGTTGGGCTGTTTGTATTGACGATGGCTTCCACGAATGTGAACCAATATCCAACCTACTCTCTTTAGCCTTGCAATCATTTGGCGACTTGAAATATTCAGATAATACACACTGTACACATAGCATGTCAAGTGAGATTTCTTTGGCGTTCAAGGTGTTTGACAATCCGCTCAATCCGAGCTTATCGTTTCGGCAACCCAATTCGGAGAAGACTCAGAACAACTGTTGAATTGGCCTCCCATCTCGCACGAGCGTCACAGGACGTCCCACATTGGTTTGATACTTTGTTTGCGGGTCGATGCCGATGTTCCGGAAGAAGGACGCCGCCAGGTCATCCGGCGTGA
>JAJDUM010000103.1 GCA_022826645.1 Candidatus Poribacteria bacterium
CTCCAGCTGCAGATCCATTCTGCCAGCCTCAATTTTCGATAAGTCAAGAATATCGTTAATCATGGCAAGCAGGTGATTTCCGCTGGTACGGACATCAAGGACTAATTCTTTCTGCTCGTCGTTAAGGGTTCCCAGAATTTCATCTCGTAAGATTTCGGAAAATCCGATAATCGCGTTCAACGGGGTGCGGAGTTCATGACTCATGGTGGCAAGAAATTCACTTTTGGCACGGTTTGCATACTCGGCGGCATCCTTAGCTTCCTGCAATGCAATTTCGGCTTGTACCCGATCCGCAATGTTAGTATTAATACCGACCCAATTGATGATTTCTCCCGCATCGTTTCGAACAGGGGTACCAATAAAAATAAATGTCTGATAGGAACCATCCTTGGCTTGGAATCGACATTCACCACTGTAGGTTTCGCCGTGGTTATACGCACTGTCCCATTTTGCGAGCACGTCCGGAAGATCTTCCGGATGCAACGCTTCTGCCCATCGAGTACCCAGTGATTCTGCCTCTGTGCGTCCGGAAAATTCATGCCAGGCTTTGTTCAGAAGAGCGACCTGACCATCAGCGTCCGCAACCCAAATTACCTGTGGCGCGGCTTCAATGAGTGTCCGATAGAGTGCTTCTTGGGCAGCCAATGCTCGTTCCGCTTCCTTCTGTTTGGTCACATCCCGCCATGTTGACCGACTTGCGACAATCTTGCCGGTTTCGTCGTGCATTGGTGTCGCTTGCAAAAGGACGTCAATGGTGCTACCGTCTGCCCGGCGGAGGGTCCGTTCTTGTCTAATGATTTCGCCCGTTTCGACGAACGCTGAGGAGGTTTGTTGTGCAGCCTCTATAGATTCGGGAGCATATAGCTCCAGGAAGGAGTTGCCGGTAATCTCCTCTTTGCTACGCCCGATAACATCCGCAAGGGTTTGGTTGCATTCTAAGATGTTCCCACTAACTAAATCAACGACAGCCATCATATCCGGCGCGTTTTCGTATAGGTCACGATAGTGGACTTCTGCTTGTTTACGTTCAGTAATGTCTCGAGCAACGGCATAATACAGTTGCTCTTCAAAGGATACTGTCGAACTCCATAAGAGCCACTTATACGATCCATCTTTGCATAGGTAACGATTTTCAAAGGAAACGACATCTTCGCCGGTTGTTATGATCTTCTGGGCTTCAGCAATTGTTGCTTCTTGGTCTTCAGGGTGAACAAACTCGATGAAGGGTTTTGTTTTGAGTTCCTCAACTGTAAAGCCGAGCGTTTTTTCCCACATCGGGTTCAGTTCTTTGAAGTAACCATCGAAACCGGCGATACACAGCATATCCAGCGATAGCGTAAAAAAACGGTCGCGCTCTGTGGTATCGGCAGGAATAGTCATAGTGGTTTATCTCCTTCATTTTTCGGTCTCGAATTTCGATCATCGGGGAAGGGATAGCCCGAACTCTTAAAGCCTTTTAAAAGAAACTAACGAAGTTCTTCAGAGATTGGTTAGAAAAATTACTCTCTGCGTTCTCTGAGAGGCTTACTTTCAATATCTCGGGTTCCCGATTGTTCTCATTACCAAAAAAAAGAAAAGCAGAATTCTGAGACATACAGAATCGTGGATTCACGGTTTTACCAGTTTGAATCAGGGCAACGAAACCGGAACCGATCCTACTGGAATAAGCGGCAACTCAGGCAGCCTCATTTCTTCTTCAGCACCATTAAAGTTAAATCATCAAACCGCTGGGCCTCTCCTTGGAACTCCAACGTTGAGTTATAAATTTCGGCGCAGATTTCGCTAGCATCTGCGTTGCGGAGTTGCTTCACCAGTTCCTCTAGCCGTTCCTCTTCATACATCTCGTCGTGGATGTTCACCGTTTCGGTAACCCCATCGGTATAGAATAGAACTGTATCTCCACTGTAAAGTTGAATTGTTTCATCTTCATATTCCAACATTCGGCAAAGCATATCGTCAGGATACATGCCTATCATCAAGCCGCCTGCTTCCAGCCGTTGTATACTACCATCCTGCCGGATGACCAAAGGAGAGTTATGTCCGGCATTGAGCGAGGTAAGCCTACCTGTCTCTGGATGCAACCGTGCGTAACAGAGTGTTGCGTATTTGTCGATTGGGCTGCTCTCACGGATAAGGGCATTCAGTGCCATCGCCCTCGCTGGCAAATCCGCTTGTCTTGCGACCTCTGAGAGTAAAGCTGCACGAAGCGTTGCCACCAGTAAAGCTGCTTGCATGCCTTTCCCAGCAATATCAGCGATGACCAATCCCCACGATCCATCTGGTTCCTGTATATACCCATAGTAATCCCCTCCAACGCCATCATGGTGTGGTAGACTCATCCCAGCGATTTCATAGCCCGGAATCTCCGGCGGTGCCTTTGGAAGAAGGTTTTCCTGAATTTTTGCTGCTTCCTCCATTTCCGCCTGCAATCGCCGCTTCTCAATTGCTTCCTGATAAAGCCGTGCGTTTTCGATTGCGACACCAACTTGCGTGGCAAAGGCTTCAAGAAGAATTCCATCTTCATCTGTGAACTCCAGTGTTATACCGGCTCGACCCTCCTTACTGAGAACAACGAGTATACCCAGAATTTCATGCCCAAAAACTGGAGATGCTATCAGATTATTTCCACCAAATAGTGCCGCTAGCTCCTGATCGTTATGGATCTGGGTCCTGCCTTCGATTGCTACGTCACGAAGTATAGAAAGTGTAGGCTGTATTTCTTGGTCAGTTTCCAACGGAATAGAGAGGGTTTCCGCGCCTGGTGACAGTTGCAAGTCGAGCGCAAAAGAGTCTCTTAGCTCCAGCTGCTGTGTAGCCGGATTGATAAGCATCAAACAACCCGCGTTAGCGTCCAGCAAACTGACAGCATGATTGACGACCTCTTCCTCTAAGAGCTCTGTATCTAACAACTTGGCAATTTGGGCAGTTGTGTCAGAAAGCATGAAGAGGCGGAATTTGGCGGCACGCATATCTTCTTGAGAACGTGAATGCGCAATTGCGACTGAGATATGGTCGGCGAGGACATTTAGTAGTTCTCGCGTCCACCGTGAGTCTTCAGAATCATCAGGAAGCTCACCGAGACTGATAACACCTAGAAACTCTTCATGAATTGTTAGTGGTGCCCAAAGAGTTGCGCTTAGTACCTGCAGCTGTGGCTGAATCGCATTTAAGAACGATCTTAAGGGGGTAGGCGGTTTGGAAACATCAAGGAGGGAGGATTGCAGCATTGCATTGATTTCGTTAGACGTGATTGGAATGACCAACGATTCGCCCGCGGACTCGTCTGGAATATTAATTGATGATTCGAGAGTAAGTAGACTCTCTGCAGGATTGAAGCGTAATATGGCGCCTCGGGTGACCTGCAATGTCTTGAGAACTATTCGCAGATAGGTCTGGCTTGATGCACCAAAGTTGCTCTGCCCAGAAACGAGAGCTTTGCCCACCTCCTCAATCTCAGACAAACCCAGAATTAGCCGCTGCATGGTTTGTTCAATTGAAGCAGTCTGCATTTAAAGACCTTTGTTTGATGTAACTGTTCACCTAGGGGACAGAAGCGGAGCCATTCACACCGGAACAAACGTATTTGTTCCGCAAAACCACATCAGTCAACGAGATAATGGTTAGTGCTTGGGGCGAGCTAAGGCCCTAACCGGTCTGGTTGCTTCCGGCTAAAGCCTTGGCAGCCGAGTACCTACTATTTGCACTGATCTGCAATTTTTTCGCGTTTACTTTGAAATTGAAGCTACAATCCCTCGACAGATCCGGAACGTAGGGAAGATCGATATGCGTTGTATCGCACGCCGGCTAACCTACTTCGGCAAGAAAGGTAATTGCTATTCACTGGAAAGCGACGAAATTGCTTCGTCTTCACTCTCGAAATGTTCAAATGTGGAGATTAATCGGCTTCTGATAATGAGACTCTTAACATTTTTCTCGCTGACGTTGATGACAGCAACCCGACCCCCCTTCTGAATAATAGATACATGTGCCCCTAATAGGGTTCCGAGCCCAGAACTGTCCATCACTGAAACATCGGCAAAGTCAAACAAAAATTTCGGCGCACCGGAAATTTTTGCACTTTCCTCATTAATCGCCTTGCTGAGATCGCGAACAGATCTTCCAATAATCTTGCCCTTAGGTTTTAAGATGACTATATCATCTCTTTGACGAACGTCGACAGCCATTGGTTTTCCTCCTATCTTTTAATCTCAATATATGCTGCACACCGTCAGAACTTGCGCCTTTCGCTTGCCATCCTGAGGTTTGAAATCCATCCTTGGACGAAGCGATGAATCTCAGTGTCAGAGATATTTCACGAAACGTATAACGACATGCAACGCGAGGTTTAACGGCCAAACGATACTTGTGCAAGCAATGATAATCACCCGCAAAAGCGCAATATCACCCGATGCCGGGTATGATTTGTTGCAACGCTAAGTGTTTTCTATTCTAAAGGAGGTAGATTTTTTTGTCAAGTGTTTAATTTTTCATCGTTATAGTGTTGGGAGGGTCCTGTTATGTGTTGAATTCTGATTCTTCGTACCGAAGTGTGAAGAGATCAGTATTGCTTCCGCATACTCTAAATGTTTCGAATTTTGACCCAAAAGCCAACCTGTTAGGTTGCGTGACTACAACCTATCCCACAAGTATTCCGCTTGACAAGTCATTGTGAGGTATAATAAAATTCAACGCATGAGGGAACAGTTGGCAGAAGGGGAGACATTATGGCCAAAATGAACCAAACTGACGCGACATGGGACGCTGTCGTTGACAGAAAGAGTAAAGCGAAGGTTGAGCGGAGTACTATTGATGTCCTCAAGGATGTCCCCATCTTTGAGGAACTGAGTAATCGAGAAATTCAAAACATCGCGCGTATTGCTTATCAGCGGTACTATAGTGCTGGGGAAGTCATTATCCATGAGGGACAGAATGCAGCAGGCATGTATATTATGGTGGACGGTCAGGCGGAGGTCACCAAAGCCCTGGAGGATGGTACAATTCTCCACTTGACAACCCTAGAAAATAGTGGACTGTTTGGTGACGTGGGGTTGTTGGATAGTTCTCCACGGACGGCCACGGTTAGAGCAACTCGCGACTCAAGTATCATTGGTTTTTTTCGTCCCGAACTACTTGAGCTAATGAATTCAGATCCAAGATTGGCATCCAAAGTAATTTTCAGATTGGGACAAATTCTCACGGCCCGTTTCCGGTTTATACACAACGAATTCGAAAAAGCGCAGGAAGAAATTGGTCGTTTGAAGGCAGAACTCGCAGCAGCCTCAGCCACAGACGAAGAGGGTGGAGATATAGTTTCCAGTACCCCATCTGTCACTGGATCACCTGTGGAAATCGAAACATCGGATTCCATCAATCCTGACACCTCTAGAGCAGGGGATAGCTGATGAATGAGCCTACCAATCAAAACGCGACACCGCATCGACCTAGTGAGGAGGTTAATTCGTCTGGGGCAGCTGATTCTGTCAGCCAAATCAATACGGAGAAGGCACGCGCACAGACGGCTACGCTCGCAAGAGAAACGGCCCTCCCACTGACACAAAATATTGAGACGATGACGTCGGACATCCGGTTGGTTGCGCGTGAAGCCCGTGAACAGACACGCCAAGCACGGGTAGCAAACGCCTCCCTGAAAATCATTGCCTTTGGCACAACGTTGCTTTCGCTTGCAATTCTCATTGGCGTTATCTACTTGCTTACAGATATTCTTGCACTGGTGGTAGTCTCGTTCCTAATGGCTTATATTATCAGTCCAGTCGTAGAATTAACTGAGCGAAAAGGAATTAACCGGACACTTGTAGTTATTGTCATAACACTCTTGATGCTCAGTGGCTTTGCGGTTCTTTCAACAGTGACCGTTAATAGCATCACGGGACAGATCTGGAAGTTTAGTGAAGTGCAGTTAACAGTGGAACTGGGGCACGAAGATGCTTTAGACAGCGGTGAAATCCCAGAGGCTTTACGACAGAAGTTTCTGGAGGAGGGTGTTACACTTTCTCCGAATACAGTGATTGCTGTTGAAGAGACGGGCAACAGTTGGAGACTGACTGACACAGGAAATCGCCGTGCATATAATATCACGAAAGAAGAAAACCAGCTCAACGTTAACAACACGCTTGCATATCTTGTTGATCTTGAACGTCTTGTCGATACAGCCACAACAGCGCTGAATCTCATTCCCAAGCCCCTCCGCATACCCGTATTCAATTATCTTGGGATAACTGAAGGTGTGGAAACATCAGGGACCGTGGTTGATAGAGATTCTGTTCAAACAATTGACCGTGACCAAATCAACGCCCTCGTCGGACGGCTGCAAGACCAAATCTTGGGGTTTGTCATTGGACAATCGCAGTCAATCTTCAATGCAATTGGTACTTCTGCAAAGGGTGCCTTCTCAGTATTTACTACCGGTATCATTATCCTATTTTTGACATTTTTTCTTTTAAACAGTGGGCGGCAGATGAAGAAAGCTCTTATTCAGATTGTGCCGAACCGTTTTTTTGAAGTTGCTTTGGTACTAATTCAGGGGCTTGATCGGCAGCTAGGAGATTATCTTCGCAGCCGTTTGATTCAAACAATTATATTGTCTATAATTGCGGCAATTGGGTATTGGATTTTGGGCTTACGGTTTGCAATTATCATCGGGATTATTGCTGGATTGGCGAACCTGATCCCGTATATCGGTCCATTCATTGGGGCGATTCCTGCAATCATTGTTGTCTTCCTGGAATCCCGATTCGGGCTTGGTTGGAGCCTGCTGGCTGTTATCGTTCTGACGCTTGTGATACAAATCATCGACAACGCGATTATTACACCCCTGGTAATAGGCAAAAGTGTTGAGTTGGGACCCGTGACAACAATTGTCGTGGTGTTACTTGGCGAACAATTACTCGGCTTAATCGGTTTGTTACTGGCGGTTCCTATTGCAGCAATGTGTAAGCTAATTATAGAAGAAGTGTGGACGGAGTTTAAGGGCTACTCACAGTCTATTCTTGTGGGTCACTGAATTCGGCTGACTCGTCCTCCCTTGCAAAACGGTACTGCCGTGTCAATCGTGGCAACTTGAGCACCACCCACCAATTCAGATTTGGCGGACGACTACTCACATGATGAACGACGAGGTAAAATCCGCACTACATCGCGGAATCGCTTTCTTAACGGAGCAGCAAAACTCAGAGGGCGGTTTTGAGGGGCAACTCTCCTCGAGCACCTTCCCTACTTGCGCCTATGCTTGGGTATCGCTTGCCCAAGATCGCCTGCCCGATGAAGGATTAATCGATTGGTTAATTGAACACCAGAATCCTGATGGCACCTGGGGGCTTGATGCAGCCAATCAGCCGAACCGTGAAGCTACACTGTTTGCACAGCTCATTTTAGAGCAAGTTTGGCAACGAAAGCCTAATCCGCAAATCGCGGGCGCCCTTGCACGCGTCCCTCCCCATCCACTGAACCTTGCCTTGATTAAGCTATCCTACGCAGCCTTTGGCGAATTTGATTGGAACAAGCTAACATTGCCGAAATATCTGCTCCCTGTGGTAGGATTGACAAAAAAACTGCTGACGACCTTTCCTCTTTTGCAATCGTTTCTCAAGCCACCAACCCACCTCCTTCCACCAGTTGACCTATTCAACACCCGAACCTTTGAGGCACTGTTCATCGCGGAGCAGCACACGTTGGTGCCAGTCTTCATCTTGATTGAACTAAACACCAAGCGGCGCCCGGAAATGATTGCTTCATTGGTCAGTTGGTTAATAGAACATAAACTTTCTGATAACAGTTGGTTCCGTGTGAATTACATCACGGCATTGTCGGTGTTAGCACTCATCGAACTTCAAAAGCATATAACAGATCACCAAGCTACTTTGAACCCAGAATCAACAGAACTTTCTCAATCAGCGGAGATTCAGGAGTTAATCGACGGCGGAATCGCATGGCTGCAGTCAACACGGAACCCGGATGGTGGTTGTCGAGAGGCATTAAATCTCAACATTTGGGATACGGCATTAAGTGTGCTTACGCTTATTGATATTGGCAATGGAGATAAGAATCACGCCGTTCAACGCGCTGGTAGATGGTTTATTGACAACCAGAATCCGGATGGTGGTTGGGCATTTTCAGCGATGGGAAGAAGTGGCAGTCTTCTGAGTGATGCTGATGATACGGCGTTAGCCACACTCGCTTTACTGCGGACAAAGATGCCCGATCGCACTGAAGCGATTCAGCGGGGGCTCGATTGGTTGACAGCACACCAAAGCCCTGACGGGAGTTGTAGTACATACCTGCCCGGTCAAGGCGATGTTGGGTGCGTAAGTCTTACCGCTCACGCAGTCGAGGCATGGTGTGAAGCAACAGGGCTGGAAGTAGAGATCGACCAAGCCTGTCAGTGGCTGGAAGATCAAATGTCCAAAGAGGGATATTGGTCCGATCTTTGGCTTGCCAAACGGACGTATGGAACGGCTTGTGCCATTATCGGTCTAATCAAAGCGGGGAAAGTCACCTCTCCGGCGATTGCGCGGGGGGTTCGTTGGATTGAGTCAGTACAAAACAGTGATGGCGGCTGGGGTGAGGATATGTTCGGTAAACTGACGGATAGCACAGTTGAGCAGACGGGTTGGTGTACTTACGCGCTACTCCTCGCTGATCACGAGAGTTCCGCTGCACGAAAGGGATTGGAGTTTCTTCTCAACCACCAGCGCTCTGATGGCTCGTGGGAGGCTAGTTGTGTCGGCATCTATTGGGAGATCATCGGTGGTTACGCGGATCCGATTTACGCCGCCGTTTTTCCGCTGCTTGCCCTGAATCAGTATTTGAAAGCAGCTACATGAAGTATTGTCTGAATAAATCTACAAGTCATATTCCTTAGTCTTTCGGGAGTTTTATCCACAGTTTACCTCAGATGATCTCTGCTATTATCCCGGTTCTGAATGAATCTAAGATTTTGGATCAATCGCTATCTCGGCTCACACTTCAACTAAGAGACCATGAGTTGATTATCGTCGATGGCGGCAGCACCGACGACACCTCATTAATTGCAAAAGAATATGGACAGGTGATTTGCTCTGAACGCGGGAGAGCTCGTCAGTTAAATGCGGGTGCGGCAGCGGCAGGGGGTGATATTTTCCTTTTTCTGCACGCGGATGTGTGGCTTGACTCTGGTGCAATTGAAGCCGTTGAAACAGCAATCTCATCGGGTTATGTCGGCGGAGCGTTCAAGCAGCAAATTGACGGAGATGCCCCCCTATACCGACTAATCGAGTACGCTGCCAATTTCAGAGCGAAACGGCTGCGGATTTTCTACGGCGACGGCGGGATCTTTATTCGTCGTGCCGAGTTTAATCAGATCGGTGGTTTTCCAGAGATCCCGATTATGGAAGAAGTGGGGCTCTCTCGAAAACTGCGTCGGTGTGGCAAGGTAACACTTGTCGAGCCGGGGATTCACATTTCCGCACGCCGCTGGCAGAAGAACGGTATCCTCCGCACAACCCTAACAAACTGGCTCATCACCCTACTCTATCTGCTACGAGTTCCTCCAAATCATCTCGCAAAACTGTATCGCCACATTCGGTAATCCACAACCTGGCAACTTAATCTACCGACACCGCTCTTGAGGGCGGTGAACTTACTCCCGAAACCCCTGTTTTGCCCAGACCTCTTTCGCATACGCGATTGTCGCCTCCGACGGCTCAATATCACCGAGGATACTACTTGGCGGTTGACCTTCTTTTTTACGCCTTGGATCTGGGGACCAGTCGTCATTTTCATACTGCTGGCGCGCCGACTCCACCCGAAAATCGGGGACTTCAACTGGGGTAGAATCGTTGAGGGCAGATCGCCAAGCGAGAATACCAACAATACTCATGTCGATCCCACGATAGACATCAAGATACGGTTGTTCGCCCGTCCGAATGGCGTCCGCGAAGTGGTAGGTAGTAAAGAAATCACCTCCACCATGCCCTGCGGTTGTCGCTCTGCTGTGATGGACGGGAAAATCGGGCTTGTAGACGATTTCGGTTGGTTCTCCTTCATCTTTTTCCCACGGCTCGCGCCAAACGCGCAGCCGGTGTTTATCCCCATGACGACTGTTTTCCATCAGCCCCTTATTTCCGTGGATACGGACGTAATTCCCGTGCCCGCGTAGCCCGCCATGAAGTGACTTCATTACTGCCCCGTTATCCATTCGACAAATGATGACAGCGCAGGTGTCGCTGCGTTTCATGTGCATGGTCTGGGTCGGATCATTGAAGTCGTAGGGCACCACAAATCCGTTCACCTTCACGGGACGGGTGTCTGTAATGTACATCACCGGGGCAATGGAGTGGGTGCAGTAGTAGGTAGAGGGTATCCAATTCCGCCAGTGGTTGGTTCCGCAGCTTCGAGCCAGCTTGACTTCGGCCGGGTCAGGATGCACATACTCGCCCTCACCGTACTTAAATTCACCGATTCTGCCCTCACTGTATAGCCGATGCATCTCCTGATTATAAACCATATAGGGATAGTTTTCGGCGAAAAGATAGACCTTTCCACTTTTCTCAAACGCACGCGCCAATGCCACCCCTTCCGCTATAGTGTGACAGGCGGCACACTCACTCATCACATGTTTGTCTGCGGCAAACGCCTTGATTGCGAAGGGCGCATGTTCGTGAAAATAGTTAGCGAGCACAACCGCATCCATGTCGTGTTCAAGGAATTTGTCGTAGTCAGTATAAGTTGTTACATCAAGTTGATCGCCGACATGTTGCAGCTTCTCCTCCCACGTATCACAGATGGCTACCAATTCGAGTCCGACTGCCGTTGCAGATCGCATAAAGCTTTGCCCACGCCCCGCTCCGACAACCCCTACGCGGATGTGTTCATTCCCAGAAATCTCCATATCACATACCTCCAATAGAAGAAAAAAAACCTTGCGAAGGCTCGAAACCTTCGCAAGGTTGGGATTTTCAACTTAACTTGGTTTATCAAGTGCCTGACATTTGTGAGTTGGTAGATCCCTATACAGCAAAAACACGAATATCGAAGCACTTGAGTCCAACGTTCTATTTCCTATTTTCGTCGGCTTTTTTGTCGTCATCAACAACTTCATAATCAGCGTCAATGACCTCACCATCAGGAGACGAGGAGGTGGACTGCGGTTCGTCGGTTGGTGCGCTGTGATGTTCTGGCCCCGCAGATGGGTCACCACCAGCCTCGGCGGTTTGCTTATAGAGCTCTTCCGAAGCCTGGTGCCATACCTGCATCAGACTCTCAGTTTTCGCCTTAATATCTTCAGTATCGCTGCTTTCGAGGGCTTTTTTGAGTTCCTCAACGGCACTTTCAACATTACTCTTGATTGCCGCATCAACCTGATCGCCAAACTCGCCGAGATTCTTTTCTGTTTCATAGATTAGCGAATCTGCTTGATTATGTACTTCCACCTCTTCGCGCTTCTGCTGGTCTTCGGCGGCATGGGTTTCGGCATCTTGCACCATCTGATCAATTTCGGCTTCGGACAATCCCGACGAAGCGGTGATGGTGATGTGTTGTTCCTTACCCGTTGCCTGATCCTTTGCAGAAACATTGAGAATACCATTTGCGTCAATATCAAAAGCCACCTCAATCTGTGGCATACTGCGCGGTGCCGGTGGTATGCCATCGAGTTGGAAGCGACCAATCGTTTTGTTGTAGACAGCCTGCTCTCGCTCGCCCTGCAACACATGTACATCAACAGTGGTCTGACTGTCTTGCGACGTTGTGAAGATTTGTGACTTCTTGGCGGGAATGGTTGTGTTCCGTTCGATGAGTCGGGTGAAGATTCCGCCCAACGTTTCGACACCCAACGACAGGGGAGTTACGTCAAGCAGCAAGATGTCTTTTACACCTTCGTCGCCAGAGAGGACACCGCCTTGAATTGCGGCACCAATCGCAACAACTTCGTCAGGATTTACCCCTTTATGGGGCTCCCTACCAAACAGTCGCTGTACGGCTTCTTGAACTTTCGGCATCCGTGTTTGTCCGCCGACCAAGATAACCTCTTCAATGTCATTCGCAGACACCCCTGCATCCGCAAGGGCTTTCCGACACGGCTCAAGTGATCGTTCAACCAGATCGTCGGTAATCTGCTCAAGTTTTGCACGGGTCAGATTGACATTAAGGTGTTTTGGTCCGCCTGCATCTGCGGTGATAAAGGGTAAATTAATATCGGTTTGCATAGCAGTCGAGAGTTCGCATTTTGCCTTTTCCGCGGCCTCTTTCAGCCTTTGCAGTGCCATGTTATCCTTGCAGAGATCTATTCCCTGCTCCCGTTGAAACTCTTCAGCAAGCCAATCAATGATCTTCTGATCGAAATCGTCACCACCCAAGTGGGTATCCCCATTGGTACTTTTGACTTCAAATACACCGTCCCCGATTTCAAGGATTGAGATGTCAAAAGTACCTCCGCCCAAGTCATAGACGGCGATATTTTTGTCCTTCTGGTTATCCAGTCCGTAAGCCAATGATGCAGCGGTTGGCTCGTTGATGATACGAAGCACTTCCAATCCCGCGATCCTGCCTGCGTCCTTCGTCGCCTGACGCTGCGAATCGTTAAAATAAGCAGGAACTGTGATGACCGCTTGTGTTACTGATTCACCGAGGTAGGATTCTGCAGTTTCTTTCATCTTCTGAAGAATCATCGCGGAAACTTCAGGTGGCGCATGTTCTTTATCCTCAATTTTTATTGACACATCGCCATCTTTATCGCTCAGAGCCTCGTAGGGCACGCGATTTATCTCTTCGCTCACTTCTCTATACTTACGTCCCATAAATCGCTTGACGGAGAAAATCGTATTTTTCGGATTGGTAACAGCTTGCCTTTTGGCAACTTGTCCGACTAACCGCTCTCCCTCTTTCGTAACAGCAACAACGGATGGCGTTGTTCTAGTGCCTTCAGCGTTTTCAAGCACTTTCGGCTCACCACCATCTAAAAGGGCAACGCATGAATTTGTGGTCCCCAAATCAATTCCAATGACTTTACTCATCCTAAATCCCTCCATAAAATTAATGACAGTTGTTAATTGATTATTGATATAGGTATTTGCATACTACTTGTGTCTGATAATTCGAATCCATCGGAAAATACTTAATCTCTTAATCTGAAGTGTCTGGGTGTCTCGACCTGTTGACCTCCGCTGCCCATCACCTTGATAACGTGGTCCTGGTTGTTGTTTGAGATCTAACGCGCGGGAGACACATCCCAGCAGTTGCGGTAAGTCTATAGGTTTTGATATAAAGGTGTAGGCACCCGCGTCAAATACGTCAAACTTGACGCCCTGTGATGTGTTTGCACTCATGATGATAGCAGGCACACCCGGCTGAAATTGTTTAATCTGTTGAAATAATTCTGCGCCGGTTGTATCCGGCAGATTAAAATCTAGGAGCGCGAGATCTATCGTAGCCTCTCGAATAATTTCCAAAGCTTCGTATCCAGTCTCTGCGGACACAGCATCATAGCCGGCACGAGTCAAAACCTCGCCTAAGACTTCTAAAGAAGCCATATCATCATCCACTAGAAGAATTCTATAGCTGTGCCGGATCATTTTTCAGTGCTCCTCTCCTTCCATTCCCGACGATACATATTACTTTACGGACGAAGTCCGAGTTCACATCGCAGATTATCAGGCAATATATATGCCAACCCAAAGATCCTAGTCAGGAGCAGATTCAGCGGGCAGATGAGCCTTGAAAATGCCAGAATGGCAATAATGCATTTCAGAGTCCTTGTCAATATGGCGCACACCCTTTGCTCAAATGCACAATATATCGTCCTCTACCTTGTATCGATCGAACGCAGAATTAAGTCTTCTACCAATAGTCACTCGACAAATTTACTAACAACAAAAATCCCACTCATTGTCCGGAGTTCAATTGACCGCATTCATAGGTAATAAACCGTACTGGACAAGCGAACAAAAATCAACCTGAAATTTCCCGTTTTCGGCAGACGAACAAGCATCTAACTGAAATAGAAAATAAACCGCCGTTACTTTGCTTCAAGCCAACTCGCGCCTGCATGGATATCAACCTTGATGGGCACATCAATCTGACAGGCATTTTCCATGAGGCGTTTGATTTCTGTTAAGACCTCACCTTGCTCGGATTTTGGCGCTTCAAATACCAGTTCGTCATGGACTTGCAGCAGTAGTTTCGTCTGCTTACCACTTTTCATGAGATAGTCATGAATTCCAAGCATAGCGAGTTTGATGAGTTCTGCGGCTGTGCCTTGCATCGGTGCATTAATAGCGACACGTTTTCCAAATTCCTGTGTATTACGGTCAGCGGCTCGGATCTCTGGAACATAGCAACGTCGTCCGAGGAGCGTCGTAACATATTCTTGCTCTTGGGCTTTTACCACGATCTTATCGAAATATTCCCTGACCCCAGCATAGGTGTGAAAGTAGTTGTCGATTAGTTGTTGCGCTTCACCAAACTCAATTTGAAGTTCGCTGGCAAGACGGAACGCCCCTACGCCGTAGACGATGCCGTAGTTCATTGTTTTCGCCTGCCGTCGCATATCGGCATCGATCTTACCCGACGGCAGTCCAAAGATAAGAGACGCAGATTGTGCGTGGATATCCAGATCCTGTTCGAAGGCTTCCCGAAGACGATCGTCTCCGGAGAGATGAGCGAGGATACGCAATTCGATCTGTGAGTAATCCGCAACAATCAGTGTATGTTCATCATCACTGGCAACGAATGCTCGGCGGATTTCCCGTCCTTCCGCGGTTCGCACAGGAATATTCTGCAGATTTGGATCACTGCTGCTGAGACGCCCCGTTCGGACACCGGCTTGATGAAACGATGTGTGGATGCGCCCAGTATCTGGGTTGATTAGTCCACCCAACGCATCGGTGTAGGTAGATTTGAGTTTGGCAAAGGAACGATACTCCAAAATCAGCTCTGGCAGTGGATGGTGTGGAGCCAACCTTTGTAAAACTCTAATATCGGTTGAATAACCTGTTTTCGTTCGACGCGTCAGATTCTTCGGCAGATTGAGTTCCTCAAACAGAATCTGTCCAAGCTGTTTTGGCGAATTAATATTAAATTCCTGTCCTGCCTCTCCGTAGATCTGATCCATTTTCTGATCAAGACGCTCTTGAAATTCTTGCGATAACTGTTTGAGATAATTACCGTCAACCTGAATCCCAGCCAACTCCATATCAGCAAGTACAGGAATCAGTGGGATTTCAATATCCTGGAAAATATCGGTCAAGCCTTCCGCTGCCAACTCCGACTCAAACTTGTTCTTGAGCTGCAGCGTGACATCCACATCTTCGCAGGCGTACTCGGTGATCTGTGGGAGCGGGACAATGTCCATGGTTATCTGTTTCGAGCCTGTGCCGATCAGGTCTTTAATTGGAATCATTTTGTGGTTTAGATGCGTAAAGGCGAGGTCATTGAGACCGTGGCTGGATGACGCTGGATGCAGGAGTCCAGAAGCGACCATCGTGTCGAACGAGATGCCCTTCAATTCCACCCCGTGACGTTTGGACACTTTCAGGTCATATTTTATATTTTGCCCCACTTTTTGATAGGAGGCATCTTCAAGAATAGGACGGAGAATCTCTAAAATTTGATCTTGGGGCAATAAAGATGGTGCATCAAGGAGGGAGTTCAGAGTCGGGATATAATATCCCTGATGTGGGTTAGTGGTGATGGCAATCCCAACGATCTGGGCTTCAATTGGGTTGGTTGAGGTGGTCTCCAAATCTACAGAAAGTTCCGTACTCTTCCTGAGTTCCTCAACGAGACGCTTCAAGTGGTTTTCATCCGTGATCGTTTGATAGTCTGTGTCCGGCTTCGGAAGGTCGCTGTCTACTGTGATTTGATCGAGCAAGCTATGAAACTCAAGTTCGCGGAAAAGTGATAATAACGCTTCGTTGTTCCGATCTCCGACCTTGCACCCTTCCGGCGTAATGGGAAGCTCCAGAGCAGTTTCGAGGGTTGCCAACTTTTTGCTCAAGAGCGCATGGCTCTCGCCTGCTTCTAACTTGGTGCGAAATCGTTTCGGGACTTCGTCCAGCCGCTTAAGGAGGGTTTCGATTGTTCCAAATTCAGATAACAGTTTTGGACTGGTTTTTTCACCAATACCACTGACACCGGGAATTTGATCGACGCTATCACCCGCAAGTGCAAGGTAATCGGGGATCTGATACGGTTCAATCCCGTAACGCCTTTTGCACGCTGCTGCGTCGTAGATTTCATATCCACCACGCGGATTGACACGATGTACCTTAATCTTTGGAGAGATCAGCTGGAGCATATCTTTATCATTGGTCATAATCAACACGTCAAACCCTGCTGCCTCGGCCTGCTTCGCCAAGGTTCCGGCGACATCATCCGCTTCGTACTCTTTCATTTCCACGGTTGGAACGCCAAGTGCTTCTATGATTTTTCGCACATACGGAAATTGGGCAATGAGCGCGTCCGGGGTCGGGGGACGATCTGCCTTATAGGCAGCATAAAGTTCATCTCTCTTGCTTTTTCCCCCTCTATCAAAACAGATTGCTATGTACTGATTATTTTCATCCAGCAGTTTCAGGATCGTTCTTGTGAAGCTAAGTATTGCGGCTGTCGGTTGGCCTTGGGAATTGGTGAGTTGTTGTTGTGTTCCATAAAACGCGCGATAGACAAAGGCTGTACCGTCAATAATTAGCAGCTGTTTCGTGTCGTTTCGTTCTGCCATCGTATCTCCCTTACGCTTTTTCCATATATTATCCGAATATTGTTCGATAAATTATGATCACTTACAGTTAAGCCACACCGCAAGTGGTTTGCTTTATTAAGCAGCTTTCGATATTTTGATGCGTGCCAATGCGGAGCAGTTATAACGCTAACTGAAGCACCACTACCGTATTCGCAATAGCGATCGGTGCGGCAATGATAGTTTGAAGAAACGTGTGTCTCTTGCGGTGCACCCGTGCCCATGCAATGAACGGCAATAGGATGAACAGATAGATAAATTGGCTGCTGATTAGCGTCGCAAGCCCTGTCATACACCCCGCGGCAACCCCGCTGTGGAAGCTGATCTTCCAGACCTGTGTGATTAAGGTAAGCACCAGTCCATTAATGACGCAGGCGATGCAGAGCCAGACGATCTCCTGTGGTACATTGAGAAGGTGTAAAATACCGCTGCCAACAAGCGCACTTACAAGCGAAAATATTAGGGGGTTGGCACGTTGTTCCCTGACAGTTAAACGAACATCGCTCAGTCGCCCCAGACGAAAAAGGATCAAAATATAAAGCATGGGCAGCACACCGGCAAACAGTATGACAATCACCATCCACAACAATCCCTGCTGCATTGTCGCAACGGAGGCACGGACGATTAGTAGGATGGACGCAATCGGCAATAGGAATGGACTGAAGAGCACGGATATAGTAACCGCAATTCGATTGAGCATTTTTATGTTTAGTGTGTGACGTATTACTTTAGAGTCAGAACCGCTATCAGGCATGATTAATTATTTCTGGAGATTTATTCTGGAGCCAAGGAATCTTGCTACTATTCCAATCTCGATAGAGCAGGAACGCGCCCAAGACCAACAAACCGTCTCGGAGCAACCCCATGAGTAATTCATACAACATCAAGAACTCCTCGATTTTCATGGGTGGAGTCCACCAGTTCAGTTCCCCAACAACCCACTGGTCTACGTATAGCCTGAGAACATAGTTTTGAATCAAACCTAAGGTCGGAGGATAAACAAGCACCGCAGTAATAATTATCAAACCCTTTGAGCGTGTACGGATACACAGCAATACCAGCAAACCTGTGAATACTAACGTTAGTACTAAAGTAACACCCAAAAGCGTGTGTTGTACAAAATCATATATCGGTAACTCCTCTCGTTCTTCGAGACATTAGGAAACAGGTGTTATCTATTGTATCATATTTACCCACATCAACGCACATCAAATGCGCTGTTTTCCCTTGACACACCCTCTTAATTTCTGCGACAATGTTTTGATGGGAGCCTGTATCTTGAAGGTTCGCTGAATTGCTGATATGTTTGGACTTCAATTAGATAAATTTAGGAGCATACCTACATGAAACGATCATACCGATACATCTTCGCAATTTTTATGTTTTTGATGTCTGCCATCTACGTAGCAGACGCGCAAGTAATTGGGGGCACACTGATTTTTGGACGTGGCGGCGATTCTGTTGGACTCGATCCTGCCCACGAAGAGGATGGCGAATCCTTCAAGGTGTGTGAGAACATCTATGATAGACTCGTACAATACAAAAACGAGAGTACGGAAATCGAGCCTGCGCTGGCAGAATCGTGGGAATCATCGGAGGATGGGTTGACGTGGCGATTTTATCTCCGCAAAGGGGTTAAGTTCCATGATGGCACACCTTTCAACGCGAACGCTGTGCTTTTTTCGCTCAACCGCCAGCACGATCCAAACCACCCCTTTCATAACGTTGGTGGTTCCTATACTTACTGGTCATATACCGGATTAGCCAAAATCGTCGAGAAAATCACGGCACCGGATGCATACACAGTTGAAATCACTCTCAAACGCCCCTACGCCCCTTTCATCTACACCATCGCAATGCCACCTTTTTCAATCGTCAGTCCAACCGCCCTTCAGAAATGGAAGGAGGATTTTACAAATCACCCGGTTGGCACAGGACCGTTCAAATTTGTACGTTGGGACCACGGGGATAAGGTTGTTTTAGAAGTAAACAAAGACTATTGGGAAGGACGTCCGCCGCTCGACCGAATTATTCTCCGATCCATCCCCGACAATTCGGCGCGCCTTATTGAGTTACAAAATGGGAGTATTCATGCAATGGAATTTCCGAATCCGGATGACCTATCTCAGATTCGTGCAGATGATCAACTCAGGATTATTGAACAACCGGGCATGAACATCGGTTACCTCGCCATGAACTTCGACAAAAAGCCTTTCGATAATCTCAATGTTCGGCTCGCCATCAACCATGCGATTAACAAGCACGAGATTGTCAAAGAACTGTATCAAGGCATGGGCATCCCGGCTAAAAACCCCATTCCCCCGACGATGTGGAGCTATGACGACTCAATTGAAGAATACACCTACAATCCGGCAAAGGCAAAGGCGTTGCTTGCAGCGGCAGGTTACCCAGACGGTTTCGAGACAACGCTATGGGCATTGCCGGTGCCACGTCCATACATCCCCGACGGAAGCGCCCTTGCCGCAGCCATCCAGTCAGATTTGCGCCATGTTGGGATCAAGGCAAAGATTGTGACCTTCGATTGGGGAACATATTTGGATAAGGTAACAAACGGTGAACACGATACAGCAATGCTCGGTTGGTCTGCTGACCTCGGCGATCCGGATAACTTCTTCTCTTATCTTTTGAGCAAGGAGGCAGCGAAAAAACCGGCGGGGAACATTGCATTCTACCGCAGCGATGAGATGCAGGAACTTCTGGACCAAGCACAATCAACTACGGATCAAGCCAAGCGGATCGAACTTTATAAAAAAGCCCAAGCAATTTTTCACCATGATGTGCCTTGGGTGCCCCTAGCACACGCCAAACAGATTCTAATCATCAACAAGCGGATTAAGAATCTCAAACTCCATCCCACCTCGTGGAAATATTTTCGACAGATCTGGCTTGAAAAGTGACGTGACGCATGATTGTCTACATCCTGCATCGACTCCTTTCGATCGGACTATCGCTCTTTGGTGTCTCGCTGCTCGTCTTTTTCATGGTGCATCTGATCCCCGGTGATGCCGCGCTCGCAATTCTCGGTGAACGCGCCACGGAGGAAGCATTAACGGAACTCCGTCGTGAAATGGGGTTAGATCAGCCGCTGTACAAGCAGTATGGGGTATTCCTGTGGGATTTAGCGCATTTAGACTTAGGACGCTCGTTTAAGACAAACCAGCCGGTTATTGACGAAATTCTCCGCAAATTTCCTGCGACAGTAGAACTGACACTTGCAGCGATGATTTTCTCGATCTTTTTCGGCATAACTGCCGGGATTATTGCTGCTGTCAACCGCGGGAAGTTTTGGGACTACACAACGATGTTCGGATCACTGGCAGGGATTTCCATGCCGATCTTCTGGCTTGGTTTGATGCTTATTTTACTGTTCGCTTACGCCCTACCGATTTTTCCTAGTTCACAGCGACTCGATGCCGTATTAGATCTCGACATTCAGCACCGCACCCATTTTTACCTCATTGATACTCTGCTTGCTGGCGACTTCAATGCTTTCCGAAATGCAATCATGCATCTCATCCTTCCTGCGATAACACTGGGCACGATACCGTTAGCCATTATCGCTCGCATGACACGGTCTAGCCTCTTAGAAATCCTCAACCAACAGTACATCGTCACCGCCTATGCAAAGGGGCTGCCCAAACGGATCGTAATTCTCAAACATGCCCTAAAAAACAGTATCATTCCCGTTTTGACGGTAATAGGGCTTGAATTTGGCTATCTGATGGGCGGCGCGATCTTAACAGAACATATTTTCTCTTGGCCTGGGTTGGGATCGTGGTTGCGTGCTGCTGTTGAAGCCCGTGATATCCGTCCCGTACAGGGTGGTGTTCTCTTTGTTGCCACAGTTTTTATGATGGTGAACCTCATTGTCGATCTGCTCTACGCGTATTTTGATCCGCGTATCCGGATTGGAGGAGAGACGACATGAGAGAGCATCGTAGTCAATTCTATCGGGAGCTGCTGCGTCAGAAATCAGCGTTGATTGGCGCATCGATCTTAATTTTCTTCATTGTCATCGCAATCTTTGCCCCGATAGTTGCAACACATGATCCTCGGAACGTAGACGTCACAACACGTCTCCAAGGATGGTCTCAGGAGCATTACTTCGGGACCGATAAGGTTGGAAGGGATATTTTCAGCCGCATTGTTTACGGTTCACGAATCTCGATCAAGGTCGGGTTGGTTGCGATGACATTTTCGATCTCAATTGGCGCACTGTTGGGTGTTCTCGCTGGCTATTACGGGGGCTGGATCGACAACACCATCATGCGAATAATGGATATGATGCTTGCCATGCCGAGTATCCTGTTAGCAATGGTCATTGTTACGATCTTGGGGCAGAGCCTGACAAATGCGATTATTGCTGTTTCGATTGTTTACATCCCACAATACGCGAGAATCTTGCGCGCATCTGTACTCACTATCCGTGAGCAGGATTATGTAACCGCTGCCCACGCCATCGGCATGAGCGACTTTCGCATTTTGACCCGTGCGATTTTGCCCAACTGTCTTGCCCCCCTGATTGTGCAGGCAACGCTCGGCATGGGCGCAGCTATTTTGGATGCCGCCGGTCTCAGCTTTCTCGGGCTCGGCGCTGAAATCGGCGAACCGGAGTGGGGCGCGATGCTCAACGAGAATCGAGCACTGATTCGTCGTGCACCGTGGACTGTTATGACGCCGGGGATTGCGATTTTTCTGATTGTTTTAGGATTCAATCTGTTAGGGGATGCCTTGAGGGATGTGTTGGATCCACAGGTGAAGACGTAACGCAGCGTGAAGTGTAATTGGCTCATTCGTTGATTCGTTTATTTTTATACACAGACTCGTTATATAAGGAAGGTCAAACATGAAAATTACAGATGTGAAACCTTTGCCGGTATGGGGAGGTGCTAGGAATTTCTTCTTTGTCAAGGTCGAAACCGACGAAGGTATCTATGGAATTGGCGAAGGCGGGATCACTTGGCGGGAACTCGCAGCCACAGAATGTGTTAACCATCTGAAGTCCGTTTTAATTGGTGAAGATCCGCGTCGCATCGAACACCTATGGCAGGTGATGTTCCGTGGCGGTTTTTTCCCCGCCGGGCGGATTGCGTGCTCTGCGATCAGTGCTATCGATATTGCGCTCTGGGATATTCGTGGGAAAGCGTTGGGGGTTCCCGTCTATGATCTGCTTGGTGGACTTGTCCGTCAGAAGGCCGTGTGCTATCCTCACGCTGGTGGCAACTCCGCCGAACAACTCGCTGAACACGCACGGTCACTCGTGGAAGATGGATGGAAATTTGTGCGTTGGGGTGTCCCTCAGCAGGGGGATGTTCTCGATCCATCGTGGGCGGTGCGGGAGACCATTAAGCAGTGCGAAGCGGTTCGGGACGCCGTTGGGGAGGAGATTGAACTCCTGATTGACGTTCATACGCGGCTTGACCCGCCCCATGTGATACCGCTCTGTCGTGCTTTGGAGGGTTATCGGCCCTATTTCATCGAAGATCCGTTGCGGTCTGAAAATATGTCCACGTACCATCAGCTGGCACGCCACGTTGCCGTGCCGTTGGCGGTGGGAGAGCAGTACGCCACAAAGTGGGAATTCCGTGAATTGGTTGAACAGGAACTAATGCAGTATGCGCGGATAGATCTCTGTATTGTTGGTGGGATTACTGAAGCGAAGAAAATCGCCGGTTGGTGCGAGGCTCACTACATTGATCTGGCACCCCACAATCCGCTCGGTCCTGTTTCGACAGCGGCGTGTCTCCATCTGGATCTCGCTTCAACGAACTTCGGCGTACAAGAGCTGCCAAGCAAACCGGGGACAACGCTGCCCGATGTCTTTCCAGTACAGTTAGAGTGGGAGGACGGCTATCTACTGCCGCCGACAGCCCCGGGATTGGGGATTGACTTTGATGAGGAAGCGGCACTGGCTAATCCGTACCGCGAAGTTGAGGCACCGCAGTTGCGTAGGCCCGATGGAGCGTTTACGAATTGGTAGATCCGAGAGTAGAGATAAAGCAACCACAAAGGTTGCCAATACAAAAGCTTGTCTTCTTTGCACGAATGCTTAACACGAGCGTTGACATTTACCTTCACTGTGTTTTTATTCGTGCCCAAGTTGCTGTTAGTTTGTCGGTTGGTTCAACTGCCAGCTTACCTGTGATGTTTTGGAGAAGCTCGTCTCGGCTTAACGGTCTGTCGTAAATACGAAGGATAGCGATTGAGCCGTTGAAGTTTCGATCCCTGTCATGTGAAGTAAATATTGAAAGCCACATAGGCTCCTCAGGGTCATAATCCTGATCCATATCAACCATCCCCACTTTTTCACCATCTTGGTAGGTTTCAACTGACTTCTGATCGGTGAAAACAAATGCAAGCCAGTGCCACTCCTTTTTCTTAATGTCAATGCCGAGATCTTCCGGGATTAGCCATTTTCCTTTGTTATTAGCTCTACCCTTAAATCTTGCGATGAGTTCACCGGTATCCGGCCCGTTGAGAGAAACTTGAAACTGTTGCAATTCCCTGTCACGCGCTCTAAATCCAAGGACTTGGGAGGCAACAACGAGATCGGGCCATTTGGGACCGTTGCGTCTGATGAGAACCTCCATCGTCCAATCTTCAAGTTCCATTTTGGGTACTAGATCCGGTGGCCCACCAAAAGTCTCAGACTTTCGCGTGGCGGTATACCATTTGGCGTCCTCATTGATACCGAGTGCGGGTATTCTGATTTTTCCCTCTTCAAATTCAGGCACTTCATCGTTGGCGGGCATTTTTCCACCAGCTATGCCGAGATTTCTCCAAACTATCTCCCGCCTATTCTGTTCGCTGGCATCAAGATGGATTATCGCACCAGGGAGAACCTTCTTTTGTGCTGTGGCATCAAAACAGATAAGTCCTAACACGAAAACCACATTGAAAACTGCAATTCTGTTTATACACTTCATTTGGAAATATCCCTTTGGCTGACGAATGGGGATTAATGGTTCTTTTTGATCGTAGCCCATGAGGTGGCAAGCTTCCCTGATGGAGAAACTGCAAAGATTGCTATATCAAGTCCTTTTCCAAGCTGCTTTACATCAGCATCGCTCAATGCAACATTGAAGATCGCAAGTTCGTCGATTTGACTCTTACTGAACGAATCAAATCGCGCTGGCAATAATGCACCGATGTACATCGGCTGTCCCAGTGGGGGTGCCAATCCCATCTTCTTTACCCCATCGCCGTGTTCAACAGGTTTCGACTCGCCATCAATATAGAGCGTTGGTGCCCTCTCTCCATCTTTGGCAACAACAACATAGTGGTGCCACTGATCGTCCTTTATACCGCTGGCACCCTGAAATCCATTTTCATACCAGAAATAAAACATATTGTCAAAAACTTTGTGGAGCGCAATGCCGTATCCCGCGCCGTGCCACTGCCATTCTCCACCCCTATGTATAATAAAATAAGGTGCAACATCAGTCGCTTGCAGCCGTGGGGGTCGTTTCACCCAAACTGAAATAGAGATGACCTCCTCAAGGTTTAAGGCTACATCGTCCGGCACTTCCAAGTAGTTTTTTCTGGTATCACTAAACTCTATTGCCCTACCGAACTTCCCGTCAACCAGCGCGGGTTTATTTATCAATTTCGCGTTATGACCGTTGCCCGTAATATCTGGGATCCCCTTCATACCAGCCTCTTCGAATGTCCATATTGCAATAGCTTTCTCCAGAAATTTGCGCCCTGTCAATTGTGCATCACTTACTAGCGTGAACTCCAAATTCAAAATGAGTAAACTAAGACTCATTGCAATAAATTTTACTGCAGAGATTCTCATGATTCGATAGTTCCTTCTTCGCCAACTCATCGAGTCTGTTTCAGTATTGCCCACGTTGTGGCAAGTTTGCCCGATGGAGAAACCGCGAAAATTGAGTTATCAACCCCTTTCCCAAGCCGTTCAACATCAGCTTGACTCAACGCAACGTTGAAAATGGCAAGATCATCTATGGCGTTATTAGACCACGAATCAAATCGCTCCGGGAACACCGCTCCAATATGTAGTGCGCGTCCCGGTGAGGGTTCTAATGCAATCACTCGCTGACCATCGCGATGTTCGACCTCTTTTAATTCCCCATCAATATACATGGACGGATCTCTCTCCCTATCTTTAGCCACGACAACGTAGTGATGCCACTGATCATCCTTTATCCCGTTTACTCCTTGGAATCCACCTTGATACCAGAAATAGAACATGTTGTTAAAAACCTTATGCAGCGCTATTCCAAAAGTGGGGCGTCCGTGCTGCCATTCTCCACCTTTTTCAAGAATAAAATAGGGAGCGATATCGGTCGCTTGCAAGCGAGGTGGCCTTTTCACCCATACTGAAATCGAAATGGCTTCATCAAGATCGAAATCCTCATGGTGTGGCACTTCCAAGTAATTTTTTCTTCCGGAATTAAACTCTACCGCTTTACCGAATTGCCCATCAACCAGTGCAGGCTTATTCACCATCACCGCGTCATGACCGTTTCCAGAAACGTCCTCGACAAAAGGATCGTTATCCTTATTTCTTTCCGTCCCATCAAAAGTCCATATTGCAACCGCCGCTTCTAGAAGCTCAGGTCCTGTCAATCGGGCATGGCTTGTACCTGCCGACACCCAGTTTATGATAATTAAGCCGAGCACAATCCTGCCCAACCCCGTGATGAAGGTCTTCATTCACATTGCCTCCTTGCCATCATTTTTCTGGTCCCCTGGAAAGTATACACCCACATATCAATGCGAGTTTGATTGCCTTTACAGTGTATCCAGAAAAGGATTGGATGTCAACGCAAAAATGAATTCTTTGCGCTTGACTTGTTTAGCAGAAAAATGTTAATATGTTTATGTTATCAAAACTGACTTTCCACAGGCTCTCCGAATCTTACAACGTTACGTAAAAATTGGATGCAGTTGTAGATCGGTTTTCTAACTTGACTACAACCTCTGCGCGACTGAAGTAGACTCAGATAGGAGCTTGGTCTACCGTCGTGGAATTTCTTGTAACAGCTCATCAGAGTCCAAAACCCATATTATAAGGAAGGATATTACGATGAAAAAAGGGCGATTAATCTCCATAGCCTTGGTTCTTGTATTTGTGTTCTCACTGACACACGTGGTTTTTGCTGCGCCAAAGAACTTCGCACTCAAATTTGATGCAAAAAAGGATAGTGGTGAAAAAGGCACACGGGTCATTGTTGACCATAGCGAAGAGCTGAACCTCGCAGAGAAGTTAACGATCGAAGCGTGGATTTACGCCACTGCCTTAGATTCCGGCGGCGGAAGAATGATGATTACTGGAAAAGCAGATACATGGATGCACGCTCTGCTCAACGATGGGGGTGCTTATCAAGGAGCGGTCAATGCTGCTCAGTGGAGTTGGGAAGGATCCGGCAAGGTAAGTTTAGAGAGATGGACACATGTTGCGCTGTCCTTTGATGGTCGTGCCTACCTTCTCCACGTTGACGGTAAGTTGAAAGATGAAATTGAAGATCCAGGGAAGATTAACACCTCATTGTCTGATGTTTATATTGGTTGGCTTCCTCAGTGGAATGAAGCGTTTACTGGGCTAATCGATGAGGTCCGGATATCTAATATTCCCAGATACCCTGCGGCCAACTTTCCAAGACCGACGACCGAGTTTGAAGAACGGGATCGCAATACCGTTCTCCTGATGCACTTTAATGAGGGCCAAGGTGGAGAAGCTAAGGATGCATCCGCTTTTGAGCATCACGGCTTAATTGATACTGCGACATGGGAAGAGGTGGCTGATGCCCCCTTTAAACCGTTAGCGGTCGAGCCGGGCGTAGGTAAGTTATCAACTACATGGGGCAAACTCAAACGTAAGTATTAGACCGCCCCCTGGGTTGAGTAAACTTCTGTAACATAGGATTTCCCGATTATTTGCCTCCTGATTTCCCGATTGAATTAGCATATTTTCTCTCGGTGTCAGGAGGCTTTTCTTTTTCGGTTTAAGCAGGATCCACCACCAAAATTATATCTGGATGTGGATAATCCAAAATTAAGAGGTGTCGTATGATTTTAATGAGTCCGTCCGTGCGCTTGGGAAAAACATCGGAGGATCGAGCCGCCTTCCTACAAAAGGTCAAGTTAATGGAAGTGAAAACTGTGACCACGAATACGCCAGCTGATTGGAGTGATGCGGACGTTGAAGAAGCCAAGCGGTTCCTCGATGACCATGGTATCCGGGTCGGCGAGTTTAGCGGGCATCAGGGAGGATTTGGCTCGGCGGATCCGGCTGAATACCGAGACGCCATTGAAGGACATCGGCGCCAATTGCGCCATGCGCACATCATAGGAGCACATTGCATCGCCTGCGCGGTACTCATTGGCAGGATCTGGATTGATGAGATGCCAAAGACCTTCGCAGAGCGGGGTGGAACCATTCCGGCTATGTGGTCTGAGGAGACTTGGAAACGATGTATTGGTGCAGTCGAGGAACTGATGCCTCATGCGGAAGAATTTGAAACGGACGTAGCGATACATCCTCATATCATCACTCCGGTCTACTCTGTCGAGCGATATCAGGAACTCTTTGATGCAGTCTCGTCTCCACGCCTGAAAGCACTCTTCGATCCTGTGAATATGACAGGACCCCATATGTTTCTCAGAATGACAGACTTTACAAATGAGATTTTCGATGGAATTGGGGATAAAATTGTCACGATGCACGCAAAAGATGCTACAATGTGGTCAGCGAAACCGATTAGCATTATTAGCCGTGTGGATGAAGCGGTTCCGGGCACCGGTATGATGGATTATGCAACAATACTTCGACGGTTGGATGCCTTAGACAATGATGTTCCAGTACATGTAGAGCACTTCCCTGAGTTGGAGACAATTGCGGGTCAGCAGTATATCCGTCATGTTGGACGGGAAATTGGTGTAACTATAGGTTAGTAAGTGGCTTTCTTCAGTTCCTGACGATTTAGCCAATCTATTGATGGATATCAACCTATAAACGACCAGCCCTACATCAGTGACTGGTGAATGGACAAGGAGAGGTTATGGCTGAAGAAGTGGCAAATGCAAGTCAACCGTGGAACGTTGTGGTTGTGGTTTCGGATACGCTTAGGACAGCGTATCTGGGTGCCTATGGGAATAAATGGATTCATACACCCAATCTCAATAAGTTCGCTCAAGATAGCGTACGATTTACAAATGCACATCCAGAATGCTTGCCAACGATTCCGACGCGTCGTACCTTGCATAGTGGCCGCCGGGCGTTCCCATTTCGGGATTACCGTCCTGTACCTTGGGATAATGTCTATATCCCGGGGTGGCAGCCCTTATCATCGGAGGAAAGCACAATAGCGGAGGCACTTGTCCGCCAAGGTTATCACACCGGTTTCTTCGCAGATGTACCCCACTACTTTGTACCGGGGATGAACTTTACGCGCGGATTTTTGCAGTGGGAGTTCATCCGTGGTCAGGCGGAGGACCGGTATAATGCGATTGCACACGCGGATGAGACGTTGTTATCGCGCTACCGTGGTGGTGCGGATCGGATTCGGGCGCATTTAGTGAACGTGCAACCGGAGCAGCCAGAAGAGACTTGGCCCGCAGCGCGCACGTTCCGGGCTGCGATAAAATTTGTCGAGCAGAATTACAATAATAATCCCTTTTATCTCTACGTCGATAGCTTCACACCGCACGAGACTTGGGAAGCTCCGATTCACTATTACGACCTTTACGGGAATCGAGAAGACCGTGAACCGATTTATCTCTCCGCACCTTACGGACCAATAGATCGTAATCCTGAAGTCGAAGAACGTTTGCCGAGTATTCGAGCGAATTATGCTGGTCTGGTGACGATGGTGGACACATGGTTTGGAAAGTTGATAAATACCATCGACAGGCTGGGGTTAAAACAGAACACGCTCGTGATATTCCTGAGCGATCACGGAACCAACTTCGGTGAAAACCCGGACCGTGTTACAGGAAAACCGGCGGATTTCATGTATCCGGGCACAATGGATATCCCGATGATGCTGCGGCATCCAGACGGGGTGCGTGCTGGAAGCACACGTGACGAATTCGTTTACAGCTTGGACGTACCAGCGACCGTCATTGCTGCCGCTGGGGTTGAACCGATCGGTAGAATAGAAGGGCAGAGCCTGCTCCCACTGGTAGAAGGCGGCATCGGATTTGAGGCACGAGATTATCTGACCTGTCGCTACGGTAACTCTGTGTGGTACAAAGATTCAAAGAATTGGTTCTTCAGTGGTGTTGATTCCCAGAATTCACGCCTTTTTGACCTGGAGGAAGATCCAATGTGTCAGCATAATATTGCAGCGAGTGCGGAAGATCGGTGCGCTCTTGCGCGAGAACGCATATTGGCGGATGCGGGTGGTGAATTACAACGCTATGAACGGCAGGAAAAGACAGATGCGCTGGGCAGACCTGAGTTTGCTGAAGGAAGATAACTATCTATCATCGTCTCATATATCTACAGAGCTTATAACCGAGCTTGTAGATGCAATGGAGTTATACGCCAAATGAACCCACATTTCTTTGAAGGGATCGACGGAATCGAACGACAGCGGAAACCGAGAGACCGCGGGCTGACAATGGTTATCGATTGGGGTATTGGGATACGTGAACAGGAGGATCTGATCGAGACTGGAGCAGACCATTTCGATTTTTCAAAGATCGCTGTCGGTATCTCCCGTTTGTTGTCAAATGATGTATTGGAAGCAAAGTTGAAAAAGTATCGTCAACATCAGATTGAGCCATTTGCAGGAGGTATGTTTCTCGAATACGCAGAGGTATCCGGAAAAGCAGAGCTTTATTTTCCTGCGATCGTTCGGGCAGGCTATCGTTGGGTTGAGGTATCGGATAACCTCGGAGCGGTGTCGGTTGCATGGAAACGGCAGATGATTCGTCAAGCAGTCAAGGACCATGGCCTACAAGTTATGGGTGAGGTTGGTAAGAAGGAGGGATTGGCAAGCGAGATCCCTTTCCCTGACGATGCGCAGGGCTGCCTCGACGCTGGTGCAGCGCTGGTACTCTTAGAAGCCGCTGAGTTGGTCAGTGAAGATGTTGACACAGCGAAGGCGGTTGAAGAAGTTGTAGACCTCGTTGGTCTGGAGAAAGTCATGTTTGAATTACCCGGTCCCTGGATTGCTGGGGTAACTGCACATGGCATCCATCACCTTCGCCGCCAGCTCATAGATCGATATGGTAGAGAAGTGAATTTAGGTAACGTCGCGCCAGCCGATCTCGTGTCATTGGAAGCGTATCGCCGAGGGTTAGGGGTCAATGCCGGCGAGGTTAAGGGTGATGTCTGAAACGGTTAGAGGCGCATCAGTTCATTAGTCATTGGTTCATTATAAGGAGGGACAATCATTATGGTTTACGGAAGTGGTGATTATCGATATGAGGTTGTAGAGGGTTGGGGACAGATCCCGCAGTTGGGGCTTGCTTCTGCCGTCGCTTGTGATTCCCAAGATCGGGTTTATGTGTTCAATCGGAGTCCTAATCCTGCCATGCTCGTTTATGAACGAGATGGTCGATTCATTGGCTCTTGGGGCGAAGATATCTTCAAAGCACCGCACGGCATTTGGATAAGTTCTGACGATGAAATCTACACTACAGACACCGAAGACCACACCGTCCGGAAGTTTTCGCTTTCTGGAGAACTTTTGCAGACGTGGGGAACTGTGGATGAGCCGGGCGCACCGGGGCAGCCATTCAATCAGCCAACCCGTGCCGTTTTATCCGAATCTGGCGATATGTACGTCTCAGATGGATACGGACAATCGCGGGTTCACCGCATGACCCCTGATGGCGAGGTCATTGTTTCGTGGGGCGCCCCTGGATCAGGACCTAGCGAGTTTAACCTACCGCATGATGTCACCGTAGACAAAAATGATCGGGTCTACATCTTAGACCGAGGGAACCTGAGGTGTCAGATTTTCAATTCAAACGGAGAATACCTAACAGAATGGGGAAACCTCCGCTCTCCCAACGATCTGTTCATCGATTCGGATGATGTTATCCATATCGCAGAGGGTGGGCAGCGTGTAACCGTTATGACGCTTGACGGTGAGATTATCACCCAGTGGGGCGAAAAAGGCGAGCAACCCGGACAGTTTAGCAATTCGCCGCACGGTATATGGGTCGACTCTCATGGCGATGTCTATATCAGCGAGGTCATCGCGGATAAACGGTTCCAGAAGTTTGCGCGAGTTTAATTTGCGAAGTCGAAGCGACGCACTATTGCGTCGCTTTGACCTCTCTCCGACGAGCGTGCAGCACAGGTTCAGTATAACCGTTGGGTACTGTGCCCCCTTTGAAAACCAGATCTAGTGCTGCCTGAAAGGTAATGCTTTTGTCAAATTCGGGTGCCATGTTTCGATAGTTGGTATCCCCTGCATTCTGTTCATCAACAACCGCAGCCATCCGTTCAAAGGTTTCTATGATCTGTTCTCTCGTCACAACGCCGTGATGTAGCCAGTTGGCAATATGTTGACTCGATATACGCAGCGTCGCCCGGTCTTCCATCAATCCAACGTTATGGATGTCCGGCACCTTTGAGCAGCCAATCCCCTGATCAACCCAGCGTACCACATAACCTAAGATTCCTTGAGCATTATTATCCAGTTCCTGCTGAATTTCCTCCTCGCTGAATTCCCCATCCGATAACGGCGGCGTTAGGATATCTGACAGACTAGCGCGTCCCCTGCTTGCAAGTTCCGCATGCCTGTTTTTGACGTTTACTTCATGGTAATGTACGGCATGGAGTGTGGCAGCTCTTGGTGAAGGCACCCAAGCGGTCGTCGCGCCGGCTTGCGGATGAGCTACCTTCTGCTCCATCATCGCTGCCATTTCATCCGGCATCGCCCACATCCCTTTACCAATCTGCGCCTTACCGGGAAGTCCGGTCTCAATGCCTATATCCACATTCCAGTCTTCATAGGCGAGCATCCACGGTTGGCTTTTGATGTCCGGCTTGCGTATCATCGGTCCCGCTTCCATGCTAGTGTGAATCTCATCGCCTGTCCGATCTAGAAATCCGGTATTGATAAACACAACCCGTTCCTTCGCTGCGCGGATGGCCTCTTTCAGGTTAATGGTGGTTCGACGCTCCTCGTCCATAATGCCCATCTTCAGCGTATTGCGTTCAAGCCCAAGCGCGCGCTCTACACGTTCAAACAGTTCGACTGTTGCTGCAGCCTCTTCGGGACCGTGGAGTTTGGGTTTGACGATATAGATGCTGCCCGTCTGGCTATTGACGCATTGTCCATTTCTTTTGAGATCGTGTATGGCTGCCAACGATGTGACCATCGCATCCAGAAAGCCCTCAGGGATCTCCTGATTATCTGCCGTGGTGACTGCATCGGTGTACATGTGAATTCCAACGTTCCGAATTAGCAGAAGACTTCTGCCTGGGAGCGTCAGTGTTGACCCATCTGGCGCCGTAAAGGTCCTATCTACATTTAGCCGACGGGTCATCTGCTGCCCATCCTTCTCAAAAGAAGCTTCTAGCGTCCCCTGCATAATGCCGTTCCAGTTGCTATACACCCTCATCTTGTCCTCGGCATCAACCGCCGCCACAGAATCTTCGCAATCTTGAATTGTGGTGATGGCAGACTCGAGGATCACGTCTTTTACGCCCGCAGGATGGGCTTTTCCAACAGGATGAGCGCGGTCAATTTGGATTTCAATGTGTAACCCATTATTTCTGAGCAAAACAGTGCACAGTTCACCATCTTTTTCATGAAACCCAACAAATTTACTGGGGTCGGCTAAACCTACCTCGCTGCCATCGTTAAGCCTTATAACCAATTGATTAGTTCCATCAACATCTTTGAGTGAGTATTGCGTGACTTCTCGGAAGTTTCCCCGTTCAAGCTCCGCCATCTCATCTAAGAACACCTCCACCTGGGCGATGACAGCCGCGCCGCGCATAGGGTTGTAACCTGCATCCTTTTGCTCGCGCCCCTCTTCCGTAATCAGATAGGTACCGTACAACGCATCATACAAACTCCCCCAACGGGCATTGGCAGCATTTAAGGCATAGCGGGCATTATCCAAGGGAACCACCAGTTGGGGTCCTGAGACTTCCGCGATTTCGGGGTCCACATCCGTCGTGGTTGCTTGGAAATCTGCACCTTCAGGGAGGAGGTATCCAATCTCTGCAAGAAAATCTTGATATTCATTTGGCTCAACCGGTTCGTCTTTTGTCGACAAATACCATTCGTCGATCCGCTGCTGCAGTGCATCACGTCTGTCCAGAAGTGCTTGGTTTTTTGGTGCAAGATCTGCAACAATTTGACCCAAGGATGTCCAAAAGGCATCCGCATCTACACCTGTGCCGGGGGCGATCTCGTCTTGTACCAGACGATACAATCCTTCGTCAATCTTGAGTTGACCAATTTCAATTCTATCTGCCATTCGTTCATGTGCCTCCACGTTTTAGGACTTTCAAAGAGAGCAATTTTGTAACAGTTCCGTATCTTATTTCCATTTTAACTCGATCTGTCTCAACCTGTCAAGATGCTTGCGCTTGAGCAGGGCGTTTTTGTTATGCATGTGACCAACTCTCGCAGCACATGGAACGCGCGATCCGAGTGCCTTCAAACGAGATCAAGGCATGTGAACTCAATGGATACATCGCGTGACGCGCCTTTTTCTTTCGCTTTTGACAATACAGATGGAGTATGGTATCATATCGTATCCTATACTATGGTAGATTTTAGAATTACTTAGACACTCCCAGTGCACAACCACGTCCCTAAATCCCCAACCCCTCTGATAAGAGAGGAAAGACAGGGAGAAGACCCCTCTTATCTTCTCCCCTTGTCAGGGGAGTTACAGGGGGGCTTTGGAAATCCCGTGAGGGTCGGAGTCATTGGTAAATTTCCACTTACTTCCCTAATTCATCATAATCGTTACAGACAGCAGAGAAAGTATGGCAGGAAGCCTGCCCGTAGCGCATCCACAGATGAAATGAAGCAAATACAGCAAAAGGGATTCCACTACAAAGCAATCGCTTTAACAATGGGACTTGAATTTAGTGTCAGAGAAAACAATCGAAAAAACTTGGAGACAGGACATAGAAATCGATGAACAAACTGAAATTAGGTATTCCTAAAGGATCTCTACAGGAATTCACCATTGACCTTTTCAAACGGGCAGGCTACACAATTACAATCAGCGGTAGATCATACTATCCGCACATTGATGACAATGAGATTGAGGTGATGCTGCTGCGTCCACAGGAGATGGCGCTTTACGTAGAACGCGGTGTTATTGATGTGGGGTTAGCGGGGCGAGATTGGGTCCGCGAATGCGAAGCAGATGTATTGGAAGTTGCATCGCTTATCTATGGCAAGCAGACCACGCAGCCAGCACGATGGGTGCTGGCGGTTGCAGAAGATTCCCCCATCCAGTCCGTCGCAGATCTTGAAGGCAAAGTCATTTTCACCGAATTGGTTGGGGCAACAAAATCATACCTCAAGGATAATGGCGTTAATGCGACTGTCAAATTCTCACACGGTGCAACAGAGGTAAAGATTCCCCACCTCTGCGATGCGATTGTAGAGATTACGGAGACTGGAAGCACCTTGCACGCGAACCAACTAAGAATTGTTGATGTCGTCATTGAATCGGTAACGATGCTGATCGCAAATAAGGAGAGTTGGGCAGATCAATGGAAACGGGACAAGGCGGAAAGTTTGCATATACTCCTATCCGGAGCATTGGCGGCACAGAACAAAGTTGGACTCAAAATGAACATTGCTCAAGAAAACCTACAATCCTTGCTCGCGATTTTGCCAGCGATGAGGAATCCAACGATTTCCCAACTGAGCCAAGATGGCTGGCATGCTGTCGAAACGATTGTTGATGAACATATTGTCCGAGACTTCATCCCAGAACTCATGAATGCAGGCGCAGAAGGGATTATTGAATACCCCTTGAGCAAAGTAATTCCGTGATAAGTTCATCACGCAACACGCGTTAAATCGGCACACTATTTGGACGTGGTTGTTGCTTGTGTATTAAACGGAGGATAAATCGAATGAAACTTCAAATCAGTTTATGCTTTTTTCTTCTTCTGATTTGGACGATTACTGGTCTAGGCTGCGGTGAGGATTCATCCTCGACTTCTGTCGAGCCTGGCGAAGAATCCGAGCAAATAGTAGACTTAGAAGGAGAGGATAACTCGCAATCAGGAATGGTATCAGGAATTATCACTAACATCAAGACGGGGGAACCGATACCGGGGGTAACCATCAGTCTGTTAGGCAAGACGGTGGAAACCGATGCAGAGGGCAGATATGCTTTCACAGAGATCCGTTATTCAGATAGCCATAATTTGATCGTTATGGACCTTGATTACCAGCCCAAAATGAAGAAATTTAAACTTAGGACTGAACAGGTACAGTTGAATGTTCCTCTCTCTCCAAAGCTTGGTGCGGTGTCGGGGGTTATCACCGATGGCACAACAGGGAACCCGATCCCGGGCGCAACTATCACTCTATTGGATCAGATGCAAACAACCGAAATAGATGGTAGATATAACTTTACGGGAGTTCCCTATTCGCAGACAATTAGTTTAATGATTACAGCTGCCGATTATCAGTCCAAAACCGAGAACTTTGAACTTAGGACGGGTCGCGTTGGAGTGAGCATTCAACTCATGCCCACGACGAATCCCGAGACGGAGATTCCTCAGTTCTTGGAACGCTTTTCCGCACTAATTGAGTCGTTGGATATAGGGAAATTGAAGACAATCCAAGAACTCTTTTCGGAAACCTACGTTGCAGGGGATGATCCCATTACACTTCTTGGATTAGCGACAGGCGTTATTCCCGCAATGTTCGATGACGTTAATCCAACAATCACTAAAGTGTTTGGAAAGTACGATGCCCTCCAATTTGAGTTTAATAAAATTCAGGTGGAGGTGACTAATACACGCAAGGCATCTGCACGACTTACTCTACACATCATCAGCGAGGAGGGGGCGGGCCCCGACAAACCACGAGCCGAAAAAAGAGAGATTATTGTTGATTGTCAAATAGATTTCCGCAAAGAAGACACATTGTGGAAAATCGTTTTTTGGCAACTTTTCAACGTAGAATTCCTTTGATTTGATGGATTGAACTCTAACATCAGGTAAGATATGAGTTCCCCACTTGGACAGGAACACAATAGACGGCTAGCCTAACGGAATTGGCAACTGTAATTTTTGCGCAGCGATATGTCAAACAATCCTATTAAAAACCGGGTTGAGGAATTGCGGGAACAGATCTGCTACCATGAACGCAAGTATTTCATCGACGATCAGCCAGAGATTTCAGATCAGGAATATGATCAGTTGATGAAAGAGTTAGAACGTCTCGAAGCTGCGCATCCTGAACTGGTCACGTCCGATTCACCGACTCAGCGTGTTGGCGGGGAAACGGCACTTGGCACGAGTGTTCCCCACCGCGGACAGATGTTGAGTCTGGATAACACGTATAGCCCTGAAGAACTATACGATTTCGACCAACGTGTGCGGAAGGCGTTACCCGATCAGCCAATTGCGTATGCGACGGAGTTAAAAATCGATGGCTTGGGGGTTGCCTTGCTCTATGAAGATGGCAAGTTGGTGCGCGGCGCAACACGAGGGGATGGAGAGTATGGGGAAGATGTGACGGCGAATCTACGCACTATCCGCACGATTCCACTGAGACTAACGCCGATTCAACCGATGCCTACTGTTTTGGAGGTCCGAGGCGAGGTATTTATTCCAAGAGATCAATTGACTGAGGTGAACCGAGAGCGGACAGCAGAGGGCCAGGCCCCTTTCGCAAATGCACGGAACGCCGCTGCTGGCTCTGTCCGCTTGTTGGACTCCACGATCACAGCGTCACGCCCACTGGATATTTTCATCTATACCCTCGGTTACGCGGACGGAATCGAGATTACCAAGCATACAGAAGCCCTTGCTTTGCTGGCGACCCTGGGATTCAAGATGAACCCTCACACCGAATCGCATTCATCAATCGAGGCTGTAATCACGTATTGCCGTAGGTGGATAGCCGATAGAGAAGCAATTCCTTATGACACCGATGGCATTGTCGTGAAAGTTGACTCGCTTGAACAGCAAGAGATACTCGGCACCACAGCAAAAAGTCCCCGCTGGGCAATCGCCTGTAAATTCCCTGCCCACCAAGTAACAACACGGATTGAGGCGATAGAGGTGCAGGTTGGGCGGACCGGCGTCTTGACACCTGTAGCAATCCTCTCTCCGGTACAGGTGGCTGGTGCCACGATAACCCATGCTACACTGCATAACGAGCAGGAACTGATCCGTAAAGATGTTCGCGTTGGAGATATGGTAATTCTCGAAAGGTCGGGAGATGTCATTCCGAAAATTACCGCTGTACTAACAGATCAACGAAAAGGTGGTGAGAAGACCTTTCGTTTGCCAAATCACTGCCCGGTGTGCGGAACGTCGGTGCAGCGGTTGGAAGATGAAGCAGCGGTTCGTTGTGTCAATGTAGGCTGCCCTGCACAACTGAAACGGCACATTGCGCATTTCGCCTCACGAAATGCGCTGAATATTGACGGGCTTGGTCCCGCGCTTGTTGAGCAGCTTGTTGAAGCTGGATGGATTCGTGATGTCGCAGATCTCTACGCTTTGAAGCAGGAAGATCTGGTTAGTCTTGAACGGATGGGTGAAAAATCCGCCGAAAATCTCCTAAATGCTATTGAATCAAGTTGCAACATTCCCGCCGAAAAGGTGCTGTTTGGATTAGGGATACCCCACGTTGGTGCGAACGTCGCGGAATTACTAATTGACCACTTCTCTTCGATTGATTCCCTTGCCGATGCAAGTACAGAAGATATTGAAAGCATCCACGGCATTGGGACACGAATTGCGGAAAGCATCCTCCATTTCTTTTTGCAACCACGGGTTCAAGAATTCCTGAGACGGTTGAAAGATGCAGGGCTTCAGTGGGCAGTTGTGCCGAGTGAACTATCGGAAGCTTCCGATAGCATTTTTGCTGGTAAAACTTTTGTTTTAACAGGTTCGCTTTCGACAATGACGCGCTCGGAAGCATCTGAAAAAATCAAGGAACGCGGTGGTAAAGTCAGTTCTAGTGTCAGCCAGAAAACGGATTACCTCGTTGCCGGGGCAGCGCCGGGTTCTAAGTATGACCGCGCCGTCGAACTCGATATCCCAATTTTAATGGAAGACGCATTTACTGAAAAGCTATAGAGGAAATTTTGACTTTCAATCTATCGGCTTCTATGCTATACTCACAATAGCTTTTTAAAGATAGATCGAACTTTTTTGAAAAAGTAGATTTTACAGAATCGTCTCGTCCACCACAAACCTACCGGTTTAGATATTTGAACCGAAAACTGAGTTATGGCTGGACAAAAGTTGTATTTGAACTGGTCTTGTTCAAGTATCTGTAGAATCTCAAGAACGGTTGTTCTGAAACAGGCTTGCGAGGTGGGAGATGGTTCCTTGCATTCTAATTCATCAGCTGTTAACAGAATAGGAGAACATAAAATGAGAGGTAATCGGGGAAAAGGCAGCAAATCACTCGATAGCGCAAATAAAGGTGTTGTCAAAAAGACTGCCACTAAAAAAGGACGTAAAGAGAAAAAACTCGCTAAACAGGAAAAACGGGCGAAAAAGACGTATTAAACAGATAGGGCGATAGCTCACAGACGAACAGACCCGCGCTCAATAGGGGTTCATTAAGACTGCCTCTGCATTCTGCGCCACGATACGATTGAAACCCGCATCACGGTCTGTTGCTTGTGCTATCGCCCTTTTTTTAGGGAGGCGCCGCATCGTGCAATTTACACAGAATCAAAAAAAAGCTCATGACCTCAATCGTCACATCAGTGTAACCGCTGGTGCTGGATCAGGGAAAACAGCGGTATTGGTCCACCGCTACCTTAAGATTCTGCTTGAAACAGATCTGCCTCCCAATCAAGTGGTTGCAATCACGTTCACAAGGAAAGCTGCGGCAGAGCTTAAGCAGCGCATTATCCAGGAACTTGACGTAAAGCTGGAGGAAAAACCTCGCAGTACACAATTACAGAGAATCAAGACCGGAATGCTCTCCGCACAGATCTCAACCATTCACTCATTTTGCGCGCGAATTCTGCGGGAATATCCGGTTGAAGCGGGAGTGGATGCAGGTTTTGGTGAATTACAAGGGATACAACAGCGGTTGGCTCTCCATAACACCATTGATTCCACGCTCCGGGAAATTGCTAACCGTCCCGAAGAAGATGAGATACGTGAGAAACTGGTAGACTTGCTGCGCATTTTTGGCAAGAGTCAGCTCGAACAACACTTACACGAGTTGATCGATCAGCGGGATGGGGTGGATCGCCTAATGCGCGGTTTATACAGCCGCACAGATTCAGAGGTGGTGGAGTATTGGCGCGAGCATGTACAGTCGCAATTATTTCGGAGTTTAGAAAATCAGTTCTCTGTCGGAAATTGGTTACGCTCTCTGGACAATGTCTTAGAAGTTGCTACAGGGAAAAATGCTTCAATAGTCCTAGGACTGGTAGGGCTTATTTTACCACAAATGGCAATAGTAACGGTCATTTCGATTTTCCTCCAACTTGGTCCACAGATCTTCGCGGAAGATGGACCAATCAGCGAGAGGGAGGCCCTTGACTCACATGCCGAGACCGACACAACCATGGAGAATGTCGGTTTTCTTATTCGTGCAGCGAACTATTTCCAATCCTCTCCATCAGTTACCAACGCTTCAATAGCCTTAGAATTGCTGGCGTATATTGTTCCACAAGTGGCAATACTAACGGCTATTCCAACCCTCATCGAGCTTGCTCCACTGATCGTAACGAAAGACGGAAACATTAGCAAAAGAGATTTTCTTGGCTCAAAAACCGAGACTGACCCAATCCAGGAGGAGATTGATTTTCTTGTCCCCGCAGCAAACTACTTCAAATCCTCCGCATCAATTACCGCTGATGATGAGCTACTTATTAGTGTGACACGCCCTTTGTTAGCTGTTTACGACGAGGTTCAACGTGCATACGAACAACATAAAACCCAGACGGGACAACTCGATTTCGATGATCTTCAGATTAAGGTTAGGGATCTATTGCAGCAAGAATCTATCCATGAACAACTCGCCCAAAGATATCCTTATATCATGGTTGATGAGTACCAAGATACCGACCAGCTACAATACGAGATCCTCGACTTACTCGCTGTTATCAACAAGAATACCCGCGGAAAAAAACCCTCGGATTCTAAATTGGATAACCTGTTTATCGTTGGTGATCAGAAACAGAGTATCTATGGGTTCCGCGGGGCGGATGTGCGCGTATTTAATAAAACACGACAGGATATAACCGACTTGCAGGAGGCACTCGGCGAAGACTTTTCTTGGGCGGAGCAGAAACTTGACGCAAGCGATTCAGAGAAACGCGGCGAGCTCCAATTCTCGGAAAATTTCCGTTTATTACGAAATCTCGTAGGCTTCGTCAATTCAGTTTTCGAGCCACTCATGAAGGGGCGAAATGAATTTGAAGTCAAGTATGAGCCGTTGGTCCAGGGTCGAATCGCTGATTCACATGGCGACGTAGAGCTGCTCCTCGGCTCAAAGGAAGAGACAGAGAGCGATTTGCAACTTTCCGCTGACGAATACGATCTGATTGTCGCCCGCATCCACCACTTAGTCAACACCGAGGAGACGATTTGGCTGGACACTGACGACGGTAAAACGCCCCGACCTATTCACTACAGTGATATTGCCATCCTAATCCGCAGTCGGACGCACTTGCCGGAAATTGAATCTGCCTTAACCGAAGCAGAGATCCCATACAAAATCACAGGGGGTATCGGATTTTATCAGTGTCAAGAAATTTATGACATTAGTAATTATCTGCAATTTCTCATAGATCCTACCAGCGACGTTGCACTCGCCGGAATTCTTCGCGCGCCATTCTTCGGTGTGTCGGATGTAGAACTATATGAAATAGCACAGCCATCGTCCAAAAAGACATTCTGGGAGAAGGTCCAAGATTACCTCGCTCAACCAGATCAGTCTTCAACTCCTCTAATAGGTCATGCAGCTCAAATACTGCAGAGCCATCTCGAAATATGCCACCGTACTCCACCGAGCGAACTTATTCGAAAAATCGTTAACGACACTGGAATAGTCGGGGTGCTTCCCGTTGGGAAGAACGGCGAACAACGGTGGGCAAATTATGAAAAGCTCTTAGGGATTGCAAGGGAGATTGAAAGATCGGAATCTACAAACCTCTTCGATTTCTTGGAACGCCTGAACCTACTCATTGAGGAAGAAGAGAGTGAAGGCCAAGCGACCACACAATTGACAGCGGACGCTGTTGAGGTAATGACCATCCATGCGGCGAAAGGCCTTGAGTTTCCAGTTGTTATCCTTCCTAACCTAGATCAACGATTCAGATATGATCAAGAACCGTTCATTGACGATCGATTAGGTATTGGCTTTAGGCCCGCAAATCCAGAAAAAAACTACGAACAGAGCGATCCGGGGGCGACACAGTTGATGAGGGAACGTGCGAGAAACCGGACAGAGGCAGAGGAGCAGCGCCTCTTTTACGTAGCTACAACCCGCGCTCGTGATCATCTGATCTTGTCAGGAACAGCCGAGAAGATAGGAAATGCGCCGTGTTGGTTGAAGTGGCTGCTCAATGCTTTAGAAATTTCGGAAATACCTTCGGAGGACGCGGTTTTAAATCGGAAGACGACCATTCAAGTCTTGTCGGGAGAGCAAACCACACAGGTCACCTTCGATCTTCCAATTCGAATCGTTAGACCTTCCAGCGAACTCGGTTATACTGAAGAAGGACCAGTCGCCCCGCTATCGCCAGCCGAATTTCCCGCCTTCCATATCGAACCGTTGCGTGCTGCCGCTGTTAGCCAAACCTTCTCCGTGTCGGATCTTACGGCGTATACTCAGTGTCCAACGCGGTTTTATTTACAGCACCAGATTCAGGTGCCGCTATCGGAACTCCAATCCGAGGAATCCCCTGAGACTGCGCGTGAAGATGTTAATAGCATTTTGGACTCAAGAGTTAGGGAGATAGCGTTAGACGCAGATGAGGTTTACCGTGAACGGCATATTCACGCCGAAATTGGTTCTCATATAGTCGACGGAATTGCAAATCGGCTCTTCAAAGACTCAGAGGGGATATGGCAGGTTATCAGCTACGAAACAGATGGAATTAATTGGGAAGAAATCGGCGATATAGCTGACTACTATCGACTACAGATTGAGCTATACGCCCTGCTAATCCATCGGCTCTATCCTGAACAGCAGGTCATACCGGTAACAATCTACTCAACAGATCTCACCTTATCGCATTCAGTGAAGGTAACAAAGGAAGAATTAATAGATGTTGAGAGCGCATGGATAGAACGAATTGAGGCAATACAGGATGCTTTGAGTTCTGATGCAATCGGGCTGGGAAGATTTGAGAAGAATAGAGAACATTGTCGATTATGTCCCTATTTTGTTGATGAGGAGTGTATGGTCACCGATCAATAGTAGTGAATAGCGTAATCCTCACCGTGCTGTATTTGCTGGATTCTCTTCTTACTGAACTACATCTCCCTCAATCGGCTCAACTTCCACCTTGACGTTCTGGAGATGCTCGACAACCCGTTCAAGTTCGTCTGGCTCACCTCTAATTTCCAAAACAACCCACCCTCTATCAGACGTGACATCAGCGCGTCGAATGCTCGTAATCACATTATACTGCTGACCGATGTTGTGGATGATGGGTTCAGTGATCAGATCCGGCGGGAAAGTCAAACGAAGTCTTAAGAATGCCATATCTGCCACTCCTTTCTGAATTAACCAATCGTATTATGTCTCGCGGTTCACCTCTATCGGCACTTCTTCGAAATCCATATCAGTTTCGTTCCAAGCGAAAGCCTTAATTGCTTTAACTTCGTGATCATAGATAGAGATTACAATATATGCTGCTCCAGGATACACCGGTTCGTCCCAAGCCGTTGCATCCGCTTTGTCTTTGTCGGAAAAGTACGCATCGTGATCTGGGTGTGAATGATAAAGTGCCTTAATTGGTCGATTTTGGGTTTCAGCTTCTTTATGCACACGGATTAGATCGTTCGGATCTATTAAATAAGCGGTACGCGCGTCACGAGGATAAGTATCCGGATCTTCGGCATGCCGTTCATTTTGTATATTCCGGCACTCTCGGACGAATTCCCGAGTCCCATCGCTCAAAATGATGCCACAGCACTCATCGGGAAATTCGCCCTTCGCGTGCGCGTAGATTTGATTCAGAGTCTCGGTATGTAACTCTAACACTTCAGTCTCTTTCACCATCTAACGACCCGCCTGCAATTGCAGGTATAATTGAGATGTCGTCACCATCGTTAACTGCCGTTGCACTACCATCTAAGAAACGAATATCTTCGTCGTTGAGGTAAATATTAACAAAACGTCGAACATTACCGGATTCATCGCAGATGCGTTCTTTGAGTCCCGGGTAGCTTGCCTCAAGGTTTTCGATGAGGCTTTCAATAGTGTCTCCCTCCGCTTCAACTTCCGCCTGATTCTGCGTGAGTCTTCTGAGAGGGGTTGGAATACGTACGGTAACAGCCATTGCAAAACTCCCTTCTTTAGTAAGGTGAAATAAAACGAGACCACGAATGTTTTGGTCTTAATTGTGCAAGTTTCTATATTTAAACAGTAAAACTTAGGTACTTTACGTTTTAGGTTCTATATTGCGTAGTGAATCCCGCATTCTTTTTTATTATCTTCATCGGCCGATGGTGCGTTTTGCCAACGCCACCGTCCTGCTCTTTTTGGTTCACCGGGCACGATCGGCGTTGTGCATATGACACATCCGAGTGACTCATAGTATTGCCCGTACTGTTGGGGTTCCATCAGCGGATTCACGGGCACATCGTGTCTGTGAATGTATTCCCAAATCTGTGCCTCGGACCAATCTGCCAGCGGGTTAACTTTTAGTATAGAACGCCCTTTGTGCTCGATGATATCCGCTTTGGGTGTGCTTTGCCGATTACTGGATTGATCTCGTCGCAAGCCGGAAAACCAGACATCCAGTGTGTCTAACAATCGCTGCATCGGCTCTACTTTCCTGATGTTGCAGCAATATTCCTGTTTCTGTTTGCTGTCGAAGAACAAGAACTCTCCGTGATTTGCAACCATTTGATTCACCGCTGCTGCGTCTGGAGTAATCCGCTCAATCTGAATGTTGTAACGTGCTTCAACGCGCTCAAGGAATTGATAGGTCTCAGGGAATAGACGCAGCGTGTCAATTGTGCAGGCTCTAAATGGCAGCTTATTTTCGTAAGCCATGTGGAGCAGAACCATTCCAGACAACTGCCCGCTTGTAACAATTGCGGCACGCTCTTTAAAACGTTTAATAAGATTGAACAAGATTTCCTGCGGTTCTTCGAGCAAACGAACTTCGTAGCAAAGCTCTTCATTTATCAGATCTTGATTTGTTAATTCATTCAAGGGATACCCAGTCCTTCCTGTATAGCATGGAACGTGATTAATGAGGGATGATCGAATTGGTGGACCAAGGAACCTTCGCGCTCATGTTCCCATTTCACTCAAAATCGGTTTCCAATCCGATTTCCGATTCAAAATACCGGGCGAGGCTAAAATAGCGATCCCCTGTATCCGGTAAAATCGTGACGACAGTTTTATCCCTCCCAAGTCCTCGCGCCACTTCTAATGCGGCGTGGACATTTGCCCCTGACGACATTCCAACGAGCAAGCCCTCTGCTTTGGAAATCCGTCTCATCATCTGATAAGCCTGTGGGTCGGACACAGTAGTCACCTGATCGATAACATTAACGTTCAACACATCTGGAATTCTGCCAGCCCCAATACCATCAATACGGGTCGGTCCCGGTTGTCCACCGGACAAAACTGGAGAGATGCTCGGCTCCACCGCAACTACCTGGGTCTTCGACCGATGGGTCTTGAGTACCTCTCCAACGCCCGTTAGAGTTCCACCCGTGCCCACACCAACCACAAAAAAATCAATCTCCCGGTCAATATCGTCTAAAATCTCGCGCGCTGTCGTTTGCCGGTGAATTTCAGGATTCACAGGGTTTTCAAATTGATTGGGCATAAAGCTATGTGGATTCCGTGAGACGACTTCCTTAGCTTCCCAAATTGCGCCACCCATCCCGGCGTCTTCAGGTGTTAATATAATTTTCGCACCAAAAGAAGCGAGCAGCGTATACTTTTCTTGGCTGACGTTCTCTGGCATAGTCAAGGTAACGTGATATCCTTTTGCAATCGCAACAATGGACAGTCCGATTCCTGTATTGCCCGCCGTGGGTTCAACTATTGTGCAGCCTGGCTTGAGTAATCCGCGTTCTTCGGCATCAGCTATCATGGCATAGCCAATCCGATCTTTGATGCTGCCACCGGGGTTATACGATTCCAGCTTTGCCAAGATTGTAGCGTCATCCGGTCCGGGTAGGTAGTTCAGATAAACCAGTGGGGTATTGCCGATGAGGCCGATGAGGTTTTCAGCAATCTTCATGTTTCTCTTCGCTTAGCGTTCAAAAAACAGGACGAAAAGTGTGCCTCCATAACTCTTAGGATTGGTAGCGTTAGCCGCTTTCAGACAACCTATAACTTTAGCACACTTTATCTTGGTGCGTCAAGTTTATTTACTCTCCTGCGGTCTCACAGATTTTCTTCCGATGTTTTTCGCTCTTCTTTCGACTTTGCCGTGTAGGAGTCGCGGATCCAACGCTCAAGCATAACATCTGGCTCGTCCACCACCGCTTCAGTAAAGGTGAACACAGACTGCCCGGTATTTTGCTTTATAAGGTTCAGACCGTGTTGGTAACTCTGTAGTAATTCATCACAAATCTCCTTCGGTGATCGTCCCTGATCAATCGCCTTTTGGCATAACAGTTCAGTCGCCTCATAGTCAAATTGGATCTGCATCTGATGTTCACGCTGGAAATCCTCTTCATACCGGCGAACTCGTTCACGCATTACAACTTGGCAGTTATAGTCTGTATCTTCCAGAATTCGCTGCAACTCGCCGGCCGGATTCTCAATAACTTCATCCGTCACGACAAACTCTCGAATACTAGAGGACGGCAGCTCAAACTTATACTCTCGCAGCGTTTTTTCGCAGACCGTCATCAATGCGCGAGCACCGGTCTCTTGGCTGTATGCCTGCTCCGCGATTCGATGGAGCCCTTTATCCGAAAACAGCACCTCAATGCCATAAGCCCTGAATGCCCGTTCATACTGACGGATGATGGATCCCTCGGAGTGTTTTAGAATATAGTAAAGATCATCAGCGGAAAGATTTTGGCACACAACATGGACAGGCAGACGACCAATCAATTCAGGTTCAAATCCGAACTCGATGAAATCTTGCGGCGTAACAAACTGAAAGCAATCTCCTAACTCCGTTTGACTCTTCACTGTTGCATTGAAGCCAATATTGCCCTGATTCATTCGTTTATTGATAATCTCTTTTAGCCCGTTAAATGCTCCGCTGATAATAAAGAGAATATGACGCGTATTGATGATACGCTTTTCCACCACCCCTTTTTGCTGAAACTCCATCATGGCTTGCATCTGAGAGGCTGCATCGTAACCGGCGCGGAGATCGACCTCTGTTTCCTCCATTAGTTTGAGGAGACCAATCTGCACTCCCCGTCCGCTGACATCACGTCCGATGATATTTGGTGGCGTCGCAATCTTGTCCACTTCATCAAGGTAAATAATACCGTATTGTGCAAGCTCAATATCGTCGTCTGCCTGTGTTACAAGATCCCGAATCATATCATCAACGTTTGCGCCAACGTAACCAGTTTCACTGAACCGGGTGGCGTCTGCTTTGACGAAGGGCACACCGATCAATTTGGCAATATGGCGAATAAGGTAAGTCTTACCAACGCCTGTTGGTCCAAGCATGACCACATTCTGTTTCGAGTAATCGGTGTCCGCAACTTTCGGGTTTTCGTGTACCTCGCGCACATGATTGTAGTGATCACACACAGCAATTGCCAAAGCTTTCTTCGCGTCATCCTGTTTAATAACATATCGGTCAAGGTACTGCTTAACCTCCTTCGGCTTGAGGTCAAATTTCAGATCGAACGCCTCTTCTTCAGGTGCGGTGGTGTTTGTATCATCGGCAGCGGTTGTCTCCGGCGTCGCCTGCGACATTGTAAAGTTGACAGTCCCGCCATACTTCCGTTTAACGAAATCCTCGAACTCTTTCTGAATTTCCTCAATAGTAGGGATTTTTTTGTTTAGCCTTTGGTTGGACATAGTTCACCTCGGAACCTAATTTCACGATTTTCCTGTGAGATGCAACGAACTGGCCAATTTCATTGAACGTTGACGTAAAGGAATGGTGGCATTGTTAAAGCAACAACGTCATCCTCGCCGGAGATCTCCTTCGCTACTTCCAGCGCGTGATCCAGATTTCTTGCCCAATCTACGCCTAATCGCTTGGCAACATGATCATCTTTGGGACCAACCAAAATGACCCTGGACAAATATTTGAGTGCATATGTCGCCCAATACCAAACAGTGAATGGATGAAATCCGTGATACGCAAACCTATTGCGATAGCAGTCTATGAGATAGGAGTCATAGGCATATTGTTCTTGAAACTGCTGCTGCATTTCAAACGGCTTGGTTGTTTCGGCGAGGACTTCATCGAAGAACCTCTTGTAGGGAACGTGATATTCTTGGTGGAAGACTTCAAAGGTTGGATTCATGATAATCACGACACCCCCTTCCTTGATCAGTGGTTTATTATAAAACCAGTTGAAAACGTACCCCAATATATCACTTACAACCAATACGGGGTTAATCCGAGCACCGATAGCATACGGGCTCATATCGGGCAATCCAAACACCAAAGTGCTGAACTGTTTTGGAACGTCTATCATCAACTGATTTTTCATGGCTTCAAGGGTTTTGGAGTGCACATCGTCAATGGCACCGGCGTTAATCTCAATCGGTTCATAATCCGTTCGGATGCCTTTGAAGATTTTGTATCGCAGCGCTTCCGGAAGCAGTGACAGTGCAGGTGGCGTTAAGGCTTTTAACATTTTTTCAAAGCCGTTGCACTGCACATTTGGTTTACCTAACTGCCGAAAACCTGTAGGATAGATCTGATTATTCATGGCAGCTTCAATCACCATGATTTTGCTGTGATTCTGAATAACGCGGCTCATCCGCTCGATGCAGGCGTGCATGTTTGAGCCCCCAGGTTGCATAACGTGTGGACTCTCCGCGGTCATGTGTGGTGAATGATGAGGAGAAATTGATTTATACGTCCCCATCCCAACAGCAACTGACTTGTGTCCCCCGTTAAGGGGGATCTGGATGGTATCAACATAGATTACCAGATCGCATTCCACAACTTCACGTTCGACTTCGACAATTTCGTCCTGCTCCGTCTTCCCCAAGTCGACGATATTATTGGAATCCTCCGCATCAAAGTTTCTCAACTGATACGGATAGAATTCGTTCATAATTCTTTTGCCTAACATATATGCTAACTCATGTGTCTTCATTTTACGATGAAGTCCACCGGCACAGATGAGCTGTATGTTCTGCTTTTCAACTCCGTAGGAGTAAAGTATGGGCAGCAATGTTTCGAGCATAACCTGCCGCATGTCAGGCTTTTTCGTCATTGGAAAAGGCTGGCAGTTATTATCAAAAGCGATTAGGATCTTACTGTTCCCGTCAACAAGTTCTTTCAGCGGAGGCATCCCCTGTGGATTTTCCACCGCCCTTTTGACGTGTTCTGGAATTGCGGCACGGCTGACCCCAGGTTTAGCCGGTTGTGGGTAGTAGATCTCGGAGTTATCAGGCAATTTTGCATTAATCAGATGGTTGCCAGAGTAAGTTAAATATTTCATGTGCAGTTTTCCTTTATAGATAGTAACTATTCAATCTTTAACAAATGTATATTTTTATCAGTTTGGGGGTTGACTTTACTCAAATTATGTCGTATTATATCGTACACTATGGAATTATGTTCGTTATGCGACGTAATTTCAAACATCTGAAAGAGATATAGAGGACATGTCCAAGTACGCTGAAAATGCGATGTTAATCATGCGCGTGATGCGCCACGCGCAGGCTGCGGTAAAATCACGATTTGTGCAACAGGTTGTACCGAAGAAGCTCACAATCGTGCAGTTTAACGCTTTATTGCACCTCCATTGGTATGGCGGTGAGTCCGGTATGACCATTGGAGAACTGGGAGAGCATCTTGGGCTCGCACACAGTACCGTTTCCGGTCTTGTCGACCGCTTAGAGCGCGATGGGTGGACTGTTCGCCGTAAATGCGACACGGATCGTCGGCAGAACCGGATACAACTGACGGAAAAGTCACAGCAGCTTTTTCAGGATCGAGCAGAGGATGCGACTGATTTCTGGCACCAGACGATTGGACAGTTGACTTCTGAAGAACAGGACGAACTGATCAAAACTTTGACACGCTTGAAAGAGGTGATGGAGAAGCCGGTTTGGCCAAGCTACGACCAACTCCATCCCCGTGATCCCGGGCATGTAAAAAAACGTCTGGAAGCCGAGTTGGACGAATTGGCACATGCAAAATTGACATCAATTGGCACGCGGTTTATCCTAGCGCAGATGGCGGAACAGCAAAACCAACATGAACTCGCCGCTTATTTAAAACAAGTGGCGTCGGAAGAGATCCGCCATGCCAACCAGATCTTTGAACTACTTGGACACGAACACAGCCTCAAAACAGCATTGTCTAATCTGATTCGTCAAGATAGGATTGTGCTCGAAGAAGTCTTAGATCTCGTGGATACGGCACAGACTGCAAATCACAAAGAGAGTTTAGAACTTTTACAGCAAATAGTTCAAGATAATAAAAGATATAAACGCTGGTTTTCTAATATGTTCAAACAGATCGATTAATCGGTATTAGACTATCCCTTCAGTCTACTATTACTCAAAACTTAGTTATCAATCAACCGTTCGCGATCGATAATTAAATGCGCCGATTTTGTCATAATCCCCAAAGGGAGATGTGTCAACTGCGGCATTTTTCGTGGAAGACAAAATGCAAGAAGACGATTATCAGAAAATATTACCGCGATGTATCCAAGCGTTTCCCGATGACGCGAAGCTGATTGAGCAGTTTCAACAGGGAGATAAATCGGTTTTTGACGAATTGGTGGTGCGCTACCATGACCGTACCTACCGACTCGCTCAACGTTTTGTTCCGAATTCCGAAGATGCCCTAGATATTACTCAGGATGCTTTTATCAGAGCCTATCAAGGACTCTCAGATTTTAAGAGAAAGTCTCAGTTTTATAGCTGGCTTTATCGTATTACGGTCAATCTTTGCATTGATTTCTTGCGTAAGAACGCCCGGCGTGAAACGGTGAATTATGCCCTGGAGTCCGATGACCTGCCGATGATGAACATCCCGGATGTCAACCTGAGACCTCCAACGCAAGCGGTTGAAGACAAAGAGCTATTGACCTATCTTCGCAGGGCAATCATGCAATTGGCTCCTAAACAGCGTGAAATTTTCATTCTCCGCCACTGGGAAGGCCTTTCGCTCAAAGAGATTGCTAATACTTTGGGGCGTTCGAGCGGTACTGTGAAAGCACATCTCTTCCACGCACACCGGAATTTGAGAAAATTGCTTCGCCATTACCTTCAAGCCTAACCTATTCGACGGTGTGCGAATTATCAAATTGGATCGGTAAGCACTACGGATCACCCTCCCTCTGTTTTAGGCTCAAGCACTTTCTTGTCATGCTCGACTGTTTCGCCTGTATTATCCCTCCTCTAACCTATCCTGCTTCTGGATTAATAGACACCACTCCATTAACATAACATCTTCATTTCGTTTTAACAACTTATAAGCTCCCTTAGCACATTCCTACATAATCAAACAGGAGCCCACAAATGCCCTCATTGCGCCGATTTATCGGGTGCTGATCGAGCAGTTTGAAGGTCGCTCAGTATGTATTGGATTTCGATCTTGTAGGAACGATGCAAGCATATCAAAAAGAAGACCGTGTGTCAAGATGAAAAATCTACTTTACTCCTTAAACTCCGCACACAGTTTTTTCAGTTGACCGCGTTAGGCGAGTGATGTATCATATCCGAATCATTTGATGCTGCTTATTTATAGGAGGAGCCAAAGATGGCAAAAGCTGACATTGGGCTCATTGGATTAGCCGTGATGGGCGAAAATTTAACCCTCAATATGGAGGGTCAAGGGTTTCGGGTCTCGGTATTCAATCGGACTGTTTCAAAGGTGGATGATTTCATCACAGGAGGGGCAAAAGATAAGAATGTTGTTGGAACACATTCAATTGAAGAATTCATTGAGTCGTTGAGCACCCCAAGGAAAATGATCTTAATGGTGCAGGCTGGTGCCGCGGTTGACGCATGTATCAGCGAATTAACACCACATCTCTCAGAAGGCGATCTGATTATTGATGGAGGAAACTCGAATTTCCAAGACACCATCCGCCGTAGCAGGAATCTCACAACTAAGGGAATAAGGTTTATGGGAACCGGAATATCGGGTGGTGAGGAAGGTGCTCGATATGGTCCCGCGATGATGCCCGGTGGTGATCTTGAAGCTTATGCGCTTGTTGAACCTATTTTCACAAAGATTGCGGCCCAAGTCGATGGTACTCCGTGTGTCTCTCACATCGGTCCTGACGGTGCAGGACACTATGTCAAAATGGTGCATAATGGCATAGAATACGGAGACATGCAGATCATCTGTGAAGCGTACGCCCTGATGAAACAGGTCCTTGGCATGAGTGCCGAAGAAATGCATCAAACTTTCAAGAAATGGAATGAAGGTGAACTGGATTCGTACCTAATCGAGATTACGGCTGATATTTTTACACAGGCGGATAAATCGGGTGCACCTCTCGTGGAAGTTATCCTCGATGCTGCGGGACAAAAGGGAACCGGAAAATGGACAAGTATCTCTGCTCTAGATACCGGCATTGCTGCTCCAACCATCGCAGAGGCGGTCTTCGCGCGTTGTATCTCGGCGGTTAAGGATGAGCGGGTCAAAGCCTCGAAAATTATCCGTGGTCCCAGTGGACAGTATGAAGGTGACAAATCGGCGCTATTAGAGGCTATTCACGATGCTATGTATGCCTCCAAAATCTGCTCCTACGCTCAAGGATTTGCGTTGATGCGTGAAGCGAGCAGCGAGTATAATTGGGATCTCGATCTTGGAACAATCGCTCTCGGTTGGCGCGGTGGGTGTATCATTCGCGCCCGTTTCCTTCATCGCATCACCGATGCTTATGAGAACGACCCTGACTTGCCAAATCTGTTACTTGATCCCTACTTCCTTGAGGTTATTGAAAGGACTCAGGACAACTGGCGTCATGTGGTCGCAACCGCTATGCAGCTCGGTATTCCAATACCTGCATGTAGCTCAGCATTAGCTTACTTCGATAGTTACCGCAGCGCTCGTGTATCCGCCAACCTCATCCAAGCGCAACGGGATTACTTTGGCGCACACACGTACAACCGGATCGATGCCGATGGTGAAACAGTTGTAGGGGCGGATGGGCAGCCCACCGTCTTCCACACGGAATGGATGGTGGAAGGCAGACCAGAAGTGGTTGTTGAATAAAATAGGATCCAGGGATTCATGAGTAAACTTAAACGCATGGTCCTCCCATAGTCCAAATTGAAGGGAGAGAATTGAATGGCTCAAGATGCAGCGGCAGCGTTAAGGAATTTCCAACCGAAGCATGACTATTTTGTCGGAATTGATTCGGACGGCTGTGCGTTCAATTCGATGGAAGTTAAGCACAACGACTGCTTCAGCGTCAGCTTGATTAAACACTTCGGGCTTCCTGCTGTTTCGAGACAAGTTCATCAAGCGTGGGATTTTGTGAATCTTTACTCCCAAACGCGCGGTTGTAATCGGTTCAAAGCAATCCTCCTTGTTTGCGATTTTCTTAGGGAAATGCCGAAGGTGCAACGGGCAGGTGTTTCAGTGCCAGATTTTCCATATCTTAGAAAATGGGCAGAAACAGAAACTAAACTCGGTAATCCGACACTGAAAATGGTGGTTGAAAATGCCACGGGCGCACAACGGGATGAGTTGAGCCGAGTCCTTGAGTGGAGCCTTGCTGTGAATGAAACCATCTCTGAGATCGTCCACAACTTACCTCCCTTCCCCGGCGTGCGTGAGACGCTGCAAAGCCTACGGGGGCGCGCTGATGCGATTGTGGTTTCAGCAACTCCCAACGAGGCACTCGAACGGGAGTGGACTGAACACAATATCGATCAATATGTCGCAGTGATTGCAGGACAGGAGATGGGTTCAAAGACGGAGCATCTCACGCTAACAGCAAAAGGAAGGTATCCATCAAATCACATCTTGATGATTGGCGATGCTCCGGGTGATCTGAAAGCTGCACGGGATGTTGGTGCTCTCTTTTTTCCCGTCAATCCGGGACACGAGGAGGAATCGTGGGAACGTCTCGTGGATGTAGGCATGGATAAATTCTTTAACAACGAATATGCTGGAACGTATGAGACCGAGTTGATTGAGGAGTTTGAAGCGTTGTTACCTGAAGTTCCACCGTGGAAATAAAGCAGAAAGAAAATGTTGGAAAATGGGAAATTGCTTTTTTTCTATTTTATTGGTTTTTTGATTTTTTCAACGGAGGCAGTACATGAAAATTTTGGTACAAAGACCAAATTCAAATGAAGAACTGAATCAAATTATCCGGGATGCTGCGGGTGAGGAAGATACTGTTGTATTTGCAAACTCTGAAGAAGAATATGTTAGGGAAGCTGCAGACGCAGAAATTCTTTTTGGCGGTTGTAGCGAGGAATTGTTTAAGCAGATACCGCAACTGAAGTGGATCCAATCCTCTAGCGCAGGGATGGATAGCACACTGCATCCTGCACTTATAAATAGCGATGTTATTCTGACCAATGCGGCGGGGCTGTATGGCTCTCACGTCGCGGATCAAGGCTTCGCCCTGCTACTTGCGATCGCAAGGGGCATCGACCAATTCACTCGGAATCAGGACCAACGTAAATGGGGCGGTGGAAGACCCATGATCGAACTTGGCGGCTTCACGATTGGCATTGTTGGTATGGGTGGGATTGGCCAGCATATGGCAAGACGCGCCAAAGGTTTTGAGATGTACGTCCTCTCCGTTGATGCCTACCGCACAGATAAACCCGATGTGGTTGACGAACTGATGCCGATTGATCAACTACCAGATCTTATGAGTCGTTCCGACGTGGTGATGATTGCATGCCCACTCACAGATGAGACACGAGGCTTAATTAACGCTGAAAATCTCGCTCTAATGAAGCCGAGTGCTTATTTCATCAATGTTGCTCGCGGTCCAATTGTTGATGAACCTGCCCTCATTGAAGTTCTCAAACAGGGAAAGATTGCTGCCGCAGGATTGGATGTCACCGAAATTGAACCGCTTCCGCAGGATAGTCCTTTGTGGGACATGGAAAACGTGATTCTCACGCCGCACGCTGCTGGCGGGTCACAGCACCGCCCACGTCGTACTATCGAGTTTTTCTGCGATAATATCAGGCGGTATAAAGCGGGTGAACCACTACAGAATGTGGTCAGGAAGACACTCGGATTTTAGGAAAGATAAAGGGACTGGGAAAAACAGTCCTTTTTTCTTGGCACAAAAACGTTACTTGCCAATCACTAAGTTCAATTGATAGAGATATGACTCATGTCCCAAGCGAAAAATGAATATGACGACATTGCTGAAGCCTATAGGGACTCCAAACAGCTATCATTTCGGAAGTATCTTGAAGAATATTCTCTTTTTGAAATGCTAGGGGAGGTTCGAGGGAAAAGCGTCTTAGACTTGGCTTGTGGTGAGGGATTTTATACTCGGAAGATTAAGCAGGCAGAGGCTGCTGAAGTTACAGGTGTTGATATCTCCGCTGAAATGATCCAATTGGCGGAAAAGGAAGAAAAGGACTACCCTTTAGGGTGCAAATATGTAAATCGAGATGTGGCGGAACTTGAACGAGCTGAACCGGTTGATTTCGTTGTGGCAATGTACCTCTTGAATTACGCTAAAACGAAAGAAGAACTCCTTCGCTTTTGCCAAGTCAGCTATAATGTACTACGCTCGGCAGGGCGATTTGTTGGGGTTAATGACAACGTTCGGAATCCCCCTAAAGGCACAGCTTCTTTTGCCAAATATGGATTTGAAAAAGAGTGCACATCTCCTCCCAAGGAAGGAGATGCAATCTTATATAAGCTTATCAATGAAGACGGGAAGCAGTTTGAGTTCAAGAATTTTTACCTCGCGCCAGAGACCTATCAATGGGCTTTTCAAGAGGCAGGGTTTACCGATTTTAAATGGGTAGATCTCCAGCTAGCACCCATTCAGCGGGGCAACTTATTTTGGGATGAGTTCCTGTCCAACCCTCCGCTAATCGGTCTTATGGCATTTAAACGCTAAATCATCACTCATAGAGAAGAACGAAATCCCGATGGTTTGTACTTCCACTAGTGAGTCTCTGATGGGAAGTGAGAACAGGTTGAGCCATGAAGAACGGTCCCATACAACGTTACTTAATATTGGCAAGCTGTAGGAAAGGGGTTGTGTGCCGTGGCATTGGCATCAGCGCAATGTGAATTTTTCAATTTGTTCGGTTATCTCTATCTTCCCAACCTATTAACGGCAGAGATCAAGTGGATGACCGAGGAACATCGAGCAGTCTTTGAAAAGAAGGGCGTGGTGCATGATGGAACAGGGCGATCCCAGATCGTTCCCTTTATCGATCAGAGCGAGCGACTCTGTACTCTTTTGGACCACCCGAAAGTGCTTGAAGTGATTGGGGCACTGTTAGGGAAGGATTTTAACTATGTAGGTGGTGATGGGAACTACTACAGTGGGGATACCGGCTGGCATTCCGACGGAGCACACAGGGTTGGACTCTACGCCAAGTTTCATCTCTATCTTGATCCACTTACACGCGATACAGGATGCATTCGCGTGATACCGGGAAGTCATTTGTTTGGGGAATGGCGGGAGCGTATTGAGGAGGTGCGTCACGCAAACGAGGCATTGGGTATTGATGGAAACGATGTTCCGTGCGTCGCGGTTGAAACCGAACCGGGTGACGTTGTCGTTTTCAACCATAATATTTACCACGCATCATTCGGTGGTGGACGTAGCCGTCGCCATTTTGACCTCAACGTGGCAAGTCGAGCTAAAACAGACACCGAGATTGCTGAACTGGACGGTTACCTCCAGCGGGATGGGAAGCCGCGATACTACCCAAGATCGCATAGTGTCCACTCCGAGATCATGCGCCAGACCGCTTCGGCTGAAAGAATGTACCACCTGGAGCAGGTCGTCGAACGGGAGAGATATCTAACACAATATACTTAGCAGTAAAAATATTGAAACCATTTAATACAGAGGAGCCAATAGTGAAATTCATTTTAGTTTTAATAACACTTATATATGTCAGCCTTACTCTATGTTTGTTCGGTTGCGGCGGGGATGATGAAATTCAAGATGAAATCGCAGCAATCATTCCAATCAATTTCTCAAACCTAAAAGAAGCAGGGGAATACGCGGTACGAATTACAATTACCGGACCCAATGTGGAAACAATCACGACGGAAGAAAATCTGTCTATCGAGCCGACAAACCAGCCAGTTGAGGAAATTACTCTTAGTGAAGTTCATTATGGACCGAGTCAGATAGTAACAGTCGAAGTGCTAAAAGATGGAACGGCTTTGTATCAAGGAGAAGGTGAGGCTGGTTTTGTTAGGAACTCCTCGAACAGAACACTAGAGATTGTAGTCAATCCACTTGGACATGAACTGATTGCAATATTTGAAGTTGCCGCCGAAGATGTGGGCGATCTGTTAGGCGGACAGATAACGGTTGATGCCAGTCAATCCAGCGATACACATTACGGGATTTCCGAATTAAAATGGGAGTGGGGAGACGGACAGCAGACAAAACCTGGCGAGGAACTCACGGCATCACACACTTACGAGCGCGTTGGGGAGTATACAATTACCCTAACGGTACGCAATGGTGCTCCGAGCCCTATCTCAGTGGAAGAAGAAAAAGTGATAAGTATCACTGCCGAACCAGAGATTGTATCCGAAAACGATGGTACAACAATGCTGCTGATTCCCACCGGCACGTTTGAGATGGGGGATCCCTTTGGGGAAGGTTTACCTCACGAGCTACCGGTTCACATGGTTACTGTTAATTCTTTCTATATAGATACGACTGAAGTAACTAATGCTGCATACAAACAGTTCCTTGACGCTACGGGACACAAGGCACCAGACTTTTGGGACGACCCCGCCTTCAATGCACCTGACCAACCCGTCGTGGGTGTGGCGTGGCTGGATGCTGCTGCCTATGCCCAATGGGCTGGCAAACGACTGCCGACTGAGGCAGAATGGGAATACGCCGCTCGCGGTGGGCGCCCTGGAGCGCGTTATCCCTGGGGTGATACAATCACCCACGACGACGCCAACTATAAAGGCAAAGGTGGTAAAGATATATGGGACAATTCTGCTCCTGTTGGCAACTTCCCTCCAAACGACTACGGCTTGTATGATATGGGAGGAAATGTCTGGGAATGGTGTGCTGATGAATACGATGCTAAGTTTTACGCTGTGAGTGAGGAAAGCAACCCGTTAGCTGGTAAGTTGATTACATTTATGAATGACGATTTCGTAAATGTTGACAATCCTCGCGTAACGCGTGGTGGCTCGTGGAGCAGCGCAGATAACAAATTACGAGTCGCGAGTCGCAACCTTTTTGATGCCCCAGCCATGAGCAAAACTACAGGTTTTCGCTGTGCGAAGACACCGGGACCGTAATTTCTGTGCTATCATTGCTAGGAATGCTCTTTCGGAGCAGGCGATCCGCTTTTTCTGGGAATTGTGCGGGACATGCTCGTATGAATGAATTCAATCATGATACAGGTTCTCGACCAATCCCTATTCTAAAGGGCAGCGATGACAGTACAGCGCGTTTTCGGGACAGCCGTCCATGTATGCGTGGCTTAAACTATGGGGAGAAAAATCTATGGGCGATCGCTTAAAAGACAAGGTGGCAATTGTAACCGGCGCGGGGTCAGTTGGACCGGGTTGGGGAAACGGCAAGGCGACCGCTGTACTTTTCGCACGCGAAGGCGCGAAAGTCTTTGCAGTTGACATTAACCTTGCCGCCGCCGAAGAGACAAAGGAAATCATCGACCAAGAAGGAGGGGACTGCGCTGCTCATCAGACAGATGTCTCCAATTCTGAAGCGGTTGAGGGAATGGTGGAACGCTGCCTTGAAACCTATGGACGCATTGACATCCTCCACAATAACGTTGGTATCCTTGAAGTTGGCGGTCCTGTTGAGGCGAGCGAAGAGAGTTGGGATCTGGTCAACAATGTCAATCTCAAGAGTATTTTCTTGACCTGCAAATATGTACTTCCCCAGATGGAAAAACAGGGCGGTGGTGCTATCGTGAACATCTCTTCTATCGCTGGTATCCGATGGCTGGGGGTGCCCTACATCTCTTACAGTACAACCAAAGGAGCAATCAGGCAGTTCACCCAGAGCATTGCCATCCAGTATGCAAAACAGAACATCCGAGCCAACAGTATTCTGCCCGGTTTCATGAACACACCGATGGTCGTTAAGTCGCTTGTCGACACCTACGCGGATGGGGATGTAGAGAAAATGATCGAGGTCCGGAATGCTCTCTGTCCAACGGGAAAGATGGGGGACGCCTGGGATGTGGCGTACGCGGCTCTGTTCCTCGCCTCGGATGAAGCGAAATACATCACTGGAACGGAACTGGTCGTCGATGGTGGAGCGAGTTGTAAATGCGTCTGAGAGGGAGAGGGACATGTCAAAGTACCGCGCCGGGGTTATCGGATTGGGTTGGATGGGAATGCTGTCCGACCTTGCCGGGCGGATCTGGGATCCATACCATGTCGATGATGTAGATCGCCCCACGCCTGAACTCGATATACACCGCAAATTTCACCTTCATGAGTATTACAGAGACGGGAATGTGCCTCATAGCTGGGCGGAAGCGATATGGGATCGACCGGAGACAGACTTAGTCGCTGGCACAGACCGAGATGGAAAACGGTTGAAAGCATTTGGTGAACGCTACGGCGAGGTGACACTTTATACCGACGCCGCTGAGATGTTGCACGCGGAAGCACTTGACATTGTCGCCATTGCCACTAACACGAAAGGTCGTTCTGATTTGACCTGTTTAGCAGTTGACTGCGGCGTGAAGGGCATCGCAACGGAAAAACCGATGGCGCATACGTTAGAGGAAGCCGACCGGATGGTCGAGACATGTGCCAGTGCTAGTGTACCACTCTGCTGCGGTGCTATCCCAGTGAACCATCCCTCCTATGCTAAAGCAAAGGAACTCGTCAACGGTGGTGCGATTGGCGCGCTGCTCTCCATTGAGACAGAAACACTAACGTCACAGAAGCAATATTGGTCCTACTTTGTTGACAGTCCACCTGCATGGGTTATCGGTGTCGGCGACCAACCGCAACGTGAATCGGGTAGTAACGAGTTCACTGGACAAGGAATGGCGGTTACTGTGGAGGGCACATCGATCCATTTCAGAGCGGGTGCGGGTGTCATTCGGTTGACCGGTACTGATGGCGAGATTCAATTTCATTCAGGGCATCCGAGCGGTTGGCGGTTATGGCAGGACATTGATACCCCCGAAGGAACGCGGCGTGTAGAGATGCCGTGGCCCTCACCCCAATTTGTTGGCGGATATAACGCCGTCTATGGTTTAGCTGATGTCATAGACTGCCTCGAAGGTAGGCTTGATGAACCAAAGAATTCGGGCAGACGGGTCGCGATGGCGCTTGAGGTTGAGCTCGGACTGAAGGAGTCCTCCGCACAAGGAGGGACGCGGGTTGACCTGCCGCTCAAAGACCGCTCATTGGGACTTCATTATGATTGGTTCAGATAGGTCCCGTGCTCGGGTGCGACTATTGTGAATTAAGCTGTGGCAGTATGTTGGACTTCTGTTTGGCTGGAGCAATGGTGCTCTATCCGCTCAGAGATGTATGAAAATTAGCATTAAAAGGAAGTGGGTAAAGATGATGAAATCTTTATTTCAGACACGCCGCAACCTACCGCATGGTTTATTAATTTGCGTTTGTGCGAGTATTATACTGTGGGCAATCAGCAGTAGCGTTGAGGGACGGATTTGGTCTGGCACGAAGCATTTAGATCGACATATTGATGCCCGGTTGAAAGAGCAAGAGATTAAACCATCGAAACAGTCCAGTGACGCTGAATTTTTGCGGCGCGTACATCTCGATCTGACGGGTAAAATTCCTACCGTTGAAGCGGTTGTCGGTTTCCTCGAAGATGGTTCTAAGAATAAACGTAAAAAAAAGATTGACGAACTAATTGGAAGTGAACTTTATCTCGACTACTGGACACGCCTGTGGACCAACTGGCTCATTGGGAGAGACGATAGTAACAGAGAGGAACGCATGGGATTGGAGGGGTGGATACGTGAAAGTCTCGCGCAAAACATGCCTTATAACCAATTTGTTACAGCCCTCATCACAGCGGAGGGTAGTGTAGAGGAGAATGGTGCGGGGAACTATCTGCTACGCTACAATCTCTCGCCGGTGGATCTCGCCTCTCACACATCCCGGTTGTTCCTTGGGTTGCCGATGCAGTGTGCGCAATGTCATGACCACAAGACTGAAGCGTGGTATCAGGAGGACTTCTACGGGCTGGCAGCGTTTTTTGCCAACACCCGCCTCGAAAGAATCTACGAAGCGGAAGAGGATGGCGGAAGGCGCGTCGTAGACCGTATCTTGAAAAATGTCCCTAGGGGATCGGTCCGTATACCGGGAACTCATGAACGCATCCCACCAAGTTTCCTTGACGGCAAGCAGCCCAAGACACAACCAACTAAACAACGGTTTGCCTTGAGTGAATGGATAACCGCTAAGGATAATCCGCACTTCTGCCACGCCATCGTCAATCGGATTTGGGCACACTTCATGGGGAAAGGGTTTGTAGAACCGTTAGACGGATTCGGAGAGGAGTATCCGCCATCGCATCCCAAATTGCTCGACTGGTTGGCGGAAGATTTTATGATCCACGGATATGATCTCCGATACCTGACGCGAACCATCCTCAACACCAAAGCCTATCAACGCACCTCTGAGACGAACAAAAGCAATCAGTATGACGATCTTTACTATTCGCATGCCTACGTTAAACCGTTGACCGCGGAGCAGTTCTTCTATTCGATGCTTGAATCAACAGGATTTGAACGTTTGCAAAAACGGCGAGATCGTGGCCAACTGGAGAATATGAAACAGCGCTATTTGGAACGATTTCTTTTTCTGATTGATAACGGAGAGATGGAAGAGGTCGAAGCGTTTAACGGCACGGTGCCGCAAGCATTGATGATGATTAATGGATCGTTGGTCAATGATAGTGGAAACCACAAAGCGCGGGGTGGTCTACTCCACCACATCCTCAAAACCCAGCGCAGCAAACGGGCTCGACTCGATCAGATTTACCTTACCACCCTTTCACGTTACCCCCGGACTTCAGAAAGGACCTATTTCGACCGATACCTGCGGTCAAGCCTATATCGCAACGACGCGCTCGCGTATGAAGATCTCTACTGGGCACTGCTCAATTCTGCCGAATTTGCGCTGAATCATTAGATGTGCAATGCGAGACATCAATCAGTTTATAGTGAATTATAAAAATATGTAGACACTTTCGCTCCCCATGTTTGGTAGGCGCAGTTACAAACAGCACCGGTACAGCGTGTCCAAGTAATTCTAAAGTTCACCATAATTAGTAAAATAAAGGCAACAGGAGAACTACTTATCATGGAAATCAATCCCGAAACAACTGAACTCAAAAATATGGTTCAAAACCTCAGCGATCTGGTGGTACAAGTGTCCAAAGATGTTAATCAAATGCGCGGTGAGTTGAACCAGATTAACGAGCGTCTCGGTTCGTTAGAAGGACGGATGAGTGCACTGGAAACACGACTTGAGACACGGATGAGTGCACTGGAAACACGGATGAGTGCACTGGAAACACGACTCGAAAGACGAATCACAGATGTTTTCAAGTGGATGGTCGGTATGATGGTGCCGGTCTGGATCACCCTCCTCGTGCTCATCATCACTCAGTTTACCAAGGGATAGAAAGATGAACACACAAGTTGGAGTACATGAATGTGAAACACTTGATCCCCAGCAGAAAGATGTTTCAAGACGCTATTTCCTTAAAGTTGGGGTGAGCAGTTTCTTAGGGCTGATTGCGATGCGGCATCTGCAATCGTTGGCGTGGACCCCAGTTGAGGGGATAACAGCGAGCGCCAAACATTGTATCGTCCTGTTCATGAATGGTGGTGCGAGTCAATTGGATACCTTTGACCCGAAACCGGATACGCTTAACGCTGGACCATTCGCAGCGATTCCCACAAGCGTGGAAGGTATTCAGTTTTCCGAACATCTGCCTCAACTCGCGGAACAAGCCCACCATCTGTCGATTATCCGATCGATGGTTACGCGTGAGGGAAATCATGAACGGGCGCGCTATCTGCTCCACACCGGTTACGCGCCAACCGGCTCTGTGACGCACCCAACCTTGGGTTCTATCGCCTCGCACTATCTGAACGATGAAGATTTTGAACTCCCGAACTGCGTCAATATCAACGCTCCCGCTTTTACGAGCGGGTTTCTCAGTGCTGAACATGACCCCTTTGTTGTTAGCGATCCGATGAAACCGATTGAGGACATCAAATATCCCCCGCAGATGGATGCGCGTCGATTTGAGCAGCGGCTCCGGATGTTGACAGACCTGGAAAAGGATTTCCTCAAGAAACATGCGAATAGGAGCACAGAAGCGCATCAAGCTATCTACAAAAAAGCGGACAAGTTGATTAATTCTCCAAACGTGAAGGCGTTCGATCTCTCACAGGAACCGTTAGCCATCAGAGAAGCCTACGGTATGAATCAATTCGGAGATGGCTGCCTGATGGCACGGCGATTGGTTGAGGCAGGCACGAAATTTGTCGAAGTTTCGCTTGATGGCTGGGATACCCATAACAATAACTTTGAGCGCAGCAAAAACCTGCTCGAAACACTCGACCCCGCCTTCTCAATGCTTGTGAAAGATCTTGCCGATCGGGACTTGCTGGATGAAACTATCGTTCTATGGCTCGGTGAGTTTGGGCGGACTCCGAAAATTAACGAGAATGACGGGCGAGACCATTTCCCTAACGGTTGGTCCGTTGTCCTTGGGGGAGGCGGAATTCGTGGAGGACAGGTGATTGGTGCTACCAGTGAAGATGGGTTGGAGGTTGTGGACCGGCCTGTTTCTGTTCCCGACCTGTTTGCATCGCTCTGCTTTTCGCTCGGCATTGATTCGGAGGATCAAAACTATTCCAGAGGCGGGCGCCCGATTCGGGTGGTGAATGATGGGAGTGTTATTGAGGAGTTGTTTGATTAGACCTCCGTATAGTAGATGTTAGAATTACTGACACATTTTCGATAATGTACAGATCCCCCCTAAATCCCCTCCGTTCCGTGAGTCCGAGACCCACCCCGAAGGATCGGGATGCAAACACAAGCAGGGGGACTTTGGCAACTTTGCGGGGGCCAAAGTTACTGGTATTTGAACAAAAATACTTGTCTTAACGTCCAAGATTTGTAGTCCAAATTAACGTTGGCACTTCAGATCGAAGTGGATAATATGTCATTCTAATCTGCTGATAACAAATGCTTGGGTGAAGGTCCAGCATTCAAAATCGGCGTCACGCATTGCGTAGATTTTGAGTTTTTTGCCTTCATTTGTTACAAAGTCCCAACTGTGTGAGTATGGAAGGATTTCTTCGTTTGTTACTTCCCATTTTAAGAATCCCAGTGGCTCAAGCGATTTTAAGGCGGTGTTGAAGGGATGGCTGTGATAGAGTGTGAATCCGATGGAGTACCCGTCACGATAAGTAACTTTAAGACGTGAACCATCATCAAGGAGATAATTTGTATGCTGAAGTTGCTCAGTATCTATGATAGTTTGGGTGTCCAGGTGTTGTAAATGCCTGTCTATGTAGCTGGGACTGTGCATAATTAGTGGAATAATATCAATTGTTGTCCGGTTTACGTAATCTGAGCAAAGACTCGGGCTTTGTTGTGTAGAGCTTTGTTGTGAGTGAAAAGTACAGCCTAGCCACACAAGGATACCTATGGCAAGAAGAATGGTTACGATACTACAGAGTAGGAGGGTGTTCACACGTTTCCGAGAGATAATGAGCTCCTTTCTGATAGGTGGTTGTTTGTCAGGTCCTAGGCTATTACTTTATCGTTGTTACGAATATTATTCCTAGTAAGCTACTGTTGCGGAATGCGTCTTGAACATTTAGCTCGATAGTGTATGTTAGACCTCCAACTAGGTTGCCTCCTGTTCCTTGGTGTAGTGTTAGGGTGTTTGCTCTTATAGCTGTCCTCCATAGTAGGTTGGTTCCGAATGCGTCGGTTATCTTTCCTTGACCTGTTATAGGTTCGTTGAATGTGAACTCGAGTTTGCCTGCTTGGTTTATTAGCGCATGGTTGACGTTTATGCTGCCATTTGTTATGGTGCCGCTGATTAGTGTGGGTGGTGTTGTGTCAGTGGGTGCTGTTGTGTTTTGTGGCTGTGTTAGCTGGGGGGTAGGTTGGATTGGCATCTCTATTGGTGGTTCGGGCGGTGGTGGACTGATGGTTGCAGGCTGATTGATTGGTAATGATTCGGGTAGTGGGTTGTTGTTGGTTGGCGGTTGTTCGGGTGTTGGTAGTGCAGCTGCATTACAGTCGTCGCATAGGATTTGTGATGGATTTCCGACGGTGTATAGTGGGAATATGAAGTCGTTTGGTATCTTTACGCCGGTTCTTGTTTTATCTGGTGTGTTTTGTTTTAGATTTATAGTATCAACGGTCTCTCCTTCGCCTGCTATCACTGTCATAGGGAGTGGGATTATTTCTATAGCTCCCTCGTAGATTGTGTCGGTGAAACGCTCAGAGGTGGGTTTGAATTTAGGGATTATTACCCATTGGTCAGTACTTTGGTTGTTGCTTGTTGGTATGCTTACAAGTACGAGTGTGTCGTTGCGAGGTGCAAGATCAGCGTGTAAAATCCAGGTAATCTTCTCTCCGCTTATTGGATGTTCTCCGACTCTTTCACTTGATAGTTTTCCGATTGTAATTGTTGGGGTATGTTCTGTTGTTACTGCTGAATCTGGGGGTTGTTCTTCTGACTTGAAGAGGCTTTCTCCACAACCTAGTAGGGAAAAAATTATAAGCATGAGAAAAAGTTTGTAGTCAGTTCTAATCATAACATATTTCCTATTGCTATCATCTTGACCTGAAAATAAAAAAGGGGCTGCGCTCAGGGAATTTCCCGAATCGCGCAGCCCCTTTTTCTTTTCAGATTGAAGTCAATAGCATAAAGGGTTATACTATAGAGGATTGGCAGGTGTTAGCGCACCTTTCAATCACGAAGCGATTCGAGCTCTATCTCGTTTTGCTTCTGTGGGCTTCGAGCTGAGCACTCGTAGCCCACACAATCACTTATCCTATACTATTGTTAAAATGCTGTCAATGCTTTTTTTGGTTTTTTTAAGTGTTATTAAAGAAGGCTCATGTAAAAACAGAGTGCAGTTACGGTGAAAGCGTTAAGAGCGGGGCAAGATGCCCCGCCTACGGTTGTTGAGGCGAGTCGGTGCTGTTGCACTAATTCTTAACATGAGCGTTAAAGAATTGTCTGCTTAAATTACCTTTGTCGGCAACCTAAAGAAGTGCCCCGGCGATTTTTGTCGGGGCACTTCTTTAAGGTTTACGGCATTTAAGCAAGGTGCCGCGGATGAAATAAATCGCCTGACCTGCGTTCAAAAAATTGAGAATCCAACGACAAGCACCATCGGAAGAAACTCACCAGCGTTGGTGTTATTGCTTCCGTACCGAACCATATCTCGGTTAATTCCCGGACGCTAAATGGTCCTTGCCAACCCATCCTTTGCAGAAAGGCAAACAAAGTGGCGGGTATCCTGTCACTTGACGATTGTCCTTTGCCCGCAATGCCAGGCCATTTCTCCACAGTGTATGGCCGGCCATTTTTAGGAAGTTGCACATCCACTGCTGGAAGCCTTTCGCGCACAGATGCAGCCAATTTCTTGCGCGCATCCTGAACACCGTGGACAAGAAATAACTTACGCGGTTGCACCGCCTCAACCAACCACGTCAATTCGCCCCTGTCTGCGTGTGCTGAAAGAGAATATCTTTTCGGCACCTGACATTTCACGGGCACGGATGTTTCATTGTCCAATGTCCATACCTGCTCTGTAGACTCTTCCACTTTTGCCAGATCCTCCAGCGCGCGTCCGGGGGCCCCTTCAGCCTGATAGCCTGTAATGGCAATCATGTTCTTAGGGTCCCCGGCTAGGTGCTTAGCATAGCTACTTGACCGACCACCGATTAACATCCCGGAAGATGCCACGATACAACACGGATCCCACGACGAAACCTTATCTCGGTCAACACTTTTTGACACTGGTTTTATAACATCTAAATAAAAGATGTCCTTACCGTGTTCCACTTCGCCTTTCAAGGAGGGCAACAGTTCATCGGTAAAACATGAACGGGCATATATGTCATTGACCTTTGTCACCATTCCATCAACATACACCGGAAATTCAGGGATCTCTCCCTTTTGCATCGCATGTTTCAAAATCAGGAGAACCTCCTGAGAACGTCCAATCGCAAATACCGGGATTAGCACCTTGCCGCCGGCTTCAATCACTTCGGCTACGTCTGAGACAAGCCGCTCCTCTTCCTTTGCACGATCCTTATGCTGACCATCACCGTAAGTTGACTCCATTACCATCACGTCGGGTTGGTATGGCAGAGCCGACATTGACATGCCCGGAATGGTTTTCTGATTGGTGACCGACACATCACCTGTCATCAAGATACTTTCCCGCTTACCCTTGATGTGAATCATTGCAGCACCCAGAATGTGCCCGGCACGAATCCATGTAGCTGTCACACCGTCACAAATCTTTACAGGTATATTCCACGGCACAGTCTCCATAAAATCTAAGTAGTCCAATGCTGTGTCAATCTCTTCGGGGGTAAACAAGCATTCTTTCCCCTCTTGTTCTTCACGCTCCGCCCGTTTTCTGCTGTCTTCCAACAGCCTCCGCGTAATGCGCTTCGTTGCAGGGGTACAATACCCCTTCACACATGGCCAACGGCGCACGAATTCTGGTAACGCCCCCGTATGATCGGTGTGTGCATGTGTTAATAGGAACGCATCAACTTTTCCTATCTTATCTAAGTCAGGCAGTTGCTTATCCTGCTTGACGTTCTGTCGGATGCCCGTATCCACCAAAATCCTTCGCTCTTCAATCTCAATTAATGTGCCCGAGGCACCTACTTCGTTTGCACCGCCCAAAAAAATAATGTTCATCTTAAATCTCCTATCGTGTAATGATCTAGCATCAGGTTATTGCTATCTAGACCTTGATGGGACGCGTCATAGTACAATCCTCAAAGAGGATCGGAGGAGAGGCACCTAGGGGCCTCAAAATACTCAGCGTCAACTAGATGAAACGAAATGTGGGTTGAGAGGTTGACCTGATAAAAAACGATCGCAGATCAACCTCTACCCCAATTACTTGCTTTTGCCTTTTGGAGGGGCATTATCTCGTGGACCGGTCTTGTTCCCATTTCCCTTTTTGTTGGGCCAACCAAGATTTCCACGGCTTCCGCCTTTATCACCACTACGGCTACTACCTTTACCGCCGCTGCGACCTCCTCTTGCTTTAGCCATTTTTTCACCTTCTTTCTCATTGGTATCCATCGCCCCATAGGGGACACTATAGCTTCCCAATTGAGGCGACAGCGTTTCTGTTATGCGTGAAACGTTCCAGAACGAATTCACGCAATGATGTGTGACTTGTGGAGAGCTGCGAACACAACCTCAAGCACGGCATCGGGGTCGAGATTACTAGTATCAATCTCTATTGGATCAAAACTCCGGTACATCCGAAGTACATCTTCACGGTGGACCATGTCTTCGGCGAGGTTTTGCTCTTCATCTGTGACAGGTTCACCGCGTCCACGCATTCGCTTCGTGCGGTTCTCCTCGTCCACTGTAAGCAGGATAACTGCATCCGGCTTGCGGAGTTCCGGCGGATAGCGTCCCTCCCATTCCCGATCGAGGTCCGAATCGTCATCCAGTGCAGCAAAGGCCACTGTGCTCGTCCAGTAGCGGTCCATCACGACATGACCGTTCTGTAGTGCTATCTCAGCTTGCTCGCTGGCGATGAGGTTCGCCGCCCGGTAATAAGCTCGCCGCTGTGCGGGAGGACGGTCATCAAAATAGGAACGTAGATCTGTATCCGATAAATCGGGTGCCTCTAAACGCGGCGGACATTGAAGCAGAGTTGCATTGAGGCGTTTGGTCAATTTTTCCACCAGCGTTGATTTACCCGTTGCATCAAGTCCTTCGATGACAATGAATTTACCAGTCATACTTCCCTCCTCTCCGGCGAAATCGTTCGGGATCGATCAACACATCCTTCAAAGCTTCCTCAACCCCAACCTTCAAAATAGGGCGACTGTAGCTATAGCGGCCGTGGGCGTTATCAAAAAAGCGTCCTGCCGGATCAATCATAACGTAGCTTTTTGTCATCAGCTCGTTGCTTTCTGGGACGACGTTAACTCCACCATTTTCGATTGCGCGATTGCGTTTGACATACGCCTCAAATTGCTCTGTCGAAATCTCGAAATCGGCAATATGCGCGTCGTTTTGACCTTCAACGGGGAGGGCCTGAAGCAACTTCCAGCGCTCTGGTTTTGCCAACCGGATGAAACTAGTTAAGTCATCCTGCCATGTCACGGAAGTTACGACAGTGTTGATTTTCAAACGTATCCCATGCTGCTTTATATCGCTGACGATATGCAGATACTTCTCCTGGGTTATAGGATTATTGCCACCGAGTGCCCGTCCCAGTCGTTTCAATTTTTCTGGATCAACAGTATCAATACTTAGTGCAATCCAATCTAAACTTCCGTTCAGATTATCCAGCCATTGATCGGTGATTTTTGATCCATTGGTGACGATAGAGGTAACCATCCCATGATTCTTTGCCTGCATAATCAGACTCGGCAACCAAGGGCAAAGCGTGGGTTCACCACCAGCAAAAGTGACCTTTTCAAACCCGGCTTTGGCAAACTGATCAACAACCAAGAAACACTTTTCCTCTGGTAGGTGCCCCTTGGGCAGATTCATATCTCGCTTCACATCCTGAAATGTAGCAAAACAGAAACCACATCGCATGTTACAAGGTTCCCAGAGATGGAAGTTGACTGATGGAACTTTCGATAAAAAATTGGGTAAATTGGTAGTGGGGAACATCTCTAATCCTTTCGCTTTTGACTGTGGAATGATTTTAAGACTGTCTTGAAAGGATGCGCCATAGCACAATCCTAGAGAGGATCACGCATGTGACTACTGAGCCACGAAGTGCGACGCATGCAGGAATAAAACAAAATGTGCGATAAGCGTTGACATCATGAGAGAAACATCATTTAGCCATTTTTTAACCTCCTTATCTTATTGGTATTCATCGCTTCAGGGGGACCCTATAAGTTCCCAATCGAAGCGATCATGTTTCACTTGCTATGTTGCAATGATATTGCCATTTATCCTGATATCGATCTTTATTATAGTACAAGCCAATTACTTCGCCCGTCCCCAATTGCGGCGGTCATCTTCCTCCCGCGTTCGATGTAGTTCCTTTCGGCGAGTACGCATCGCACCTGCTTGATCAATCTCTATGTCGTCGTCGAGCGTCAGCAGATGCGCTTGACGAAACCACCAAAAGGCTTCAAATAGCGGTCGCCGAGGTGAAGCACCAACATCCAGATTGGCTTTCTTTCGGTCTAGGTGCCGAATCTGTTTGTGCGCTCTCTTAGCCAAGTCACGGACTATCTCATCGGGATCATTTTCTGACAGCCAGAAGAGGGTACGATGCGCCCGCCCACCGGGGTTAACGCGCAACGCGGCCAACGCTTGAACGTAGCCTTGTCGCCATGGAGGACGCGGCTCTACAAAATCTTTATCGGTGAGCTGTTTGTCCTTGCCGGATACTTTCTGTTTTCCCTTTGTTTTAAGACGCTCGAGACAAAATTTAGCAAATTCTTCCCGCAAACCTTGTAGGTGTGGGTCCCTATCCAGTTCCTTTCGCAGATTCTGCGGATACATTGTGATTGCAATCCACAGTGCTACGTTGGAATACGGATAAGGTAGCTTCTCTTCGTCACCATATTCATGCCAGGATCGCAGATCTGATGTGACTGCTTTCACGGTCATCCCTGTGAAAGCGAGCAATAGGGGCTTTAGGCATTTCCACGGGGGAGCAAAGTTTAGCAAAATATAAAAAGCCTCTTGGTAAAAATCAGAGACCGCTCCTGCTGAATCCTCATCCTCAAAGACTTCAGGTGTGTCCCTTAATACAGATCGCAAGATTCCAATATGCCGAGAAGCACTTTCGACAAACCGATTCCTCAGCTCCGCAGAGAGTTCAGGTTCCAATCCACCCATACTCCAACCGTAAATTACATTGGCTAAATGCCACCACGCTTTGAGCAAGGGTGATCGTTCCTGGTCCTCATCAGGTTCTTTCGCAGTAAGAAGCTCCAAGAACGGAATTAGCTCATGTGCAACAACCCGCCACCCGTCATTTAACGGATCCAAATCTAACGATCTAGGAATAACACTCATGGCGTGGTAGATGGCATTCCGTAGTCCAAAGATCTTGTCTCCTAAAACGTCTTCTGAAAAATCCGAGAAAGGTTGTAGTAAGGTATCCAGCCGGATTGTGTCGCAGCGTTCTATATTTGCCTCAAATCGCCGGATTAACCAGAATTCCAGTTGTTCAAGATCTGTAAAATCGTTGTAGTGCAGCCCACGGCGTTGAATTGGATTTAATAGATCCAGATCAACTATCTTTAAAGGTTCGGGAAAGAGAAATAGTAGCAAATCATCAACGTAGAAAACCGCATTTTTTGAAAACTCATATAGTTTGTCCCGATCCAAACTTTGGGCACAGAATTTTGCATATCTTTGGAATTCGCCAATCCACTCAGGATGATTTGAGGGATCGTTTGATGGATTAAGCTTCTCGTTGGGTAAAAACCACGTGTTGGACCCAGGGCCAAAGTCAAGCATTAAACTGAAGAAAAGCACCAAAGCGGTTTGACGATCTTTCGCAATTTGAACCTTTTCCTTTATCATTCTCAGAGCTATTTCTAAACCGTCCTCAAAATGCTCTCTGAATACATGGGGTCCACTGAGATCGCCAAAAGTATCCCAGCGTTTAAAAAACTGGACCAACCACTCTTGATCATCATTGGAAAAACCAGCTTTTTGTAGATCTTGCTTTATAGCTTCTTCGGAAGAGGCATCATCTAAAATAAAAATGAGAGAGGGAGTACTCTTTTCGGCTTTGTTCATAAAAGTGCTCCTTTTTGAGGCAACAAAGCTTATCCTTGTGGACAATCTAATATAAATTTTAGATTGTGAACCTATTGGATACCCAACAGAGGATTGTTAGGCCCGGGGGAGGTACGGAATGTACCAAGGCTACGAGGTTCATTTTTATTGTACTCAATACATGAATCAGATGTCAAATCAATTTTTTATTTTTAGGATTTACGCCCTTCGGTAGGAAACGATGGTCGTTGTTCCATCCAGCGAGGGAACCTCGCCCCTACACACAATTCAACCTGCGTGAGGCCGGACAATAAAACGCCCAACTACAGGGCAACCACAAGGGTTGCCCCTACATCATTTTTTTAATTTTACGCAACCTCTGGCGGTCCTGTGTAGCCGATGCTTTTCCAGCCAGCCACATCGCCGCCCTTCAGGCGGTAGGGATGGGGATAGATCTTGAGAGAGCGATCTTCCAACGGCAGGGAGATCCGTTGATGCCCGTGGTGGGCGGACTGTTTCAGGGCGATTGCGATTTCGAGTGCCTGCCGGTAGTCGTGCCCACTGCATAGAGCATCTTCGCCGGTATCCACCGCTCGCATGAGCCGTTCAATAGCAGATGTAAACCCATCTTTTCGGGGGCTATCCAGAAACTCCGGCTGCATTGGCGCTGACTCCGCCTCTTGACCTTGGATAAGGATCGGCTGGGGCGAGGTAACCCATACTCGTCCATTTTCTCCAGTAACTGAAACGGGGCAGAATACTTTCTGTTGTGCTTGCGGCTTGACGATTTCACAGACAATCCCACCGGTTTCTTTGAATCCCGCCTGTCCCGATTTATTCGGGGATCCTATCGGGGATAATCCTAAGCGACCGTACGCTGGGGAATCTGTCTCCACCGCTTCAAAGTCGACCGGGGGCATCCAACCGGCTTGCGGCGGCAGTGCCCATCCTTCAGCCCATTCGACCTCCATACCGGTGAGTAGGCGCGTCATGGTCAGCTGCACACAACCCCCGCCCGATACTTCTGTTGGCAGCCCACCGGGAATAGCGGCACCGGTCAGTTGACCGATATTGCCCGCCCTGATCCAATCGGTTGTCTCCAGCAGATAGGGGGCATCCCAATACCCAGTTCCACAGCCGAATGCGGTGCCCCGTTCACGGCAGACACGCACCATCTCATCTGCTTGGGATAGTTCAACAGCTATGGGTTTTTCGCATGAGACCGCCTTGACACCTGCCTCGGCACAAGCGATTACCGTCTCAGGATTATGTCCGACAGGTAGAATAATTGAGACGATGTCAGGTACCTCTACCGCAAAGAGTTCGTCCACCGTATCAAAGACGGTTTCGACCTGATAACGTTCAGCGAAGGCATCGCGCCGATCCCTTGCACGGTCTACTAACGCGACAATTTCGCAGTCCGGATGGCTGGCGTAAGCACGTAGATAGAAGCGTCCCCAAGTCCCTGCACCTCCAACGACTGCAACTCTGTATTTTTTGGTTGTCATAATGGAGTTCCTTATGCGTAAAACGTGATACACAAATGTTCAAATGAAAGGCTGAACTGTTCATATTAAAACCGATCAGGCCACCAAACATGGGGATAGCCAAGTGGAAAGAGAGCATCCAGAACGGGGATAATTCCTCCCGTTATCGAAACATCGGGTTCAATCGCGAGATCTTCAATGCTTCGTCTTCCCATCATCAGTTGGATCAGTTTGTCTTGAGGGATATCAAGGTGGAAAGCATTTGCCTTACTGCTAGTGTGTGCAATGCGACCTCGATCTATCCCCAAACAGTCCTGCCCCAGTTCTGTTGAGATCAGAATTTTTCCGCTCCACTGTGAGAGATGGGCGGAACGCCGTAGACGTTTTTCCAACTCACCGGTAATCCCCTGTAAGGTGCTCGATTGGTTGATAATTCGCATCATACCCCCGCGGTCCTTCGGGTTACGGGTATCTGTCCGGCATCCATAGCGTCGGGAGAAGATGGCAAATGGATGGTCTGCGGGCAGCGAGCACTTGATCTGCGCTGCTCCAATGCGACTGGCACGATCCCCAAGAAAGTGGACAACTGTTTCAAAAATTGTTCTGTCTTGAAATCCAATGTCACAGAGGATACAGTTTTCTTCCGTATCATCACACACGAAATAACCGATTACCTCATCAGTTTCGTTCAGGACAACAAAGGGATCAGCGACAACTCCAAAGTCGCTTCCCATCTTGAATTCCTTCCAGCGGGTTTCGTCCCTCAAAGGTGTACCCGTGCGTTCGGCGTTGTTCATCGCATAGAGAACCAATATTGTGGGCACATCGTGTGTCTCAAATTTTCGCATCTGATATGTGGCGACCGCAGCTTGGGCATCCTCTGTGTCAATCTCCATCCATGTTTCAGGTAGCACAGTTGCATAGCCAAATTTGGGGTAGAAGTTTGGAATACCAAATAGCATGGCAACATCGAATCCATTCTCTGTCATAAACGCCGTGGAGTCCTCCATAACGCGCCGCGAATATCCTTTGTTTCGATGTTCCTCATTCGTACCCACACCGGCGATGCCCCCCATCTTGAGTCGCGCAGTCCCGAATCGCATCTGGTATTCATGAAGCCAGAGGCGGCTCACATCTTGTTCGTGTTCGGTCGAAAGCGAGATCTTCCAGACACCATCGGTTCGTAATGATCGGTCAATTTTCATCAAAATTCCTCAACTGTTACAATTTCTGTTTGCATATTTTACGTTTCACGTTTCACGCATCATATTTTTACGCATCACGCCACTGTTCCAGCGGGTGTCTACGATCAACGAGCGGCAATTCAACGCGGCGTCCGCCTTCGCGGTGCGACTGATAGATTGCCATCATCATCTCAAACGCCCAACGCCCTTCCTCACCACTACTTGGTGGTTGCGCCCCCGTCTCGATGGCATGGATCAGCCGCCGGTACATAGTAACGACTGGTTCCTCAAGACCGACATCCGATAAATCCACCTGCTGCCAATCTGCGAACTGTACTGGCGCACCCTCCATTGGACGTGGCAGATGCCAGAGGTTATCTGTCACATTCGCTGAAGCACGCACCGCCAACTGTCCTTCTGTTCCGAGGACATCTACGCCGTAATTTTCGCTCATTGTTTTGGCGTAGTTGATAAAGTGCGTTTCGCCCCAGATACCACCCTGGAAACCGTAGTGGGCTATTGCGCGTGTCCCCATCACCAATCCAGAGTCCCGATCTCGCGGAGACATCTCTTTCGCCTCCATAATGTCCGTCGGTCCGGCGGGTTGGTCCTCGCTGTAAACGGTTCCCGAACACCACTCCGGCGTTCCACCGAAGCAGAGCATCATGTCCGCTACATGTGTTCCCATCTCCATGAACTCGTTCCCGCTTTTACGTCCGGCTTTGTTCCTCCCTCGCACCAAGATAACGTCGCCGATAGCTCCTTCCGCTACCATCGCCTGCGCTTTGCGGATGCCGGGGTTGACGTGGTTCTGCTGATGGATGGCGAATTTCGCGCCAGATCTTTCCGCAGCAGCCACCATGTCATCCGCTTCGATGAGGTCGATGGCAATCGGCTTCTCACACATAACAGAGATTCCGCGTCCTAACGCCGCAACCACCGGCGCGTGATGCCCTCGTGTCTGCGTGGCAACAGTGACAAGATCTAAATTGGCTTCATCGTACATCTGATTAAAATCGAGGTAACGCGCTTCGACGCTATATTCGTCCCCCGACTTATCAACGGCATTAGGAAAAATATCGCAGAGCGCGACAAGTTCAAATTCGGGTAAATCATTGAGAACACGGAGATGGTGGCTTCCCATGCCGCCACATCCAACGAGTCCTGCACGATAGGTTTTGGACATGATTATGTCTCCTTGCATGATGTTTCTCGTGAAAAATCTGCCCCAAACGAGAGTCAAAAATGCCTAAATCTTCGGGCGAAAAAATGAAAAAAGCCGCTTTCCCATGTTACGCGGAGGAAAACGGCTTTTCGATAAGTGAGCGCAAACGGTTGTTTGTCTCTTTTACTTTTTCGCTCATGTTAAGAAATAGTGCAATAGAAACCGAGTTTTTTCTTCAAAACTCGGTTTCTCTGTGTGTTTTGCACGTTCTTTTTACATGAGCCTGCTTTTTTAATCCGCAGCGGTGGAGTACACTTCTGAACCCGCTTCCTTGAATTCATCGCTTTTTTCGTCCATGCCCACTCGGAGTGCTTCCTCCTCAGTAACTCCTTTTTCCCGCGCATACTGACGGACATCTTCCGTGATCTTCATGGAGCAGAAGTGCGGACCGCACATCGAGCAGAAGTGCGCTTTTTTCGCACCCTCTTGCGGCAGGGTTTCGTCGTGGAATTCACGAGCGGTTTCCGGATCAAGACTCAGATTGAACTGATCTTCCCAGCGGAACTCAAAACGGGCCTTTGAAATGACGTTATCGCGCTCTTGGGCGCCGGGATGCCCCTTGGCAAGGTCTGCAGCGTGTGCTGCGATCTTGTAGGTGATGACACCATCTTTGACATCCTTTTTATTCGGCAGCCCCAGATGCTCTTTCGGCGTAACGTAACAGAGCATCGCACAACCGAACCACCCGATCATCGCCGCGCCGATTGCGCTGGTGATATGGTCATATCCGGGGGCTATATCGGTTGTCAATGGGCCGAGGGTGTAGAATGGCGCATCATAGCAGTGCTTGAGCTCCAGATCCATATTCTCTTTGATCAGTTGCATCGGCACGTGTCCGGGTCCCTCTATCATCACCTGACAGTCTGATTCCCAAGCGATCTTGGTGAGTTCGCCCAAGGTTTCCAATTCGGCAATTTGGGCGGCATCGTTAGCGTCTGCGAGGGCACCGGGACGTAGTCCATCACCGAGAGAGAAGGAGACATCGTAGGTTTTCATGATATCGCAGATCTCACGGAAATTGGTGTAAAGGAAGCTCTCCTGATGATGCGAGAGGCACCATTTTGCCATGATGCTTCCGCCCCGCGATACAATCCCGCAGGAACGATTTGCTGTAAGCGGAACGTATGGCAGACGCACTCCGGCATGAATGGTAAAGTAATCCACCCCTTGCTCGGCTTGTTCGATGAGCGTATCCCGATAAACATCCCATGTCAACTCCTCTGCTTTACCTCCCACTTTTTCAAGGGCTTGGTAGATTGGAACTGTACCAATCGGGACGGGAGAATTGCGAAGAATCCATTCACGGGTCTCATGGATATTTTTCCCTGTCGACAAATCCATGACGGTATCGGCGCCCCATTTCGTCGCCCACCGCATTTTTTCGACCTCTTCCTCAATTGAAGAAGCGACTGCAGAATTGCCAATATTCGCGTTGATCTTCACCAAAAAGTTCCGACCGATAATCATCGGTTCAGACTCAGGATGGTTGATATTTGCTGGGATGATTGCCCGTCCGCGTGCAACCTCGTCACGAACAAATTCAGGGGTGATGAAGTCAGGTATAAACGCCCCAAAAGATTCGCCAGCGTGCTGATGGTTCAAGCTATTCCGGGGCGCTGACTCACTCATGAGTGCCTCATACGCCTCAGCCCTTCCCATATTCTCGCGGATGGCGATAAACTCCATCTCCGGTGTAACAATCCCTTGTCTGGCATAGTGCATCTGGGTAACACATCCACCTGACTTTGCGCGGAGTGGTTTTCGTCCAAGTCCGGGGAAGTATTCCAAACGACCTTTCTGCTTTTCACGTCGGCTGGCATACTGTTCGTGACCACGGGTTAGATAACCGTTATCCTGCGGTTGAACCTCACGTCCCTCATATTCTTCGATGTCTCCACGCGATTGTATCCAATCCGCTCGCAGTTGGGGTAACCCCTGTTCGCTGTCACACGATTGCGACTCATCTCCCCAAGGTCCGCTTGTATCATAGACACGCAGCGGTTCGTTGACCTCCATTTCACCGTTAAATGAGTGTGTGGGTTGGATTGCAATTTCACGGAAAGGCACACGTAGGTCTCCGTTCTGGTCGCCAGAAACGTATACTCTTTTACTATTTGGAAAGAATTCGCTCGATTTCTCAGTAGCCATCGTCTCGACCTCCTATATGGCAAGCAAACGTTGATCAAAAAAAACCGCTTTCCTGCATAAGGAAAACGGCTCGACAATACAAGTCAGGAACAACGAACGCTGCTCTCTACTCTGCAACTCATATTTCCCTACGCTGGTATTACCCAGATCAGGTCCAAAGGGTATATTCTCAGTGCTCCGTATCGAATTGGAGCGCACCCCAACAAAGATTACCGTCGGTTTTAATTTATAGCTTTATTGTCTGCTATTGTAGAATTTCCTATATCTATCCTTTTTAAAATTAGCTGCCGCTCTTGCTTTGAACTATTACGGAATTCACGAATACATCTCAATGTTACAACGGTTACAGCAGAAAGTCAAGAGAAAAATTGAATGCGGCTGATGCTTATATCTCGACTTGTTCCGCAAGTTCATTTACCTCGGCAGCCAGAACCCGCCATCAACCCGCAGACAGGCTCCAGTAATATAGTCCGCCGCATCGGAGCAGAGAAAGGTCGCGGCTTTTCCAATATCCTCAATCGTTCCCAGTCTGCCCCACGGTAGTTTCTTGCCACCCTCGCGCAATTCCTCTTCCGTCGCAAAGTTTCGTTCCCCCGGTGTGTCGGTCCATCCCGGCTCAATGACATTGACGTTGATACGATGTTCGGTGAGTTCTGTCGCCATTGTGTATCCCATGTGGTTGATGCCCGCCTTCGCGGTATTGTACGCAACAGAATTTGCAAATGGGATAAAGGCGTGGACGGAACTGATGATTAGGATTTTTCCACCTTCGCCACGTTCTGCCATGTGGCGTGCGGCAACCTGACTACAATGAAACACACCCCACATACAGACATCAATCGTCCGTAACACATCAGCAACAGGAATTTCGAGGAACGGTTTCCGAATGCTCATCGCTGCATTATTCACAAGGATGTCTATCCTGCCAAACCGATCGACTCCCTTCTGCACCATCGCCTCGACAGCATCTCGATCAGCAATGTCGGCACCAACAGTGATAGCACTGCGTCCAAGCCCTCGAACGATTTCAGCAACCTCTTCCGCTTCATCGGGATGGGTTCGGTAGTTAATTACGATATCGGCACCGCAGGTCGCCATCTCAATTGCACAGCCACGCCCAATTCCGCGCGATGATCCGGTGATCAGAGCAACCTTGCCCTGCAAATCAACCATTTTTTGTCCTTTCTCAAAGTGGCAGATTCAAGTAGATCTCCTTCTAACCATTCGTATGGCGTTTCCCGTTTTGCACCTACAATTTCCACTCGTCACCGAGAATAATTTCCAATTGGTCATGCGGTTTGAAGTAATCAGTTGGGTGATAGTCCTCGCCCATGTATCCGAATAGACGCTGCCGACGAGGTGTCATCCGTTCCAGTACATGCGGTGGAAGTGTTTCGTAGTCGTAGGGCCGGCTCCACATCTGACCGTAACGGAAGGTAACACTTTTCCGAATCCGATCGGTTTTATTGGGCCCGACCGAGTGCCATTGTGCCCACGGAAAGATAACGGCATCACCTGGATCGGCAAGCACTTGGATAGCCCCGTCTGGGATAAATCCGGGCTCCGGGCGTTCAGGGAACGGTTCTCGCTGACTGCCCGGCACCAACATGAAATTGGCGCTGTCCGGTTGTGATACATCGGTTAGGAAAAACTGAACCTTGAATTGTAGCGGAAGGCTTTGGGGATGGGGATGAATCTGTTGCAGCGAGGGTCCAGCATCTGTATGAAAACCCAGCAAAGGATCATCGCTGGGATGCCGAGTGTAGATCTGCGTACCCATGATCTGGAGATAGGGACCCATCAATGCGAGAATTGTACCAAATAAATTGGGGTGATCTGTCAAGGTGTCCAGCGCATCCGTTCTTTCAATCGCCCGAATGATGGTGAAAGCGCCCTGACCAAACCGGGGCGCATCTGAACCTTGCGTTTCCCGAATGTACTCCTCAATCACCGAATCGACAGCCTCCAGAAGTGTACGAATATCTTCGGGGGACAGCACCTGTTTCACAATGAGATAGCCTTCCTCATCCCAGTGTTTGCGTTGCTTCTCTGTCAAGTATCCATTTACCATCGTGATTCCTCCTGTTGTCCGTAACAAATGAACCTCAAGTTCTGCGTTGGTTAATAACATTACTAAAGTTTGGACAATTTTTATGTGAAAAGAGGCAGAAAAGAGGTATCCTTTCAGGAACCCACAACAGTTTCGAAAGGAGAACTTATGTTCCTCATATTCTGCCTCGCGTCTATTTTAACCGAGTTTCGTCCGTT
>JAJDUM010000031.1 GCA_022826645.1 Candidatus Poribacteria bacterium
TCAATGCTTGGGTTGAAGAACGGAATCGAAAAAAAGTCCGTGTCAAATGGCAGTTTACTCTCAACAACGCACGACAGAAATTCAAACGGTTTTATCATTATACAAAAGCATTATTTATCTGACAGAGTACTAGTTCATTAATGAACATATGTACCAATGTACGAATGAGCCAAGTTGCATTTTGCCCTTTCTTTTCAGATAAGCCAAGGAGGATAGGAGTGTGGCAACTACGCCGGAAGTGAACAGAGATAGTGTTATTATACTCTACAAGGGTGGTCGGCTGCCCACGTGGCACGATCTGACTCCAACCGAGCGCGATGCGTACCAGCAGGAGCACGTCGATCTGATGCTATCGGTCGCCCGCGAACATGGACTGATGCGCCTGGAGGGTTTTAAGCTGATGGCGCCGCAGGGTTCGTGGGAACGTTTCTGGGTTATTGAGTTTCCTACGCTGATGGGCGCAGAGGCGTGGATCGACGCAGAGATGGCACCGCCTTACGGGCAGTACGGTTATTACGAATACTATACTGCGCGGCATTGGGGTCGCGGGCACTTTTCTCAGTGGACAGCTCGTGCCCCGGACCCGATTGTACCTGACGGTAGGGATCCGCATCATGTTCCCACGCTTGAGGTTGATCGGGGCAGCGTTGTTGCCCTACTTTTCGGACGCTGGAGACCAGAGGCAAGTGAAGCAACACCAGAGATGCGCGCCGACACTGCACATATTGAACTTATGCAGTCGGTCGCTCGCGAACACGGGCTGATGCGTTTAGAAGCGTTTCAGTTGATGGGTCCACAAGACGGGTGGCACCGGGCGTGGGTAATTGAGTTTCCGACGCTTGAAGGAGCGGAGGCGTGGATTGACAACGAAGTACTTCCACCGCACGGTCGCTACTCTCAGAAGACATTTTATGTGGCACGTAGATGGGCGCCCCAATATTTCGCCGACTGGGTGCAATATGCCCAAACTTAATTGGTTCATTGGTTCATTAGTTCATTGGTTTATGAATCTGACGCAAGTTGTTAGGTTCCGTTGGCATTTGAAAAATTGAACCATTCTCCGCTCCGAGAATCTTCAATGGGCAGGTACAAGTTGCTTTGAATCCCGATAAATCGGGACTCCGACAAGCCGAGAGCAGGCAGGCGGGATTAAGAAACTCGTGGTTGGCCTGTTGTAGGTCGATTTTCCAAAATCGACATTCGTGTGTCGAGATGTGAATCTCGACCTACAGGATCGCAGAAGACAGACGATTATCCGCTGTAGTTCAGAACAAATGGAACGGAGATATCTGTTCCCTACGAAATATACGGGCTTCTACGTCCTGCTGGAGATGGGTCGGGCAAGATGCCCAACCTACGGAGAGGGACTATTGTTGGGTTGAACGACAATGAAACCCAACAATAAACCGTGTTCTGCTTCTTCTCACTTTTCACAGCCTGTCCCAATTTATCAGGGTATCACGTTTCATGTAGTAATCCTTAAACGATACAAAAACTATATTTGTCAACTATATTGGAAATACGCTTAGGGAGGAAAATTATATGGATTTAACGGATAAGGTTGCGATTGTGACGGGTGCGGGCCAGGGAATTGGTCGGGCGATTGCGCTGCGGTTGGCAGGTGGAGGCGCAACGGTCGTCGTTGCCGATATGAATCGTAAAGTCGGCGAAGCGGTCGCACAAGAGATTGAGGCGTTGGGACGCAAATCTCTTGTCGTCGAGGTAGATGTCTCAAAGTTGGATCAGGTGCAACAGATGGCGCAGCAGACGTTGGAGACCTTCAACCAAATTGATATTCTCGTGAACAACGCTGGGATTGCAGGCAAAACTGCGACATTACCGGATCTGGACGAATCGGACTGGGATGCGGTGCTGGCTGTGAATCTGAAGGGGGTCTTCCTTTGCTGTAAAGCGGTGATCGACCACATGATCGAACGGCAATATGGCAAGATTGTCAGTGTCGCCTCAATTGCGGGCAAGGAGGGGAATCCAACACTCATCCCGTACTCTGCCTCCAAAGCAGGCGTGATCTGCCTGACGAAAGCGTTGGCAAAAGAGGTCACTGAGTACAGCATAAACGTCAACTGTGTTTCACCCGCAGTTATCCGAACGCCGATTCTGGAACAGGTGTCGCAGTCAACGATCGATTATATGGTCAGCAAGATCCCGTTGGGACGCGTAGGAAAGCCGGAGGAGGTTGCGGCGGTTGTGCATTTCTTAGCGTCGGACGATGCCAGTTTTGTGACGGGGCAGTGTTACGATGTAAGTGGCGGCAGAGCGACGTATTGAAGCGGGAATTTCACACATCGGTGGTTAACACAGTGGGATTGATAGCATCCGCCAAGTTCTGTTGAGATCGCCAGCTTATAGGCAGATAAACCGAAATACAACTATGGTCGGTTTGGGAATGACTTAGACACCATCGATCCACAGTCAACCCCCTAAATCCCCCTTATCAGTCCGTTCCCCCGATGAATCGGGACAGGCGGGACCAGGAGGGACTTTGCTATCTGTGCGATGGGCGGAACTTGCTGTTAGGCTATCATTCCATTACGCAGCCCAATAGTTTGCAGCACAATCAGCAGATTGCTCGATGATTATGGGCTCGGCCGAGTCAGTAATATCAAGTGGATTGACAAATCCACAACACCGCCGCAAGTCGGGCTTGGATATGGCTATCCAAGCCGAGCAGGGAGTGACTTGTCATAATTTGCATGACAGTGTACTAGTCATCCAAGTTGAAGCGAATTGGCTGTCGCACCCGTTTGGGTACGTTTACGCCATCTTTCTTGGCTGGCGTAAAGCGCCATTTTTTGATGGCTTCAATCGCTGCCTCATCGAATCCGAACCCTTTCGGATCCGCTACCTTTATGTCGGTTGCTTTTCCGTCCACATCCACAGTAAACTCAACTATCACAACAGCTTCCCGGTTGGCGCGTTTCGCGGCGTCCGGGTATTTTGGCTCAACCTTTCTGAGGACACGCGGATTCTGATCGACCTCCACGAACACTTCCGCCTCAATGTTGCGGTCACCGAGACCTGCATCAGCCCCAATATCTAGGTCACTCTCTTCCGGGGTAATCGATGTTTCGCGCTCAATTTTGACCCCCGGCGCTTCGGTGGGGATCTCGGCGCGACCCTGCTCTACCTGAATGTTACCGATTCCTTGCGGTATCGAGACACCGCCAGCAGATGGTCCGGCTGTGTCAAAAACCTCCTCAGTCGGTGTGTGAAATTGTGCCTCTTCGCGTGGAATCTCTATAGCCGTTGGCGCTCGCTGCACGCGGGGTGCTCGGATTTGTACATTATCAGGCGGTCTCGTGGGTCTTATAGGGGATCGACGTCTTATTTTCCGGGCTTCCCGAACAGGCTCCACGAAATCCAGAGAGACAGGCTCCGGTTCGGGTATATACTCAGTAATGGCGTAGACGGTAATCAAGAACCCTGCAAAGATATGGACACCGAGCGAAACGGGCCAAGCAAAATGCTTGGTGACAAAAAGTCGTTTCTGCCTCGCCGTACCGATCACTTCCGTTGAAGCAATCGCCTCCCGCTCCTCTTGATTGAGCGAAACGCCCTTCAACTGAACAGCAGCCGGCAAGCCCATTTTCAACCGTTTCTGGTGATACTTCGCCTTCCTGCGTCGATTCTGTTTGGCATCAATGTATTTAGAAAGCATGCTGCTTCGGGTGTTCATAACTGTTTTTGCGGACAAGGTCGGAAGCTCAGGCACAACAGGCATTTACTTCCTTCCATCTCCTCCTTCCTTTCTTCTTGGCTATTGGTGGAAAAAGAACAGGGAAATTAACCCTTTCACAGTCATTGACAACCTACCCTGATTCTGTTGATTCAATTCGCTGATGCGATTCCGCTTCAGCCGAGATCTGGTTCCAGTCCCAAAGTTGTGGGATATATTCTACATTTGCCCACATTTCTGCTTGATCTGCGTAGTGTGGACTGCCGGGGTGCCCCGACGCGCCCAAGGGCACAATCCATCGCGAGTTGGTCCAGTCTGACGGATCGTGGATGTAACGGTTGACGGACATCCCTGTGGCGATGAATTCATTGTGAAAGGCGTAACTGCCAGCGAGCGGGGTGTCGCCATCACCGTGTGTGGGTACTGCCGGAGGATTCAGCAATTCGGCATACTCCGGAAACAGCACTGCGAGTGGGTGTCGTGGCTGTGTCCGGTGGAGCTTACCCCATGCCCACTCAGACATATCGTCTCCGAGTTGCGCTTTAAGGTCCGTAACAGCAGATTGGAGTGCGGTCGCCAACACATCGGACCAACTGTACCCGGACGGCAGCAAGGCGTTATCCCCGTCCGCGAGTGCTTGGTTGATTCTTACGACAATTTGACGGACATGGGGATCGCCCCCGGCAACGCCTGAAAACAGTTCCTCCGCCATCTCACCCATTAGATGATCGAGCAGGAAGCGGATGACATACGTCTTGGTCTTGGCGTAAATCAACGGCTGGGCACAGTTACGACCCATGCTATAATCCCATGCACACAGCAACGCTAACGCTTCCGTCGAATCCCCGTCCAGAGGTGCGACACCAATCAACGCTTCTGTGAAGATACGCGCTGGATTTGAAATCCGTTCGGCGTGGATACGCGCCATATCATCGACGGTTGCGGCTCCCGGTTCCAGGGCAAGGATCTGCGCTTGAACACGCCGGGCGCGGTACTCTGGTGTAAAAGACAAGCCCACATAGTATGGGTAGTCATGTCCCGCGACACGCTGGTTGCATGTAACTGCGTACCCGGTGTTGGGGTTGATGGCTTTTGGTAGCTCATCGTGTGGGATGTAGCCGTTCCACTCATATTCGCCCGTCCAGCCCGGTACCGCTCGCCAACCGTTCGATTCAGGTCGAATCGGAATTTTGCCCTCGTGCAGGTAGCCGAAATTTCCGTGTACATCGCCGACAGCATAGTTATTCACACGATCTGTCCAGTTGCCGAACGCCTCATGTAAATCGTCTACAGACTTCGCTCGCATCGCGTCGCGTGCGGCATCAACCCAGTGGGAACCCTCAATCAACCCCGGATCACTGATTGCCACACCTACTCCTGATGCCGGGTTCCCTGCGATCACGGGACCGTGGTGCGTAATCGTTACCTCAAGTGGTACTGCGTCGGCGTTACGGACGTCGATTGTTTCATTCAGCACCTCGGCGGATAGCCATCCATCCTTGAACAGGTACTCACGACCATGGGGCCCCTCACGGAAACGTTCGATGAAGAGATCCTGTGTATCTGCACCACCGTGCGTCATCCCCCACGCGACATATTCGTTATGACAGAAGTGGAGCGCGGCCGGCAGCCCCGGCACAGCGTGGCCTATCACTGTGAATTCGGGACAGGATAGATGGACTTGGTAGTAGACGCTTGGTGTGTCAAGGGCGCGATGCGAATCACCGCCTACGAGTGGCAGTCCGGATTTGGTAAGTTCGCCGGAGATTGACCAGCCATTTGACCCTGCATCCACCTCATCGAGCCAGTTCGCCGCTCCAGCAGCCTCACTTAGTTCATCAAGCCCTTCAAGCGGGGGACCTTCGTAGACCTCGCCCGGCGGGACTGTGAGCAGGTGACCGTTCGGGTAGCCTCTCATGAGTTCCGCAAGTTTTTCGGGACCTAGCGCCTTTACCAATCGCATCCGGTAGAGCTTGGGCTCAAACGTCCCTAAGAGGGTATTGCGTATCTTGTAGACAGCGAGACAGTGCCAATTCTCCCATCGTTCAGGGGTTTGGTCAAGGATCTTGTACTCAATAGGCAGGGCTTGGACTGTGTCCAGATAGGCATTCACACCGGCGGTGTAGGCATCAATCATAGCCTTGGCTTCAGGGCTAGCGATTTCGTAGTCGAGTTTCGCGGTGCGCCCCATTCCCGCCGCTCGCAGCAGCCGGTCTTGAGAAACGCCACTGCTTCCTGCAAACTCCGCCCATCTGCCGAGCGCACGGTGCCGATCGGCATCCATGTGCCACAGGCGGTCTTGTGCGGTAACAAAACCTTGTGCAAAAAACAGGTCGTTTTCGTTCTGAGCTTTGATGTGTGGGATGCCCCACCTGTCCCGATACACGTCAACGTGTTTGTGGATTCCTGAGAAACGCACTGTGGTGGTGACGTCGGGCAGGGCAGTTTGCAGGTCTACTTCCCTAATTTTCACTGACATTGTTCCCTTGTTCCACAGAGAGTCCAAATGGGTAGTATATGCGACTTAACTATTATAATTTAAAACACTTCAAATTGCCACCTAAAATTGAATGTAAAAAGATTTACCGCAAACGAAACCTCTCTTATCCCTTGCATCGAATGTGTAGCAACTTGGGGTATCATATTTTAATTTTTTTCAGAGATAGATGTACGGCAGCATTAAACGATGGCTCACGGAAAGAGTCTGCGCCAAAGCGTATCAACCGATCTCCAACCGTTCGCAGACTTCATCCAATTCCCGCTGACCCACGTCATCGAGTAGGGCGGGTTGCGGAGAACGCCAGCGTGCGGATTTAATGATACCTTTGCGGTAGAGGATCTCCTTGTGGACAAGTCCACCCACACGGAGGATCGGAGCGATCTCGCGTTCCCATACTTCGCGGGCTGCGGTTTCGTCACCAGCCTGCCAGAGGTCCCAGACTTGAACGAAGGCGTGGGGATGGCTGGGCCACGGCATCGTGCCTTGTGAGCCACGGCGCAATTCTTCGATTAGGTACGTCCCGCTTGCACCACCGAATACGGTGACTAAATCGCCGCCATGCTGAATCGCCTCGTAGACCTTCTGCGCTGGCGGTGCGTTCTCGACCTTGGCGTATCGGACCCGCTCGCTCTCTTCAGCGATTTCTCGCAGCAGCGCTCCACCGAGCGATGTCCCGGCTTCTTGAACGAAGATTGGGACACTGACCGCGTCCGATAGCGCCTTGAAATGTGCTTTTTTCTCGTCGACCGGCACATCCGCCGCGGGCGGGGTGCACATCACCGCCGTTACTCCGAGATCTTCGGTCTGTTGGCTATACTGCACTGTCGCCACAGTTGACACAGCACCGGTGTTGACAACGACAGGTACCCTACCCCGTGTCTGATCGACCACCACTTGGGCAACTTGCAATCGTTCCGCCTCGGTGAGTTTCATAATTTCTGTAGCGAACGCTATTACCACGCCGTGGACGCCGGCGTCGATATTGTACTCGACAACGCTCCTCAAGCTGTCTTCATCAATACGGTCCTGTTCGTCAAAAGGTGTGACAAGGACTGGAAACATACCCCGCATCGGCTGATGGCTCATTCAAATATCTCCTTAATTTATGTTGTTTGTTTTGATTAGAAACAGGAATTCTCGATTCGGAACGTCGGCACTCCGCACCCAATCGTGGGTCCATTTCATACCTGCCATCACGTTCTGCTTATAGTCTATCTCAACAGCGTCAATCAGCGAGCCGTTATCCCGAAGGATTTCATGGAGTTCGCCGGCGGTTGCGCGTCCTCCCAAACTGTAAGAGAGAATGATCCATCGAGCACGGGTATTCCGAATCAACCGTTCGATAGCTTCCACTGCGATGAAGCGTCCTGTATGATTATTCCTTCGGAAATCCTCAAACAGTGATGACGCCAAAGTGTCCGACGTATCCTTGCGCCGCAGCGCCTTGCCAAACAGCTCAGGTTGGTCGTTAAGGCACACCGTTGACCAGAGGTGGTAGTATGAAGCGTATCTGACACGGGAGGGCGGCATTTTCTCGTTATTAGACCCGTAGGGTGGATCGTAGTATGCCAGATCGACGGCGGTCTCGTTTATCAGTTCAAAGATGTCCCGACGCGACACTTCGTGCTGTTCTTGGCTACAAAAGAGATTTGGCACCTCCAGCACCAATTCATTGAACGATCGGGGCGACCAATCCTTGAGATAGGAAGTAAAATGCCCAAGGGTACTATCAACGCGATCAAGCCCAAGGACGAGGCTTGTGAGCGCGACCGCCCTTTCCACCTTTGTTAGAGGAAGTCGATCAATCTCCTCTCGTATCGCATCCAGTTTTCGTGTGTTATGTACCTGCCACGGTTTCTTGAGACCGTCCCCCTGCGCTGATGCCGGATTGCCTCCATAGTGCGCTGTGAACCATCCATCCTTAGGAGGCACGGCGTTAAGGTGTTCGATTAGTTTAGCATAATCGGCTTTGCTTTTTCGGTTGAGAAGATAACATGTCCCGAACACCTGAGACCAAGCAGCAATATCGTTACAAAGGACGCGATAGCCTATTTTGGCAAAGGCTTGGGACACCCGCGTTGTTCCGGAAAAACCGTCGAGGACGGTCTTGGCGTCGGTCTTCTTTGCCAATTGCAGTATGTGAGGCAGGAGTTTCAGTTTTGAGCCAGCATACTTAACCCCTTCTGTATCCGGCGTGTCAACGATTATATCGCTGAAGGGAGGATCTATATTCATACCTCGACACATCAATTTCGATTTTGGATCATCGACATGGAGTCCGCAGAACTCTGAAATCGTCCCAGACTGGATTTGAATCTTATAATGAGAGAGATATCGCTACCCTTTGCTTAATCGCAAAAGTACACGTCCAAATTCAAACGCGCCCGGTGATGACCCCGCGAGCAGTTCCGCATCAAGCCCCCATGCCAATTTATAGGCAGAAAAGATTTGGATCATGGCGTTAGAGACATCGCCATGGCATAGTATTGCGACGGTGTTACCACTGTTAGTAATTTTCGCTCCGAAGAAGCCGCCGCGAGCTCCGACCTTCCGAACAGATCGAATAATCTGTTCAATTTGGGGAGAGCCGAGTCCGGCACGGAAACGACTGCTCCAATCCGAGGCGTACATCAGTTTCCCCGCTGCCGCAAGATGGTGAAGAAGATGCTGCGGATTGGCATTTGCCTGTTTGATGTGTTCAATAAAGCGTTCCACACGGCTGCGTTCGTAGATCGGATGTTCGACACGGCTGCGCACGGCGTATACTTTTTGAGGCTCTACTTCTGCGCGGGGATCGATCGTGGCACCGTATTGGTCAAGGAAATCTTCTCCTTTCATCCGCGCCGGTAAGACGTCCCAGCATTTTTGACGAAAGTCCTTAATAGACAGCCGGCACAGCGCGTTATCGCGTAGTGGATCCAAGTCAAGGGTCTTCCGAAGAATTGTCAATCCCATAAGGGCCGCGATGAGCGCATCAGTATAGGCTGAATCAGAGGGACTACGTTGCGCCCTGCTGTGGATACCAATCAGTTCTGTATGCGAGGGAAGGGGAACGGTTTCAAGGGTCGGACCTGGCTGAGGGTGGATGGAAAGCAGATGTCCCTGTTTGCCGGCGGCGATAGCGATCATATCGGTGGCTCCGCCCAACGACCCGACGATACGGTTTTCGACGATCGTACCAATTTGAGCGATGTCGAGCGCGGTTAGATTGAGTGTATACAGATGGTTAATCGCTGTGAGGGTTGCAACCCTGATTGCTGCGGCAGAACCGATCCCCGCCTCCACCGGGATATTGCTCCGAATAACGAGGGAGACGCCGTGCGGCAGATGATCGACCATTCCCTCCTTCAGGAGTGCAAAAAACCCGCCGAGGACAGATCCTGTCCACGCGGTTTGTGGATTTTGAGCGAAAAACCGTTGAATATCCTCGTAAGACTTTAGGCTTCCGCCTGCATAGAAATCGTCAACTGAGATTCGCAGGGCGGACTGATACCCCTGCGCTGCTGCGTCGAAACTTAGGACGCTCAACTGGCTGTCTTGCCTCGCCTGACAACCGACGACCGCAGAACGCTCAAGCGTCAAGCCGAAGGAGGTGGCACCATAGTGTGCTGCGATCCCACCCATCACATCCAGCCGGGCGGGTGCTCTTGTAATGATGACCTGCCCATTTTTTTTCAGCCCATATTCGCCGAACACCTGAAAATCTTCATACCGCAGCATCGATTCAAATTCAAGCACCTCATAAGGCTTGATATCAGGACCAGAGATCTGTTCAACCTTCATGGGGTTGTTGCCCTTGAGGATTTCGGCGGTTGCATTCATAAGGCGGTCTCCGATTCGGGAAGACACCGTCAAGTAGATCGCTGCATACGAAGATCTGAAGTGCTACAGGTATTCGTGGTCATTATAATGGGGTGAAGCTGGCTTGTCAATACCTTTGTAACCTTTTTGATTTACATTGTCGTTTGGCGCGAAATCTGCTATCATTAGGTTCCATATATAACATACTAGACCGCGATTCTTAGAATAGATCAGATTCCACGCAGAAGGGCGAATTTATGGCACACGCATACACCCCGGGCCTCAAGGTTGCAGCGGGTACAACAATCCACAATGAACGCCGACTCCCAATCGCAGGGGAGGTGCTTGTTCAAGTAGGGGATACAATCGACGCGGAGGATGTGGTCGCAAAAGCATCTCTGCCGGGGAATGTTCAACTTGTGAATATCGCAAATTTACTGAGTATCCCCACCGAAGATATACACGAGTATATGCTCAAAAAAGAGGGCGCCCCCATCGAGCAGGACGAGATTATAGGGGAAACGAAGGGCTTGTTCGGACTGTTTAAGTCACAAGCGCGCGCTCCGATTGATGGAACTATTGAAAGTATCTCCGACGTAACGGGGCAGGTAATCATTCGTGAAGCACCGATCCCGGTCAACGTTATGGGGCATATCGCTGGATCGATTGTCGAGATTCTCTCAGACGAAGGTGCTATCGTAGAAGCGTATGGCACTTACATCCAAGGAATTTTTGGTGTCGGTGGGGAAACGGTGGGGCCACTCGAAGTTGTTGTGGAGTCTCCAGATGCTCCCTTGACCAAAGATCTCATCGAGCCTGCGCATCGAGACAAGATTCTCTGTGGCGGTGCTATCGTTGGGAACGATGCGATTCAGGAGGCTATCCGACAAGGCGTCAAAGGTATAATCGTGGGCGGCATTCATGATGGCGATCTGCGTGCCTTGTTGGGATACGAGCTTGGGGTTGCAATAACGGGGTCAGAGGAACTCGGTCTGACACTGGTCGTTACAGAAGGGTTTGGGGAGATAAGCATGGCAGCACGAACCTTCGATCTGCTCAAAGCGCAGGCTGGCATGATGACGTCGATTAATGGGGCAACACAGATCCGCGCTGGCGTTGTCCGTCCGGAAATCATCATCCCTGTCGTGGGTCAGGAGGAGATGGTTGACGCGGGGGGCACGGGCGATGCGCTTGATATCGGCGCCCCGATCCGCATCATCCGTGAACCCTATTTCGGTAAATTGGGAAGGGTGTCCGATTTGCCAGTCGAGCTGCAAGAGCTTGAGACGGAGGCAAAGGTGCGTGTGTTAGAGGTTGAATTGGAAGATGGTAAAAAGGTTGTGTTGCCGCGAGCAAATGTGGAAATTATTGAAGTGTAAAGCTCATTGGTCAATTGGTTCATTAGTTCATTTGGTGTTGGGTTTTACTACCGTTCACCCCAACCTACAGGCTCAAGTTTTCTCCTACCGCCCCGATCAAGGTAACAAAGATAATATGTAATGCGTGATTCGTAAGAAAGACCTTCTGAATACCTTACGCACTACGCCTCTTCCACCTGTTTTAGCCAGTCCTGAAAATTAGTTGTATGGCTGCCCGCCCAGAAGAGTTTGTCGCAGGTCGGACATCTGTGAAACTGATCCTGTGTGCGATAGACGTAGTCCGGGACGAGCGATTGTACCTCTGCTTTGGGAACAGTTTTAATAGGAGTGTTGCAATCGAGGCAGCGGGTAAAGAAGGAATTGCGATCGAGTTTTAAGCCAAAAACTTGGATCACCTGTTTGAGCTGCTCGACCGGATCTTGGCTGGTGAGTAGGAGATGCCGCTCGACCATACGACGCTGCACAAACTCCCGATCTCGCGTCAAGATTATCCGATTCTCACGCAACGCCTTGAGCGCAAGTTGTGCATCGAGCGCGGGGGATTGGTAGGCGACGTTGTATCCTAAAATCCGCAGCCACCTACCCAGTTTCCCTACATTCTCATCGGCGAGAAATTTCGGACTTGGGGTGTCTGTCATGATTGGGATTTCCGTAAAGCCACCGCGGTCCCTATCCCTGTCACCAGCGAGCAGCTGATGACAGGGTCCGGTAATGCACACCTACCGTTGAGGATTACTCAAAAACTACAAAATTGCCGTTTTCGACGGTAAGGACTATGGGGTCATAAACTGCCTCTCCGTTGGGGTCAAAAGAGAATTTACCCAAAACGGTGTCAAAATCCGTAATCTTCGCTAGCGCGTCTCGAATCGCATTTGCATTGATGGATTGCGCTCTTGCAGTTGCCACGGCGAGAATATGGAATGCGGCATGGGACTGCGCCGCCCAAGCAGACGGCTCTTCCGCGTATGTTCTGATATAAGTCTCGACGAACGCTTGATTCATTGGCGTGTTACTCGTGCTGAGCCACCCTATAGCAGTAACTGCCCCCTCGGCAGCATCGCCCGCGGCTTCCACCTCAATGCTGGTCAGTTCAGGAACGACAACGTGTATACCGGGCATGAGCGCGCGCGCTTGAATCAGAATCGGAGGTATGTGGGATCCCAAAGCGGAAATAAAGAGGACATCAGGATTTGACCTCATTATCCGAGTTAACTGCGCTGAAAAGTCGGTCTCGTCACCTGCGTAGATCTGTGTGGCGACAATTTGGACGCCGCTTTCGACAAGCGCAGCCCTGAACGCTTCGTCACTACGCGTAGAGTAGGTATCGCGGTGGTGATATATTGTCGCTGCTCTCTTGTAACCGTATTTCTTCTGAGTGGCCTTGACCGCAGCGGGATTAAGCACACCTGAGTTAAGCCCTGAACGGAAGATAAAATCGCCACGCGCACTCAGACCTGGAGCAGACGAGACCGAGCTAACAATGATAACACTATTTTCTTGGGCAATTGGAATTACCTCTTCGAGCTGAGTTGAGATAGCAAACCCAACAATCGCAGGCACTCCATCTTGATGAATCAATTTCTTGACCGCTTCAACGGCGCTCACACTCTGATCATCCTCAACGATGAAGGTGATCTTGGTATTGCCGAGTATTCCGGAGTTGTTCATCTCTTTGCGTGCTAGCTCAAAGCCATTTAGCATTGACAGACCATACGGGGAAGCGAATGGGCCCGTCTGCGCTATAACAACCCCAATGGGAATCTCTCTCTCTACATCTTCAGGTGGTGCGGCGACGACAAGTTGCCCAATCGGGTTATAGACGGAAAGCCCCACAATAAGTGCGACAATCGCCAAGACAGACGCGAATTTGGTAAACTGTCTGATGTTCATTTTGAACCTCCTGTGGTTGTTTAGAGAAAACGCTCGTGTTAAGAAATAGTGCAAAGAAACCGAGTTTTGCCGAAAAAACTCGGTTCTCTTCGTATTTTGCACTTTCTTTTGATATGAACCCTTAGGTTATACTACGAAACTACTTTATGGCATTTTGGAGGGTTATTGGCTGAGATCAGTTCGTCTACTATCTTTTTGTTTTTCGTCAGTTCCCCATTTGGCAGTTCGTAGTAGATGTGCCCATTAAAAGAGTAGACATTACTAAAGTTTGGACAATTTTTATGTGAAAAGAGGCAGAAAAGAGGTATCCTTTCAGGAACCCACAACAGTTTCGAAAGGAGAACTTATGTTCCTCATATTCTGCCTCGCGTCTATTTTAACCGAGTTTCGTCCGTT
>JAJDUM010000070.1 GCA_022826645.1 Candidatus Poribacteria bacterium
TTACTAAGTCCATGGGATTCTCCTGTTTGAGTGTTTTGTTTTAGGCAACAAATACTCTAACGGAAATTCCATGGATATTCAAATAGCAACTTGCGTTAGAATAATTCAAGCTGCTTCCTATCGTCCTGTTGAGACAAATAATGAAAGTGAGCAGGTGAGAGAGTGAGAAAGCGAGTAATGACAAAGGCATCGGTTTCTCCTTTTCCTCATCTCAGTTTTAACACCGATCGCCCTGTCCTAATCACATCGGGGAACGCTCCCGATAGCTCGATAACAAATCGGAGGATTCCAAGCAACTGGGGCTATAAAATGAGTGTATAAACAACGTTTATAGATTGCGTCGTCCCTAATCCGATATAGTGTTGGGTTTTACTCTATTTGTGAGATTCTGAGTAGAATCTTCTCCGCAATCTAAGTGTAATGCTTGATATGTCTTATAGATTCCGTTCAACCCAACCTACGTGAAGAAAGGATTATCATGAACACTACTCCAATTGTAACGGGTGAGCCGTTCAGTGAGGAAAAAACACAACAAATTGCTAAACATTTTCATCGTGATGGGTTTGTGCACATCCCCGGTGTGCTGACGGCTGAGGAAATCACCGCGCTACGCGACACAACCGATAGGCTCTTTGCGGATCCGTCTCTGGCCGATAGAACGAATCCCCACCTCGCTGACACGAGATATATCCAGGTGAAACCGCATGATGAATCGGGAGAGGAACTTCCGTTCATCTTGCGGAATACAATCGAGCTTGATCCAATCTTTCGGGAGATGCTCGTTCGAGAGCCGATTCTCAGTTTAGCTGAAGCTATCGTAGGGGAAGGCTGTAAATTCTGTGGTCAAAATGTACTGCGAAACCTACCCGGTCTGTCAATTGAACGGTGGCATGTCGATGGCGGAGTTCACTTCCCGCTTCCCGAAGACGTGCCCCGCTTCGATCCGCGTATTCAAATGCAGGTTCTGTGGATCACCGTCCAGATGGCGTTGACAGACATTGACACCATCGATCAAGGACCCACGCAGTATGTTGCTGGTAGCCACTATTCTGGTCGCAGTCCAAACGATCAGGATAATCCAGAGTTTGAAGGGCGTGGTCCTACATCAATCTTATGTAAGGCAGGGGATATCTATTTCCAAGACCCTCAGTGCTGGCACCGTGGCGCGCCTAACCGATCGAATCGCACACGCTATATCCTACAGTCGCAGTACGCTGCTCGGTGGGCATATTGGCGTTTCAACTTGTGCAATCAGGTTCCCGTCCCCGAAGACTATTTGCAAACTGCCGATGATCGCCTGTTGAGCCTACTCGGTCGAAACCGCCCAGATAATGTCCAAAATTAACCGTTCGTGGAGCGGAAAGGCAAACTTTGAGTAGCTGAAAGGAAGACAAAAAGCCATGAAAACGAAAGCAACAATAATCGCCAGTCTAACCCTAATCATGCTGAATGTTGCGTGGGGTGCGTTCGGTCAGGAGGGAGTGACCGTTGTGCCCGAAATCTTCCTGAGAGGCTACGATCCTGTCACCGTCTTTCTGCCTGAAACCGTTGCACAGAATGCCGGAGAACCGGCCGACAATCCCGGCGAACTGCTTGAAATCGTGCCGGAACACCCCGGCGAGTACCGATGGCTGGACGGCAAGACCCTACAGTTCCTGCCCACCGTGCGTTGGCCTCCCTTGCGACGCTTCACATTAACTACCAGCGGTGTAACGCACACGCTGGTTACCTTGATGGCAGCCCCAACAGACATCTCGCCCGCCAGTGGCAGTCGAGAACTTGATCCGATCCAGGAAATACTGCTGTCCTTTGCGGATCCAATAAATGTTGACGCGTTGAGCGCGATGCTCCGTTTCGAAGTGCGCCAAGTGCCTGGACACCGGGCTAACGACGCCAGCAAAGTACCAGTGCCCCTACACCTGACAAGGGCGGATTTCACCGTAAAGGAGATTGAGCGTAAGACGATTCGAGATGCCGTCCAGTACCAGATTACCTTTGACACTCCCATTCCTTACGGCAGAGTGCTCGTGATGACGCTTCAGCTTTCACTGGATGATCGCCTAAAGGGAGCACTTATTCGGCACACTTTTGCGACCCAGACCACCTTTAGACTGACTGGCATCGGTTCTGGGCACGTCGTCTTCCCCGTTGCCGCCAAAGGTAGTGTCTATCCGATAGACCAGCCACTCCAAGGCGGAGCGGCTGGCGAGCCACTTTTTCTTGAATTTAGCCATGAGTTGGGGGCGATTTCGATGCCGATAGTGAAGCAACTGGTACGATTTGAGCCTGCTGTCAAGAACTTTCGCTTTGAGGTCTCTGGGAGACGCCTCAACCTTCACTTTAGCCCAGAAAGAAACCAGAGCTATAGATTAACACTTCAAGAAACCGATGTAGCGGACAGAAACGGCAGAAATTTGTCACCTCTTGGGGATACCTCCCTCTACTTTTACTACACACATGCCGACCCCTATCTGGAGGGGCAGCAGAGCAGAGGAATCCTCGAACGCTACGGTGCACAGAAATTTCCAATGGAAGGACGTGGTGAAGAACGGGTCGATCTCCGAATCTATAAACTGGATCCCCTGGATCGGAATTTCTGGCCCTACCCGGACAAACCTCTGAGAGTCGATGAAGAAGTACGCCCACCCGGTCCCGGCGAAGAGCCCCGGTTTTCTACAAATATGCCAAAACACATCCAGCTCCTCGGCAGTCCAGTCGTCTCCCGACTAATCCCTTTGCCTATGAAAGATCGAGCGGGCAGCCTCCGATTCGGTCTCGACTTGAAAACGTTACTGACGAAAATTTCCGGTGAAGACCAACCGGGGACATACCTTCTCGGTTACCGTAAGATAGGCAGCAGCACCCAGCGAGCCTACGCTCGCATTCAGGTAACCGATCTGAGTCTCAGCACAGTTGAGGAAGAGTACGCGGTGAACTTTGTCGTGACCTCCTTGAGCACCGGCGCGCCTGTGGTTGGGGCAAAGGTTCTCGTGGAAGGACGATATTATAGAGATTCGCAGGAAGTCTGGAAGCCGATTATTTCAGGTGTTACTGACAGTACAGGACAGTACCGCTATGTGCATACAGGGAAGCTAGAAGCCTATCTGCGCCGCATCGTGGTCAGTCACCACGGGGATGTGTTGACAATCAATCCTGCGAAACCACCACCCCATTTTCTGGATAACCACTGGTATAGTTCCCGTAGAGGCTGGCTCGCTTGGTTACGGAGAGATCCACGTCAAATCAAAGACAAGCCGGTGCGGAAGGCGCATATTTTTACAGAACGCCCGGTGTATCGCCCGGAGGAACCTGTTCACATTAAAGGATATGTAAGGCTGCGACAAATGGGCGACCTCGTATATGAGCTCATGTATGAGAGGGATCGCCGCAGAAGTTTGGTGGTGGAAGGACCAGGGGATAAAAAGTGGACATATCCGCTCACCTTGACTGAGATTGGCAGTTTTTATCACAAATTTGATGAGAAAGAGGTGCCCACAGGATACTATCAGGCAAGCATTTTCGACGATGTTGATCAGGAACGTCTTGCCTCTGTGGATTTCAATAAAGAGAGTTATCGCATCCCTCGCTTTGAAGTTCAATTGTTTGGACCGGATACTGTTCCGACAGATAGAGCTTTCACGTTGACGATGGCCGCTGACTATTATGCGGGCGGTAGAGTGGTTGGTCAGGAAATAACTTGGCAGGTTACGCAGCAGCCTTACGGCTTCAGTGTGCCAGCCGGCCCCCCCGGGTTTCTGTTTTCAACAGATCAGCGTTTCAGCAACGGTACTCCTTTCCGCGCAACAGGTATTACAAAAAAGGAGTTTACAGACGAAAACGGTTCTGCAACGCTGGAACTTAACCCTGCCTTGGAACCGGATGGTAGATCTCGTCTATATGTGGTGCAAGCGACGGTGCGCGGTGCCGATGAACAGACCGTCACTGCTGTTAAAAACGTGTTGGCAGTTCCCGCCTTCGTTTTGGGGTTGAAGTTGGAGCGGTTCCTCAAGGATACATTGATTATCAACCCGGAAGTTCTGGTGTTGGATCATGCGAGAAAACCGCTGGAAGGGTTGGAATTTGGTTTGCGGCTGATGCACCGTCAGTGGCACTCGTATCTCAAGGAGAGCGATTTCACGACGGGAAAGGCGGAATATGTAACCGACGTGGTCGATGTTCCCCTTATACAGCAAACACTGATTTCAACCGCAGAGCCGATGACGCTATCATTGCCTGTTGAAGCCGCAGGTGTTTATGTCGTTGAAATTGCAGCTCAGGACAGGCTCGGCAGACGACAAAGCGTATCCGCTGATCTTTATGTCGCAGGCGATACCCCCGTGGCGTGGGAGAAACCGAAGGCAAATGTCTTTGAAACTACACCCGACAAAACCGCATACAATCCCGGCGAGACAGCCAATCTGCTCTTAAAAAGTCCGTTTCAGCAGGCGCGTGCCCTGGTTGTTGTGGAGGGGCCAAAAGCAAATCAGTACCATTGGGTCCACATCGAAAATGGACAGGGGGTTTTCCCACTTCCAGTTACCGGAGACATGACACCACGTGTCCCGGTCCATGCACTGCTGGTGCGCGGACGCCTCGAAGGGGTGGAGATGGATGGTGCGAGCACCGTTGATACTGCAAAACCGATTGCAATGGCGAGCACCGCTTGGATCCACGTGAACCCGCGGGATAATCAACTCAAGATTGAACTGGATTATCCCACCCAAAATCTCCCCGGCGCATCTATGCCGATGACGATTAGACTCAGCGATCCCGATGGAAACCCGTTAAACGGTGAAGTCACCCTCTGGTTGGTAGACCGGGCGGTCCTTGCCCTCGGTCGAGAGGGCCGTCTCGATCCTGTGCCGTCCTTCATTGATGAGGTAAAGGCGCACATCCGCATCCGTGACACGCGGAACGAGGTCGTCGGAGATTTAACTGTGAACGAAACCCCCGGTGGGGATGGAATGTATATGGCTCTTGTTGGGGATGTGGGCAAGATAGCGATACGGAAAAATTTCCAGTCTGTTCCCTATTACAACCCTTTTGTGCAGGTGGTTGATGGTGTTGCAACACTCACCATTGATCTACCCGATGACCTGACGGATTTTGCCGTGCGGGCAGTGGCGACCGACGGTGCTGCACGTTTCGGTTACGCCAAATCGAGCGTCTCCATTCGTTTGCCGCTAATCGTTCAATCTGCGCTGCCGCGCTTTGTGCGTCCGGGCGATAGTTTTGTCGCAGGTGGTATCGGTCGCGTGGTTGAGGGCGAAGGTGGACCGGGGCAGGTCGAGCTCCAGGTAGAGGGATTGGAGGTGAGTGATGAGACGCGTCGCTCGGTGGACTGGGTGAAGGATCAACCGGAGCAACTCTACTTTGCAATGAAAGCTCCTGCATCCGTGCCCATTGATGACCAAACTAATCGAGTGAAGGTTCGACTCGCCGTCAAGCGAGAGATTGATGGAGCAATGGACGCGTTTGAAGTAACACTTCCAGTCAAGGATGACCGCGAGAAACGTCGTTTGGAAACCTTTGTACAGGTGAAACCGGAGGAAACAATCTCCTTCCCGCCCTTCGAGGAAGAGCCCAGATCGGGAACGGTTCGCCAATCTGTGCTGTTGACTTATCAACCCGCATTGGTGAAGATGTTATCAGGGTTCGATTACTTGGAGCGTTATCCGTATCACTGCACCGAACAGCGTATCAGCCGGTTGATGCCGGAGCTGGCACTCAAAGACCTGCTCGACCAGATCGATCGGGGCGATCGTGCGGAAACAATTAATCTATCAATGCGAGAGAGTTTTACCTATCTGGAGAGTGTACTCCAGCCGGACGGGCTTTATAGCTACTGGCCCGGCTCTGATAGTTATGTCAGTTTAACTGCCTACGTAGTGGAGTTTCTGCTGATGGCGAAGGCGCAGGGGTACGAATTTAACCAGACCCTCTTAGAGCGGGGGCTTCATGCACTGCGGGCATCTCTACGCTCGGATTATACCAATTTTATTGATGGTGAATCCTATGTTGAGCGTGCCGAAGCGCTCCACGCTTTAGCCATGGCAGGCGACTTTCAAGATACCTACGCGCACGACCTACTGGCTCGTGCCTTAACGATGGACCTCTACAGTGAGGCTAAAATACTGTACGCTTTTCTCACGAAGGCACCGGCTGAAACCGAGTCGATTGACCGGCTCAATGAGGATCTCTTGAAAAGTTTGGTATTCGCACTCAGGAACGGAGAAGAAGTCTATCAAGGGTTACAGTATCGGGCGAGAAGCTGGGGAGGGTTAATCAATTCCAGCGAGGTCAAAACGCTTGCCAGTGTTGCGAAATCGCTTTACACCGCCTTACCAGAGGTGCCAAAAACGCAGCTGCTTATTGACGAACTGATTGCGCGTGGAGAAACGAATGGGTGGGGAAGCACCAACGCCAATGCCGCCGCTTTGCTTACTTTAGGCGAAGTATTTCGAGTGCAAACACCGCCGTCGACGGGGCATGAATTTGTTCTGCAATTTGGGGAGGAATCTGTGGAACTTGATACCGCTGGCAAGATTATAAGTCAGTATGAAACCGTTACTTCTAATCCCGGCGATGTGCGATGGAAAGCGGGACCCGCCGATACACTACCTCACGTGCGATTAACCGTAGATTATGTGCCGGCAGCCCCCGGCGATCAGGTCACCGGAAAGAACGAAGGATTCGTTGTCGAGCGCCGGATCCAGGTTATTCAGGGCGATAACGAGCCATTCCTTGTACGCTCCGTTGAGGCGGGCGACGCCATCGAACTGGAGATGGGAACTGTGGTCGAGGAGCACATCCGTGTAGTAAACCCGGAAGACCGGCATTATGTCGCAGTGGCTGCGCCGTTTGCCGCCGGTTTTGAGCCGATGAATCCGAATCTCGCTACCGCTCCAGAGACAGCCAAACCCGTCGGGGCGATGACACAGCAACCGGCGTACGCACAGTATAAAGATGACGAGGTTATCTTCTATTACGATACCCTTCCAAAGGGGACTTACGACTTTTATTTCCGGCTGAGGACGAGTATTGCGGGAAGTTTCGTCCATCCGCCGGCGAGGGCGGAGATGATGTACCGCGAAACTGTCCGTGGTCACTCCGATGGAACACACATTATCGTCAGACCGAATCAGGAGTAAAGACAGAACCCCGTGAATATCACCGAGAATACGACCCACAAACTCTAGATTGCGGTTGTCCGACTCATCGAGCGTTGCTGATGCTGGCATGTGGGCGCGGCAGCCTGCCTCACAATAGAAATTAACATGGAGAACACAGACGAATCCGGTTAGACGGGTTGAAGTCCCAACCCTCTAAAATGGTCACCTGAATTGACCTCATGCAAAAGACTCCTGTCGCCTATCAAAGCGGTTTAACCCTCAAATCCTTTCTGCTTGCTCTTGTACTTATCCCGTTCAATATTTGGTGGCTTATCGAGCTTGAAGTGGTTCGCGTCGGTTACCCAACAATCATCCATCCCCAAGCAAATGTCATCTTTATCATCTTCTGGCTCCTTCTGATTGGATATCTCCTTCACAAACTCTCTCCGCGACTCGGTATTTCTCAGCAAGAGCTACTGACTGTCCACTTCATGCTCTGTATTGTTTCCTGCCTCTGTTCATGGGATATGTTGCAGATTCTAATGCCAATCATGAGTTATCCCTTTCAGTTTGCAACCCCCGAAAACGACTGGCGTAACCTGTTTTGGAGGAATATTCCAGAGTGGCTTACTGTTTCGGCCCCCAAAACCTTACTCGGTTACTATGAAGGAGATTCAAGCCTCTACACCGCCCGTCACTTGAAAGCGTGGCTCACACCGGTTGCAGCGTGGAGTTCATTTATATTCGTGTTAATGCTCGTGCTGCTATGTATTAACACCTTACTGCGAATCCAATGGACTGAGCATGAGCGACTAAGTTACCCACTAACGCAGCTCCCACTGGAGATGACCAACCCGCGGCTACGTTTCTTCAGGAACCGGCTGATGTGGATCGGTTTCAGTATCGCCGCGCTGATTAGTATCGTTAATCTAATTCATTCCATCTACCCTCTCATTCCATACATCCCGGTCAAACGGCAGGGGATAGGTGGGGGCATCCGCGTCTCCTTTTATCCATTCGTCATCGGTATGAGTTTTATGATGCCGCGAGATCTGCTTTTTTCGTGCTGGGTCTTTTTCTGGCTCTACAAGATTGAGTTGATGGTCGGTGACATGATGGGATGGCAGAATCTACCCCGTTTCCCTTACGCTGCTGAACAGGGCTTTGGGGTGTATATGGGACTGTTGATTTTCGCGCTTTGGATCGGTAGATCGCATTTCATAGGGTTGGTGCGCCATATCTTTACCTCTTCCGATTCGCGCTTTCAACTGGATGATAGACGTGAACCGATGCCCTATCGTTTGGCCGTGATAGGCATTGTGTTTGGTATGATCTTCTTGACGGTCTTCTCCTACAAAGCGGGTATGTCGTTGTGGGTAATCCCTATTTTCTTTGGCATTTATTTTCTGTTATCGATTATGATTACCCGGTTGCGTGCAGAACTGGGGTTCATCGTCCACGGGCACGGTTACCGTCCGGGTATCGATCCACACACCATGATTGTTACCGGGTTCGGCACTTGGCAACTTACCACCAATACGCTCACCGTCTTTTCTATGTATATGTTTTTCAATCGCGCCTATTGGGTTAATCCGATGCCGGAGAGTCTGGAGGCGTTCAAGATGTCGGAAAGGCGCAATATCAACCTACGTCATACATCAATTGCTATCCTACTCGCAACAGCTATCGGATTGGTTGTCAGTTTTTGGTTCCTACTCGACGCCTTCTACCGACATGGGCATGACTCTGCACATTTTCATCCACATTCGCTGTGGTACGGGCGTATGGCGTATGGGCAACTCGAAAATTGGCTGAACTATCCGCGTGAGGCTGACGGTCCTGCACTAGCATTTATGGCCGGTGGATTTGGATTAACAGCAGTGTTGATGTTTTTACGAACCCGGTTTCTGTGGTGGCCCCTGCACCCGCTCGGTTACGTGACAGCGGATAGTTGGGGGATGTTCAACCTATGGTCCTGTATCTTTGTCGCTTGGGTGATTAAGACAGTTATATTGCGATATGGTGGGCTTGGTTCCTATCGTCGCGCGGTACCTTTCTTTCTGGGCGTTGCGCTCGGAGATTATATCGTCGGATTTATCTGGAGCATCTTGAGTATCGTAACCAATTACCCACTTTATAATTTCTTTCCCTAAAAAATATCGTTAGAAAACAGGTGTTGAAAATGAGAAAAGCCGGTGCCACCATCAATATTCCGCCTAAAAAGCTGAGAGTCAGTTTAATTCTGTTGGTTGTATCGCTTTTGCCCGTCGCGATCGGTTTCTATTTCGGCGTTCGCTGGACTTCCCAAGAACTGTTAAGTGAGAGTCGTCCGGACCAATTGACAGTAGACCTCGAGCAGAAGAGAGCGCAACTCGAAAAGTGGGGCAACGGTTTCATCCATGAATTTCCTGACGTGCCATCGGTCAAGGCGACAGTCGATGCCTATCAAGAACTTCTAAGTCGGGTGATTGACCGAAACGAGCGTTTGCGGCAAGAAGGTGTTTCAATGAAGAAGCGCATAAAACAACTCACTCAGTTTGCGAAGGAAATTGTGGGGCCTATAACTGAGCGCACGCGTTCTGATGAACTTCACTTGGAGCTGATGCGCGAGAACACTGATTTGAAGATGAAGATCGACCGCTACATGCACGCAGATTGGATGTTCCCGCTCCCAATTTATCTGTTAGGGTTGAATAAAAAAGAAATGCGGGCACTTCAAGAGCAGTTATAAGAATCCAAAGATAGATATCAATGGAAGTGTTTTTTTTGTAATGACATAGCTGTCCAGTTCAATGACTTCGGGACAGCTAAGACAAACGAAAGGAGTATCCGATGGGTAAGCTAGATGGTCAAGTTGCTCTCATCACGGGAGGCAATAGGGGAATCGGCAAAGGCATCGCGCGCGGTCTGGCAGACGAAGGAGCTGTCCTTGTATTGGCTGCACGGGGCGTTGAAGGATTGCACCAAACCGCCGAGGAATTAAGGGAGGGCGGTACGACCGTGCTTACCGTACCCACCGATGTGACCGATGAGGCACAAATCGAGGCGGTGTTTGAGCGTACCATGGAGACGTTTAACCGATTGGATATTTTGGTGAATAATTCGGGCACGTTCGATGGTGGTCCGCTTGATGAGCTTTCAACCGAAGCGTTGGATAATGTGCTTTCCGTTAATCTCCGTGCGCCGTTCCTGTGTACACGCGCGGCGATGCGAATTATGAAACAGCAGGGTGGCGGGCGCATTATTAATATCGGTAGTATATCCGCGCAGCGTGTTCGACCGGGAGCGGGACCGTACTGCGCTAGTAAGTTTGGTATTTGGGGGTTGACTCAGGTGACAGCGTTGGAGGGACGGTCACACGGCATTGTTGCGAGTTGTCTACACCCGGGTGCCACACAAGTCAGAGATCTGCCGGAAGGCGATGAACGGGAAGACCTGATGCAGGTGGACGAATTAGCTCAAGCTGCAGTGTTGATGGCGACATTACCGCCACATGTGAATATGCTCGAAGCAATCGTTCTACCCGTGCAGCAACCCTATCTTGGTCGAGGATGATAACGTTCGGAGGTGCAACATAAGCGGCTCTTCAGGAGCGGTGTAGTGGACTTTTTCCGTTGGCTTCCCATTGTTGAAAGGACACAAACTGGAAGGCGTAAAGTTTGGTGTCACGCAGAACGAAGCGCAGCCGAACTGACTCGCCGATCACCTCACTCAGATCGTCATTGCCTTTCCAAGTTACGGTTTTGCTGATGGCGTTTCCTACCACCGGATCTGCCTCTGCGAGTCCGAAACCGGGCAACGGTTGTCCATCCGTGTCCTGAATTTCGACTTGAAGCCAGCCCCCGGCGCTTCCATTGAGGTTCAATTCGAGCCGATTTCCGCCAAATTGGAGCACCGGTGTGGTAAATTGACCGCCGCCAAACCCTGCGTCCGCAGACACGAACCCGTCTCGTCGCATGCGTGCACGAAAGAGGTTGCTGGACCGTCCAACATCGTCGGGGTCGGCGGCGTGGTTGTGAGCCATGCCAGCGTAGTAGAGCCACAGTTCATCGTCCACAGGGATGAGCCATGGATTCGCGAAGATCATCCCGCTGTGAACCTCATCGTCCATTCCGTGCTGCAGGAAAGGGCGGCGCTCCCCCTGACGTTGCCAACTGATGCCATCGCGGCTGGTCAGCAGCTGTGTGTCCATGGTCGCGGGAAAACCACCCTCACCCCAATGGTAGTAGACCGAGGGAAACATAAGATACACATCTTGAGCACTTTCATATTTCATGGCGCAACTGGTATAGTAGTCGATGCTTGGGCGTTGGTCGTCGAACCTTGAAGGCACGGGGATATTCAGGTCCTCTTCATCTGCCTCCAGAACGATTTGAGTGCGTGACCAAGTGCGGAAATCGGGTGAGGTGATGCGACCGATGCTCCGGTAAGCGACTTTCCCGGCAAGGGCAGCCTCTTCGGAGCTTTGGGTCTCTCTAACCCGGGTGTAGCCGACGTAGCATTTGAAGGTATTGTCCCAGAAAAACATGTTTTGAGTGTCGCACGACTGATTGGGTGGGTTAGGCTGGTTGGGGTACGTCTGCCAGTGAATGCCATCGGGTGAGTGCATTGCCCAGAGTCCGCCCCGCAACCCTTCGGCGATCTGCGAATCAGTAGGTCGGAACTTACTCCACAGCTTGTAACGTTCATCGGCTGGTGCCCGATCGTCGCGATACACAGTAGCGCCCTGCGTGCTCTGGCGTTCGAGGTGAGGAGCAACGATGTTGTTTTCGGTGGAGCCGCGAAAGAGGATCAGTCCGAGGGACGGCTTTTCCCAGTGAATACCATCCTCTGATTCGGCGTAGCAGAGGCGGCGGGCACCCTCCTGAGGCAGCCCAACATCGACGAGAGCGTCATACCAGAGGCGGAATCTGCCGTCGGGTTCGCGGCAGGCGGTGCTGTAGGCACCTATACCCTTGGCTTCCCACGGTCGATCTGCTATGAGCACCGGATCAGGATCCTGAATGGGTGGGTTCATACACAACTCGACACCGTCGCAAGTCTGAAAAAAGCGTTCGTCGATAAAGAGTTGTCTGTGGGTGCCAATGTCCATAGAGGAGGTCCTTATACTTCCTTGGCTACTGACGCAACGGCTGAGATGGTTTCGTCGATCACCGTGTCGTCGTGAGCGGTAGAGAGGAACCAAGCTCCGCGTTCAAGTGCACGGACTCCATGAGATAACAGAGCGGTCGTGAAATCTACATAACGCGCCTTGTCTGCCGCTAAGGAATCACGATAGTTGGAAAACGGAGAACTCGCCCCCAAAGCCACGTGGAAGATCTGAGGGAATCCTTGCACCTGCGCTTCGATATCGGCATCAGCCAAGGCACCCCGGATACCGCTCATCAGTTTCTGCCCCCGCGCTTCTAAGCCGTGGAAGGTTTCTGGTTTCTTCAGTTCGCTCAGCGTTGCGACAACAGCAGCCATCGCCGCGGGTAGGGCATTGTAACTACCACCGTGCAGCACACCGCCAGTTGCCATCTGCTCCATCAGATCCCGCCGCCCTGCCAAGGCCGAAACTGGAAAGCCGTTAGCGATAGCTTTGCCAAAGGTTGCAAGATCCGGGACAACGCCCAAACGCTGCTGCGCGCCTCCGGGAGCCAACCGGAACCCCGTGATGATTTCGTCGAAGATGAGCACGGTTCCTGTTTCGCTGCAAACCCTGCGTATCCCCTCCAGGTAGCCCGCTGCGGGTGCGATTGCGCTTGTGTTACACATCGCCGGCTCCATGATCACCCCCGCCACATCACCCCGCCTCAATCGAGCCTCTAATAGAGGAAAGTTATTCCAAGGTAGCACTTCGGTGTGATGGCCAGCGGGCAAATCCTGTCCAGCACTCGCAGGAACTGGGGTGGGTGAGATCTCAGAGCCGAACTGATCCGGTGTAGGTGCGATACTCCAGAGTATATTATCCAGCCAGCCGTGATAGTGTCCCTCGAACTTCACGATGATAGAACGTTCGGTGGCAGCGCGAGCCAGCCGCAGCGCTGCCTGAACTACCTCGCTCCCTGCACAGTTAAAGCGGACTAACTCAGCACACGGCACAATTTCACAGAACAACCGCGCCGCTTCGAACTCAATTTCGCTCTGTCCAGCATAAAGAATTCCGTGGTTGAGTTGTTTTTTCACCGCTTCGAGGACCGGTTCAGGATTATGCCCCAAAATAATGGGCCCCATACCCAGGTAATAATCTATCAACTGGTTGCCATCCACGTCGTAAAGATAAGGTCCCTCCGCCCTCTCAAAAACGAGCGGCGTCGGCGCAATCCCCATCCGAAAGTTGCTATTGACCCCGCCGGGCAAATACTTTGCAAAATTAGCAAGACGATTCTTCGATTGATCGAATGTTATCATAATTAATCCTTTAGTGTGTGAGAGCGTATGTAACGACATTCATGCCCTGCTCAAACGCCCACCGCCGCTGTTCTTCACCGCCCGGTTCACACACCCTACCCTCCCACGCGCAGTTAAGATCGCTGGGACAGAAATAAACAGCGATCCGGTCATCGATCATGATCGCTTCATCAAAATCTCCATCGGGTGTGACCAGCTTGTCACCGCCAAGGTACTCATCGTGATCGTAGAGAGTGTGATAGATCGGGTGGCTCATATCAAGCCGTTCAAACTTTTTCTCTGGAAAAACCTCGCGCATCAGGCGATACACCGCAGGCCGCATCCGGTTTACGCGGATATCACAGTCTTCTACATGGAGGAAACCACCACGGTCCAAATATTCCCGTAATTTTCGGATATCATCGTCTGAAAAACGAACGCCTAAATGCCCTGTCATAAAAATAAAAGGATAACTACATAAGTGATCAATGTCATCTTCTTCGATTGATACATATTGTGGATTCTCATGGAGATCAACGTCGATCGATGTGTATCGTGCAAGGAGCTCTGTGAACTTTGTATCAGCAGGCCATCGGTAATAGTTTACGGCGTTCGTAAACCAATCTCCTCCCGGATATTTGAGTCGCACAAAAACAAACCTTTCACCAATCGAGTCCGGGGCGGGGCGGTGATGTTCAATCCAGCCGAAATGATGGCCATAGTGTGCGTCTCGTGAAGCATCGTATGGAATGTATTCTCTGAAAGGAGCCGCTTCACACCAGCTGGCAAATTGATCGACGGCAAGAGCAGACGCGGCAAATCCTGTCGCGCCCTTAAGAAAAGTTCGGCGTGACAGTTGTGTCCGACACTCACGCACCGTTTCTCGCTCCTGAAGATCGAGCGCTTTGCCCTGAATTAGCGTGCTTCTGTTCTTACCGTTGGATTCCATGGACATATTTCTCGAGTTGGGACCAGTAATAAATCAGCACCAGCGATTTTTATCGACTATATTCCGCACCGGCTCACCAGCGACGAATCGGCGAAGGTTTCCTGTGACCACTTCGACCCTCCGTTCTCCCGTATAGGGTCCCACTCCCGCCGTGTGAGGTGTAATGATAACATTCTCCATACCCCAAAGTGGATGATCGGAGGGGAGGGGTTCGGTCTCAAACACATCGAGTCCAGCACCGGCGATTTCACCCGCCTGCAATGCATGTGTCAACGCTGCAAGGTCTACAACAACGCCTCGCGAGATATTGATCAGATATGCCGTCCTTTTCATCCGTTTCAGCTGATCTGTGTTTATCAACTTAAAGGTTTCGGGCGTATGAGGCACACAACTGACGACGAAGTCAGCTTCTGCGAGGAGGTCGTCCAACTGATCAATACCCCATAACGCATCAACGAAATCTGGCTTCTCGACCGCCACGGCATTGGTCGCAATGACGCGCATCTCCGCCGCCGCGCCACGTTTTGCTACCCCCATCCCAATCCCGCCGAGTCCGATGACCCCGAGCGTTTGATCGGCGAGATGGAGAACGGGAACATCCTTTGCCCAGTTGCGCTCAAGTTGCTGGCGCAGAAAGATGTGAAATCCACGCGTAAACATCAGGATGTATCCCATCACATGGTCTGCGATGTTATCGCTATAGATGCCCTGCATGTTGGACAACGTCACGTCGCTCTCTGCCAATGCCGGGAACATATAGTGCTCAAGTCCTGCCATCGGGGTTTGAATCCAGCGAAGTTTCTGTGCCCGTGCTAACAATTCCGGAGTGATTCGACCATACATCCCGTCAGCTTCACCAATGATTTCAAGGGCGTGATCTTCGTTCTCAACATTCTGCACATCAACTTCACTTGAAACGGATTGAATCGCTCGCAATTCTTCTTCACCAACCGCCGGATAGATTAGAAATTTCATTCAATATCACCATATTCTATTATCTTCGATTACGTGTGCATTTCCCTCAATAATAGTGCCAATAGTAGTATAGCATCTCACCGCTACTCTGTAAAGGAAAAGAGCGCAGTTTCTACGCACCAATGCTCGGTCTGTACGCTGATTTTTTTGCTTGATCTTCCACTTGGTATCCTTTATAATCTCCACACGAATGTACGCTGTGTAGATGCGTATAAACAGGCAAAAAAATTATTTCAACAGCCGAAATACCCGAAATGCACGGAGACGATCATGCCAGCAAATCTTCCTCCCGAATACTATAAACTCAAGCATGAGCTTGAAGCTGCAAGCACTGACGAGGAACGCCTCCAACTATTGGAGGAAATGACGCGAATCACGCCAAAGCACAAGGGCACCGAAAAGGTTCGCGCCGATCTTCGCTCTCGCATTTCAAAGTTGAAGAAAACTTCCGGAAAAAAACAGTCGAAGAAAGGGCACAGTTATCATGTGCCCAAGCAGGGCGCGGGGCAGCTTGTGTTGATTGGCACTCCCAACGTTGGTAAGTCACAAATTCTCGCGAGTTTTACCAAAGCAAACCCCGTTGTCTCGCCGACACCGTATACGACCCAAGAGCCAGGCGTCGGTATGTTGCAATACGAAAATATCCAATTCCAACTGGTTGACACACCGCCAATGACACAAGACTTTGTGCAACCGTGGGTATTCGACCTTGTAAGAAACGCTGACCTCGTTTGGTTGGTAGTCAGTCTAGCCAGCGATGAAATCTTGGATCAGGTTGAAATCGTTGAATCGAGGTTGACAGAGGCAAAGATCCAAACGGTAGGAGTTAACGAAGCGGCAAACGACGCGGATGAAATGCTCGAGGCGAACTTCGCCAAAACAACCCTACTCATTGCAAACCAAGCAGATGAAGATGGTGCTGCGGACCGGTTAGAGATATTGCAGGAATTTTACGGCGAGCAGTTCCAGATCTATCCGCTCTCCGCTATCACCGGCGAAGGGCTCGATCGACTGCAACAAGTCGTTTATCAACAGCTCGGCATCTCCCGTGTCTACACGAAGTCTCCAGCCAAACCAGTTGACTACGAGGACCCAATCGTACTGCCAAACGGCAGCAAGGTCATTGAGGCAGCAATGGCACTACACAAAGAATTTGCTCAGGGTTTCAAGTCTGCGCGAATCTGGGGTGCTAACTGGTATGATGGACAGACTGTTAGTCGTGACGATGTGGTCTATGACGGGGATGTTCTGGAATTTCATTTGTGATTAACTCCTGAGTCGCTCAGTGGCCGGTGAGATGACCTCCAAAGAGATTACGCTGTTCCGCAAAAAACTTCTCGCGTGGTTTGAGACGCATCGCCGCGAACTCCCTTGGCGCGAAACAGAAGATCCGTATCGTATCTGGGTCTCGGAGGTGATGCTCCAGCAAACACAGGTTAAAAAAGTCTTGGAGTATTATCAGGCGTTCGTCAACAGGTTTCCTAATGTAGAGAGTTTGGCAGAAGCTGCGCTACAGGATCTCCTGAAAACTTGGGAAGGGCTGGGATACTATGCCCGATCGCGAAATCTCCACAAAGCTGCCAAAACTGTGACAGAAGATCTGGGAGGCGAGATACCTGCCGATTACGCTACATTCCGCAGGCTACCCGGTGTCGGGGAGTACATCGCCGCCGCGGTACAGAGCATTGCGTTTAACGGTCCCTATGCTGTCGTAGATGGGAACGTTAAACGGGTCCTTGCACGTCTATTCCTGATTGAGACACCCAGCAATCAATCCGCGTCAGCGAAGATATTTCAAGACAGAGCAGATCTATTGCTTGACCACAACGCTCCGGGGATCTTCAACCAAGCGATGATGGAGTTGGGGGCGACCGTTTGCCGTCCACAATCGCCAACCTGTATCGTTTGTCCGGTGAATACCATCTGTCCTGCGTTTCAGACCGCTCGACAGGAGGAGTTTCCGGTCAGGCAGAAACGGAAACCGATCCCCGAATATCATATCGTCGCCGGCGTCGTCCACAGAGAGGACTTGATTCTAATTACGCAACGTAAACCGGACGGCTTACTTGGCGGGTTGTGGGAATTTCCAGGCGGAAAAATTCAGATCCAAGAAACCCCCAAACAGGCGTGTATCCGTGCAATTCGGGAAGAGACAAACCTTATTGTTGAACCGATAGAGTACCTGACCCGCGTCAAACATGCCTACACCCACTTTAAAATCGTGATGGATGTTTTTGCTTGTCATTATGAATCTGGCGAGGTCGCTCTTAACGAGGCGGTGGATTATCGCTGGATTACCATTGGTCAAATTGATCAATTCCCTTTTCCACGTTCTAACCATAAGTTTATTCCCCTGTTGAGACAGGGGGTGGAGGATAGCAATGAGTAACGATGGTCTTGCGGTTTATCGAGATTTAGGCGTTAAACCCGTCATCAATGCAATGGGCTTCATGACGGTACTCGGAGGTTCCCGTCCCTCACCGGGAGTTCAGGCGGCGATGAATCACGCTAGCCGGTACTTTGCCGACATGGAGGAGCTCTTGAAGAAATCGGGCAATATCATCGCGGAGTTACTGGGCGGTGAGGCTGCCTTGGTAACGCCCGGCTGTGCAGCAGCACTTGCCCTCGGTTCGGCAACCTGCATGGCAGGTAGTGATCCCGATATGATTCAGCAACTACCGGACACGACCGGCATGAAAAATGAGATCATTATCCAGAAATCACAGAGATACCACTATGACCGATGTATCACCATATTTGGAGCCAAGATGATCGAGGCCGGCGATGCGCATACAAGCGCGGAGCAGGTCGAAGCTGCCATCAACGACAGAACCGCCGCTATCCACTACGCTGCTCCGGGCGGCGGTGCGGGGGTTGTATCCTTGGAAGAGGTGATTAGCATCGCCCATGCCCACGATATTCCCGTAATCGTCGATGCCGCAAGTCAGGTCTATCCGCTGGATCAGATGCGTCGTTATCCCGCGGCGGGTGCTGATCTGATCGGTTACGGTGCCAAATACTTCGGTGCGTGCAATTCGACGGGTGTCTTGTGTGGTCGGCGTGATCTGATAGATGCCGCTTTCGTCCATAGCTTCATCGGTTATGAAACACAGCTCTCTCGCTCGGTTGGAAGACCGTTGAAACTTGACCGTCAGGAGATCGTCGCTGTGGTGGCTGCGCTGCGAGAGTGGTTCTCCATGGATCACGCCGCACGAATCGCTGAACACGGATGGAAAGCGCGTGCTATCCAAGATTCCCTCAGTGGTGTGCCACATATTACCTGTCAGCCTGTTTCGGATGAGCGGACGCTTGGTAACGGGCTTATAGTGAATTTGGACGAGGACGGCTTGGGAAAAACTGCTGGTGAGGTCGCTGCTGCCCTGCTTAATGGTGATCCAAGCATCTATCTGCACGGGGGAAACGGCGCAGTGCACATCGCGGTGTCGAATCTGGTCGACGATGACGCCCAGGTCCTTGCCGATCGGTTAAAGGAAGTCCTAACAGCTTAGGAAAATCTGCTACTGTAACAGCGGGGAAGTATTATCTACGGTGATCGCACGTTCCTTAATTCCGAAAAATCGGGTTAAACTTCTCTATCCCACGGTCCCCGGTTGTTCCCCGCACGATTTGTTTCAATACAAGGAGATTATTTATGCCACTTTGGGAATCCCAAATCGAAACATGGCTTGCCGCGACACCGGAACGCACAGCACCGGCTGACTTTGACGCATTCTGGGACGAAACGCAATCCCTTGCCCAATCCCAGCCGCTGAATCCAGAAATCACTGCTGTGGATTACCCCTCAAAGAAGATCTCCGCCTATGAGATCTCGTTCGACGCCTTTGATCGCGGTCGTATTCGGGCATGGCTTCTCGTACCGACTGCGTCCCAATCGGAAAAACTTCCCGCGCTCATCCGCTGGCACGATTACCTCGGTTTTCGGGGGCGCATCTGCACACACCTGACCTGGGCACTTCAGGGATTCGTCGTGCTTGTGCCAGATATCCGAGGCCATGGAGATTCCTCCGACCTAACACATTACTCGTGGGGCAACAACAAAGGCTATTTCGCACAAGGGATTCAAGACCCGCACGAATACTATTTGCGCGGATGCATCGCCGATGGACTCCGAGTTGTGCAGCTTCTTAGCGATCGCGAGGAGGTTGATTCAGATCGTATTGGGATCATCGGAGATGGATTAGGCGGGTTTGTCAGTTTATGGACAGCTGCATTCAACTCGCAGGTCAACACAATCGCACCAGTTGGCCCCTATCCCTGCAACTGGGAACGACATGTTATCAGCGCAAGCAGTACCGCTGCAGATGAAGTCAAGATCTATTTGACGCGCTATCCGGAGCACGAAAATACGGTATGGAACACATTGAGCTACTTCGACCCCGTCAACATTGGTCAGCGCGTGAACTGCCCGTCTCTATTTCCGCTCGGTCTACAGGGCAACACCGCTCCGCCGCAGGACTCTGTCAGTATCTACAACCTGATAGCGGGTGAAAAGGAACTAAAAGTGCTGCCCTACGATGGGCACGGAGCAGGGATCGAAGAGTTGATTTGCTGGATGCAAGAACGGTTAACGCCGTAACACAATAGGAAGCGATCGACGTTACTACCGTCCATTTATTTGTGCGATAACAGGAGACCTATAAGATGTGGACATTTGACTTACCATTAGAAGAGTTAGAAAATTACAAGCCACCCCGTACCGCGCAGCCAGATTTTGAGGAGTTCTGGGAAAGGACGAAAACAGAGAGCGCCGCACAGCCCTTGAACCCTGAGTTAGTTCCTATTGATTATCCTGTCAAACGGGTTCAGGTCTTTTCCGCGACCTTTGATGGATTTGCAGGGGCAAGTGAGCAGCCTCCCAGAGCGGGGGGTTGGTTTTTCATCCCTGAAGATCCTGCCCCACGTCCGGCATTGGTAATCTACCACGGTTACCACGGCTACCGCGACAGAATATCAACCCATCTACCCTGGGCACTCATGGGATTCGTCGTATTAGCGATGGATGTGCGAGGACGCGGTGAAGCCCCGGATTGGACCGAATATGAAGGGGGACATGGGCTCGGCTGGATGACACGTGGAATCATGAACAAAGAGGAATACCTCTACCGCTTCGCCTACATGGACTGTGTTCGCGGTGTCGAGTTTATAGCGGGACGTCCGGAGGTAGACACAGATCGTATCGGCGTGCTAGGAGGTTCACAGGGCGGTGCGATAAGTCTCGCTGTCGCCGCACTCAGTGACCGACCTGCTGTCGCAATGCCGATGGTTCCTTTCTTATGCTACTACCCGGATGCGGTCAAGATGGCGCGAGAGAATCAGTACGGCGAGTTGAACAACTACTTTATTCGCTATCCTGAACGGGAAGAGCAGGGGATGAAAACGTTGAGCTACGTCGATAACATGAACCTGGCGCCGTGGATAACGTGCCCGACGCTTGTTTCGGTTGGTTTGCGCGACACAACCTGCCCGCCCTCTACGGTGTATGCAACCTATAACCACCTCACCTGCGAGAAGGAGATCCGGTATTACCCCTACGATATGCATAGTGGCGGCGGTGATGCGCACAGGGAGAAGGTTATTGAATGGGCACACCGGCTGAATCCGTAAGGTGTTGCAGCTTCGTGTCAGTAGGATCTTAACGCTGAGAAATAAATCAGGAAAACGGGAAAACGAGAGAGTGGTATTCTCTTGTCTTCCCGCTTTTTCTGGTTAGAACCATGTTGTATACAGGGGTGTTTTGAAAATAATACTCATCAGTCCCCAATAAGTACCTACAATGAAATCTCCAACCACCAATCCCATAAAAAATGGGACTACCTTCCGATAAGCTGTTGCCCCGCCATGTTTCAAGATCAGTAATTTCATTGCCCAGCAGACAAAGAGCGCGAACCAATACACGTCAATGGTTCCTGAACTGATCCCCAGGATGTATCCCGCAGGGTGAAACGGAAACCATATAAAGCGCATCCGCATCCAACCCATTACTATTGAGAACACCGCCGATCCCCCGATAATGCCCGCACCTAAAGTATCCGGTGACTTAGGATTCAGCAGCCAACCGCTTAGACTATTACACGCTTGGGTTCCTGCCGCTAACAACTCCCCGGCGGTTGACGCGCCGTAGCGGTAAAGCACAACCGGGAAAATCCAGAACGCCAGAAGGACCCCAGCGATCAGAGTGAGCATCATTGCCCAAGTGAGCCGATGGGTACTCGCACCGGTGCCTTCAGCGGACTTGAATCCTTCCAATTGGTGCGGCATAGGATGACTTCGATTCAACCGATTAAACCAATAAAACAGCGAAAACATGGTGAGATTCGGCGCACCGATCGTGCGCGTACCAAAGGCAGAAATAAGAACCACCTGTGGGTTCACGAGGACGATCGCGTGTAAAGGGGGACCCAGTTCGGCTCGTATTCGCGTCAGTGCTATTGCAATCATGAAGTAGAGACCAAAAAATGTGGGTACGAGCCATCGAGACATTCCCAAGCTGTTGCAATAGAATATCAGGGCGATCATTCCGCCAATAAAGCTCAGTACCGCTGTCCGATAGCGCATCGGTTCGTCGGAATCATCGAGCTCCGATTTCAGGTTGATGACCTTCTTGAAGACTTCCCAGAAATACCGGCGTCCCATGTAGAGCGTCATCACACATAGCCCAATCATCGCCCCTGTAGCCTGCTCTCCAAAGAACGGGTAACGCGGGAAAGTATTCCAACCCATCATTGCGCCGAGCAATCGTTCCATCTTCCGAAACAGAAAGAAGAACCAGGTCGAAAAGGTGAGATCTAAAGGTATTAAGAAAGAGAGTCCAATGAGGAATGGATAGAACCGCATTGGCAGCGCACCGATGGCATTCCACGGTTCTTCCGTGAACAGGACGCCCAAATTGTACGTAGGCTCCTTAATTGGGAAATGCGGAATTTTCGGATATATAAAACTTATCCCGTTGACAAGACTGATTATCCCCGCTACACCGAACCCTATCCACATGAGTCGATTGCGAAAGAACCCTTGGCTCGGACTTGTCATCTCCATTGGGATCTGGATAATCGGATAGGCGAGTCTCTCATTTTCGACCCACTGCTTCCGAAGGATGACATTGATACAGATAAGCATAAAAAAGAGGACAGAAATTAGGAATGACCATGCGATAGCAGGACGGATCCAGAATCGGTAGAACCCCGTCGCCCAGAACGCAGACTCGCCTTTGTAGAAATACTCGACCGCATCAGGATCTCGGACAAGCAGGACATCAGGAAGGAATCTATGAAAAAGGTTTGCCCAGTCATTTGCAGGTGTCGCGTAAAAATAGGCGTGGGGTATAACTCCCATCATGCAGACCATATTGTCGTGCGCAGTGACCGCCGTTGTTGCGGATACGGTGGTGTATATCATCAACATTTCCGCTTGTGAAAACGGTTCCTGCGACATAAACCGGCCGCCGGCTTTATTGATTAGAACTAAGAAAAACAGGAAGAAAATCGAAAGCTGCGGCAGGGACATGGATGTCCAGTGGAGGGAGTGCCAGATCATCTCCTCAAGTGCTACAAGGTAGAGGCACAGCGGCATCAGCAGTAGTCCAAACAGGATCGCTTTGATTGAGAGGCGGGAGGTCTCGACCTGCTTCATTATATACTGCCTTCCTCGAGTTACAAGTGCGTATTGGATTGAGAATTAATTCTTGGGTTGGCGGGGATGCTGTTGTGTACTAATCCAGGCTATGGGCTATTGCTCCGCTAAAATTGGCGGTGCTTCTTAACCGATGTAAATTTATCTGAATCAGGAATGAAAAGAGGTTCAGGATGAGAAACATCGTGGATGAAACCTTGGACCACTGGCTGCCTTGTTCCGTCAGAACCAGGTTGTATACAAGGGGGTTCCTAAGATAATGCTCAACAGTCCCCAATACGTGCCAACGATGAAATCACCGACTACCAAGCCCATGAAGAAGGGCAGAATCTTCCGGTAGGTCTTAACTCCACCGTGTCTGAGTACCAACAGCTTTATCAACCAACAGACGAAAAGCGCGAACCAGTAAACGTCGATTGTTCCGGAACTTACCCCTAAAATATATCCGCCCGGATGGAATGGGAACCATAGAAAACGCATCCGCATCCACGACATCCACATAGAAAAGATCAATGACCCGCCAATAACGCTTCCACCTACCGGGTCCGGTGGACGTGGGTATTGCAGCCAGCCACCAAGACTATTATACGCCTGCCAGCCTGCCCCCAGCAATTCGCCAGCGGTTGAAGCACCGTATTGATAGAGGACGACGGGGAAAATCCAGAATGAAACGACCAAGCCCACGATTAGAGAAATCATCATCGCCCAGAAAAGGCGAGTGGTGCTGGCATGGGTGCGTTCTGCCGACTTAAACGCTTCCAATTGGTGTGGCATCGGGTGGCTACGGTTGTATCGGTTGAACCAAAAGAGCAGGGAGAACATAGTCAGATTGGCTGTGCCAAGTCTTCGCGTCCCAAGTGCTGCCACAAGGATTACTTGTGGGTTCACCAGTCTGATTGGGTGCAAGGGTGGACCCAACTCCGCCCGCATTCGTGTCAGTGCGGTGGCAATCATGAAGTAAAGCGCGAAAAAGAGCGGCACCAGCCATTGGGACATCCCTAAATGACCGCAGAATATCATCAGAGCAATCATACCGCCGATTAAACACAACACTGCAGTTCGATAGCGCATCGGTTCGTTCGAGTCATCAAGTGTGGATTGGAGACCAACTACTTTTCTGAAAACTTCGACGAAGTGTCGGCGTCCCAGATAAACTGCCGTAACGCACAACCCTATCATAGCCCCCGTGGCTTGTTCCCCAAAGAATGGATACTGTGGGATCGTGCTCCAGCCAACCATCGCACCGACCAACCGCTCCAATTTGCGGAATAAGAAGAAGAACCAGGTCGAAAAGGTGAGGTCTAACGGGATGAGAAACGAGAGGCCAATTAGAAACGGATAAAATCGCAGAGGCAGTGTGCCAATGGCGTTCCACGGTTCCTCATTAAAATAGACGCCCAGATCGTAGTGTGGCTCTTTTATCGGTATGCGGGGAACGCTCGGATAGAGAAAATTCAGCCCGTTGAGGAGGCTTATCGTGCCGGCGACGGTGAAGCCGATCCACATCATCCGGTTGCGAAAGAAACCGCTGCGCAGATCGGTCATCTCCAGGGGAATCTGAATAATCGGATAGGCGAGCCGCTCGTTCTCAATCCACTGTTTCCGTAGAATTACATTGATGCAGAGCAGCATGAAGAACAGGACCGCAAGCAGAAATGACCAACCGATCGCAGGCTCAATCCAGAACTGATAGTAACCACTCGCAAAGAAAGACGATTCACCACGATAGAAATAGTTGACTGCATTCGGGTCGCGGATAACGAGCAGATCGGGGAGGTGTTTGTGGAAGAGCGCTGCCCACTCGTTCTCTGGCGTGGCGTAGAAAAACGCGTGCGTAAGGACCCCCATCATGCAGACCATGTTGTCGTGCGCTGTGTATGCTGTGGTCGCTGAAAGGGTCGAATAGATCATCAACAATTCAGCTTGAGAGAACGGGTCTCTGGATAGAAAACGTCCAGCAATTTTGTTGAACAGAATTAAGAAAAACAGAAAGAAGATGGAGAGTTGCGGCAGGGACATCGATGTCCAGTGGAGGGAATGCCATATCATCTCCTCAAGTGCCACTAAATATGCACATAGTGGCATCAACAGCAGTCCAAACAGAATTGATTTTATGGAAAGACGAGAGGCGGCTGGCTGTTTAGCCTCGCCTTTTTCGTTCGGGTTCATCACATCCTTGTCATGATTTTGGGATTCACATGGTGAAAGGGATTTGGGACATATCAAGAAATTGGGCAACTGGCGACAGGCAGATGCAAATCGAGGGCTGGCGTAGGGCTCAATAATCGGTCAGTCCTACGCCAATTATAATTTTGTCGAGGAAGTCCACCTCACCGTGCATCAACGTACTACTGTTGTTTCAGTTCCGCCCACACTGTCGTTAGTTTGTCCTGCGGAGAGACTGATAGTGCACCCGGCGTGTACTCATAAATTGATGGGAACGACTGTATTCCTGCCCGCCCGCCCGGCACATAGATCTTGTTCGATGCCACGGTAGCTGGGACTCCGGCTCTCCCTCGTGGCAGTGGAACCGCTTCATCAATAATCCATTCGTCGATGGCTGGGTTGTAGACATCCACCCTTTTCAGTACCTCATCGTTTTGGTTGTCGGCAAATGTTGACAGTCCCCCGATTGCGAAGATTCGACCGCTCAAAGTTACCGCTCCAAAAAGAGCTCTTTTGATTGGCATCGGTTTCTTCGCTTCCCATGTATCTGTCGCCGGATCGTAGGCTTCGACAGTATCTAAAATCTCTTCGAAATTCCAGCCCCCGATTGCGTAAATTTTTCCTTGAAGCACAGCAGCTCCAAGACCGCCTCTTGGTGTTGGCATATCTCTTTTCTGATCAAACTCATCCTCTTTAGGATCATACTCAAAAACAGTCCCAAACGCCTCTTTCTGCGCGCCTCTATCCCAACCACCAATCACATAGATTTTGTCACCGACTACAGTCGCGGTAGTTGCCGCAAGCGCTGTAGGTAGCTTCGCTAGTTTTTTCCATGCCCCGCGTTCTCCTGCCTCTGGATTGAATACTTCTACAGCGTCAAGGACCTTGCCGCCACGCCTCTCGGCACCGCCAAACACATAAATCATACCATCGAATGTAACGGCCGCCATGCGGGCTCGTGTTGTTGGCATGCTCCTTTTCGCTGCCCAGGTGTCGGTCACTGGGTCATATGCTTGAACGCGGTCTAACGTCAGGTCGCCCGGATTCGGAATGTGCGGTGCGCGATTAACCTCAATACCGCCGATGACATAGACTTTGCCACCGATGCTGGCAGCAGCCGTACAACACCTTGATGACTCCGGCATGTTTTCTTTTCTTTCCCACTTATCATCTGCCGCTAAACTATTACCCGTTATAGCTAACAGACCAATCAGGATTAAACCTGCAAAAAGATAACTGAAACCAGGTTTGGTATAATGTGTTACTGTACTCATTGCTATATTTACTATTCTCCTTTCTCAGAGTTTATACGCAATCAGGTACAATCGTATATTCGTTTCCGAGTATCGGGCGTACTGATACCTCGCAGTAAGAGGGATGCTGCTACTCCTTCGACAGTGCGCTGCGCTTGACCGCGCCAAGGGTTGTGAAACGCTTCTGGCGTGGTTCGACCGAACGAAGTTCAAATTGTGGATTCCATCTTGGATGGGTGTCGTTGCCGCCGGGATTGTTACTCAAATTTCTAAGG
>JAJDUM010000053.1 GCA_022826645.1 Candidatus Poribacteria bacterium
GACTTTCTGCTTGAACGATTGACTATATCTCTTGAAGATACGATTTGCCAATGGATCAGACATCTGAATGCTCCTTTCTACATCTATAATAGTGTAGTAATCAAGAGCTATTCATGTAAAGCTTATTTAGGACGGGTCAGATAAACGGAACGGCGATTCCCATTTCCCACGAATGACTCGGTTCTGTTTTGCGGTAGGGGGTCCACTCTTGGAGACTCGGTCGTGGCTGGGTGGATCGTGGTTCCGTGCAACTACTGCAAACAAAGGGTTGCCAACACAATCTGACCTTTATCGCTCCCAAAGAACAAAAAAGTGATTTGACAACAGAGGAGGCATAGCAGATGCAACGCAGGCGCAATCTCGCATATTGCACTTTAGTTGGCATTGTCGTCTTGGGTCTGACGCCGCTGATGGTGTGCGTTGATGCACAGGCACGGATTGCCTTCATGTCTAATAGGGATGGGAACTGGGAAATCTAAGTGATGGATAACCATGGGGACAATCAGCGAAATCTCACCAATAATCCCCATGACGACGCTGATCCCGCATGGTATAGCCCTACTTTTGCAGTTGCTCCCGTAGGTAAGAAATTCACAATGTGGGGGTGGCTTAAACAAGTTGATCGGTAACTGCCATTATTGAGACGGCTCATGTAAAAAGAAAATGCAAAATGCGAAACCTCGGTTTCTGTTGCACGATTTCTTAACATAAACCATTGCGAAAACAGTGTTGCCGCAATCCGAATCCACTTTTCTGCTTCCAGTGTCACTATTCCACGTATTTATTTATGGTGAATTCTAAAAATAAATAAACACTTTCGCTCCCCATGCTTGGTAGGCGCTGTTTCCAACTGCGCCGATGCGGTGCGGGGAGAATACGCACCTACCGGGGTGATAGCCCGGATTTTCCCATCCCCTGTACAGAGTGTCCAATTATGGTGAATTCTATAATTACTTATACACTTTCGATACACAACCAACCCCCTAAATCCCCCTTATCAGGGGGACTTCATGAGGCCTCGATAAGAGGCACTATTGGTGAACGTCTACATATTTGTATTGTTCACCATAATTGAGGGGGATGCATAAATCGCTTTCGTGTGGGAGAGGCTTCTCCCGATACATCGGGCTGCTCGAAACGGCATCGGGACTAGATGCGTACGCCATCAGTTTAATCTCCGATTCAGACAAATGGCACATGTCGCCCCGCTGGGGCTTGGGAGAAAGGACAGACTGCCCGGCTATAAACATGGCGCCCCGCTGGGGCTAAATGAACCAACGAACCTTTTCCCGTTTTCACGCATCAGGCACTCTATCCTGAAAATCCTTAAATCCTGAAAATCCTGATTCAGACAATAATGATGCACACCTCTCAGTTAATTCTAAACCTTACTATAGTATGCCTTCTCATTTGATGACTGCAATCTTGCCAGTCTTTTTCAGTTCTTCAAATTGCATCACATAGATATAGATACCGCTCGTCACCTCTGTTGCCACATGATTGAGAAGCGACCATTCGGTGCGACCAGCATCCGAGGTCGTGACTGTTAATCTATCAAGACGCTCCCCATTCGTATCATAAATTTCAATCGTTGTTCCGGTAGGAAGGCGATCGAATGTCACAGCAGCCTTGTGAAACTCGCTGGGGCGCACGGGATTTGGGTAGACTCTCACCTTTGAAAAATCCTTAAAATCATCGAAATCAGTCTGGAGGGGCACATCAAATGTCTGCGTTGCCTCTAACAGATTTATCGGATTTCGATCCGTATCCCGCACGTCCGAAACGGTGATCTCATAGGTGCGACCGGGAACGAGATCGGCCGCTCGGAAGGTGAGGATGGCTCGCGTTCCCATCCGATCTCGAATTACGGATACCGGATTAACACCAGCGAGTTGTTTTGGCTCCCGCAGCAGATAGAGGCGTGAATTACCTGCGGAAGATCCCATCTGTTTATCATAGCTAACAGCAACCTGGTTATGTTGGATGTACGCAGCAGCAATCAGTTTAGGTGGGGTGCGCGGCGTAACGAAAACCGGTTCAGACAGGGCGGATTCAACCCCAGCTTCATTCTTTGCGGAAACAGCATACCAATAGGTTACGTCCTTCGTCACTTTTCGATCGAGGAAACCAACGAAATTCAAGTCTTCGGCGATTGCTTCAAAGTCGGAGGGGGTTTCATCTGGATCCCCCACGGCTCGATAGACAGTATAAGATACCGCCTCCTCCGGCGTTTCCCAGTCAATCCGAACTGCACGTGCACTGAGTGGTGTAGCAGACAGTTCATAGGGTTGGATGTTCACAACGCTATTTGGATCGCTGGCATGGATGTGCGTGAATGTAAGCAGGTTCTCCTCGCTGTTAAGATATAGTTCGCTAAAGTTGTCTTTATTCAGGTCATCAAGGAGTAGGCGTGGTGTTTCCCACGCTTCGCGATGCCAGATCGGAACGAAGTCTGGCGAAGTACCATCCACACTTGAGCCGGGCATCCATTTGAACACATAGACGCTTGGATTGGCAAGTATTACCAGTTCGTTCTGCAAGTCGCTATCAATATCACCAACCGCGATACTGTTCCCTTTCAGATTGAATGGTGTGATTGCCTGTGACCATATTAACTGATAGCGCGAGATACCCTTAGTTTGGGAAGTGGTGCCTGCGGGCGGGAAAGCGGTGAACAGATGATATTTCCAACGCGGCAGCATCGACGGCAGATCTGCCCGCACTACTGTCCCTCCAACAATGAACTCAGGGGCCCCGTCCCCGGTAAGGTCGCCTGCCGCAAGCTGAAAGGCGTCTTCGACATCGAGTTTCATCCGCCACGTTTCAACCAGCAGATTGTCGCCGACAGATTCGTAGACGAAGAGCTCACCCTCACTATCTCCTACCATTAACTCCAAGATCCCGTTCGCATCGAAATCACCAATCGCAAATCGTTTGCCGAAAACATTGGAACCCTCTGTCTCATTCTTGATAATAAGAATCTCATCATAAGTGTCGTTTCCGCGGTTCTCAAAGATACGGATATTGTCGTTGAAATTGTCTGCTCCGATAATCTCCATCCTACCGTCATTGTCCAGATCGGCAATCTGCCCTGACGAGAGAAACGTGGATTCCCAGATAATTCTTTCCGGATAGCCGTTTGGCGTCACACTTTCGATAAGGAAGAGTCCGTTCCGTGTGCCAGATAGAATTTCTAACAACCCATCTCCGTCGGTGTCTCCAACCGCTAATGGTTTAGAATTGATAGCACCGGTATGTCGAAGCTGATAGCCGGCACCCGTCCGTTCATGGATCTCAATCCCTTGGGTCCCGTCGTCGGCGATTGGAAGCCCGACGATTTCAAGCATGCCGTCCCGATCAAAATCTGCGGTCACACTGCCGAGGTGCATTGGTGGAAGTGTAGTTGATGTCTCAAGAAATCCGTTGGGCGAGACGGATCCGCTGGTAACCTCCGCCCGATAGAATTTTCCACCGTTGTCGTCGACCGTCTCCAACCCGACATCGTTACGGGAGGTGATAAACAGATCGTAGCTCCCTGTATCGAGTGATAGCGAGAAGAAATGTTCCCGGCTTGCAGCGTTTTCCTCAATCGGTCTGAACGGAGCGGTCGCTTCACGCGCGCGTTGGCTCAATGTATTGATTGTGAAATCGTCTGTCGACCAAGAGACAGAGGTGGCGTAGCTGCCCCTTGTGAGCTGGTTTTGAACCGTTACATTCCGCACTTGGGGTGGCGTGCGATCTACGGAGACGACAACTTCATCACGCAGAACTTTCCCTTCCAGGTTAGTGACCTCAAGGCGAAGCGTGTAAATACCTTCCGTGACGGCGGACGTTTCCCAGATGAGTAGTGTTTCATTTATCTTTTGCTCCGAAGACGGCGCATTGATGGATTGAAACGTTGTTGGGACAGCCGAGGGTCCATATAGTAGCTGCCATGTATCAAATTTGAATCCACCTGCGGTCCCGACAATCTCGATCTGATCTGAGCCGCCGCTGTGAGTTTCCGGCGAAAGAATATTTGCTTGTAAGGAAGCGCTTGCCATCAGTGCCCGTGCTGCGTTCAGATTTCCCGCGCCAACGAGCTCTGGACTCTCTGTAATCGGGTCAACGGCTGAAAGCAGAATCTGTCGGACCTCGCGATGTGTCAGGCTTGGACGCTTCGATATAATCAGCCCAGCAACTCCGGATACATGCGCCGTTGCCATTGATGTGCCGGAGAGAGGGCGATATCGGTTATTGATATGGGTACTTAAGATAACATTGCCCGGTGCACCGATGTCGATAGAGGCACCAAAGTTGGATTGGTAAAATTTCTGTTTGTGTTGTTCGGTTGCAGCGACAGAGATGACCTTGCGATAACCGGCGGGGAAAATAGATGCACCCTCCGACTCGTTTCCCGACGCAGCAACCATCAATACCCCTCTCGCGTAGGCGTAATCCACAGCGTCACGCAGCACGAAAGAACGTTCGCGCCCGCCCCAACTCATGTTGATAACCCGCGCACCGTTGTCCACAGCATAGATGATTGCGGCTGACGAACGGTCATCCCGTATCCCTTCCACACCGGCACCTCGGATTGGCATCAGTGTGCAGTCCCAAGCGATGCCAGCAATACCCACATCGTTGTCTACCGCGGCTCCAATAATCCCGGCAACATGTGTTCCGTGCCCTGATTCATCAATTGGATCGTTGTCGCCGTTCCGGGAGCTTCCATTTCCATCGCTATTCGATGGCTCGGAAAAATCCCAGCCGTGTACATCGTCGATGTATCCATTCTTGTCGTCATCAATCCCGTTATCCGGGATTTCACCAGAGTTAACCCAGGTCTGCGAAGCGAGATCTTCGTGGGTATAATCGAAACCTGTGTCCACAACGGCGACAATGACTTCCGGATCGCCTTTCTCAATCCCCCACGCCCCCGGCATATCGATCAACGCCAGATTCCATTGTTCATCGAAGTGCGGGTCGTTAGGAATAACTTCGGACGCCTGTGCTTGCCGGATGTAGTTGAATTGGGCTTCCTCGATCAATGGGTGTGCGGCGTAGTTCGCCCTGACGGTGTGTAGATCGGTGGGGATCTGAAAACGGAGCAGATAAATCCGTTCAAGGTTCCGGTTGGATTCTGGGTGAGCGATATGTGGAAAGAGGGGATAGATTGAGCGAACTCCCATCTGATTGTGGAGTTCTTGTAAAGGTGACTTGGCGTACAGTTGTTCCCATTCGGCTTGTGCCTGGGGCGTCACACGAATCAGGAGCTCTCCCTGTGTGAATTGGAGATCGTCGGTAATTGGGAGGGAAGACGCGTTCCGTATACCAATAACTGTTGACAGGGAAAGGATTACTAATGTCAAAAGTAGGGCACGGCTCAACGACGGAGGTAGCGAGGAGGCGAGGAGGCGAGGAGACGAGAAGTTATTTAGATCTATTTGGTTGGAGTAACCGTTGATCAGGTTTATTTTCCATCGTAACGAGTTTGCCAACGATGTTATTGTATAGTTGGAAAAATTCACCACCAACCTCCTTCATAATGATCCAAATCCGTAGGCGGGGCATCTTGCCCTGCCGTAGCCTCAAACGGGAGATCGCGCTACGGGAGAATTCAATGACCCTACCTTTGACCAAATCGAGATTTACACCGCTAGCTTCAAGTGGTATAATTTAACATATCATAGCAAGAATTAGCAAAGGGAGATATAGATATTATGGAACTGTACGAAGCAGTTAGTCCTCTTGATTTCAGGTATTACGGGGGCAGTGAGGCGGTTATGAAGAAACTGCTGCCCTACGTCTCGGAAGCCGCCTACGTCAAATACCAAGCCAAAGTTGAGGCTGCATTGGTGCGAACGCTTGCCAAACACAACATCTGTTCCCATGAGATTGCCGATGAAGTTGAACGGGCAGCGGAAGAGGTAACAGCAGCAGAGGTTTACGAAGAGCAATCACGTATTCGACACAACATCCGTTCGCTCGTGAACGTGATGAGACGGAAGATTAGTCCAGACGCGCGTCCGTATGTCCACCTGTTTGCAACATCCGCGGATATCCTTGATACTGCAACGGCGCTGCGCTTTAAGGAGTTGACCCAAAACGTGGTACTTCCAGATCTCATCGAACTTGAGAATCGGTTCATAGATCTCGCGCGTGAGCACGCAGGAACGGTGCAGATTGGTCGGACACATGGGCAACATGCCGAACCGATTACCTTTGGCTACGCCATGGCACTTTACGTCAGTCGGATCGGAAACCGGATCGAACTGATAGACCGTGCAAGCCAAAACCTGCGCGGACAATTCTCGGGCGCAGTGGGCGCGTTCAACGGCCTTGCACTGATAGTGGAGCAACCGGAGCAGATGGAAGCAGACCTGCTCGCAGAGCTTGGCTTGAAACCGTCGGATACACATACTTCGACGCAGTGCGTTGAACCTGAGTTTATCACCGACCTCGCTTATGCGATTACCTCCGCCTACACTATCCTCGCAAACTTTGCAGATGATATCCGGCATCTCTATCGCACGGAAATCGCAGAGATCAGCAAGCAGTATGACCCTCAGTTGGTTGGCTCATCCACGATGCCGCACAAGATCAACCCCGAAACATATGAGACGGTGAAGGGACTTTGGAAAGCGTATGTGCCGCGCATGACGACAGTGTTTATGGACCAGATTTTGGAGCATCAACGCGATCTTACCAATTCGGCATCGAGCCGCTTCCTGACGGAACTTTTCACCGCGTTTGACTATTCAATTTATCGTTTGATTCGCGCGTTAGGTGAGATGGATGTGAAAGTGGATAATATGGAGCGGAATCTTGAGGCGAGTGCCGGTGACACGGTGGCTGAACCGATCTATCTTTTGATGGCGTATTACGGGTTCCCTGATGCCTACGACCACACCCGCAAACTGGTCGCTCAGGTGCATGAGACGGGGCGACAGCTGACGGAACTGTTATGGGCGGATGAGACACTGCAACCTTTCCTCGAAAATCTAACCCCCATACAGCAGGAAGCGCTCCGTGACCCGAAGAAATATATCGGGGTATCTGTGCAGCGGACACATGCAACCTGTGATGAATGGGAAGAACGGGTGCAGGAAGTTTTGACCACGTGTGGATAGGAAAATTCAGAAATCGTTTGTGTTAAGAAAGAGTGGACAGAAACCGAGTTTTTTCTTGAAAATTCGGTTTCTCTGAGCTGCGCTTCCTTTTGACATACCTCTCAGAAATTAACTCCAATCCCAATCTGTAAAGTGGTGACATCTTCATCACCTAAATACAATTTGCCGTATCCTGCCCTTAGTCCCAATTCAGGGGTTATGTAGAAACGGATTCCCACTTCGTAGTGATAAAGATCTGTCGTGTCATAATCTGACCGCAATTTAAATGAACCGGCGGCGTCGATTACAATCTTATCCTGCGGATAGAACTTCAACCCTCCACCAAAGATGGGTGTAGTATGAGTTGAACGAGGAGAATCCTCGTATGCTGCGATGCCACCCAGCAACGTAAACGCAACCTTGCTTTCTCTCAAAGCGGGGCCCCACTGAAACATCGCGCTCATGTGTGTACGATGTGGGGAAAAGTCGAGTTGTGCGCCTAATGTTGATTGATTTTTCCCCTCACGCAGGTAAGCAAGTCTAAGCATATAGCTCCCGTCCGAACCAGAGATAAAGGCGTCGTCTACCGAAACACTTGCCCATATTCCCTGATATATTGGAGAGTTCTGGGGTTCGTCCTTATTGGTCGCCTCCTTTGAGTCCTCCGGTTTGTCGCCATCGGTTGATTCACCTAATTCTTCCGCATCAGTTGAGTCCTTTGGTTCGCCCTCATCGGTCGATTCCCCTGGTTGATCCCCATCAGACGAGTCCCTTGATTCACCTTCATCGGTTGATTCTCCTGGTCGATCCTCATCGGTCAGATCTTCTTTTGGTGGCTTCTCTCCCGGCCTAATTTCTATATACCTTGATTCCGACCTGCTTTCGTTGCCGTCCTCATCATCTGCGGTGAGGTAATACCGCATAACTACCATGTTGATGGGTGTGATATCTATGGTGTATATGTCTGAGGAACCTACTGCAAAAAGTTCTTCACTTTTTTGACTGTTGAACGATGAAGCATGGATGTGAACATCTTTGACAGCGACATTGTCTGTGACCTCTGCTCTGATGGTAATTTCTTGATGAGCACCGAATTTGGCACCCTCAGGTGGATCTAGCAGGGATATTGTTGGAGCTTTATCATCGACTATAGAGATATAGTAATCACGAGGTTGAGTTCTTGGATATGTGAAAACCCCATGATCATCATATTCGACTTTAACGTGGTATTCAATCGAACCGACGTGCTTTTGTGAGGGTAAACCCACATCGTAGATCCATGCTGATGACTCGGGTTGCTCGTCCAAGAGACGCATCTCCTGATTGTTCTGTTCTAATTCGCCGCCGTCTCTGTCGTAGGTTTTGTAGTAGATTTTAATGTGTTGAGGACCTTTGGAACTGATTAGATTCAATGTAAGTGGGATTTGTTCACCAACGGATACTCTTAAAGGAGAATTATGCTCCACAATGGGCGGTATCTCAAGATCTAGTACCTTATGGCGATCGAGTTCGATTGTAACCGTTTTCCTTTGGGATCCGCTTGCATAGGTGCCCTCTACGATGTAGTTACCCTTAAGTAGTCGACTGCGGACGATTCCGGTGCCCAATTTTTTCCTATCAGTTCCCGTGCCAAAGATCCAGATCTCTGTTTGTGGCAGCAAAGAAATTACGGTCAATTCACCTGTTGATTCTTTGCGTACTTCCTCGATTAACTCAGCAAAAATTGGGTGATCTTTTCCTACCCTTGGTGGCAATTTTTGATTTGGGTTGCGGCGAATTGATTCTTGAAACTGTTTCTTCACTTTATCATAGCTTTCTCCGAATCCCCTTTTTGAAACTCCTAAATAAAGGTAGGCTTCTGCTTGATATATTGGATTTTCAACCTCTTGTATGACCGACTTTAAGACTTCGATTGCCTCACTGTATCTTGCCTGTTCGTATAGTTTAATCCCTTTGGCAAGCATGACAGGTCGAGGACCGGGTTTCGGTGGTTCTGTCCTTGGTGGATCGGTTTGAGGTTTGACCTCCTTCGGTTCAGCAGGAGAAGGGTTGGTTTGAGGCGTGACAGGTGGCGGATCGACTTGAGGTCTAGTTGATTCTGGTTCGGCAGGAGGAGACTTAACCTCGGGTTTAACCGGTTCCGGTTTAGCAGGTGGTGGATCGGTCTGAGGCGTGCTCGGTTCCGGCTCGACACGTGGCGGCGTGGTGGGGATATTCGCCAGCCGTTTGAGATAATTTACAGGAACAGCAAAATTAAGGTTCTGCCCTTGTTCCATACCTCCAACAGAGATACCGATGACTTCACCGCTGTTGTTCAGCACAGGTCCGCCACTACTTCCCGGCGAAATCGGCGCTGTCATCTGGAAAAGCTTGTCGGCAGAATCGCCACGGATCCCACTGATAATACCATCCGAGAATGTACCTTCCAATCCCTCTGGATTGCCTGCCACATAGATCTTTTCACCAATTTGAACCGTTTCACTATCGCCAAGGGGAAGTGCCGGCACATTGATTCGTCTACCTTTTGCTTCTCGGACTTTTACTACTGCTAGATCTCGTTTGTTATTGTACACAATGACATTTTCAATAATGTATATTTCTTCCTGTCCAACCAACTTCGCTCCCCCGACCAGCGTATCTTTTCTAATTAGTAGATCCTCGATAACATGATAGTTAGTCGCAACCTGGTTGGGCATCACGAAGAATCCGCTACCAGTCCCATGAAGGTTCTCTTGAGCTCCATCGATGATAGCCACGTATACCGTAGAACCTAAAGCGATTTTAGCAATCTCTTGGGAGCTTAGAGTTACCTTCGGCCCAACAGGAGGCGGAGCGACCTTGGGTTTGGCTGGCTCCCGTTTGGCAGGCGGTGGATTGGTTTGAGGTCTGGTTGGTTTCGGTTCAACGGGAGGTGAATCGACCTTAGGTTTGCCCTGTCGTGATTTGACAACTTCCGGAGTGATTGGTATATTAGCTAGTTGCCTGAGATGATTTACCGCAATGGCAAAATTGAGATTCTGAGGGACATGACCATCCTCTTTGACGAAACCCTCCCCAGCAACAGAGATACCAATGACTTTTCCGTTGTCGTTTAGTACAGGACCTCCACTACTCCCTTTAGAAATCGAAGCATTCATTTGAAGCACTTTGCCTCGTACCAGAGGGGGCATCCCCTCCGGTCGGATGGCGCTTATAATGCCATCCGACAATGTGCCTTCCCATAACCTGCCTTGCAAACCTCCTGGATTGCTCATGACGTAAACCTTATCGCCAGGCTGCACCGCATCACTATCACCAAGAGGAAGCGCTGGAGCGTCAATTCCTACTGCTTTTACTATTGCCAAATCACGATCTTTATCAACGTTAAGGAGTTTGACACGGTACTTCTTTGCCTTTCCGACCAACTTCGCGTATCCAAATGACATATCATTGACAACGTGATAGTTGGTCGCAATTTGATCATCGTAAACAATGAAACCGCTACCCCTCCCACGGTTCCCCTTCGCATCTATGATCTCCAAGAGTACTGTAGAACGTTCAGCGATTTTATGAATTTCTTGGGGAGTCAAAGCAGTTGCTATAGTTATTCCGTAGAACAACATCAGTCCCCCAACCATAAAACTCAGTAATAATTTTTGCTGATCTTGCATAAAATTGCATCCCTTTGCAGCAGGAAACTCTTAAACGCTATCATTGATTCAAGAAATCGTGTGAGATTGCCTTTCCGTCTTTCCATTCTTCGTAGGAGAAGATTTTCTCTCTACCACGATACATCAACTTAATTTCTGTGCCGATTGGGACTTTCAGATCACCTGGTATCGGAGTAACATTAGAATCTCTCCCGTTAGGTTCAGAAGACACTGTGAAATGTGGTGCCCGTGGCTCCATGAAATAGTCGTTTTCAGGTAGCTTTATGAAAACCCTTGCCCATGGTATGGCATTAATGGAAACCAGCACAACTTCGGTTTCAGTTGCAGATGGTAACGAAACTGACCCCTCATCTTCAGACCCCTTGGGTGGACCTACTATAAAAAAAATTAGGCCAGCGATGACAATGACGATAGCAATAGTGATAACTATAACCAATCTAACCATACCTAATTCTCCTTTGCTAAATGAGATCTGGTGTTATGGGGAAGTAGATGGTACGTTTAGATAACACCTGTTGAAAGGAGTTGATTCGCTTGGAAGTCGAAGTCTTCTGGGGTAATACCTACCGTTGATACCCCGACCGATCCGTATTCCCGCCGTACATCATCGTATAAATGAGCAGATTCGTCATAAAGCGATGGACATCTTTCGAGCGGCGCATCCGCAACATCGTTCGGCTTGAAATTTCTACTGTCTCCATCGCACACAAATAGTCTTTGCGATTATAGACCACCCCAAGCCGATTATTGATAGTAATACCCTTTTGATATTTGAATTTCGATGGTTTCGCCTTATTCTCAGACTTCCAGAAGACATCACCGCCTGTCGGTGGACGGGGGAGATCGTAGTAGATGCTGTAAATCTCATGATCGTGCATCAGATTTTCTAGGAGATACTCGGGAAAGATTCTAGTTAACTCATGCTGAACCGTTGCGGCTAACGTGCCGTTGAATCCGCAGTCATCGAAAAATAGCATTCCGCCCCGCTCCACGATATACTTCCGTAGTGCTGCGCGTTCTGCTGAGGTAAAGTGTGGTGCCAATGGTGTGTTTTTGCGATTCGGTGAAGTGAGATTACGTCCAACGGTGACATCCTTATCGTGTCCCGTCATGATAACCATCGGCGCACTAAGGATGCGCGGATCGGTCAGAGGAAGCGCGCCTCCCGCATATTTCATATCGGCGCGGAGATCAGTATTCTCTTCGAGCCATTTTGCAAAACTCGGTATCGCACTTGGATCTTGCCACCAGTCGGAAAGGGAGTGCTTAAGTCGAATCAAGCGAATATGCCCACGGATCTCCATACCTTTCCCCTCCAAAACCGCTCCCAAGCGATCTTCAGGGACTAAATTTTCCTCCGATAACTCAAGCAGTTCCTCTGGCGCAAGTGTTACATCCCCACTTCCCTCCTTGTCCGTGTCGTCAATAATCGGACTACCTGTATCTCGTCCTCGCGGAGAACGGGTATAACCTCCCCGATCAATACTGCTAGTCGGGGAGTTATGGAGACGCGTTTCGGTATCACCCACCGATTCTACGATCTTCACAGCCAGAGGATCCTCCGTTTCTAATGGTGGAGGTTCTTCGGTGTTCGTTGCTGATACCCCTGGTACCACTACCTGCACTCGAGTAGGCGCTGTTTTTGTGTCGGTACGAGCTTTGACCGGCTGAATCTGACGAGATCTCACCAATGTGCGAGCCGGTGGCGGTAATTCAACCCACTCTATTTGAATGGCATCCTCTTCCACAGTATGCTCTCGGATTGACTGTATCACAAAAAAAGCCACAACCAGATGCAATAGGAAAGTGATAACCAATGCCCATCTGTTTTGTCGGCGCGATACGGTTCGACGAGCATCATAGTGCATCTTGAATGCTGGCAAATGTCTGATTTCTTGCGTTTGTACCCCCGTTTCTGAAACACGGGCGCGGACACGGATCCGTGGTAGGTCTCTGGTTGCTCGCCTTTGTCCTTGCAATGTGTGCCCTTTCCAAACGAGATTGGCTCAAGCGATCTTGCCGGCAAACTGTAAAAATCTTGGCAAAAATTATAGCACTCCTGCCAAACAAGTGTCAATTGATTCTAGGTTCTCCTTCGGTTGATCGTAATAGCATCCTTTCATCAAATCATGCTATAATATCTCTGTATTGATAATAATGGACAGCAGATTGAACAAGAGGAGATTTCGAGGAGAGGAAGACAGTCATGTCAAACACACTATTTCCCACAACCGTCATCGGTAGCCTGCCAAGACCGGCGTGGGTGCGGGAGCTTATCCTTGATCGAAAAGATGGGAAGATATCGGAGGAGGAAACCGATCGGCTGCTTGACCCGGCGATCGAAACGGCGCTGCACCTTCAAGAACGGGCGGGGATGGATGAGCTTACCGATGGCGAATGGCGGCGGGAAAGTTACGTCAAGGTCTTTGCTGATCGGGTACGGGGTTTCCAAGCGGACCTCAATCCCAGCGGAGGCCTGCCATACCCCGCAGTGGTAGAACCGATTGAGTCCTATCGGCCGTTGGTGGTTGATGAGATCCGCTACATCCGAGGACGCACCCAGCGACGCATTAAGGCGACCCTGCCTGCCCCCTACATCATCGGTCGCCGGATGTGGCATCCGGAACACTCAAAGGCCGCCTATCCAACTCGCGAAAAGTTGATGGCTGATTGTGTGCCGATTCTGCGGCAGGAGATTGAGCTGCTCCGCGAAGCGGGTGCGGATACGATACAACTCGATGAACCGTGGCTGAGCACCATGGTGGATCCCGACTTTCGAGAACGGGAGGGTGTGGACAATGTTCAGTATGAGATGGATCAGTGTGTGGATTTTATTAACCAAACGCTGGACGGAATAGAAGGTGTTGAAACAGGGATGCATCTGTGTCACGCACACTTCGACCGTGAACATGGCACAGAGGGACCCTACCACCTAATCATGCCCGCGTTGGCAAAGGTTCGGGTTGGCACAATCTCAATGGAATATGCCACCCCCGTTGCAGGTGGTTTAGCGTCGCTGGGTCAGTTCCCTGAAAATGTCCGACTGGGACTTGGGTGTATCGACCATTGTGACCGGCAGGTCGAAACACCCGAAGATGTGATAGTCCGCGTAGAGGAGGCTATGCAGTACGTGGACAAAGAACGCATTACGCTGCATCCGGATTGCGGATTCTCACCATCGGTTCAAAACCCCATGGATTTAGATGAAGCGTATCTGAAGCTAAAGTCGATGTGTCAGGCAGCACAGCTGCTCCGTGAAAAGTACGCCTGATAGCAACCCTGAAGGGAGACCGAAATGACAACGCCAGAGACGGACACTGCAAATCAACTTTACAAAGAAGCGGTTGTAATAGATTGCCTGAATGTGAGCAATTGGGAAAGCCCGGCTGTGTTCCAGAGTTTGCACGCTGGAGGTGTAACAGCCATCAACGCCACCGTTGCGACGTGGGAAAATTATCAGGAGACCTTGGACAATATCGCTGCTTGGTTTCGTCGGCTTCGGGAATACAGCGCTATCCTTGTACAGGTAAAGACTGTAGACGAACTGCTCCAAGCCAAGCAGGAAGGCAAGGTTGGTATAATTTTCGGGTCTCAGAACGCTTCTCCTATCGAGAACGACCTTGATCGGCTCGCGCTGTTTCATGCGTTGGGGATGCGGGTCATCCAGGTGACCTACCACGAACGCAACCTGCTGGGAAATGGGTGCTGGGAGCGTAGAGACGAAGGTTTGAGTAACTTTGGGGTTGACGCGGTTCGGGAGATGAATGCACTCGGCATCGTGATAGATCTTTCTCACGTCGGCGACCGTACCACACTGGAGGCGATAGAGGTATCCGAAAAACCTGTCGCGATTACCCACGCAAACGCCCGTTCCTATTTCAATCATCCTCGGAACAAGACCGACGATGCGCTGAAACTGTTGGTGGAGCGGAATGGCGTGATCGGCGCAACGTCCATCACCTCTTTCTTGCCTACCGAGTTTGAGTCCACCTTAGAAGACTATGTGGATGCAATAGATGACATGGTGGAACGGGTGGGAATTGACCATGTGGGAGTCGGGACCGACTTTACCCAAGATCAACCGGTCTCTTTCTGGGAATATATTGGCGCGCAGCAGGGCACGAAATACCCGTCTACCTTTGTAGATCCAGCCGTGCGTTACGATCTGTTACCGATGTCTCCCAAGGGCTTTGAAACACCCGACAAATTTCCGGACTTGGGAGCGGCGCTCCTAAAACGAGGTTACAAACCTGGCGAGGTTACCAAAATCCTTGGTGGAAATTGGCTTCGACTCTTTCGGGAAGTTTGGGTAGAATAGGCCGGAAGGATATACGAATCTAATAAAGACAGGTCATTGTGTACGGCAAAAAGAGGGGGCAGGAAGGTCAATGGACTCAAGCCAGAGAATATATCAGGATAGCGAGGGCATCTCGTTTGCCGATGTCGCGCTACGCCATCAAGATGGGCGGTCATTGGGGTATGTCCGGGTTCGGACAGCCGGACATACCCACACGGGTGTCGCCAGTTTTGTCGCTGCGGACGAAGGACTTGAACTGGTTTACGAGGATGGATCATGGGATTGTCGGGAATGGCAGTGGTGGCAGGATCACGGTCGTGGGGATGAAAAGTGGCCACGGTTAGTGGCAGCAACTTCCGGTTACGAGGAACGGGGAAACGAGATCTGCGTCACGAGTCAATATATATGCGACAACGTCCAAACCTATCAAGAGTGGTTCTTCCGACCTCAAGACCGTGATGACGTGCTCACATACAACTGTCGACAAACGATCCAAAATTGCGGTCCGGTCGACTTGGTTGAGTATGCCCAATTTTTCGCCTGCTATACCGAAACGAACAGAGAACAGAGCCAATTCTATTGGTCAGCGGACAAAGGGTTCAAGAGTTTTGAAAGCCTCGGCGGAAAACATCTGGACGCTTACATCGTTGCGCCTGGATCAACCTTCAAGCGACTCGGAGTCATCCCACACGCGCTGAGGGGCGGTGGCAAGGTTGCAGATACGTGGCATCGGCCGGTGTTGGTTGGTCAACCCAGCCCAAAAGGCTGGCGCCATATCGTACTCACTGAACCTGCTGTGACAGCCGGACTTGCTTCCGGTATGGGTGGTATTGCGATGGACTACATCGCCTATCCGGGAACGGATACCTTTAAGCGGAACGAATCCTTTTCGATTCGCATCCGACACCATATCGCCAAGATGCCCAATGCAATTCGGGTAGATTTGGTCGAGGAACTTTGGGAAGGGTTTGCGGCGGATCTCGTGGAATAACCTTGCGGGCTTACGTATAGATTTTACAATAGAAACGTGCTATAATAAGCCAAGCTGCTTGACTCGCAGATCGAGTACACACCTCGCCCCGCCCCTACAATTTAGATGTCTGTGTGCTGTGGCGGTCACAGAGAAACGGAGTTTTGCCGAAAAAACTCCGTTTCATCACTTGTTCACCAATGTCCGCGGTTTCCCGTTAGAATGGAGCATACGAATGGAAACAAACCTTCAGGGACAAAGAGAGCGACTCATGCGGGAGGGATACGTCATTGTACGGAACATAATTCCGCCCGACGAATTGGGACGATTGCGCCAAAGTGTTGATACCATTATCGATAAAGCACCGCCTTCCAGCCGGGTAGCGGTAACCGAATGGGTGGACAAACAAACTGCCAACGCTGTAGAGTTCTATTTCGACGATCGCACCCTCGGCTTCACCCGCAGATTGATGGACGCGCCCGATGTCGCCCCACAGGGGATGTGGGTTTTGTGTCAGTCGGGCACAGGTTGGCACCGTGACATCCATCCAATTGATATGGCACCGCTTGATGGATTGCAAGAGGATATCCGGCTCAACGGTCCGCCCTACCTGCAATGGAATCTTCCGTTGTATGATGATAGCTACTTGCACGTAATTCCCGGCAGCCATCTGCGGCGTAATAATGAAGCGGAAAGCAAGAAGGAACGTCGTATGGGTGTTGTTCCCTTGCCGGGAGCGATTACGGTAGATATGAAAGCCGGTGATGGCCTCGTCTATATCAACGGCATCCTGCATAGTGCCACACCAAACGGGGATGTCAAGCGACGGACGCTTCACTTCGGCTATCAGTCATTCGGTGCCAAGGGATTCTCCCATTTCTTCCTCCCTGCGACAATCGGTGTTGATTTTGTAGAGCATCTATCACCACGAGCTGCTGAACAGTGCCACCACTTTGAGGAACTCCACGCAAAACGACATGACGACATTGCATTCACACTCCGCGCTATCCTTGAGAAAGATGCAAATGCTTTTACAGAAGGATTGGACAGGATTCATCGCAGCGAACACGCCCGCATGACCACGTTAGTTGTCCTGTCAAAGATCACTTACATGATTCGTAAATACAAAGCTTCTGACGCAGCAGAAAATACGGATAGTCCCTGCATCCAACGCATGGCAGACCGTTTTACTAGCGACGAATTGGATCGGCTCTGGAAGCGATTCGCCGTCCTTGACCGCAAACTGCAATCCGATACGGAACAGTACGAACCGCTGTTTCAGAGTGTTCCGATGAAATACTTCTTTTACGATATGCCTCAAGATTTTGGCGTTGACGACTTCATCGCCAGTTGGAACTGATAGCTGTCAGCCGATCGAGGTTTCTACCGTTTACAGTAGGTATAACATTTATGGTGAATTCTAAAAACAGATAGACACTTTCGCTCCCGGTAGGTGCGGTTTTCAACCGCACCGGTGCCGACTTAGCCTGCCCCGATAAATCGGGATTTGGAGTGTCTCATTAATTCTAACGTCCACCATAGTAAAGGAGGCCCCATCATGTCTCAACGTCTGGTCTATTTCAACGGGGAGTTCATCCCTGAACGCGAAGCACGCATCTCCATCTTTGACTCTGCGCTGATGTTCGGGGATATGGTTTTTGAAGTGACTCGTTCCTTCAATCAGAAACCCTTCCGTCTGCGGGAACATTTGGATCGACTCTACGGGTCAATACGTTATGCGGAAATTGATTGTGGTCTTACCATAGACGAAATGGAAGCCGCTACCTATGAGACCATTGAGAGGAACTTACCTGCGCTCGATGACTTGGACTTCCAGATTATGCACGATGTGACCCGTGGCGGTTTGCCGCTCTACGATAGCCTCATCAACGAGGGTGCCTCGCCCATCGTATCCATCAATGTCATCCCCCTCATCCGTCACATTGGCAACCAAGCTGACAAGTATGAAACGGGATCGCACTTTGTCATTACGCCACAGCAGTCAGTACCTTCGCGGTATATCGATCCCAAGGCTAAAAACCGGAGCCGCATCTTCTACAAAATCGCAGAGCTTCACGCGACTCGACTGGAGGAGGGGGCAATGGCGTTGCTGACGGACGAGCATGGGTTCATCACCGAGGGGACAGGCAACAACTTCTTCATCGCTCGGGATGGCGAAATTTTTACATCAAAGCCCAACGATATCCTACGTGGTGTATCTCGGCACGCTTGCATGGACCTCGCTTCTACACTCGGCATCCCTGTCCACGAAACTGACATCGAACCGTACGATGTACGGGAGGCGGATGAAGCCTGGTGGACCAGTACCACCATCTGTATGATGCCAGTCACCCGTTTCAACTTCCAACCAATCGGCGAGGGAAAACCCGGACCCATTTATCTGAGACTGCTCGATGCTTGGTCAAAGGAAGTTGGGGTGAACATCCCAGACCAAGCCCGTGAATACGCAGAACTTGCTAAAACTTGGACACCGTAATTTCGCTCTTTGAAACCCTTTGATGAATGCCATCAATCCCAAGAGAAGCACTGCTATATGCTTAACAACCAACGGTGCTAGTTTGCAGCTATTGATAACGTGATGCGTGAAACGTGAAAACCATTAGCTTATCGGTTTTTAGCCCCAGCGGGGCGACATGTTTATAGGACACCGACAAACAGATACCCTAAAGCCCCAGCGGGGCGACATGTGTATCCGAAGGATGGAATGTAAGAAGAATGAATGAACTAATCAATCAATGAATTCTTGGACAATGTGGAAACAACTTTCTCACTAACCAGCACCAAAGGTTAATAGAAAGGATCCAATTACAATGAAAAAGGTTTTTACCGTGCAAGAGGTTTCCAAGATTTTGCACGTTGCGCCTGCGACGATTTATGCGGAGTTGAAACATGGAAAACTACCACACAGCCGTGTTGGTCGGAAGTATCTAATTACCCGGCAGAATCTTGAGGAATACCTCTCGCCGGAGGTCGTTCAAGAGCTGCTAGACACAGAAACTGAAAAAATCGGTGCTACTTGGCTTGATATAACCACTGAAGATATGGCAAAAGGCATTGCTGCTGCGGAGGCAGATGTTCCCGTTGATGAGTTTTCTGCTTGGCACAAACTGATGCAAGCCGCTGTCAAGCCTTTGGAAAAGTCATGATGAGTCCTAGCGTTCAATTCGATATCGGTGAAATTCTGTGGGTTGACTTCCCGCAGCGGATTCCACCGGGGCATGAGCAACTTGGACGGCGTCCTGTTATTGTCGTCGGAATTCCTCAACTCGTGCAGCCAGTTCCGTATCGTGTGCTTCTCGTTGTGCCGCTGACTCGTACCCGATTTCAGGGACCCCTATTTCCACTGATTCCGGCCGGTATAGGTGGGCTCCCTGCTGACAGTACGGTATTGATTTATCAAATTGGCGCAATTGATGCACGGCGAGTTGTTGGACATTTGGGGGATCTGTCGAGCACAGAAATGGTTCCAGTCTGGGCTGGATTGAAGTTAATGTTTGGATTTCGTGAGGAGGTGGAGTTATGACGGCAAACGAAATGAAAATAACGATACTATTGAAGTTTCTTTAAGGAGAACAAAATAGTGGTAAGATTAAACAGCACAACGAAGGTTCCCGAATCGGGTGAAGGACCGGGGCAACTCTTAAAGCGTCGATTGCAAAACGGCGATGTCCTCGTCGGTGGTATGGTTGCCGAGCATCTCCGACCGTCGCTGGTAAAGTTGTATGTGCAGGCGGGATTCGACTTTATGTATATCGAGTACGAGCACGGTTTCTTCGAGATGACCACATTTGCAGATTCGGTCCTATGCGCCCGCGACAACAACCTTCCCGTCATCGCCAAGACACCGCAGCTGGAACGCGCCGAGGTCGCAAAGCTGCTGGAGTGCGGCGTTGTTGGAATCCAGCTCCCCCGTACCGAGACCCGAGCAGAGGTCGAAACGCTTTGCAGCTACCTCAAGTTTCCGCCAGCCGGCACGCGGGCGGTCGCGCCCGGATATGGTAACAGCAGCTACCTTCAGCCAGCAGATTGGAAAACATGGATGGCAGATCAAGACGAACAAACAACGCTGGTTGTTCATATCGAAACGCGACGCGCTTACGAAAACGCCGAAGAGATCATCAGTACGCCGGGGGTAGACATGGTTTATGTAGGCCCCGGTGATTTCTCTATCGAGATGGGACACCCCGGCGACTACGACCATCCGGAGGTGGTGGGTCCAATGGGAGAGATTCTCCAGATCTGTCAGAAACATGGTGTCTACTTCGGCACGACTGCATCTGACGCAAATGCGGCGCGAGAATGGGTGGGGCGGGGGGCACAGTTCTTTGAGACAGCAGATGAATTGGCTTTCATCCATGAGGCGGCTTCCAACTTGGTGAATGAGTATCGGCAATTTACGCCGTAATCCTAATGCACCCTCAATCCCATTTTCAAGCAACGATGGTGAATTCTAAAAATATAGTAAATCCTAAAAACAGATAGACGCTTTCGCTCCTCGTGTCCTGTCCCGTGCCGTACATCCCGATTACATCGGGACCTGCTCCCGATGTAATCGGGGACTCGTCGAGATGCGGTGCGGTTAGAAACCGCACCTACCGGGACTGGGGGCAATGCGGTTCAATTTGGAGTGTCTAAATAATTTCAAAATCTACTATATATCTGACAGATTATCCATTATGGAAGGACATCAACCGATGAACATCCACCCGGAACATACATGGGGACACACCCTCCCGTTCGGGGAAGAGTATTACCAAAACGCGGTCAAGCTGCTACGGGAAATTCGCGATGATGCAGCGATTATGGCTGAAGTAGCGACAAAGGCAGCCGATGCCATCCGGGCAGGGAACACGGTCTATGCTAACATAACGACGGGGCACATGCCGAGCTATGAATTGTTGAACGACCGCGAGGGCAATCCTGCACAGTTCGAGTTTACTGGAGCGGATACGTGCACGCCGGAGCAATTTGCGGCGATGCGATCGGGCGATGTACTGCTGACCAACCACGTCAGCGAAGCGGTGCGCGATGCTCGTGACGCCGGCGTATATGTGGTTGTGTTCACCACCTGCTACGTCAATAACCGGGATACACCTCCGGGCAAGGTTCTGCCGAACCCGAATGATTGGGTGCCGGAGGATGTAGCATCGCGTGTAATCGATTCGCACATTCCGTGGCATCAGGGATTGGTGCACGCGCCGGAAATTCCAGAGATGGAAATTTGCCCGGGATCGGCGAACGGATCATGTGCGATCCACTGGATGATTACTGCTGAAGTCGCGCATTCATTGGCAACAGATCAGCCACCGACGGGGACCATCGGTCGTCAATATGTGGACATTCTTCTAGATCGACTTGCCGATGTCCATGCTCAAGACTTGGATCACATCAACGAAATTGCCGTGGTAATCGCGAAACGGATCATCGGCGGTGGGCATTACTACGTGCGGAGCCGTAACGAGGGGATCCAGAGCGAGGCGAGTGGGGTGGCACAAGGGTTGATGATGTGTAATGCGTTTGAACCGCGCCCTGCGAGCGAGGGCGGTGATAAGGATGTCTTTCTGATTGCCGCAGTCAGTGCAAACGACCCGCAAGATCTTGCTTGGGCAGACGAAGCGCAAGCCAACGGTAACTACCTCGTGGGTATCGGTCCCTCCAATAACGATGGGCTGCGTGATCGCTGCGATGTCTACTTCGACAACCGTTGTGATGAGGCAGCGGGTGTTATCCCTATCCCCGGTCAGCCTGACAAAGTATGCCCTGCCACCGGTATTCTCAACAATATCATCATGTACGTGCTCACAGCGCAGTTTGTGGATGAGATGTGTCGTCGTGGCGCTGTTCCCTACTTCCTGATGGGAGCATACCGTGACGGCAGCGCTTATAACAGTGTGATGCGTGAGTTCTGCTTGGAACGCGGATATTAGTGAAACAGGTCTAAAACGACAGCACATGCTGCACACCAAAGGAGATTGACCGAGATGTCTTATGGACTAACTGAAGTGGAGGAGGTCAACGCAAAAGCGTTTGATAAACTTATCGCGGGAGAGATATTCACTTCAACTGAGGTTCAGACGAATCTCGAAATCCTTTGTGATGATTTGGGTAGCCGATTTGCAGGGACACCGGCGGAAGCGGAAGCCGCTCAGTTTCTGCAAGCGACGTTACAGCGATACCAACTCACGGATGTCCGCAGTGAACCGTTCGAGTACAACGGTTGGACGCGTGGAACGGCTAAATTGACTGTCACCTCCCCTTGGCAACGGGATCTACCGTGTCTGTCCATGCCGATGTCACCGTCAGGAAAGTGCACCGGAAAAATAATCGACCTCGGACTGGGTTCGCCTGAAACCTTTGAAACTTCGCAGACGGAACTAAAAGGTAACATTGCACTCGTCAACATCGCAAACCCAGCTTCGGCGGGCCGTTGGGTACCTCGGACGGAAAAGTACAATAGATCCACCCTCGCGGGTGCCCAAGCGTTTATCTTTGTGGGAAATCAGGATGGCTACGGACCGATTACCGGCACGTTAGGTTTCAATCGGTGGGGACTGATACCCGGAATTATGATCTCCAAAGAAACAGGAACACTCCTCCAACGAGCAATTCGGAGAAGTGGTTCTGTGGAGGTTGAAATCGAAACTACCGATACCCTTGCCAAGAAAACCTCGTGGAACATTATCGGAGACGTAAAGGGCAGCGCGGCAGCCGATGATATGGTCCTCATCGGTGTTCACTACGATGGCCACGATATTTCTCAAGGTGCGGAAGATCCAGCTTCGGGATTGGTTGCGGGATTAGAGGTTGCACGGGTTCTTGGCATTCACGCTGACAAGTTGAAACGGGACGTGCGTTTTGTACTATTCGGCGTTGAGGAACTGGGGCTTATCGGCGCACATGCGTATGTCAACACCCATCCAGAGGATATTGCAAAGACGCGGTTCATGTTCAATTTGGACTCAGCCGGCGGTGGCGGTGGGAAAGGGTTGATGGTTTATGGACAAGACTCGAGGGCTTATTTCCGCGGGATGGGGCGGCAGATGGATGAGAACCTCATGGTAGACTTCGATGCGTCTCCGCTGCGCGAACCTGACCATCTCTCCTCCGATCACTACCCTTTCATGGCAAAGGGTGTTGCGTGCGGGTTCATCAGGGATCCATACAGCTACACGTGGCCCGGATTCTACCATACCGCACACGATACAGTGGATAAAGTTGATCTTCTCAAGGTAAAGGAAGCTGCATTTCTATGCACTCGGTTGGCTTGGAGAGTCGCAAACGACGATGATTGGCATTTCAAACGGATGAGCGAGCAAGAACTGACGGATCAGAAGCAAACACAAGATGTACGCGAGGTTCAACGGATTGAAAAAGCAGTTGAGATGCTCCGACGACAAACCCAACAATAAACGATTAAGGCTCATGTAAAAGGCAAGTGCAAAGCGTAACTATAAGCCGTAAAAGTCTCCGCCAATCCACGCGAATCACCATGAATTTATTAATGCTGAACAAATACTGACAGTAATCGAGTCGAGTCGGTTGGGTCATATTCATCTCCATACCGCTCATTCTACTGTTTTTCACGCCTCATGTCTATTGATTTTGCGTAAGTCCTAAAGGGTTCTTATTTTTTTATGACAATCTGAATTCAGAAGGATTTCCATTGTGAAAGTTGAACCCACTTCCCTGCTTTTTGTGATACTTATCGCTATATTGTATGGGCTGTTCGGGGCACAAGATTCCACCGCTGTTCCAAAAGGTACAATTGCATTTCTATCCAATCGAAATAGTGCACCGCCAAGGAAAGGCCGGCACACAACGATTTATCGGATTAACACCAATGGGAGTAATGAACGTATCTGGCTGGAGGATCCGAAGGTTGCGTTCGGCAAGATGGCTTTATCCCCTGATAGCAAACAGATTGCTCTCGACATCATGACCGATTTTTCGCGCCATGTTTATGTGATAGACATCACTACAGATCAACGCCAAAACTTAACCGAACCTTTTGGAGAGCATCAGTTGTTTGCCACGCCTACTTGGTCTGGCGATGGAAAGTGGCTCGCCTCTGTATGCTTTCAACCGGGTGAACACAATGATGTCTGCATCATGGACCTCGCGGGGAAGGTGTTAAGGAATTTGACGCGGAGAGCAGACGATTCTGATGGCTCACCGTCCTGGTCACCGGATTCCTCAAAAATCGCGTATTACTCGCGTCGGGGCGCAGGACGTGCGGACTGGAATACGGAAATCTACGTGATGGATATCAATGGTAGAAATCAGACCAATTTGACAAATCATCCTGCATGGGACTATTATCCTAGATGGTCTCCTAATGGCCAGCAAATTCTGTTCTACTCTAATCGAGAAGGAAATCAGGACGACATCTACGTGATGAACACCGATGGAACCGATGTAGCCAATCTGACCCGTCACCCATTGGAAGACCGTATGCCTGCCTGGTCTCCCGATGGAAGCTGGATTGCGTTTATGTCGACCCGAGATGGAAACTGGAATATTTATATCATGGAGGCTAACGGCGAAAATCAGACGCGGGTCACCCACCATCCAAGCGTTGACTCTTCCCCAATCTGGGTCGATTTTGATACGACCTTTTCAGTGACAGCCCAAGGTAAGCTGTCAATCATTTGGGGAGATCTAAAAGCGGAGACAAGATGAAGCACCGATTAGAAAAAAGTGGTGAGAGTCCTAAATGAATTGGTGTAGATTCGCGTGGATTCGTGGATAAGAAGGAGAAGGAAATCCGTTAATCGGTTTCTGTCGCACAACTGGTTAACATGAGCTACGACTAACAGTGTAAAGAAGGCATGTTCTATGTTTGACAATTTCACCAAAACCCAAATCAAAGCCAATGGTGTTTCTATCAACCTCGTGTACGGTGGGAATGGTCCACCCCTGTTGTTGCTGCACGGCTATCCCCAAACCCATGTCGAGTGGCACAAGATTGCACCCAAACTCGCCGAGCATTACACCGTCGTAGCCCCGGACCTGCGCGGCTACGGTGACAGTGAAAAGCCGCCCGCATCAAAAGGTGATTTAAGTGTCTATTGCAAACGCACGACCGCACAGGACCAGGTAGAGGTAATGACAGAACTCGGCTTTGAATCGTTCCATGTTGTTGGACACGATCGCGGCGCCCGCGTTGGGCATCGGATGGCACTTGATCATTCAGAACGGGTGAGAACCTTCACTTCGCTTGACGTTGTGCCCTCGCAGGCGGCTTTCGATCATATGGACAGCCAGCTCTCCTTCGCCTGGTTCCATTGGCATCTGATGCGTCAACCGTCGCCTCTACCGGAAACCTTAATCGGTAACAGCGCCAAGGTCTACCTGGACTTCCTCCTTGAGCAGTGGACTGCAATTGATGGTTCAATTACAGATGAGGCATACGCAGAATATCTCCGTTGTTTCAATAACCCTGAAACCATCCGCGCTACTTGCCTAGACTACCGGGGTATAGAACTTGACCTGATCCACGACGAAGCTGACCGTGGCAACAAACTCACCTGCCCGGTGCTGTTGCTCTGGGGTAGCAACATGGCGAAGCGTCCGGGTTGGCAGACCGGTGCAAGCCTTGACATGCTCACTGTATGGCGGGAACGCGCCGTTGATGTGCGTGGAAAACCGCTTGACTGCGGCCATTTTTTGCCCGAAGAACTACCGGAGGAAACAACGGCTGAACTCTTGGCGTTCCTTTCCACCCATTAGAACCCAGTCCCAATCCCAATTGACCAAAGAATCTCCCAATCCCACATCTTCCGTAAACTCACCTGCCTCGCTGGTCCGATTAGATCGCTTGAGCAAAGCCTACAACGAAGCAGGGCAAAGCCGCGTTGTACTGAACCAAGTGAACCAAGAATTTTATGCGGGCGAGTTCGTCTGTCTGTTGGGTAAGTCGGGTAGTGGCAAAAGTACCCTGCTTAACCTGATCTCCGGCATTGATGCGCCAAGCAGCGGTCATGTGTTCATTCGGGAAGGCGACAGAGAAATTGATCTGACTCGTCTGAACGAACATCAGCGCACCCTCTTCCGTCGTCGCCATATCGGGATTATCTTCCAATTTTTCAATCTCATCCCAACTTTGACAGTTCTGGAAAATGTGATTCTGCCGCTTGAGCTCACACGTACTTCTGAGTCTCAAAGTGATCGCCGAATTCATGCGGAGACACTGCTCGAACAGGTTGGTCTTGATGATAGATTCAACACCTATCCAGATAAGCTGAGTGGCGGTGAACAGCAGCGGGTGGCTATCGCGCGCGCGCTCGTTCATGATCCTCTGATGCTGCTCGCTGATGAACCGACAGGTAATCTGGATACGGAGATTGGTGAGACTGTCCTGTCGCTCCTGTTGAAGTTGACGCACGGAGCGGGAAAAATGCTATTGATGGCGACTCACGCGCTGGAGATTGCCAATCATGCCGATCGGGTGCTCCACATCACCGATGGGGTACTGGTCAACGAAACCGTGTAATAACCTTTGGTGTGTAGGGAACAATGATCGTTATTCCGTACTGAGGATGTCGTTTCCACATCGTTCAAAAGTTCATTAGTACATGAGTTCACTAGTTCATTTAACGGACCGATTTCACGTTTCACTATGCAATTATCAATTACTCTTGCTTGGCGTCATGCTTGGCGTCGTCCCACTCAAAGCATTTTCTTCATTATTGGCGTGGGATTGGGTGTCGCAATGATTGTCGCAATCGATCTCGCCACCGGTGCCGCTAACCGTGCTTTCTCGCTCAGCACCGAGGCCGTGGCAGGCAGAACCACTCACCAGATTGTTGGCGGCCCCACTGGGCTGGATGAGGGTGTTTATGTTGCGTTGCGGCAACGGTTAGGGTATCGACTCAGTGCGCCGATTGTGGAGGGCTATGTCGTTCCCGAAGAATTAGATATGCAGCCCATGCGTCTGCTGGGTGTGGATAGTTTTGCGGAATCTCCGTTTCGGAATTATCTGAATGACAGCAACACCGGCTTTGGAGACAACAATGGATTCGCCGCGTTTATGGTTCAACCGGATACCGTTTTGCTCAGTGACGTACTTGCCGACCAATACGACCTCAATGCGGGCGATGCGATCCACATACAGGTGGGGAGCCGACGTCAAACGCTGCAGATTGTGTCTGTGCTGCGGTCTGACGAGAAAAACGAGCAGCGCGGACTTGATGGGCTGCTAATCACGGACATCGGGACCGCCCAAGAGATATTGGGCAAAGTGGGAACGCTCGACCGAATTGATCTGATTATTCCGGAAAGCGTACAGGGCAAAGCAGCGCTTGAACGCATTATCAGCATTCTGCCTCCCGGCACCCGGGTTGAGACAGTGACGGATTCGACTGTGGAGGAGATGACGGCTGCGTTTCGATTGAACCTGACGGCTCTCAGCACACTCGCGCTGTTGGTCGGGATGTTCCTGATCTATAACACCGTTGTCTTTGGCGTGGTACAGCGGCGGTCGGTGCTCGGCAGCCTACGTGCGTTGGGGATGACACGGGGCGAGATTTTCTCAATAATTCTCATCGAGGCGGGATTGCTTGGGACGATCGGCACAGCCCTCGGACTTGGGTTGGGATACCTGTTAGGCCGTGGTGCGGTAGGAATGGTTACGACCAGTATCAATGATCTCTTTTTTGTTGTGACTGTGCGCCATATCGACTTCCCGTCCCTGACAATGCTCAAAGGAGGTATCAGTGGCATCGCCGCAGCGTTGGCCGCCGCCGCACTCCCGGCTTATGAAGCGACCAATGTGCACGCCGCCTCTGCACTCCAACGCAGCAATATTGAAGAACGCACACGGGCGGCGCTAAACTGGGTGAGTGTGGTTGGGGGAGTGATTGTACTGTTGGGGGTTGGCATGCTGATACCCGAATGGCACCTGGGCATCACGTTTGTTGGTATCTTCGCCATTATTATCGGGATTAGCTTGCTTACGCCCACGCTGACTTTAGGGCTGATGCACATACTTTCAAGATTGATTAGGCTTTTAGGTGACCTCCTTAGTCCCTTAATTCGGCTTGCAATTCGCGACATTACGCGCTCGTTGAGTCGTACCTCCATCGCTATTGCGGCGTTGATGGTTGCGGTCAGTGTGATTGTTGGTGTTGGTCTGATGGTCAGCAGTTTCCGTCTGACCGTTGAGCAGTGGTTGACGGACCTCTTGCAGGCGGATGTCTTCATTTCGTCACCGGGTCTCATCTCGGATCAAACAACCTACCCGCTCGCGCCCGGTGTGATGGAGAAGTTGGGGACGTTTCCCGGTGTTGATCGGGTCGCAACGAGCCGCATAGTCGACGTCAGTAGCGGCGACCTGGGGATTGTCCAGTTGGTTGCAGTCAGCATGGACATCGCCGGTGAAAAACGTCACTATAAGGCATCAGTAGGGGACCTCGCTACAACCTGGGGGGCATTGGAGGCAGGAGGGCTTATCATCAATGAACCGTTGTCAAATCGATTCAAACTTGGCGTTGGCGACAAGGTCACACTTTTTACAGACCGAGGTGAGCAGCGGTTTCCGGTTGTGGCTATCGCCTATGATTTCGACGTACAGCCGGGCGCACTTATCGCTGATGCGGTCTACCGTACATTTTGGGACGATGCTGATCTGTCAGGTGTCGCACTTTTTCTGAAGCCCGGTGTTGATGTGGATGGCAAGATCAACGAACTGCGAGCCGCGTTTGCCGGTGAAGCTGAGTTGATAATCCGCTCCAGCCGCGCTTTGCGGGAACACTCGCTCGCTATTTTCGATCGCAGTTTTAGCGTAACCGTTGCGCTGCAAATGCTCGCCATGCTGGTAGCTTTCGTTGGTATACTGAGCGCGCTGATGAGTCTGCAACTGGAGCGACGTCGCGAGATCGGGACATTGCGGGCTATTGGCATGACACGGAGACAGTTGTGGAAGCTGACACTGGTGGAAACAGGGTTAATGGGCACGACTGCGGGGATCATCGCCATGCCAACCGGCTTTGTCCTCGCACTCATTCTCATCTATATCATCAATCTTCGCTCATTCGGCTGGACATTGCAGATGCACCTACAACCGATCTATTTCCTACAAGCCCTCGTCGTTGCGCTGGTTGCGGCGCTGTTAGCGGGGATTTATCCTGCATGGCGCGTCGGAGGGATGCAGCCGGCAGACGCGTTGCGGGAGGAGTAGTATATCAATCTATCTATGCACAATTCTAATATTACCGACGTTCTTAACCCATCCGACTGGATCACGATCGTTTATCTCGCACTCACCGGTATCCTTGTCTGCATTTTTCACAAGAACTTGCGGTGGTGGGGCATCTATGCAGTGTGTCGCGTGGGTGTCATATACGGTATTCTCTGGCTAGCTCTCATTCCCGAAGATTCTTTGTCGTTACCGCTGCAAGTATTACGCGATTGGTATCCGATTTCGACGATTTTGGTCTTCTACTTGGAGATACCGCCGCTGGCAAAAATGGCACGACAAAGATATCTGGACGACAAGGTTATGGAATTTGAGGGACGACTGTTCAACGGCCAGCCGAGCATGTATCTGAGCGAGCGCTTTTCGTCCAAGTGGCTTTCGGAACTTTTACACCTGTGCTATTTCAGCTATTATCCCATTGTTTTCGGACTTGCCGGGATACTTTACTTTCAGGGTAGGTATGAAGCGTTTCACGAAGTCGTTTTTGCGGAGATACTGACCTTCAATTTATGTCTCAGTTGGTATATTGTGATGCCGGTCCTGGGACCGTACTACGTGTTTGAGAAAATCAGGGGGTCTATCGCGGAGGGACTTTTTTTTAGACTGGTACACATGATCCTTGCTACCGCAGCATCTAAAGGCACAGCGTTCCCAAGTTCCCACTGCGCGATCGGTGTGATTGTCGTCCTCTACGCCGCCCGTTATGACCCGGTTGCTTTTGCGATTATGTGCCCATTGGGTGTGGGGTTGGTGGTCTCGACAGTCTACGCCCGGATGCACTACTTAGTTGACGCCATCCTTGGAACGGTAGTGGCAATAGTCGTCTTTGGGGCTGCGCCGTATCTCTATCGTATGCTAGTGTAATCTAAGTCACCGCATGTCAGATTTGCTCGCTCTGGGTAAACATATCCAAGCCATCTTTGCGCGTATACAGTCCGCAGGTTGGGTCGAACGGGCACCGTGAATCCAACGCTTCAACGTGCCACCCTAGCCCCAGAGGGGCGACATGTTTATAGATGGGTGATAGCACGTGGCAACCAAAGCCCCAGTTATAAATCTCGAAGTTCATGTAAAAAGAAAGTGTAAAATGCGAAGCGAAATCGTAGGGGCGGGGTTTCCCCGCCCGCAGTAAGGGTTGGGCAACCCAACCCCTACAAAAATTCGGTTGTTCTAATAACTATCGAGTATGAAAACTCAATCCACATGCTACCTGACAGCTCAGGTTAATACGACAAAAATACTTGATTTCCACACTTAGTTCGGTGTATGCTATGGGAAATTTACAGCCAGATTTATCCATCATTTCAATTTGTAGAGGCAGGTAAAAAAACATGAGACTAATACAATATTATCAACCAGGTCAAGGCAAGCGCGTAGGTGTTGTGACGCGAAGCGATGTTGTTACCGATATGAGCAGCGACGGGGATCGCGGCCTACTCAGCCGATCCGTAGAACCAGACGATATTGTGATTGATGTAACAAGCGATGAATCACCGGGGGTGTTAGAATTAATTGAACTCTCCTACAAGGAGGGGGTGAGCATGGGCATTCTGCTTGCCGACATCCAAGAGCGTGTTTCAGGTGAGACAAGCCATGGTACCCTACCGGGGCAACCGGACGAAGGCAAACTCAAATTTGCCACACTCGATGTGCCGCCAGATCCGGACGTGCCTCACCTGTTATCGCCGCTTGACTCACCAGAGGTGTGGGGCTGTGGTGTGACCTATAAACGCAGCGCGGATATGCGGGATGACGACAGTGAGCAGGATATTTACAGCCGTGTCTACAACGCGGATAGGCCTGAGATCTTCTTCAAAGCAACGCCAGCCCGGTGCGTCGGTCCGAACGGCTTTATCGGTATCCGGAGCGACTCCGTACTCACAGCGACCGAACCGGAGTTGGCGTACGTCCTCGGGGAAGATGGAGAAATTGTCGGTTACACACTCTGTAACGATGTGTCCGCGTGGGACATTGAGCGGGACAACCCGCTTTATCTACCGCAGTCGAAAGTTTTTTATGGATGCTGTGCGCTCGGACCTATGTTCGTGACCGCCTCCGAAGTTGATGATCCTTATAATCTCAACATCAAATGCACAGTCATCCGAGACGAGAAGCCAATCTACAAAGGTGGCGTGAATACCTCCCAAATTAATTGGAAGTTTGAGGAACTTACCGAATTCCTTTGCAGAGATAATCCCGTCCCCGTTGGAACGATTGTCTCCACCGGCACCGGCATCATTGTCCCCAATGATCTGCCGTTAGCACCCGGTGATATTGTAGAGATCGAGGCGGATGGGCTCGGTACGCTCTCCAATCCTGTTAAGCAGCTTTAGAAACTTAACACGGAAACCATACCAACCCCGTAGGCGGGGCATCCTGCCCCGCCCTTAACGCCTTCACCGTCATTACACTCTGTTTTTACATGAGCCAACAACTTTGGAGATTCGGAAGAGAAAACTGGAACAAATTCAAGTCTCACAGACGAGGAGTATATCGTGGAACTCGCAAATACCTTTGAATTTATTACCCCAGAGAGGATTCGGATCAAAGGGACACGAGTCGGCATCGAAGTTGTAATCGAGAAATTTCTTGAAGGTGCCAGCCCGGAGGAGATTCAACGACACCATCCACATCTGACCTTAAAGCAGATCTATGCAACGATTACCTATTACCTTTTCAATAGAGCGGAGATCGATGCCTATATCAAAGCCGGGCACAAACGGGTTGAAGCCGCTTACGAGGAACAGCGAAGAAATCCCTCGCCCGGTGTGAAGCGACTCATAAAAGTAAAAGAACAGCGTGAGGCTTCAGGGCTGCAATTCCATGAAGAAGCACAGTGAACTTGGGCAGCTCTCTATAATTGTTGCCATAATAGAGAAACCGAGTTTTTTCCTCAAAACTCGGTTTCTGTTGCATGATCTCTTTACATGAGTCATGATGTTTTGTTTCCACTCCACAAATCCGCCGAAAAAAAGAACTGACAGCGAGAGGAGACTCCCCATGAACCCCAAATACGTCGTCGCAACCCTCACATTCCTAATCTTCCTCTTCGCAGACCCACTGACCCAATCAAGTCCTGCGCGCTCCATTACAGATCTAACTGAACTGATAAAGCAGAACCCACTAAATGCCAGCGCCTATTTCGTGCGCGGCGTGGCTTACGTTCAAGAAAGTGACTATGACAGCGCTATCAAAGAGTTTACTAAAGCCATAACTCTGAAACCCGACTACACCGATGCCTACTATTTTCGTGGAAAGGCTTACCTTTCAAGGGGTACGACAGGCGATGCAAATCGCGCCATTTCAGATCTGACCAAAGTAATAAAACATGATCCTAATCATACCATCGCCTATCCCTTGCGTGGAGAAGCCCACCATGCAAAAGGGGATTATGACAACGCCATCTCAGATCTGACGGAAGCGATACTGCTGAATCCCAGTTATGCCGGTAACTATTTATCGCGTGGGTTAGCTTACAGGGAGAGGGATGATAGGAAGAGGGATGATTATGACAATGCCCTCCAAGACTTTACCAAAGCCGTGGCGCTAAAACCTGATTTCACCGAAGCCTATCTCAAGCGTGGGAAGGTTTATCATGACAAACGCGATTATAAGAGAGCAGTTGCTGACTTCACCAAGTTGGTAGAGCTGAAACCCGACGATGCCCATGCCTACGCCTTACGCGGAGGAGCTTACTTCAAAAAAGGCAGTTACTACCGCGCCGTTTTCGATTTTACCGACGCAATAGCACTAAAGCCTGATTATGCGGACGCCTATGCTGGGCGTGGACGGGCTTACCAACTAAGGAGCAGTAAAGGAGACGAGGAGAGAGCCTTTGCTGACTTTAACAAAGTAATAGAACTGGATTCAAACCGTGCCGTAGCCTATGCCGGGCGTGGAAGAGCTTACCTGTTCATGGGCGATTATGACAAAGCTATTGCTGACTTGACCCAAGCAATACAATTAAAATCCGATGATTTCAGCGTCCACTTTGCCTATCAGTGGCGTGCGCTGGCTTATGGCTCCAAAGGTGATATGAAACGTGCCAAGGCAGATCGTGCCAAAGCAGAAGGAGCACTTGAAAACATACAAAAGAAAAAAGACTGAAAGAAGGATTAGGAACTGACACTACCAAATTGTCACCCATTGGAAAACCATTGCCCTCCCAAGCCCCAGCGGGGCGACATGTGCATTGCGTTATAATACGTAATGCGTAAGAAGCAGCTTAACCTTTTGCCCGGTTGGGAATTCAGCGAAGGTTGGAAAACGGGGAGTCGGGAAAACCAAATCTAATTTATCACAGGGACCCAGAGGAAGGCAACGAGTTTTCCAAAAAGACTTAGGGGCATTTAGTTCTTCTGTAGGAGGGATTTCCAAATCCCGACACTTCGCTCTAAGAGCGACTTACCGACTCTGACTTTTCAAACAAAATCCGTAATAAGCCTAAAACTGAATAGTGGAGCATAATCATCGTTGTTTTTGTGTACAAGTGTTCTACCTCTGATCAATGGAAAGCGACAAAAATCGTTAATCTTTCGTGAGGAAATAGAAATGTCAGAAACACCACAACTTTACCTCGGATTAGAATCGGAAAGCGAGGAAGCGGCGACCGGATTCCAAGGGGTATTGAACCAACTTCGTGAATCTGCCACCTCCACATACCTCATCGGTAATGAGTTTGAACGACTCATGAAGCAATATCTCTCTATAGACCCCCTCTACAAAGAGCGGTTTACCGATGTCTACCTGTGGAAAGAGTGGGCGGCACTCCATACAGAATACGACGGGGTCGATATCGGAATTGACCTCGTCGCACGAGAGAGCAGCGGCGAATACTGTGCCATTCAGTGCAAATGTTTTGCGGAAGACACGCGGGTTTCAAAGCGACAAATAGACTCATTCATAGCCGCTTCAGCAGGCGAGTTGTTCACAAAGCGAATCCTCGTCCATACGGGCGCTGAATTAGGTCCAAATGTACGCCGAACCATTGAGCCGTTGGGTGCCGACTTTCAAGTTATCGGCTATGGCCATCTTGCGAGCCGTCCAATTGATTGGCCCGACCTGCGCCAAGAGGCACCGGAGCAACTGGACTATCGGCCAGAGCAGTTCAGTCTGAGACCGCATCAACAAGACGCGTTTAATGACGTTATCAACGGCTTCAAAGATTCAGATCGGGGCAAACTGATCATGGCATGCGGCACCGGCAAAACCTTCACCGCCTTGAGAATCGCGGAGGAGATTGCGCGTATCGGCGGGCGGGTGCTCTATCTCGTTCCGTCTATCGGTCTGTTTTCACAGGCGATGCGAGAATGGGTAGAGCAGCAGGAAGTTCCGCACCGCTATATCGGGATTTGCTCCGATACCAGTGCCGGAAAAAAGAGTGAGGATGTGCCCATTCAGGAGTTGGAGATACCAGTCACCACAGATCCGCAAAATATTTCTGAAGCACTGAGAACAACAGGCGAGGACGCGATGATGGTGGTCTTTTGCACCTATCATTCGCTTCCCATTGTCGAGGAAGCACAAGATAAAGGAGCACCGGCGTTTGACCTCGTACTCTGCGATGAAGCACACAGAACCACTGGTATTGAGGGGGCTGACGATAAAACAAAAACATCCCCATTTGTGCTGGTGCACAACGCCGACCGCATCCGTGCAAAGAAACGGCTCTATATGACCGCAACCCCACGGCTGTACACCGAAGTCGCGAAAGCAAAAGCCGCCCGCCATGACATCGAAGTGTTCTCCATGGACGACCCCGCCACCTACGGACCTGAGTTTCACCGCCTCCCCTTCTCCAGAGCCGTCGAGCGAGATCTGCTATCCGACTACAAAGTGGTAATCTTGACCATGTACGAGCCGGATGTGGACGCGGGGCTGCAAGGATTTGTCGGGAAGGGCGGAAGCGAGATAAACATCACCGATGCGACCAAAATCATCGGCTCTTGGCGGGCACTACAAAACCCAGAAGGGAAGTCCAATGGCGACGGGACAATCGAACCTCTGAGACGTGCAATTGCATTTAACAATACCATCCGCAACTCAAAACGTCTCACCGAACATTGGAATGCAGTGGTTGACAGTGCCATCGAACAGATGCCGGAAGACCAACGCCCGACTGATTTCATAGTTGAAACGCAGCATGTCGATGGACAGCATAACGCCTTCGATCGAAAAACCCGAATCGAATGGCTAAAGGGCAGCGCAAACAATAGCTGCCGTATCCTCTCAAATGCACGCTGCCTCTCCGAGGGAATCGACGTCCCCGCGCTCGACGCGGTGCTCTTCATGACCCCCAGGAGTTCCCATGTTGACATCGTGCAAGCGGTGGGCCGCGTCATGCGAAAAACGGAAGGCAAACAGTACGGCTATATCATCCTGCCGGTAGCAATCCCCCCCGGCACAGATCCCGCCGATGCTCTCAACAACAATGAACGGTTCGCCGCGGTCTGGAATGTCCTACGCGCCCTGCGTTCCCACGATGACAGACTCAACGCCGAAATCAACAAAATTGACCTCAACAAGACCGCTACCGATCAAATAATCTTCGTTGGTGGGGACGGGGATGGGGACGAGGAAGATCTACAACAGCGGATTTCGTTCGGCCTTGCCGAAATTCCACCCCAAGACATCTACGCCAAAATTGTGGAGAAGTGTGGCGACCGGAAATATTGGGAGAGTTGGGCGAAGGACGTCGCAGATATCTTCCAGCGAGTCGTCGTCCGTATTGAGAACCTACTGGACAACCTCGACAACGATGCGCTGCGCGAATGGTTCGACGCTTTCCACGCGGAGTTGCAAAGTTCAATAAATCCATCGGTGACTCGAAACGACGCGATTGATATGATGGCACAGCACATCTTGACGCGCCCGGTCTTTGAGGCGCTGTTTGAAAATTACGACTTTGCATCCCGCAACCCTGTGTCAATCGCGTTAGACAACCTGCGGAGAGATTTTGGGGAGTTCGGGCTTGAGGACGAAACGCGGGATTTGGAGGGGTTCTACGAAAGCGTTCGGATGCGCGCCCACGGCATTGATAACAGCGAAGGACGGCAACGGGTCCTGCTGGAGCTATACGAAAAGTTTTTCGCCAATGCCTTGAAAAAGGACGCGGAACGGCTCGGCATTGTCTACACGCCGGTTGAGGTAGTAGACTTCATCCTACACAGTGCCGATGAGGTATTACAGCAGGAGTTCGGCAAAAGCCTGAGCGACGAAGGGGTACACGTGCTTGATCCATTCACCGGTGCCGGGGTATTCCTCGCCCGCCTGCTTCAATCGGACCTTATCCAAGCATCCGATTTGGAGCGAAAATACCGCCACGAACTACACGCGAATGAGATTGTCCTCCTCGCCTACTATATCGCAGCGGTCAATATCGAAGAAGCCTACCGCGGTGAGCACAGAGAAGGGGGAGGCTATGAACCGTTCAACGGCATCGTATTGACCGATACGTTCAATCTGAATAAAGAGGGAGAAACTACCCTTTTTCCGAAAGAGTGGATGCCGGAAAACAACGCACGCGCCGAGCGTCAACAGAACCTACCGATTCAGGTCATCGTTGGCAACCCGCCCTATTCGGCAAAGCAGAAGAGTGCAGCGGATAACAACCCCAACGTGAATTACCCCGCATTGAAATCGCGCATTGAAGAAACCTATGCTGATCGTTCTACAGTGACAAATAAAACTAGCCTCTACGACACGTACAAGATGGCAATCCGCTGGGCATCGGACAGAATTAAAGAACAAGGTATTATTGCCTTTGTTACCAACGGTTCATGGATTGATGGAAATGCTGATTCGGGGGTTCGCGCATGTTTGGCGGAGGAATTTAGTTCAATCTATGTCTTGAACCTACGAGGAAATCAGCGAACTCAGGGGGAACAATCACGTCGTGAGGGTGGTAAGGTGTTCGGTTCTGGTTCAAGGGCACCTGTTGCTATCACAATCTTAGTCAAGAACCCGCATGCCTCACACGATGGATGTTACATCCGTTACAAAGACATTGGTGACTATCTCACCCGCGAAGATAAGTTGGAGATACTCCACAAAGCAGGGGCAATTTCAAGAGTCAGTGATTGGAAGACAATTAGGCCCGATAAACATCACGATTGGATTGGACAACGCAATGATGCGTTCGCCCAGTTCTACCCACTCGGATCGAAAGAGGCAAGGACCGGCAACGTGAACAATACGATATTTGGATTGTACTCGCAGGGGCTAAAGACGGGTAGAGATGCGTACATCTACAACTTCTCACGCAACACCTGCGCCGGAAATGCACGGAAAATGATCAAGGACTATCTCGCCGCCCTTTCCGAAATGCAAGCGAATTCTCAACTCTTGGCGGATGAGGTAACGCGTTCTCACTCATCAAATCTCAAGTGGGATGGGTCACTCAAAGACAATTTGAAGCGGAAGAAAGAAACTCGATTTAATGAGAATTACCTCCGTAAAAATTTGTACCGCCCATTCGTTGCGACGAATTGTTATACTGACTACACCTTCGTACAGGGTAAGTACCAGATAGATAGGATTTTCCCAGATAGGGCTAGCGAAAATCGTATTATCTGTGTACCTGGCCTCAGTTCAAAAAAGCCTTTTTCCGCGTTAATGACTAATATAATGCCGGATGTCAATCTTAATGAAGCAGGCGCACAATGTTTCCCTCGTTACTGCTATCCGAAGCCAGGGGAGGAGTCAAATACCACGAGCACACTTCAAGGGATTGAAGATGAACCGAATCGTATTGACAACATTTCAGACACAGCATTGAACACCTTACGTAAACACTACCGTGACGACACAATCACGAAGGATATGATTTTCGACTACGTCTATGGAATTCTACACGCGCCAAGCTACCAAGAAGCGTTCGCAAGCGATTTGTCGAAGGAGATACCGCGCATCCCATTTGCACCCGATTTCCATGCCTTCGCAGAAGCGGGGAAAAACCTCGCAACCCTCCACCTCAATTATGAGACATGCGAACAGTATCCGCTTTCTGTAGTGTTTGCTCATGACGGTGAGCCGCAACCAGACCATTTTCAATTGACAGAGAAGGCGATGCGTTTCGCTACCCCTGCCAAAACGACGCTCATCATCAACGAGCACCTACTCCTAACCGGCATCCCAGAGGCAGCGCATCGGTACGTCGTCAACGGCAGAACGCCGCTGGAATGGTTCATTGACCGTTACAAGATCAAGCGCGACAAGGAGAGCGGCATCCGCAACGACCCCAACGGCTGGTTTGAAAACCCACAAGATCTAATCGCAGCAATCGAGCGCATCGTCCATGTGAGCGTAGAATCCACTCGGATTATTGAGGGCTTGCCTACTCAGATAACTGATAATACGCAGGGGTAAGTCTCTTATTGAGGACAGAGAGTATGGCAGAAAAAAAGTTGCGCCGTTTCAAAACCCTGAGTGGTTTTATGAAATGGGCAGCACAATTTAACAGTAGAGAATATCTGTTTCGGGGAGTTTCAAACGACTCTTACGAAATTGAAGCATCTGCCTGTCGCCGCTTGCCAGAAGTGGAGAGAAGCAATCCGTATAGTCTCCTCCGAATCAATGAGCGACTGATAGAAGAAGCACGTCTTCTGGGCCACGATCAGAAAAACGGACGACCGCTCTCGGATCTAGATCTCCTTGCAGAACTTCAGCACTTTGGCGCAGCCACATGCCTGATAGATTTTACCCGCAACGCATTAATAGCCCTCTGGTTTGCTTGCCAGCAGAGTTCTACAGAGGAGAAAGCGACAAATGGTAAAGTATTCGCTGTTCCTCGAGCCAACGTGGGACGTTTTGAAACGGTTGATACTAAAATGAGAGAGAAAGATATTGACCATTTTTTTCAACCGGATGAGGACGGTACGTATAAGCTATATCAATGGGAACCCAAACTTCAAAATAACCGCATTATCGCCCAACATTCAGTTTTTCTATTTAGTGGGGACCCAATAAAAGCAGCGGATGAATGCGTCATCATGAAAAGTAGCAAGCCGAAAATTTTGGAATCGCTGGAGCAACTATCAGATATCACTGAAGCAAGTATGTATCCTGACTTTGATGGCTTTGCTCGCCTACATGCCCACAATAAATCTTACATTGAACCCGATGCTTTAGACTTGATGCAACGCGGTGTTGAAGTGCACCAAAGAGGGGAAGTAGATAGTGCTATAAACTACTACGATCAAGTTATCTCGTTGCTCGATCCAGAAGGAGATTTAGAATGAATTCACAAAGCATGGCCTCCTACCCTGAAATCAACTCGTTACAGCCAGATAAGCTCACTCTTGCCAAGGCCTACTACAATCGCGGCATTGCTTACGCTAGCAAAAGTGATTTTGACCGGGCTATTGATGACTTTACTAAAGCGATACAACTTAAATCTGATGATGCCAATGTTTATCACGAGCGCGGGATAGTTCATAGACAAAGAAACGAATATGTCCGTGCCATTGCAGACTTCGGTAAAGCGATAGAGTTGAATCCCGATTATGTCACTGCCTATAACAATCGTGGAGCAACCTACCACAGCCAAGGCGATTATGCTCGTGCCATCACAGATTACACTAAGGCGATAGAGTTGAATCCTAATTATGCCACCGCCTATAGCAATCGTGGGGTCGTTCACCACGACCAAGGCGATTTAGATCGCGCTATGGCAGATTATGCTAAGGCAATGGAGTTGAATCCCAGTTATGCCACCGTGCATAATAATCGTGGGGCTGTTTACCACGACCAAGGCGATTTGAAGCGCGCTATGGCAGATTACACTAAAGCGATAGACCTTAAATCCGATTATCCTGAGGCCTATAACAATCGTGGGATGGTTTACCGCGACCAAGGCGATTTGAATCGTGCTATGGCAGATTACACTAAGGCGATAAACCTCAAATCCGATTATGCCACTGCTTATAACAATCGTGGGGCTGTTTACCACGACCAAGGTGATTTGAAGCGCGCCATTGCGGATTTTGACAAAGCGATAGAGTTGAATCCCGATTATGCCACTGCTTATAACAATCGTAGTAGTGTTTACCGTGACCAAGGTGATTTGAAGCACGCCATTGCGGATTTTGACAAAGCGATAGAGTTGAATCCCAATTATGCCACTGCCTATAACAATCGTGGTAGTGTTTACCACAGCCAAGGCAATTTGGATCGCGCTATAGCAGATTATACTAAGGCGATAGAGTTGGATCCCGATTATGCCGAAGCCTATAATAATCGCGCTAGTGTGTACCACAACCAAGGCAATTTGGATCGCGCTATAGCAGATTATACTAAGGCGATAGAGTTGGATCCCGATTATGCCACTGCCTATAACAATCGTGGGATGGCTTACCACAACCAAGGCGATTATGAACATGCGATTGTAAATCTTGATAAGGCAATAGAGTTGGATCCCAATTATGCCACTGCCTATAACAATCGCGGGGTGGCTCATGGTACAGAGAAAGAATATGCCTGTGCCATTGAAGACTTTGACAAAGCAATAGAGTTGAATCCCAATTATGTTAATGCCTATCACAATCGCGGCGAGACCTGGTTACAAATGGGAGAATGGGAAAAAGCCAAATCAGATCTGACAACTGCTAAGGAAAAGGGAGTAAATATCGTCGATGCGTTTCGTAACAACTATGGGAGCATTCATGCCTTTGAAGAGAGATATGGTATTCGGTTTCCGGCAGATATCGTCGAAATGTTGACCCCTAGACGCTCATAAAGGATTTGGCTCATCTAAAAAGAGAGCACGAAGAGAAACTGAATTTTGAAGAAAAAACTCGGTTTCTGTCCCTTTCAGAGAAGCGGAGATTATAGGAAACAGCGATCATTACCAAGCATTGCTATATACATTGCGCTCCTCTGGAGCGCGGGAATTGGACGTATCACCCTTCTATAGACATTGCGCTCCTCTGGAGCGAAAAAACATCTATGCACTCATCGCTCCGCTGTAACTTTGAATCAGGGCAGTTCGGCAGTCTTTAATCCGTGCAATCTGTGCCATCCGTTTAATCTGTGATTCAGACAATACAATGAAAAATCGCTCATATTAAGAAATTGTGCAAAGCCCCCGAGTTTTTCCCAAGTACGGAACGCAGATCTGCGTTCCCTACGAAACAGAACCGGCACCGAAGGGCTTACTTTAGTTACCCGATTCATCGGGTGTTGAGGGTTCAGTTGACCCGTTCCCCCGCTTGCGGGGGATAAAGGGGGGTTGTGACTCTGAGCGTTCAACTGCGTCAGTCCTACGGCATCCGATGAGAGAATAGGAGACAAACCGATGTCAGCACCCAACCCCGATGTGTTTATTGGCATCCCCAAAGAAGATATTGATACCCCGGCGCTGCTAATCGATGTGGATATTATGGAAGCCAATATCCAGAAGATGGCGGACTATTTCAAGACGGTCAACGCGGATCTTCGTCCGCACGTCAAGACGCACAAGACCCCAATTATCGCGCATAAACAGATGGAGGCGGGTGCGATCGGTATGACCTGTGCCAAACTCGGCGAGGCGGAAGCGATGATCCATGCGGGTATCCGCGACGTGCTGATTGCCAATCAGATTGTCGGGAGACAGAAGATTGCGCGTCTGATTAACCTTGCCAAACACTCGGATATTATGGTTGCTGTTGATGATCCGGATAATGTCGATCAGCTTTCCGCGGCTGCGGAGGCAAAAGGCACCACGTTGCGCGTCCTGATTGAAGTCAACTCCGGCATGAACCGCTGCGGGACCGAGCCGGGGCAACCGACACTCGATCTGGCGCATCATATCCTGCAATCAAAGGGACTCAAGTTTGAAGGATTGATGGGTTATGAGGGGCATACCGTCATCACGCCAACCTTTGCCGAGCGCAAAACTTTAACGAGCGAGTCCGTTGATATGCTGGTCGGGAGCAGACAGTACCTTGAGCAGAACGGCGTTCCCGTGAAGATTCTGAGCGGCGGCGGCACAGGCACGTATGCGATCACCGGCGCCTACCCGGAGATGACAGAGATCCAAGCGGGGTCTTACGTCTTTATCGACTCAAGCTATCGGACGGTCGAGGGTATCGGTGAGGAGTTTGGCTGCGCCCTGACTATGTTGACAACGGTGGTAAGTCGTCCGCAGCCCACACGCGTGATCGTCGATGCAGGGGCAAAGGTGCTGACGAGTGACTCTGGTACACCGCAGCCGGTGGGGATTGAAGGCTTAGAAATGCGAGGGTTATCGGAGGAACACGGGAACCTGACAGCAGACTCAAACGTTACGCTCAAGCCCGGCGACAAGATCGAGCTCCTACCAACGCACTGCTGCACGACAGTGAATCTGCACGACCGGTATTATGCGGTTCGTAACGGGATTGTCGAGGATGTTTGGGAGATCGCTGCAAGAGGCAAATCACAGTAACCCAATAAGGTAGTGCTCTGTCATATAAATCATGATAAGTCTCTCACCGCTCGGCTCCGTTCCGAGAGTCCGAGACTTGGATAGCCGTATCCAAGCCCGAATTGCGGCGGTGTTGTGGATTTGTCAATCCACAACGAGCGGAGGCATTAACAATTATCTGACAATGTAGTAGTATGGTGCTAATTAGTGAGTCTGCCCTTTCCACATCTGTCCGTTTTTCGATTTTCACGTTTCACGCGTCACGTTTCATTCTTTGAATATATCCGACGTTATCCCAAGCACACGGCGACGCGGCAAGAGCCGAGACAGATTCGCCAGCAGATAATTGACACGCCTCCCCGGAACCACATAATTCCGTCCCTTCAAAAAAGCCCTCAAACCTGCCTCTACCACCGTTTCAGGGGTTTCCGCTCTGGTCATCCGTGTCACGTCCGCGTTGGCGACATCAGCGAAGTTTGTGGCGGTGTTGCCGGGACAGAGCGCGAGCACCGTCAACCCCTGTTCGTGATACTCTCCCCAAAGTGATTCTGAGAAACCCAAGACAAACGCCTTCGTGGCGCAGTAGGTAGCGAGGTAGGGAATTGGCTGGAACGCCGCTGTCGACGCGACATTGATAACCCCACCGTCCCCTTTCTCCAACATTGAGGGCAGAAAGAGATGCGTTAACCCCACCAATGCTTTGACGTTGAGATTCAGCATATCTTGGTAGCTTTGGTAATCGTATGCAAGGAAAGGCCCGCACCTTCCGAAACCGGCGTTATTTATCAGCACATCGACTGAGAGCGACGCGGCTTGAATCTGTTCCCACAGTTGTTGCGGGGTATCCGGTTGGCTGAGATCCCCGGGAAACACATCGACTTGGACGGTGTGTCTTTCCGACAACTCTTCAGCGATCTGACGGAGCTTATCCTCTGATCGCGCTGTCAGGATTAAATTAGCCCCTCGATTTGCAAGGTTATAGGCAAACGCTTCGCCGATACCGGATGAAGCACCGGTGACCAAGACAGTTGCGCCTTTGAAAGATTTCATCGTTGTATTCTCAAGCTAATTATTGTGGCTCATGTTAAAAGAAAGTGCAAAACGCGTAGCGAAATCGTAGGGGCGGGGTCTCCCCGCCCGCAGTCAGTAAGGGTTGGGGGACCCAACCCCTACGAAAATTCGGTTGCTATTGCGTGCTTTCTTAACATGAACCGTTACTGTTATTGAGCAAGCGCGGTTGCGCGAAGGGTTGGACTGGTCAGGACCTCGGGATTGACCACCGATTCGGGCATCTGTCCTGTTAAGACCCGTGCGACCTCCGCTGCGGCGGTCACCTCGAGGTCATAGGTCGATTCTTCAGAGGTAAACGCAGCATGAGGCGTCACGACCACATTGTCCAGCGTAAGTAGCGGATCGTTAGACTGCGGAGGTTCTTCCACGAAAACATCCAATCCTGATCCGGCGATCTCCCCTGTCGTAAGTGCGTTGTACAGCGCAGTAGGTTCGATGATTCCGCCCCGGGATGTATTGAGGACGTAGGCTGTCGACTTCATCCGCCGGAACGCGTCTTCGTTCAACAGGTCCTGTGTCTCAGGGGTCAGCGGTGCATGGATGGTGATATAATCAGACTCCGCCAAAAGTTCAGGGAAATCGACCAATGTTACCCCATGTTCGTCCGCCATCTCCTGAGTGGCTCGTGGCGAGTATACCAAGACCTCCAGCCCGAATGCCTGCGCTTTCGGCACAACTGCCTTCCCAATTTTTCCCAACCCGATGATTCCCAATTTTTGTCCACGAATCCGCCGCATGGAAGGTCCCACATCTCGCGTCCAGTGTCCGCCTTTAAGCGTGCGATCGAGCAGGTTAATGTTCCGAGCACATGACAGCAGCAACGCCATTGTGTGATCAGAAACTTCGTCGATGCAGTAGGCGGGCACATTTGTTACAACCATTCCGAGAGCGGTTGCAGTCTCTACATCAATGTTGTCCAACCCAATTCCACACCGACCGATGACCTTGCACTGTTGGGCGGCTTCGACAACCGCTGTGGTCACATTGAGCCAGCAGGTAAGGATACCGTCGACTTGCGGTGCCAAGTCGATAAATTCCGCTTCCGTTCCACTCTCCGCAACGATTAGTTCCGCACCAATCTCCTCCAAGACCCCTCGCTCCGGCTCGACGGAGGGCCACGCGTAATCTGTCATCATCACTTTATATTTGTAAGCCATAACCGTAGATCCTTCCCGGTGTATAATTTCTCTCTTCATTTGAAATAAATACTTGACTGAATCGACTATACCATAACACAAACACGATAAAAAAACAATCGTGAGGACACACAATTCTATTCTCTTGAAAAGGTTCCGGTTTTGTGGTATTATGCTGAAAATTGGCAATATCAATCAATACTTCATCTTGGAGGTTTATCATGGGAAATTCTGCGGTTCTACCTGATGATTTCGGAGATTACCTCACCATCGAAAACGCGCCACAACGATTCAAAGAAGCATCAGAAGTAGCCCAAAAAGTCACCGCAGCGGGGGTTCAACTGTACCCCAATCTTGATCACGCTGCAATCTTTTGTGACCCGCCATATATCGTCGCGGGACCGTTAAAACAACTCGGCTATATCTCCGGTTGGGATGCCCGTTGCTATCCCTCACCGGTCGACGAGTGTGACTATATCAACGTTTCGGCAAGATTGCCGGAGGACAGTGCAGAGCGAGGCAAAGGTTGGTTCGATTATGTCGCGGTTGTCCACCCTGTTGATAACCAAGCCCTGGATCATATGCTAAGTCAGGGGTATGGTAATCCGTTCATCCACCATTTAACGTGGGGCATTGTCCCACCGGAACGTAACGGCAAGAGCGATTTCGATTACGCGGGTCAGGTTGTGCGTTTTATGGTTAGCACCCGAACGGTGATTGCAGATGCTATAGGCGACGAACCCGGCACACTGGTTATCGCATTGCCCCAAGAAGTAATAGATCACCCCGATTTCGCTGACACGGTTCCGAAATGGGTCGATGGATTAGAATCGGATCAGTATCAGGTCGAGTCGATGCAGGGCGGTGGATTCTTAATTCAGTTTTTCGTATTGACCGGCGGAAGAATTGAAGTTGCACTGCGATCTGAAACAACGCAGACATTCAACCCCAAAAGCGTCCACAAGATCTCCAGAGACGAAATCAGCGCGATCCAGGATGATGGATAAACCGTAAAGGAAAAATCAGATGAGCAAACCGATCCGAGTTACTGTTTGGAACGAATATCGCCACGAAAAAACCAACGAGCAGATTGGGCAGATCTACCCTGATGGTATGCACAACGCAATCGGAAACTACTTAAAAGAGCAGTCGGGGTTTGAGGTGCGTACCGCGACGTTAGATGAGCCGGAACATGGTCTGACAGAAGCGGTTCTGGCCGAAACAGATGTCCTGATTTGGTGGGGTCACGGAGCACATGGAGAGGTATCGGACGAGGTTGTTGACAGAATGCACGTCCGTATCCTTGATGGCATGGGCTTAATCTGCTTGCACTCGTCTCACTACTCCAAGATTTTTACCAAGCTGATGGGAACATCGTGCAGCCTTAAATGGCGGGAATCGGGCGAGAAAGAGCGGCTCTGGGTTATAGAGCATGGCCACCCAATTGTGGAAGGGATCGGCGAGTATTTCGAGATTGAGCACGCAGAAATGTACGGTGAACCTTTCGATATCCCTGAACCGGACACATTGATTTTCGTCAGTTGGTTCCCGGGCGGCGAGGTATTCCGCAGCGGTTGTTGTTATCTCCGTGGCAAGGGAAAGATATTTTATTTTCGCCCCGGACACGAAACCTATCCAATTTATCACAATCCAGACGTTCTGCGCGTTATTGCTAATGCGGCGGGTTGGGCTGCACCGATTGACGGACCACAACCTGTTTTTGGACACTCACAACCGATAGAGAATCTGGAATAAGTTACGATGGCTGTGGGGAGTTAATGGAAGTTCCCCCTGATAGAACCTGTACATCATAAATTTCCTCCACACCTGTCTCATACCTGAGGTGTTCAACGATACGTCCTTCGGATAGAGACACGGCCACAATGCCGCTGAAAAGTGCTTGATCGGAGATTGGCAGCGCTGCGAAGGTCGAACTTGACTTTCGCAGCTTTGACAGTCCCACAAACAGATAATCACCACAACGTGCCATTCCACGCACGAAGCCGGGCAGCTGTGCAACCACCTCGTACCCGCCCGTTTCTGGCTCGGCACGCACCAACTCACCCGTCCCGGAGAGCAGCAAGTAGAGTTTCCCGTCATAGACCCGCGGGGAGTGCGGCATAGGTAATCCTTCCAACACAATCTCTCCGCTGGAAACGTCCATCACAATCCCACCCGATATCCTGTTCTCACGCCAACCCTCAAACGTGTCCACCTCCCCAAACGCTGTCACATATTCAGGTTGACCGTCCACCATCGCCACACTGTTCAGATGGCAACGATCTTCCGGCGCTATATCGCTGACGAATGGAGGCCGCCATTGCGCTTCGAAACTGGAATCATTGTCTGCCAGAGACATTGATGAGAGGAGGGTGTTGATTGCCCACAAGCCGTCCTTTCCCCAAGCGAGATCATGGGTGTCAATCTCTCCGCTAAAATAGGTTTTCTCAGGGACATAGGTGTCTTCTGCCGCGCCGACCAGAATACCTGAATCGACATGCTGTGACTCAGGGGATCCCGTTTGGTAGACGCTGTTTCCAACTGCGCCGGTCACTGAAGTATTGGTAAGGACTACGACCTCCTCCCGTGTGGCTACCGCAATGCGCTGATCGGAAACCGCCAATCCCATCGGTCGAGGAAAATCCAAGGCGTGCTGCTCAATCTTGTCCGGGCTTGTGGCGCGGATAAAGATAACCTTACCCGCTTGATAGGTGCTAAAGACCAGCGTACACCCCAATTGCCAGAGCAGTTTAGGTAGAGTTGGCGAATGGGCGTAACGGAACGAAGTAGGCAGTGCTTGCATAGGATTTCGCCTCCGTCGTCTGACATCATAAAGTGTCGCTGTTTCCAGAGACTTTTCGACACACTTCCTGCGTTAGTGAATCGGTGATCTCTCTACAAGGACAGGGGTTTGGGAAGAGGTTAATGTCGTGTTTTGCACTTCACGAAAATCTATAGTTTTGAGGCTCATCTTGGACAACTGGTAGATCCTGGACCACTCAGCCTTCTTCGGCTCTATAAGTGCCTCTATGTTGATCGGTTCACTTGCTATGGATTCTGGTCCGCCGTGCAGTAACAGCGTATAAGTCGAGGTGTCTGTCGAAAGCTGTAAAGCCTTAAAACCGTTCACCTGCTTCAATTCAAGTTGATGCTTTGAAAACTTCCGCGGTTGGCTGTACAGGATCGTGTTGAGCGATTGCAGGACCGAACTTGTGGGACGCGGATTGCAAAGTGTATCAAGCAGCCCATGTGTAATATCCATCGTCCGATCGAAATCGCTAAGAGGTTCAAAGTAGATACGACTCCCCGGCAGCATACCCACGACAAGCAGTGCTTCCGCCGCCAGGTTTGCGTTGGTGTGGTCATCTGTTGCCGAGAATTCAAGACTGAAATCTACGTTCGAAATCTGGCTGAGAGGACTTATTTCCACAATTTTCTGAATCTGATCGGACAGTGGTTCGCTGTTATTTAGTTTGCAAATGACCCTCTCCACCTTCACTCGGTTTTCTGCCAGAGATTCGTTAAGCACCGCAATTTCCCCGGGTGTGACCCCAAGACGAAAGCGGGGAAACTGCTTTCCCGAAGTAACCTCTCTGCACACAATTGGTGATAACGTCACGGACAGATCAAAGCGTTCCTTAATGACTTTGATGCTATCAATACACTTCTCCGATGGAAAAAACTCTCCCGGCGTTTGGATTTCTAATCCGTCAATCCTTGGCTCAACTTGAGACACCGCATCTATAATATTGACCTCTTCAGAGAGAATGGCAATGGCACTAAGATTCACACCCTCCTTGCGCAAGATCTCCAGACGACTCGCCTGAAAAGAGTCCTGGAAATCTGTCAATGGCGCACGGAGATATTCAACCCCCATTTGAACGCAGGAAAGTAGTGGGTAGTCATTTCTCACTTTCTCCCGTATCGCAGCGGGCCAAGCACGCGGGATTTCGGCAACCGTTGCCAACGGTTGACTCAGTGTGACACCCAGCGGAGAGTGGGGTAGCGTACCGCTCACGCGTGTGATGAGCCGCTGTTCCGTACTTGGTAGAGTCTTTTCAGCACCAGCTGTCCGAATAAAATGGATATCCGTTTTCTCGGCTCTCACTCTCATCAAATAAAATCCGAATTTTGGGACATCATTTCGTCCGCGTTCAGGGGGAGGCGGACCAGCAAACAGACAAGAAAACCCGGGACGGGTAAAGACGGGGGAGGCTAAAACCGCGTATCGGGTCCCCACAAGGTGATCAAAGAAGGCGAAGTGAACGTGTCCAGCGATGAGCATTTCGACTTTGTAGACCCGCGCCAGATCGAGCAGCCAAGTCCTTGCAGGATTTGCGATATTATCATAGTGCCCGATCGAAGGTTCGGTTTCATCGAACAGATAGGGCGGCAGGTGTAGGACTATGAATAGGCGTTTGATCGCATTCTCCGCTAAGTCTTTTTCTACCCATGCCTCCTGTTCCATAGCATCGGGGAGTTTACTATTCATGATTTGTGAATTGAGTACCACAAAATGGCAATCACCTTGATCAAAGCTGTACCACGACTTTCCGAACGTTTGATGATACCAGTCCAACACCTCTCGGCTAACGGGCGAAGCGGGGGCGGTCGGATCGGGCTTATCGCCGATGTCATGATTTCCCGCAACATAATAAGGCTCAATCCGACATGCGCGCACCTGCTCAAGCGATTCGTCCATCGACTTATAAAAACTCTCTAAGTTATCGGGATATTCCTGAACCATATCCCCGTTATGGAGGACGAATTGAGGTTCAAGTGCCGCTGCCATACGGAGGGCGATTTCTCGGCGAGTGGATTGCTTACGACGGTTTTCAAATTCGAGCGATGCACCGCCGGGGTCGAGCATATAGTGGGAATCGGAGATAACGACGAATTCAAAGAGTGCCTTCGGCAAAAAGGATTTGTTAAACATTTCTTATTGGCAAGTTTCGGAGAACTGACAGGGAACCACGGTATTGTTCAGAAACGTCGCACCACCTCCAGTCCCCAGAACCGGGGTTCATTGACAAAGCTGGTCAGGTTGTTGAAGTCGATGCCGCCGGTGGGAGAGGTATCGTTGAGGATATTGCGTCCTATAACCGCCACTTCCGTGTCGCCGTAAGGCAGTAGACAAGCCAGACGAAGGCCACCCTCCAAGAGCGAATCATCGGCGTATTCTACGGAATCGTAGAGAAAGAACCGTACACGACTCCGATACGCCCAATCTGTAGAAGCGATCAGGCGCACACCCCCCGGAAGATCAAGCGCATAACGCAGCGTCACATCTGCTATCCAACCCGGCGCCTGCGGCAGACTGTTACCGTCGATAGAAAAAGTTCCTTCAGCAGATGCGGGCGAATCCAGAACCGTGCACGGCGCACCGCAGCCCTGTATAGCCAAATCCGGATCGTCAAGGCGCGTTTGGTTATAGCTGAGTCCCGCCGTAACCTCTAATGCGGTGCTCGGTGCGAAGACTAACTCTGTTTCAACACCGCGCCCAATGGTGCTTTCAGCGTTTAACAGGCGGTTGAAATTGGTCTCTCCACCGACCGCAGTGAGTTGCTGATCCTGCATAAAGTAGTGGAATATAGCTGTATCCAAGTGCAGGCGCTGTCCCCATAAGCGCAATTTTGTACCGCCTTCGACTGACAGAATAGTTTCCGTGTCCGCCACCGTTACCTCATTGCCGAATAACAGGCGTCCTTGTATGCTGGGAGCACGAAACCCGCGCGCTGCACGTAGATATGTCTGCACATTCGGAGTGATCCGATAACGTAGACTCAGATCTCCGCTCCACACTGTGGCTTGCGGATTCTCTTGGATGGGACCGAGCGGACCTGCCTCCGTAACAGCGGGAGCCTCGTCCCGCCACGCTGTGTAGTCCTTCGTGTCATGAGACAATCGTAAGCCCGTTCCCAGTTCCAGATCTTCCATTAATCGAATGGTCGATGCTACAAACGCTGCCCCTGCGGTGGCGAGTTGCTCTTGACGCACCTTCCCATCTTGCTCGCCTCCAGCCAAGGTATTGTAGTTGAAATCCTCCATCTCGACAAACTCGCGGAAATAGTACAGACCGAACTGATAGGCAAAACGGTAGCGTTCTGTGCTCACCAAGCGGACCTCTTGACTGAACTGGCGCAACTTAGGAATGCCGGACGCGGTTTCGGAAGGAAAAGGAATCTCACCGGGACCACTCTGCGGGGTGAAGATAGCGCCATATCCGCCGTCGATGTCTCCGCGCGAAAAGGTGGTGAGTCGCTCCATCCCCGTCAGTGAAACCAGCTGGAAATCCCCTATGTCGTAACGGATCTCAGCCGCCAAGCCCTGTGTGCTCAAGGTCTGTTCATTCCGCCCGTCGTGCGCGATACGAGTTCGGTCAAAATCTGACACGAAATCTCCCTGCCCCTTCGACAGGGTATTGGCGCGAAACAGACGGGCAGTACCGTCGAGATCGCGGGCATGGAGCTTGACCCATGCTTCCAGTTCCGGGGTAGGTGTCCACAAAAACTGTAGGCGTCCCGCCATATCCCGATATCCGCCCACGGCATCATCTTCGCCTGTGTGTGCGTTATCTATCCAGTCGCCCCGGCGCTGGTCGAGCAGCGATAGTCTAGCGGACAGCACCGACGGAACGATGGGACCAGACAACGCACCCTCAAAATTACTGCTACTAAACTGACCATAACTCAACCGACCATACGCTTCCAATGTCTGTGTGGGACGGGCGGATTCAAACTTAACAATACCCGCGGGCGTATTGCGCCCAAACAGTGTGCCTTGTGGTCCGCGTAGTACCTCAATTCGATCCAGATCAAAAGCGGGAAATCCCTTTAACAGCGCATTCTCGAGCACAATTCCATCGTAAAGGACGGAGACTGGCTGCGAAGCATTGAGGTCAAAATCCGTATTGCCTAAACCTCGGATATAGAAGCGAGGGAAGACACGCCCAAACGACGATTCCATCTGCAAACTCGGCGTACGGTTCGACAGGAAACGCACATCCATACCAGATGAGCGCAAAGCGTCGGATTTTTCGCCCTGCAGCGTCGAAATGGAGAGCGGCACATCAAAAGACTGTTGCTCACGTTTTTGGGCAGTAACCACGACCTCCTCCATCATAACAACCTCTTCGATCTCTTCATCGGCAAGAACTGTGATGGATGTACATAACATCGCCGAGAAAGCCAAAGCACACAACCGCCTACCAAAACCCATATTTTTCCTCCGAAACTGAACGTCAACATTTTTCCTACATCTGCCAGCCCTGATGCCATTCGGAATCATGTCCAATCCCTTCTCGCGCCACAACGACATCAAGTAGATACGGTCGATTTTCTTTGGTGGTACAGTTAATCCCTCGCTTGAGTGCCGATTCCAACTCTGACGGATCGGTAACCCGTTCGCCATCTACACCCTGAGAGCGAGCAAGACCAGCGTAATCAATTGAGGGACCTCCAAGGAAAAGTCCGGGATATTTGCCCTCCTGCACCATCTGGCTGTCCGGCATCTCCCGCGCCCAATTTATCCGCACCACCTGATAACTCTCGTTATTCGAAACAACTGTCAGCACAGGGGTCTTATACCGAGCCATCGACCAGAATCCCGCTGCACTATAGGTGAGCGAACCATCGCCGATGCTCAACACGACGGGCCTCTCGTCTCCGATTCCGATCTTTGCGCCGATCGCACCGCCGACCGCCCATCCGAGCGAGCCGCCACCGCCGCCGAACCGCCACATCTGTTCATGTCCAAACGGCAGCAGTGTTGTGCGAGCCGTTGGATTTTCGCCAATGATTATCGAGTCTTTTGGCAGGAGCGTTGCCATCTGTGCTTCTAACAGACTGGGGTGAATCACCTCGTCGTCCGCATGTTCCCGCACCACCGCCTCCTCGCGTTCAAGCAGACGTTTTGCGTAGGTTGAGACTTTGGCGCGCTGGTTCCGCCACAATTCAATGGTATCCGCCCCGTACAGGTTGGTGATCGCCTCACAAAGAAGGGGTAAAGTATCCTTTAGGTTACATTGGGCAGCCAGATCGAGTGGGTAATGTCGTCCCATCAGCGTTGGGTTAGGACCAATCTGTATCACAGTCGGCTCCTCCGCACCCCCATGAAGCCCTCGGCAACCGACCATGAACAGGAGATCGGGCTGCAGCCCTGTTACTTCAGAAAATTCCTTTTCCACGGGGTAGCCACCGCAGGACAACGGATGGTGCGTCGGGAAGTTAGCGTTGGTTTGCCGACTACTGAAAACCGGTGCGCCAATCAATTCCGCCAGCTGTATCGCTTCGGCTTGTGCGTTTTGGTTCCAGACATCATCGCCAAACATCAAGGCAGGGCAGCTACACTCGCCCAGTTTCCGTGCAATCGCTTCAATAGTTTGAGGGCGTGCCGCTCCCGGACCTTCAATCCGATAACCTGCGCCTTCTCCGATCTCCGCCTCAAGGCCCTCCTGCTGGAACAGATTCGCGTTGACCGAAATAAAAACAGGACCCGTGGGTGGGTTCGTCGCCTCCCGCATTGCTCTCGCTGTTGCGACCGTAAGCGCCTCCGGTTGATAGCTCACTTGATAGGCACAACGTGCCTCTTTGGTCACACCGCGCATCAACTCCGCCTGACTCAGGCCCGGAAAGGGTGTTAACCCTCGAAAATCCTGGACCTCCATTGTCCAATCTCCAGCGATGACAACTACCGCCGACCCCGCCATCTGGGCGTTGTAGAGCTGACCCGCCATCTGAAGCGAACCGCCGGTCACGTGGGCGATAGCCACCCCTACTTTGCCACTGGTACGATAGTACCCATCCGCCATGGCGGAAACTAGTCCCTCGTGCTTCGCCATAGCAATCCTCAAATCTCCGTCCTCCGCGACAGCTGCAAATAGTCCCGTTTCTGCCGAGCCAGGATTGGTGAAAAGATATTCGACGCCGCACTCCTTGAGCATTTTGGTTAGAATCATACCGCCTGTACCGCTAATCGTTTTTCGCATTGAGTCCTCCGGTATGTCTGAAAAATGGGTTTATGATTCGGTTCTGTTTTCGGGTATAATAGCAAAGTCCCCCCAATTCTGCAACGATAAAGTCGCACGTCTCATAGATGGCTCTTGAGGATAAAAAAGGGCGAGTAAATTTTTGTCTCTTTTCGCTATGACAATCGGTTATAATGGAAAAAGATCTATTATCGAATCCCAACCTTTTTGCTTGGGAGAACTTCCCCATTTGGTAAGGAGCGCATCAGACATGAAATTGATTCTCAGTAGAAAAGGATTCGATTCACAATCAGGAGGCTGTCCCAGTCCTATTTTCCCTGACGGTACGCTGTATTCTCTGCCAATACCTTACGACCCGTCAGAAATCACCTATGGAGATCTTTGGCATGGCGACACGAATATTGGGGCGGTGGTTGCAAATCTCACCCACGACAGGTTTGGAGCCACGACCCCTGCCCACTTAGACCCGGATATCAATCGCTCCGCTTTCTCGCCACGAAAAAAGGGTTGGCGACCCCTATTTGGTCAGTCAGGCGCAGCCCAAGGTCATCTGTGCAACCAAGATGTAAAAGACAAGGATTTGTTCCTGTTTTTCGGAATCTTCCGAAAGGTTGAGAAAACTTCTGGAAGGTGGTGCTTTGTAAAAGGAACGCAGCCAAAACACATCCTTTGGGGTTGGCTTCAGATTGGCGAAATTCGCAAGGTCGATGAAATACCAAAGGAGGCTCTTCCATGGGCGCGCTACCATCCACACCTACATCCCTCACGGGGCAAACATCGCAGTAATACACTCTATATTGCGTCTGGGCAACTAGACTTAGGTGGTGGACCGATAGCACCGGGTGCGGGGTGTTTCCCAAAGTTTCACGAACGGTTGGTGTTGACAGATCCAGAAGGATCCGGGGTGACCGATTGGCGCTTACCTCGGTCTTTCTACCCTGATAACGGCAAGACCCGACTTACCTACCACCCTAAACTTGACCGCTGGAATCATAATGAGGAGTATGCCTACCTGCGAAGCGTTGGTCGGGGACAGGAATTTGTTTTAGATCTCGATCAATATCCCGGTGTAACGGATTGGCTTGTGCAAACCATCTTTACCTGTGACTAGTACTGTGACTAGTACTTCGTCAAATAAATTGTGACAAGCCACTCACCGCTCGGCTTGGATAGACATATCCAAGCCATAAATACCCGGACGATAGCGCAATGTGATAGGTATCTGTGTAGTGGATTTGTCAATCCACTACGAGCAGGACCATTAGCATTTACTTGACAGTGTACTAGGGCGATTTAGTTTTCGTTTTTCTCCCTATCTGAGTAGAAAGTGAGGATCGAGAGGTCGGGATTCGGAGATCCCTCCTACAGGAGAACTAAATTTCCTTAACCCAAATGAGGAGGAATATGAGAGACAGCAAAACACTAGAGAAAATCCGTCAAAACCGATGTGCACGTGTGTGTGGGTTGGGACACTACCTTCCATTTTTTGTGCGTTATGCCGCACATTTTGGCTACGATGTGATATGGTTGGACTTAGAGCACCGGGCGATGACCGATCGTGAGGTCCAGAGCCTGTTGAGCCTGTGTTACCACAACGACATTGACTGCATGGTACGTCCACCTACCCAAGAACGGACGAGGCTGTATAGGTATTTTGAAGACGGTGCGACAGGTTTGATGATGCCGTTGGTTTCAGATGCGGAGGAGGCACAGCGTATTGTGACCGCTGTGAAATTTCCGCCGATAGGAAACCGTGGCATGGACGGGGCCGGTCTGGATGGCGATTATGGCATTGAGGTGTGGCAACCCAACAGCACTTATACCGATGACGCCAATAGAGAGTCGTTCATCGCGATTCAAATCGAGACACCGGAGGCGCTTGAGAATGTCGAAGAGATTGCGGCTGTGACGGGAGTGGATGCGCTTTTCGTCGGTCCGGGGGACCTCGGGCTACGCCTGAACCAAAGTGAAGGTGGCTCACAGATTAGCCTTGATGAAGCTATTGCTCAAGTTGCGGAAACAGCCAGAAGACAGGGTATCGCTTGGGGCATTCCCGCCGGAACGCCTGAGTTGATTAAAAAGTACCGTGGAATGGGAGCGCAGTTACTAGCTTATGGCGGAGACTTCACACTCGCCGCTGTATTGGAGAGCAGTAGCCAAGACTTTAACGAAGCCTTGGGAGAGTGATACCAAGTTTTGGCAACTGATACAAGGAGGCAATCATGGCTATACTAACCATTCATGTGGGCTGCACCCATTTCGCCATTGGACGGCTTCAAGCCTTGGTCAATTGTGAGGGGTTGTCCCCCGTCGCTTGCGTGGACATTAATCTCGATGAAGCGCGAGAAGGAGTAGCATCGTTGGAGGGCGATGTGCCTGAAGGGCTTGGCGAGCATATTTACACCACGATCACCGAGGCACGAGAGCGACATGGTGCGGAAGCGTGCCTCATCTACGCCTCGACGCCGGTGCACGCACAACTGGTCGTCGAAAGTCTGAATCTTGGGATGCATACGCTGTGTGTCAAACCGATTGCAACAACGTCGGAGGAGTTCCGAGAAATTATCAAGACGCACAATGCCCATCCGGATTTGATATTGGTACAAGGTCAAAATAAGCGCTGGAATCCCGCCGCCTCTAAGATGCGCGAATGGCTTCGCGGGTCGGACGGTATCGGTGAAATGCTCGGTGGGGAATGTCGATTCTGGATCCGTCAAAATCTTTGGCGAGCGGATAATTCACGTTATCCGGACTCCTATGTTGAAGGGATCTTTTTCCACGCTGCCACAGCACATCAACTGGACCAACTCGTTGCAGCGAAAGGGCTCCCGAAATATGTGACAGCACGAATTCATCAACGAGAAGACCGCGAGATTGCTCAGACCGGTGTTTGGGGAACGGCAGGTGCTCAGGCTTTACTGGAATACCCAAACGGCGCACCTTTCTGCTATACGGGGACTAACGCCTCACATGCAAACCCATTCGGCTGGAGCGGTCATTGGACATTTCTTGGGGAAAATGGAGATATTCGACGGGATGCGGGGCATCTCCAACTTTTCCGTAAGGGCGAATGTGTTGAAGAACACCAACTTCAAGACCTCCATCCCGGACTCGTTGAAGATGATCGGCTTCAGTTCGATGCCTTTGCAGACGCCATCTCCACCGGCAAGGATCGGGAGTGGTTACAGGAAAGCACGTTGGCGACATGGATATTGATGGAGGCGTGTATTGCGTCAGCGCGAAGTAGCACTCGTGTTGATGTCCAATGCTTGAGGGCGGAGCTGATGGACATTTAGCCGTATTCAGGGAAAAACACACAATTCAGGTTAGTGACACCGAGGCAAGGTAAACGTTGGAACCGCTGTTATTCCCGGGCGGATATTCGTGGGACGAATAGTATGCGATAAGCGCTTGGTCATCGCTGACAGGGAGTACCCCACCGTAGCCGGTATCTCCGCCACTGGGAAGTACCGTGTGTAGACGGATATCACCATCTTCATATAGGAAGACCCCAGTTCTGAGTTGGGTCTGGTCGTGGTGGCTGAACCTATCGTTGAACCGATTTTCTGTGGCGCGAACACCTTCATTGGCGAAACTTCTGCCGGTGACGATAATACCCTCACCGACTCTAGCGACAGCGGATCCGTAGCAACGAGATTCGCGGGAAAGATAGCGTTCCCATCGGTCATAAGGCGGTTCTGAGGTGGAGAGCAATGCACAGTGCCCTCGTGCCCGTGTGATTGTTAATAGGCGCCCATCATTAAAGAAACAGAGGGAGGTTTCACTTGGTGAGGGTGTTCCAAAATGGATACCTGTTGTATCGTAGTATGCGGGACCATCGGATCCGTGTGCGATCTCCGTGACCCACTCCCATCCTTCGCCGTCCTCCGAAGTGAGCAGATCGACCGAATTGTGATTGCCGGGCGGTGCATGTCCGGTCGTATCACACGCTACATAATAGCGCCCACCAAATTCGGTTGGATGCCAGAAATCGTGATTCCTTAGAAAGCATCTCTTGGGTGCTGCCCAAGTTGCTCCGTCCTCGGTCCATGTCACTACCTGCTGAGACGGGAAACCGAAGTCAGAATCCTCTGTGCTCTCATACTCCTTAACCCCATATAACAAGAGTTTGTTACCGACGGGGAGAAGGTTTGGATCGATTGTCTTCTTTCCAATGGCAATCTGGGACGTCCAATTTATTAGGTCCGTGGAAGCGCACACCCTGATTTGGGAATCCTCGGTGCCGTGACCTGTTCCATCAACAAAACAGATGTAATACACCCCTCTCCACCGCACCATATTGCCCACATGCCAACCCCTGCCGTTACTATAAACCGTTCTTACCCAATTCACGTCTACTTTCATGAAGAGTGTCTTTCTGCAATTGAAGTATGTTGATAGTCCATTGCTGTGAGATCAGCGGGTGATGTCATAACCGCTGTTATTGACAACCTAAAGTTAAATCCTATTTGACATATCCGATGTTTTCACATACAATGGGTAGGCACTCAATTAAGTTCTGAAAGGAGGTGTAACCCAAATGCGTATACTAAAACTCACACTAATTTGCTGCGTTGCAATTCTGCTTGCTATCGGCTGTGCTTCAGAGAAGGCGATGGAAAAGGCGGCTGAGACAGCGGAGCCAGCAATGACAAAAGCCGAAACCGCTTCAAGCACCGATATGTCCGAAGCAGCTCCAGCGGCTTACGAACAGGTCACATTAGACGTTGATGGGCTGGCGTGAGGGAGCTGTGTAGCCAAAGTGCGGTCCGCACTTACAAACGTTCCTGGTGTGATTAGTGCCGATGTTTCCCAAGCAGATGGTACAGCCGTCGTTAAGCTGGAAAAAGGTAAAGCCACTGATGTCCAATTGGCTGATGCTGTCAAAAACGCAGGTTTTAGCGCAAAAACCGCAACAAATTAACCGGTCCCTACGGTTAAATCGAGAACGGAAGGTTTCGAATCAACGAACCGACACCTTCCGTTCTTGCCCTTCCTTTTCCCGCCCATCACAACATCGTTCGGTGGTCCTTTGATAAGACCTGTCCTCACATCACTGCATCCCACCCATTTGCTGCAGCCCGATAAGCATAATGATGATTTCCTTGAAATCGCCGAGCGAGATAAATAGCTCCCCTGCAATTCCTTCATCCCGATTTTGGCTGGCAATACCGATGCTGTAGGTTTCGGGGATGTTAACTAAAAACATCTGGATCACGCCAACGTTTGGATCTAGCTGACCAAAAATCTGTACGAGGTTCTTGATTGCTGTGACAGGTGAGATCGCAAAAAGCATGTTGTTTTCCAACGTCAATGCGTCCGCCAGTTTAGTATAGCCCGCTCCCTGATCAAAACCTGCGCTCATACCGGCCATTCGGTCTAGGGCATTCTTCACCGGTTGAGCATTGCCCGCCATCCCGTAGAGCATTTTCCCGCCGCTAATAGCGTAGTAGACGTTCCACTGTTCTGGGGCGACCCCTGCCATTTCGGGCGGAAGTTCACCGAGACTGGAGGTGATATTCGGAAGGAGGTAACTTCTGATTTCCACACCGTTGTATATCTCAGGGGGACCCGCCGACACGTCCGCGTACATGCTAGCGAATTCCTGACCGGCTCCCATCGCTTTGACAAGTCCCATCGAGGCTCCGAAATATTCAATGAAACCTTCTTCCATATACGATTTAACCAGCTCTTCGTCCGTTACATCGTAGATATACAGTATATCGGGCATTATGCTATCGCTGAAATTAAAGGAAAGAGCTTGCCCATCTCCCAAGCCTTCGTAGAACTCTATAAAGGCTTCATTCAACGCCTCAGACGCGGTTTGGATCCCCGTTGTATCCGCGTTCGGATCCGAGGGGACAAACAACTTCATCATTGTCTGCGTAAGACTAATGAGCGTCTCTTTCTGAAATTGCATTTCACCGTTGACAAACGCATTTTGAGGCAGGTATTTGAGATGTGTTAGCTCTTGTGGTCCTTGGCGAATGTATGTTTGGACTGCACTATCCCGCTTAAATTTGAGGAACGGAGAGATCTGTAGGTCGCTGCCGTTGAGTTGCAGCGTAAGACTGAGGGTTCTTGACTGATCGAGCAACCATATACCACCGTCAATCAAACTTTCAGTATACTTTAAGCCAACGCTAAGCTCTGGATCTGATTCCGCGCTTGCCTCCATCTCCGTCTTTAACCCCTCTGCCTTACCCGTCAGCATGGGGCGGAGATCATCTACGATAGTATCCATCGCAAAATAGGCAATCACATCATTTGCCCCAGATGTAGTATCGAGTTCGAGCGATTGGAAATCTGTATTGGCTGCGATCGATGGCATCATCTTCTTTTGGGTATCAATCACTTTTTCGCAGACCGCTGCCGAGTTTGAGTACACCATCACATCGTCCATTAGAACGAATGCGCCCTCCTCACCTGTGGTGTGATATGTTACACCGTTATGGGTGACGGCGCTGCTGCTTTCTGCCTCCATTTCAATGAGTTGTTTGACGCTTTCGGCATCCTTAACGTGAACCGCTGCGGAAGGCATTGGTGGATTGGCACTGGAGAGAAACACCGCGAAGTCCCTCCGCATGTCTAAGCCCAGTTCTTCCAATTCTGCGAGCGTCTCAAAACCTGCGCCAAAAGTCTCTGCTAAGATCTGAGCAAGTATTTCCTGCGGTGGATCTGAAGGAACCATCTCCACCATAAGTGCGTTGATTTCGTCATTGAGGCCGAGTAAGCTGGGTATGTAAATAAGCCCAACAGTGTCTTGGGGTATAACATTCAAGACGCTATCGGGAGCGATATCTACAGCAACGTCTACGGCAGTATCGGAAGCGACATCTGCGCTATCAGACGCGACATCTGCACTCTCGGAAGCGACATCTGCACTCTCAGATATAACCTCTGCATCGCTAACGGGCGTGACCTGAGCGGGTGTTGCCATTTCTTTACTGCTGCAATTCGACACCATGATGCAAGCCACCAAGATTAGGATTGCGATAGTTAAACGACAGGACGTTTTCATAATTTACTTCTCCTTTGTAAAGGTGAGTAGGGAGTACATGGAGTTGATTTTAGCATCATGCTGCGTCGCAACACATTTTGGAATTAGATACAATAAATACATTGATGTCCGCTGACATATTTTTTTAAATCATCAGAACGTGTCACGTACCACGCGACAGGCAACTATCGTGCCTTAGGCATTACGAATAATACTAATGACACGCTTGTCCAGTGGTAGGTACGCATTGGCAGCGTGTCGAATGGCTTCTTTGGAAACGGCGGTAATCTTTGTTTCGTATCGGTTCGCATAATCGTAACCGAGTCCGCAGAGTTCATCCAGCACAGCGATTGACGCCTGAACACCCGCCGTTTGGGTACCAAGCAGATAGTTTGTCAGGCACATCTGTTTTCCACGCTCTAACTCTGCGTCAGAGATATCGTGGTGCTGTAGGTCCAAAATTTCGTCGTCAATCAAGTCTATCAAGGATTCGATGTGATTTGGCGTCGTACTGCCACAAATTGCAAGGTAGCCACAATCAGGACCAAAATATGGATAGCCGTGAAGATGATAGACCGATTGCTCATTGCGGAGACGCTTATACAACCGTCCCCCTGGTTGCCCGATACCGAAGAGCAAACTGCTAAGGACTTCAACGACTTCACGATCAGAATGTTGACTAGAAATGCCCGGATATCCCTGAAAGATGACGGCTTGTGCCAAGTTCTTATGTCGTTCGACACAACGGACATCGCATAGCGGCGGTTCGATTGGTACTGTTGGAAATTCGAATTCGACCGGCAAGAGCGGTCCGAAATACCGTTTAACGAGGTCTCGGGTGTAATCCGGCTTCACATCGCCAAAGACGCCGATTACCATGTTGTTGGGCACACAGTAACGCTGATAACAGGCTAACACATCTTCACGAGATAACTGTTTAATTGATGAAACAGATCCGGCTGCGCGGAGCCGATGCGGATGGACTTGAAACATCGCTTCAAGAAACTGACGCCTACCTGAAGCGTACCAATCATCCTCCTCCGCGTGAATGCCAACGATTGTCTCTGATTTTAATTTTTCAAGTACCCCTGTATCAAAAACCGGATTGAGAAGCACGTCTGCCAAGCACTCTAAGCCGTATTCTATATCTTGGCGAAGCAAATTCAGCGTAATACCGAACGCATTATGTCCGGCTACTGCCCCTGCGCTGCCACCTCTTGCTTCAATTTCTTCAAAAAGCGTCTCTGCGGAACAGTTTTCTGTTCCTTTTAGCAAGAGATTTGTCATGAGGTGGAAGACGCCGTTATTCGCTTCTGTTTCAAATCGCGCGCCTCCGAGAAACATTGCTTGGATGGAGAGGATCGGTGCAGTATCAATAGATTTCGTAATCAGACGCAGCCCGTTCGGAAACAGATGCTTCTCAACATCCGATATCGCCGATCGTGTTTTAGGAACACAGATTGACGACCGATTTTCGTTCGGCCGAATTGTAACCGTGGTGAGATTCTCTGGACGAAAATAGGTGTGGGCTACCCGCTGTATGTCCTCTGGCGTCACGGCACAGATCTGTTGGAGGTATTTCTCATGAAACCCATAATCGCCCGTCGTGAGTTGGTCAACACCGAGCATCGTGCCTTGCTCTTCCACAAATTGTAACGCAAAGAAATAGTCGCTTGTTTCAATGGTTTGGGCGCGTCGTAATTCGCGTTCTGACACCGGTTCAGATTTCAGTCGTTCGATCTCTTCGAGCAATCTTATTTCCGCTTCGGCTGACTTGTCATGCACAAGTTCTGCTTCAACGCCAAAACAACCGCCATCGTAGCGAGGCGTATCTGACCAAGCTTGGACGTTGTAAACAAGCTGACATTGATTTCTCAGGGTCTGAATAAGCCTCGAACTCTCCCCGCTGCTTAACACCGTTGCAATAAGGTCTAATACCGGTGCATCTTCGTGATCGATACTGATACCATGATATCCCATTGCAAGATACGTCAATTCCACATCCATCTGCCGTTCAGCGCGTCGAGCGACAAGTTGGCGGCGCTCACGGGGAAGCTCTATCGTAGGCGGACTACGGCGCGGAAAATCTTGAAACGCTTTGTCAATCCGTTCCAGCATCTCCTCCAACTGAAAATCGCCGGTAGCCACAAAGATTAGATTATCAGGAACATAGTGTTGCTGATAGAATTCAACGAGATCATTTCGTGCCAACGCTACAAACAGTTCTTTGTATCCGCCCACCGGGAAGCGCACGGGATGTTCACGAAATGCCGTCTCATAATAGAGGTCGGACAGCACCTGAGTCGGTTCGTCGAGTTCGCCATTCAGTTCGTTCCAGATGACCCCGCGCTGAATCTCAACCTCATCGGGTGGAAACGTGGACTGCTTGATGCAGTCAGAGAGGAGATCAAGGGCGTCGATTAAATATTGACGGGAAGTGGTGATGTGATATTGGGAGTGGTCTTTCGTCGTATAAGCGTTCGAGGCATTTCCCATCGCTTCAACGAGATTATCAATTTCCTCGCGCGTTCGTCGTTCAGTTCCATCATCAATCAGATGTTCGATAAAATGGGAGATGCCTGTGCCTAAATACTTCCCTTCGTGGATGCTCCCAACTTTGACATAAGCTTGAAAAGAAACGATTGGAGCATGATGAATTTCTTTCAGAATCACTGTCATGCCGTTATCCAAGACAACCCGGACTGCCTCGATTGGCGAGATTGGGTTGGGACTCCGACCCAGATTAGTTATTTCTCTTTGTCGCTTCAATATTTTCTGCTAACCTCTCAATCGCTGCGTTAGAAGTCAGAACACCAATTTCAACTTCATAATGTCTGCGTCCACCCGGTTCAAGAAATTCGAGCGTCCCCCGTTCTCGCTCCTTTGACCTGCCATCAACCCAACAGTTCGCCGGTTCCAAACCGATGACATAGAGCCCTTCACCGTTCATTTTCCACTGCACGAATTTCGGCAGTTGGGTCTGGTGATATCTTACATAGAGGCCAATCCCCTGCCCGTTGTTGAAGGATCTATTAACTAGAGCAACATAGATATGGTTATCCTCGTCCGCTTGCATTTCATGATAGTATACTTCCTCACGAAAATCGACGGTAGGTGCTTCGCATCGCGCATGGTCATTCAATTTTCCTTCTGAGTGTTCATCTATGGGAATGACTTGCGATGAAGGAGCAATCAACTCAGAGCCTTCAGCAACGATTGGGAACCCGGGATTAACATGAAATAGATACATGTGCGGTGTATCCTGATAGCCGACATTTTCAACGATATCTTCAATATGGAGCTTCGTTGCACCAAGCTCTGTCCAAACGCGCCGGGTTCGACAGAGGTTCTCACCCGAAACTGTTGTCTCTGTCACTTTTCCTTGCGCCCACATGATGTACCGATCTCCCTCCCAGCGGCTATCGACCCATACATTTTGGGCGGGAATATAAGAGACTCGACCATGCAAGCCAAGGGATTCTTCACCATCAATGTCCGGTTCGCCGAGATAGGTCATTCCGCAGGTGGTTAGTAATCCACCAAAGAAGCCGCGTAGCCATCCATTTCCCTCTGGTTCATAAAATGTCGGTGCCACATCGCCGGTGCTCGAACGCCAGCACAATGGAATACCGTTGTATTCCGCATAGGAGATATCCAACCCACGATCTGGTAGCACGGAAAAATTTAACCCGGAACCCGTCCGGAAATCAACGCCAGCAACCCCTTTTTCCAGTCCACTTGCTAATTCATATTGCTTTACACCGGCAATCTGGGAAATGTTTCCGATATGTCTAAGCAGTTGTAAACGATTATACTCCTCGCCGTATAACTTGATCACATCTATCTCTCCTTTCATACTTTACATTTTCTAATTTTTATCAATTTACGTTCACCGATGTGGTAGCTTTTGATTTATTGCAACGTTACTCATGTCGCAGCGCTTCAGTGGGCATGAGTCGCGCAGCCTTATAGGCAGGAAGAATGCCAAATATTACACCAATAAGCACGGAGGAACAGAAGGCGGCAGCTGCTGCCCATAATGATACAACTGCGGGCCATTCCGTCTCTTTGATGAGAAACGTCGTGACCCCCCACGCAACCACAAAAGTGATGAAGCCACTAATGAAGATCCCGATCAGTCCTCCAGAAACGCTCAAAACAACCGATTCAATAAGGAACTGCTGCAGAATATCACGGTGTCTTGCACCCACGGCTTTGCGCAACCCAATTTCTCGTGTACGTTCCGTAACGGAAACGAGCATGATATTCATGATACCGATGCCGCCGACCAATAGTGAGATACTCGCGACACCACCGAGCAGAATCTTGAGGACCTGACTCACTTTCCCGACCTGCTCCAGAACTGCCTTTGCAGTGTAAAATTCAAAATGCTCTTCAGAACCGTGCCGGCGACGCAGGGTAACCATCACTTCCGCCAGTGCCTGATCTACTTTTTCAAAACTCTCCGCTTTCATCCACAATTCAAATCCCCACTTCTGATTGCCGATAAAACGGGTCCACATTGTGGTAAATGGAACAATCAACTTTTCATCCCAGCCGCCCGTCGCCATTCTGTCGCCTTTCTCTTCCATGACGCCAACGACGGTAAACCGCTGTCTACCGATCTTCAACTCTTGACCGATTGGATCCGTTTTACCGAATAAATCCTCCTGAACCTTTGTACCAATCACGACTACCGATTCGTTCCGATCCAGATCTTCTTGTTGGATAAAACGCCCCGATTGGGCATACCAATTGTGCACCTCTTGATAGAGTGGTGTAACACCCTCGAAGCGAAAATGCTTCGTCTCTCCTTTGTAGGATATAGGTTGCGCCATTGTATCAATCTCCCCTGTGATGCTTTTCACTGACGGACAGGCCATCATAATTGCATCAATGTCTTCGTATTTGAGATACGCCGGGGATTTATTCCGGATCCATGTGCCATCTTCCCTCTGAATCCAGCTCCGCCGGAAACAGATAATTAAATCGGATCCACCCATCCGTTCAAATTCCGCCAAGACTAGAAACTTTGCCCCGTCACCAATCGAGACCATACCGACCACCGCAGAAATACCGATGATGATACCGAGCATCGTCAGTAGAGACCTAAGCTTATTTCGTTTCAGGGCAGCTAATCCAATGAACAAGCTCTGTATGATTTGCATTCAATTCTCCCGCATCTTTTGGGTTCACCCCTGTTTATGCATTCAGACGGAATTTAGCGTCTAAGGATTAAGAATCACCACTCGCGGGACCAATTCAATGCAGCAGATCCAGTAAGGTTCACGCTATCGCAACTATCGACATTCAATTCAGCGGTGTTGTCGCAAGCTTCTCCGAGTTAGTTTCCGTCTTATTTCTTTTTCAAAGTGGTTTCATACTTGGCAGGGTAACCGATAGGTAGTTGTGCTTAGCGCTACGCACAGATTATAGCACGATTCACAAGGGATTGGAACAACATTCTTAATTGACACTACCTCGAATCTCTGGTAAAATGCGCAGCCGTAGTGAATGGACTAATTTTCTGATGACCTGCAATCTTCAGGAGGCGGCATGAAAATCACCGGTGCGCATCACACCAGTTATACGGTCTCTAACCTTGAACGCTCGCTTGAATTCTACGTAGGACTGCTCGGTTGCGAGGTGATTTGGCAACGCGAGAATCGGGACCAATACTTCCGCGATATTGTGGGCTACCCCGACAGCGTTGCGCAGATGGCTATGTTGAGTGTTCCCGGTTCGCCCCATGCCATTGAGCTAATTGAGTACGTTGTCCCACGCGGTACCTCCGCTGATGTCCGCACCAAAAACGTGGGCAGTTCACACATGGCATTTTTCGTTGAGGACTTGCGTGCAGCGTATGAAGAATTGTGCGCCGCGGGAGTGAAGTTCCGTTCGCCACCCGTCGAGATTTCAGCAGGTGCAAATAGAGGTGCTTGGGCGGTTTATATGACAGACCCAGACGGTATCACAATGGAACTTTTTCAGCCACCGAAGCCGGAAACGGAGCGTGAAACGTGATGCGTGGGCGATAGCCTCACGAACTCACAAGAGGGATCAAAAAAGTTAATAGAAAATAAGGGAGATAAGATGGACAAGCAAGTTCTGCAAAACTCACTGGATAGCTTGGTCACGGAATATGTGGCTAACAACCCTCGCTCAAGGGAGATGTCTGAACGGGCAAAGGAATCGTTACCGGGTGGTAACACACGTACCGGCGCGTATATGCGTCCCTTCCCGATTTATATAGAGCGTGGTGAAGGCGTCTATTTCTATGACTTAGATGGTCATCGCCTGTTGGATTTCGTCAACAACAACACAGCCTTGATTTTGGGGCACGCGCATCCTGCGATTGTCGAAGCGCTTCAGGATCGTGTGGCGAAGGGAACAGCGTTTTCTCGACCGACAGCCCTTGAAGTGGAAATGGCGGAACTGCTGCGGGAACGGGTGCCCTCCCTGGAACGGATTCGCTTCTGCAGCTCTGGAACCGAAGCGGTACTGAATGCATTGAGGGTCGCCAAGGGGTTCACGGGAAAACGTAAAATTGCCAGATTTGAAGGGGCGTATCACGGTGTGGGTGAATATGCGTTAGTTAGCTATGTTCCGCCGCTAGGACCAGAATTGGGGCCCGCTGATCGCCCTCGATCCGTACCTTCGACAGCTGGACTTTCACCGGCAGTCCTCGAAGAGGTGGTTGTATTGCCGTTCAACGACGCAGATGCTTGCGCGGAGATTATCAATGAGAATGCCGATGACTTGGCGGCTGTTATTGTAGATCCGCTGCACACGGGCGCGGGCACCTGCCTTCCAGTCGATGGTTTCCTGCCCCGCCTCAGAGAACTTACGACGCAGGTAGGGGCGCTGCTGGTTTTTGACGAGATTATTAGTTTCAGGGCTTCTCCGGGCGGCGCACAGGGACTTTACGGCGTGAGACCGGATTTGACGTGCATGGCAAAGGTTATTGCAGGCGGAACGGCGGGAGCGGCCTTTGGTGGGCGCGCTGATGTGATGGAGTTGTACGATCCTACCTCCGGTGCGAAGATTCCTCAGTCGGGGACCTACAATGCGAATCCCATCGCTACCGTCGCCGGGCTTGTCACGCTCCAAACAATGACCCCGGATGCGTACGAGAAAATCGGTGCCCTGACGCAGCGATTAGGAGCGGGATTAGAATCTGTGTTTGCAGAAGTAGGGGTCGAAGCTCAGGTTACTGCGATTGGATCGCTTTTCCGGGTTCACTTTCTGCCGCGCCGTCCACAGAACTATCGAGAAGCTGCACAAGACGACAAGCTATTGCAGGATTATCTCTTCTTCTGGCTCTTGAACCGTGGGATTCATTGGACGAGCGGTGGGAATGTGTCACTCCCAATGACGGAGGCGCATATCGACAGGTTGGTGTCAGAGGTTCAGAATGCTTTCCAACAGTTCTAAGACATGGTAGATGTCTAAGCACAGGCAACCACAAGGATTTCCCTTACAGTTGTCCTATTCATCGGGCGTTGATAGGCGCTAACAGGCACAAAAAAGGCTCATGCTAAGAGATCATGCAAAAGAAACCGAGTTTTCAAGAAAAAACTCGGTTTCCCTTCGTGCTTTGCACTTTCTTTTTACATGAGCCGATAATGGAATACTTAACTTTCTATTAAGTTGTGTCTATCCAGAGACTCGCATTTTACGCCACATATTTTCGGACAGCGATGGATGTGTTGTGTCCACCAAAGCCGAAGGCGTTGGACAGCGCGACCTGAATTCCTGCAGATCGTCCTTGATTCGGCACGCAGTCCAAATCACATTCCGGATCGGGGTTTTCGTAGTTGATGGTTGGCGGGATGTAGTCATTTTCCATCGCGCACAAGGTAGCAATCAGTTCGACTGCTCCGGCAGCCCCAAGCAGGTGGCCTATCATAGATTTAGTCGCACTCATGGCAACACGATTGGCGTGGTCCCCAAACAGCGACTTAACAGCCAGTGTTTCTGCGATATCGCCGGACGGCGTTGAGGTGCCGTGGGCATTGATATAATCAACGTCTTCTGGTACAACTTGGGCATCTTTGAGCGCCAATTCCATTGACTTGGCAGCGCCTTCTCCATTTTCACTCGGGTGCACCATGTCATACGCGTCCGCACTCATCCCGTAGCCAACAATCTCACCGTAGATAGGCGCATTGCGTTTCAAGGCGTGTGAGAGGGATTCTAAAACGAGCACGCCCGCTCCCTCACCCATTACAAATCCATCACGCTCTTTATCAAATGGACGGCTTGCGCGCTGCGGTTCATCGTTACGCGTGGACATCGCGCGCATGGCGCAGAATCCAGCAAAACTCAATGGGGTAATAGCGTCCTCTGAGCCGCCGGTAAACATCACATCGGCGTCGCCACGTTGGATGATCTTAAACGACTCCCCAATCGCGTTGTTCGCGGTTGCACAAGCGGTAACAGATGCAAAATTGGGCCCCTTGAGTTTCAAGTGGATAGAGATCTGCCCGGCGGCCATGTTGATGATCTCGTACGGCACAAAGAAAGGGCTGACTCTCCTCGGTCCTTTTTCCATCAGGAGTCGGTGATTTTCTTCTAATACACTGATACCACCGATCCCGGATCCAACGCCGACCCCAACGCGGTAAGGATCTACTGAAGAAAGATCGAGATTTGCATCCTGTTGAGCCTGCATTGCAGATACCAGCGCATATTGGATAAACTGTGGCAAGCGCGCCGCAGCCTTCGGTGGAAGATATGCCTCCGGCGCAAACCCTTTGATTTCGCCTCCAATTTGTGTACGAAAATCCTGCGGATCAAAATGTGTAACACGATCAATACCACTTTTGCCTACCGCAATAGATTCCCAAAACTCATCTTTGGTATTGCCTGCAGAACAGACAACTCCCATTCCAGTGACAACGACTCGAGCCCCCACGAATATACCTCTCTCGCATTAGAAATATAGGGATAAATTGGTAGAAAGGAAATGTGTGCTAATACATAACCATTAGGTTGACAGCATACATTCCCAGCCAATAAGTAAAATACCGTCTACCGGACTGGTAAATGCGACACTCAGACAGAGCAAATATAACTTTTAGGCATTCTCATCTAGGTAATCAAGTGCCTGTTGCACAGTGCGAATCTTTTCAGCTTCGCTGTCCGGAATTTCGATATCAAATTCCTCTTCAAGCGCCATGATCAATTCGACCGTGTCCAACGAATCAGCACCTAAATCGTCCATAAATGAGGCATCAGGTTTAACCTGTTCCTCGTCAATCTGTAACTGATCTGCAATCATCTTGAGAATTCGACCTTGATCTATTGCCATTGATTTATTATCCTCCTAAGTTATTGAAAATCGTATATAGAGTCACCTACATAAACATACCACCATCAACTTGGACGGCTTGCCCGGTGATGTATCGGGCGGTATCTGATGCCAAAAACAGTGCAGTTTCTGCGACATCTTCTGGTGTACCGAAACTGCCCGCTGGAATCATTTCTAACATTTTCTGCTGATCTGCTTCCGATATTTTTTCTGTCATCTCAGTTGTGATAAAACCGGGGGTAATGGCATTCACCGTAATTCCACGGCTACCGACCTCTTTTGCAACAGATTTTGTCAACCCAATTATCCCCGCTTTAGAGGCTGCGTAGTTCGCTTGTCCAGCATTTCCTACAATTCCTATAACCGATGAGATATTAATGATTCGCCCACCTCTTTGGCGCATCATCGGACGGGTAACGGCCCGCATACAGTACGCGGTACCGGTGAGATTGGTTTGTATGACCGCATCCCAATCCTCATCCTTCATTCGCATGAATAAAGTATCGCGGGTAATTCCTGCGTTATTTACAAGGATATCGACACGGTCAAATTCCTGCAGCGTCAAATCCACGAGTGCCTCTACATCGGCTTTGTTGGAAATATCGGCTTGCGTTGATTTCGCGTTTCCGCCTTCGCCTGAAAGTGATTCAGCGATAGCAGCAACACCTTCAGCAGAACGTGAACAGAGCATCACACTTGCTCCTTCTTGACAGAACTTTCGAGCAATCGCTTCCCCAATTCCGCGCGATGCACCTGTTACAATCGCTACTTTATCTTTAAGTGTCATTTAATCAACCCTTATACACTAGACCCATTACTTTATCAAGGCTTTGGGGATCTTCTACATTCAGACAAATCGCTTCCCGAAGGGTGCGGCGTACCATCCCAGAAAGCACTGTGCCAGGTCCTACCTCCACAAAGTGTGAGATACCAGCAGCGCCGATAGTCCGTATTGATCTCTCCCACTGAACAGCGGAGGTTACTTGCGATATCAGCAAGCGGCGGATCTCATCCGTAGTTTTTACAACGTCGCCTGTTACGTTAGCAACCACCTGAACTCTTGGATCGTTGAATTGGAAGTCATCGATTACAGCTTGGAGTTGTTCCTGTGCTTGCCCCATCAATGCAGAATGAAATGCTCCGCTCACTTCAAGCTGGACACAACGTTTGGCACCGACAGCTTTCGCACTATCCATGACCGCTTCAACAGCGGCAGTGTCGCCAGAAACAATTAGTTGCCCGGGACAGTTGTAGTTACCGATTTGAACCACGCCGTCAGACGATGCAGCTTCACAGAGATCTTGTAATGTTCCTTCATCCAATCCTAAAATCGCAGCCATCGTGCAAGCTTGTTGCTGGGACGCATCCGCCATGACTTGGGCTCGATACTCGACCAACTTTAGCGCATCGGCGAATGAAAGTACATCGGCGGCAACAAGGGCAGAATACTCACCAAGACTATGACCAGCGACAGCACGGGGTGCAATGCCCTGCTCTTGCAAGACACGTAATGCTGCCACGCTGCATGCGAGAACTGCCAGTTGTGTGTTTTCGGTCTGTTTCAGCGCCTCCGCAGGTCCTTCAAAGCAGAGCTGACTCAGCTTCCGATTCAGGATCGTGTCTGCCTCGTCAAAGACTCTACGCGCTGTGGTGTATTCTTGGGAAAGCTCCAGCCCCATTCCCACTTTTTGAGAACCTTGACCGGGGAAGAGAAAAGCGATTGCATCCCCAAATGTTTTTGACGAGGGTTCGGTCATATCAGACATGAGACATAAATTTATAGTTCGTTTAGAGCTTGATCAGGGTGCTTCCCCACGTTAGCCCAGCACCGAAGGTAACCAACAATACCAAGTCACCCGGCTTAGCCCGTCCGGACCGGAGAGCTTCGTCAAGTGCAACGATGGTGGTTGCAGCAGAGGTATTGCCATATTTATCAACGTTGATATATACTTTCTCTGGGTCAACCCCAAGCCGCTCACCAACAGCTTCGATGATGCGAATATTTGCCTGATGCGGAATAAGCAGGTCGATATCGTCAACCGTTATTCCTGCCATATCCAATGCACGTTGGGCGGCTTCTGGCATAATACGGGTACCGAGTTTGAACACCTCCCGCCCGCGCATTTTGATTGCATGCTGTCTGTTATCGATGGTTTCATGGCTGGCTGGAAGCCGCGTACCACCGGCGGGCATCCCCAACAGATCTGTATCGGCATAGTCACCATCGGATCCAATATAGGATGCCAAGATCCCTTTTTCCTCATCGGTCCCCTGCACGATTGCAGCACCCGCTGCATCTCCGAACAAAACGCAGGTATTTCGGTCTTCCCAATCGAGTATTTTATTGAAGACTTCTCCACCAACGACCAGGATTGTTTTGTAACGTCCGGATTGGATCATGCCATCGGCAAGGTCGAGCGCATAGATAAACCCCGCACAAGCCGCCGATAGATCGAAAGCGCAAGCATTCTTGGCACCAATTCCTTGCTGCACATAACACGCTGTTGAAGGGAAAAATGTATCGGGGGTCGCCGTGCCAACGATGACCATTTCAACGTCAAGCGGATCAATATCAGCAGCTTTAATAGCTTGGCGAGATGCCCGAACACATAAATCCGAGGTCGCCATATCGGAATCGGCGATTCGACGCTCGACAATACCGGTTCGCTGTCGAATCCATTCATCGGTGGTGTCGACCAGTTTCTCTAAGTCAAAGTTTGTTAAGATTTCCTCCGGTAGGTATGACCCTGTCCCGGTAATTGCTGCGTGTCGAGCCATTATGATAGCGTCCTTTTCGGTTTCAGCTGAAGCTGATGATGGTATTGGACTAAACTTCTTCAGCTGTTTTCACCACAACCCGCCCGTTATAGTATCCACAACTCGGACAAACACGATGAGATAGGATTGTTTCGGAACAGTGGGGACACGTCGAGACAAATTTATCCCCGAGTGCATGGTGGCTTCTTCGCATTCGTTTTTTTGATTTTGAAGTTCGACGTTTTGGATGTGCCATAGGTCATCTCCTTATTACCATAGAATTATGTATTTTGGGATCAGAGAAATCAGTTTTTAAGTGCGTTGTCAGACCGATCCAAGAGATCCGCCAGAGCAGCAAATGGAGAGGAACTCTCTTCGGAGATATGACAATCGCAGTCAGCGACATTAAGGTTTTGTCCACATTGTGGACACAACCCCTTACACGCCTCTGAGCAGAGGGGCCAATTTGGAATTTCGAGTATAAGGCTTTGCCGGACCTCCTCAGATAAATCGATTGTATCTCCCAAATAATATCGCTCGCCGGTGTCTGCCTGCCACGGGTCTGAAGAGGCGGCGACGTCTGCCGGATAAAACTGGACTTCAATATCCCCCGAGATACTGGTTGCGAATGGTTCAACGCAGCAACGACACTCGACCTCAACTGATGTTGAAAAACTCCCTTTCGCGTAGACATCTTCTACGCGTCGTGAAAGTTGGAGCTGTCCGTGAATCTCCCCAACAAACTGTGCTTCTTCTAACTCGAGTTCAATTTCCGCTGGAGGAACCGAAACCTCATACCGTGCGGATTGGTTGTCAGAAATCTCTCTAACAATAAATTCGAGCGTTTTCACGAGGAAGCGCCTCCGAGTTCAAATCGGTCATGAATCGTACGCACGGCGCGTTCGGTCTCAGTCTCATCTATCACACAGGAAATCGTGATTTCCGAGGAACTGATCATCTGGATGTTGATATTTGCATCAGCAAGTGCTTGGAACATTCGGGCAGCGATACCGACATGGCTTTTCATCCCGATGCCGACCAATGACACCTGCGCAATGTTCTTGTCTGGACTGACGCTGTCGAAACCGATCTCGCCTTTGAGGCCCTCAATAATCTTAATTGCTGCTTGTAAGTCCTTCTCAGTAACTGTAAATGATAGGTCAGCCGTACCCTTCGGATTTGTCGTCTGAATGACCATATCAATACTGATGTGCTCATCAGCAACCGCCTGAAAAATACGGGCCGCAATCCCCGGTATATCAGGCACACCGAGCAGCGACACTTTTGCTTGATCTTTATCAGAGGTCACCGCACTGACTACAACTTCTTCTATCATCTCGTCTTCCCTTACCACCATTGTGCCTTCGGCCTCACTGAAGCTGGAGCGAACACAAAGGTGCACACTGAATTTCTTCGCCAACTCTACACATCGGGAGTGCAAAACCTTCGCACCGAGTCTCGCCATCTCAAGCATTTCATCATGGGTAACCTGATTGTGCTTACGCGCATTCGGAACGACGCGTGGGTCTGCGGTGTAAACGCCCTCTACATCTGTATAAATGTCACAACGATTAGCCTCCAGTGTTGCAGCAATGGCAACAGCAGTGGTATCGGAGGCACCTCGTCCAAGGGTCGTAATCTCGTTATCAATGCTCACACCCTGAAAACCGGCTAATATTACAATCCTTCCACGCTCAAGTTCCGATAGGATTCGCGCTTTATTGATGCTCTGAATTCTGGCGTCACTATAAAAGCCGTTGGTGATGATGCCGACCTGTGTTCCTGTGAGTGAGATTGCTTGGTATCCGAGTTCCGAAACTGCCATGGCTAACAGGGCAATTGAGACCTGCTCACCAGTGGACAATAGCATGTCGAGTTCTCGTTCGGGGGGATCTATTGAGATTTCATGAGCGAGTCGGATTAGGTTATCGGTCGTGTCTCCCATCGCGGAGACAGCGACAACAACGGAATGTCCCTCCTCATGCGTTCGTGCGATTCGCTTGGCAACATTTTTGATTTTTGTAGCATCCGCAACAGAACTCCCACCAAATTTTTGAACAATAATTCCCACGCTTGCTAACCTCTTTCACATCTATAGGTCAAGGCACCTTCCGTTGGCACAGAGCAGCTATTAGACCGGGGTTGCTGTATCCATGCTGATCAGGCTTCATAAACGTACTCCAAGATTTCATCTTGGCTCGCAGACACTGTGATTGGTTCTCCCCCGATTTCTCCCAGTGCAGTGTTCGGGTCCTTCAAACCGTGCCCGGTTAGGATGCAAACGATTGTAGATCCCGGTTCAAAATAGCCGTTCTGATTTAGCTTAATGACACCAGCGATGGAAGCCGCCGAGGCGGGTTCGACGAACAATCCCTCCAACTTGGCGATCAACTGATAGGCTTTTAGGATTTCGTCGTCCGATACCGGATCGATTAATCCGTTCGATTCTTCGCGTGCTTCTTCCGCAGTCCGCCAACTTGCAGGATTCCCAATCTTAATCGCGCTGGCAACTGTCTGCGGTTCCTCAATCGCGTGCCCCAATACTATCGGTGCCGCTTGGGACGCCTGAAAACCAAGCATCTTGGGAAGACTTTTTGCCTTACCACATCTGTAGTATTCCTTATATCCCTTCCAATAGGCGGTAATATTGCCTGCGTTCCCGACCGGCATCGCTTGATAGTCAGGCGCGAAACCGAGGTGGTCGATAACTTCAAATGCACCCGTCTTTTGCCCTTCGATGCGATGGGGATTCAACGAATTCACCAGATGAACCGGGTGTTTTTCGGTGATGTCTCGCACAAGTTGAAGTGCCTTGTCGAAGTTTCCATCGACTGCAAGGACTTTTGCGCCGTGCATTAACGCCTGTGCCAATTTCCCCAGAGCAATTTCCCCTTTTGGGACTAGCACAATACATCTGAGCTTTGCCTTCGCAGCGTATGCAGCGGCGGACGCCGACGTGTTGCCGGTTGAAGCACACATAACCGCTTGGGCACCATCTTCAACAGATTTAGAGATAGCAACGGTCATGCCCCGATCTTTGAAAGAGCTTGTCGGATTTAGGCCTTCATATTTTAGGTAGATGCACAGGTCGTTTCCGACTGCCTCATTTAAGTTTGTCGCTTCAATGAGGGGTGTATTCCCCTCCTTGAGTGTAATAATCGGGGTCTCTGATGTGACCGGTAGATATGCACGGTAGTGAGGGATAACCCCCTGCCAAATCATTCGCTGCGATTTCCTTAAAATGCAACTTCCTCTTCAATACGGATTAGTCGACTGGTCCCCTTGACAACATCAAGCGTATCAATTTCTTGAATCGCCGTTTGCATGTTTTTTTCGACCGCTTTGTGCGTTACGATAACGAGTGAAGCGGTATCGTCAACTTCATGGCGTTCTTTCTGGATGACAGATGCAATACTGATACGGTGCTCCCCAAGGATACTGCTAATCTGTGCTAACACCCCCGGCTGATCTAAGACAACGAGGCGGATGTAGTAGCGGGTTTCAACATCACCAATGGGGCAGAGAGAAATGTTGGCTTGTGACCCGGAAAGCCAACCCCGTGGAACTTGAGATCTAACCGTACCACTAATTGATTTGGCTGCATCGATAATGTCCGCGACAACAGCACTTGCTGTCGGCATTTCACCGGCACCCTGTCCGTAGAAAAGGGTTGGTCCCACAGCATCACCGATGACACAGACTGTGTTGAATGCACCACCAACATTTGCGAGCATACTGCGTATGGGCACCAACGTCGGGTGAACGCGCGTTTCAACTCGACCTTGATTAAGCTTGGCAATCGCAAGAAGTTTGATTACGTATCCGAGTTCACGAGCGTACTGAATCTCATTGGGTGTGATATGTGTGATACCTTCCGTATACACCCCTTCCATCGGCATGGCAAAACCGTAGGCGAGGGAAGTGAGGAGAGTCAGTTTATGCGCGGCATCAACACCTTCAACATCAAATGTCGGATCAGCCTCAGCATACCCCTTGGCTTGTGCATCTTTCAGCACCTCGTCGAAATCGACCTCATTTTCGTGCATCTCTGTCAAGATGTAATTACATGTACCGTTGATGATGCCGTAGATCGAGTGGATGCGGTTTGCGGCGAAACTTTCGCGCAGGGTTTTGATTATTGGGATGCCCCCGGCCGCGCTCGCCTCAAAGTTCAGACTGACATTATGCTTGTCAGCAAGTTGAAAGAGTTCAAATCCGTGCGCTGCCAATAGTGCCTTATTCGCTGTCACAACATGCTTTCCGTTGCGGATAGCTTGAGCGACTAAGAGGCGCGCTTCATCTGTCCCGCCCATTAACTCTACAACTATATCGATCTCAGGGTTCTCAACAATTTCGGCAGGGTTTGTCGTTAAACACTTCGCCTCCAGTTCAACCCCGGGACGAGTTGCCGGTAGCGTACGTTTTGCAATTTTGACTAGACGGAGTTGAATCCCGGCATTCTGCTCAATTAGATCATTCTGTTTGAGCAAAATCTTGGAAACACCTGTGCCGACGGTGCCCCAACCAAGAAGCCCCACATTGATACTGGCTTTATCCACTACTACCTCTCTACAAAAAAAAATCGGGGCGACTGGATTTGAACCAGCGACCTCTTGAACCCCATTCAAGCGCGCTTCCGGGCTGCGCTACGCCCCGACCATTATTTACTGGGATATAATGCGGGTAAATGTTAGCATTCAGACCCATAACTGTCAAGTAAAAAATTAGGCAGATGTGACGGAAGCGAGGGCGTTGATTCTGTCACACCAGCGTTGCGAACCAATCCCGCACTCGCACCTTATCCGCATCGTTTCCAAAGCCGAGACTGAACCAACCGGAATAGCCATCTGCGTTCAGTCTAGCAAACAGCGCTTCAAAGTCAATAGTCCCTTCACCGGGGACGAGATGCACCTCATAATCGCCGGTGTTATCGTTGAGGCGTACCTGACCAATATTCTCCACACCAAACGCATCAAGGAACCCCACCCAACCTTCGGGCACAAGATGACCATGGGCGACATTGAATGCCCATTGAAAATAGGGCGATTGAATAGCATCAAAGAACCAGTGAGTCTCTTCGACGTTATGCGGGATATAGTGGATTTCGGCATAGTCGGGTTCTCTGTTGTGGTTCTCGAAGAAGATGGGGACGTCTACTCGCTCTGCTCTGTCTACCAATCGCTTCATCCGTTCAACCGCCACTTCCCGTCGTCGGGGCACGTCCCCGAAATGATACCCTCCATGCCCCACGAGCCAACCGCAGCCGAGTCGGGCAGCCAAGTCGAGGTTGGCAAACAGGTATTCGTCCACCGCTTCTGCCATGACAGGTACATACTCGGCGTTATTTATTGCAGACGACGGATGGATGCCAATGGCAATATCATGCCTTTCGCAGAGGTCTCGCACTCCCCGAACACGCGCGGCGTCGAATGAGACAATGTCATTCGGGGGCAGGTCTGCTTGAAAATCAATGTACCAAAAACCATTTTCGGATGCCCAGCGAATCAAGTCCTCAATCGGTTGACCTGAAACATCAAAGCCGAAACGATTCGTCATGTATATTCTCCTTTAGGATACTGTAGGTTGCCACCTATTGGTCCAATGCCTGTTTGCGTATTGAATGTAATGCGTAGTAAGTTGATGATAGGTTCATGGGTTTAGAGATTTATCTAACCCTTGTTGGGGACATGTAGCAACTTGAGCTATTAACAGTTAGGTATCGACCCGATACCGCTCAATCGCTTCCTCATCAAGCTCTATCCCCATCCCCGGTCCCTGTGGAATCTGAACGCAGCCATCTTTCACAGTATACAGCGTATCGGATTTGACCAATTCGTTCAACGGAGACCAAGCATCTTCAGGGCGTATCGGTGGAGTTGTGTAGACCAATTCTTGCATACGGCAGGTGCGGATGGTTGCAGCAACCTGCAGCGAATAGATCAGATCCATGCCGTGCGAACCGTGAAAGATGCATTCCATGCCAAACAACTCAGACATACTTGCCACCTTTTTTAGTGTGGTAATGAGATTGGCACAGTGGGGTTGCACAATATCAAACGCTTCCCCCTGAACATATCCCCGATATACTTCTTCGGGTTGATGCTCACCGCCGGTGATGGCGATGTCTGTTTCCGATCGCAGTCGCGCATGAAGGTGTATGTCGCCACGAGTGAACGGCTCTTCTAACCATGTGGCATCAACCTCCTCCAGTGCTCTGGCGGCACGAAGGGCGGTATCATAATCCCAAGTGGATCCTGAGTATTCTCCTGTTCTGTCTACCATTACTTCTATTTTTTCGGGTCCGCCAACCCGTTCACGGATTAACCGAATGGCTTCGACATCGTCCATCAGATCTGGTCGAAAAATGCGAATCTTGACCGCTTGCCATCCTTGCTCCGAATATCGCAATACATCTTCAGCCTGTTGGCGTGGCGTTACATCGGTCTGATCTGCTGCGCCGGGCCAAACACAGGTCAGGTATAGAGGGATTTCATCACGATAGGCACCCATTAGCTTGTGCAGGGGAAGCCCAGCGGCTTTGCCTACGATATCCCAGAGCGCGTTTTCAGCACCGAACCACTCATTTAGACCGGCTTCGAGGTGTCGCTCAATCTGAAATGGATCCGTTCCCAATAAGATCTGGTTAACGGCATCGACATCTACTGCCTCGAATCCGTAACCTGTAATCCCTTCATCGGTATGGATTCGCGTAATAGCCGAAGAATTGTAGTATCTCTTCCGCCGTTCCTCCTCAGATATTGGAACTTCAACACGAAAGCTTTCAACAGAAGTTATTTTCATGGCACACCTCTTCCCGTAGTAAATCAATCAGGACTCAATTGCATCTAATAATCCGCGACTGAGCCATCATCCAATCGACTGTTGGGCCAATCGAACTTACGGTCTGGGTCTTTTCCTGTTTCAATGACCTGCGCTTCATCAACTTCAACGCCCAAGCCTGGACCTTCTGGCAACGACACATAGCCTTCCTCGTCCATCTCCCAATTCTTGCGCGCTACCCCTTCCGGCAGAACACCTTCGTACCCTTCATGTATTAAGAAAAATGGGACAGACGCCGCCACATGTAGGCTAGCGGTCAAGCCGAGGTGTGACATTGTGCAGTGCGGCGCAAGGGGTACGTGATGCGCTTCTGCGAGGGCTGCGACTTTCTTCATTTGACTGATACCGCCGCCATGCCCACAATCTGGCTGAAGGATGTCAATCACCTGCGCCTCAAGGATTTCGCGGACCTCCCAGATCGTCCGATCTCGTTCCCCAGTTGCAAGCGGGACGGGAACTGATTCCCGAATCTTCCGCATGACTTCAATATTGCCGGGCACCCACGCTTCTTCCAAGAAAAGAAGGTCATCGGCTTTCAAGTAGCTTGCAAACTGTTTCACGATAGGCGGTGGCAGACAACTATGGGCGTCGAACATCACAGCCCCGTCGGGTCCAACCTTTTCACGCGCTTCCCGTACTTTCTGGACCAATCCTTCAATCTCTACAGGCGTTCCGGCGAACGGTTTGGAACCACCGGGACCTGTTTTGATGGCTTTGGGGCTTGGATACTTCCATATTTTGTCGCGGCATGGACCACCGAGTAGGCGATAGACGGGAACATTCCAGAGTTTACCAGCGATGTCCCACAACGCCATATCAATTGCGGAGATGGTGTGTACCATCAACCCACCGCCGCGGATGTTCCGGTGGGCGCGAAAGAGTCGTTGCCAGTGATGCTCAATGCGAGTCGGGTTTTCACCAATGATAAGTTCCGAAAGCGACTCTGCAAGGCGGCAGGTGACATTGTTCTCCATGTTATTAATTTCGCCCCAACCCGTCACTCCCATGTTGGTTTCGATTTTGACATAAGCTTTGACACCCATGGGGAAAGCGTGCAGCGCGGTAACCCTGATTTGAGATCCACTATCTTCAATTTTTGATTGATCTGACATGAACGACTCCTTATCCTCGTGTAATAAGCGTGAGATTAAATTATTAGCAGGATAACACCAGTTGCTAGTTGTCGGAACGTATAATACTACACTGTCCAATAATTTTTGCACTTATTATGTATTTGTGTTATCGTTTGATTCCAATCTATTCTTTGAGATTCAATTCACCTTCACCCCATGGAGTCTTCGATGCCTACTTACAAACATCAAGTGGTCTTATCCCCTGAA
>JAJDUM010000035.1 GCA_022826645.1 Candidatus Poribacteria bacterium
GACGCTGTTATCACAGTTAAATCATCCGGGCGAATTGAAATTATGCCTTCATCAAATGCCCAATGATGCGTTTTACACAAAGATATTCCATTACGCGGGTCGTCAACCCCATTTTTGTGCTTCGGGATAATGTGTGCGGCTTCCACCTCATAGCGACCTCTTGGTGTTTTGAGACGAAATCCACATGCGGCACAGCAATGTTCATATTGGGCGGTCACTATCCTACGAAAGGCACTGTTTCGCACAAATACCTTATGCGAAGATCTTCCCCGTTGAACCGAATGGTCAAATAACTGAAATTCCCCTAAAACCAGTTCGCTTAATTGCGTTTCTTGCTGGCTAATTTCTTGATGTTGAATGGTACTCATTTCGGGCGAATTTATTAGTATAAATTCCCAGCCACTCTCTGATAAAGTATATCGTCCATCTACAACCGTAATTAAACCCATCGCACGTAACCAGTTTATGCGATGACGACATTGATTACCCAGAGTAAGTTTACTCCAATTCTGCACTTGCGGAAATTGTTCTTTAACTGCTTCAAACCATATCGTCCGTAATGTTTCAAAATCTGCATTGTTATGAATGCCCAGAGCTTGCAGACAGGCGAACATTCCCACGAAGCGTCCCTCAAAAATCTCAAGTAGCGTTACTGGAGAAGCAGAATCTAAAACAGATTGTCCATCAGAGGTTAGATAACACCGTCCATTGCAAATACTGACCAGCCCACCGCTTGTCAGGATGACAGTGTATACATTACGTGCAAAATAGTTACTTAACACAAATGTTGTTTGAAGCCATTCAATAGTTTCTTTAGGAGTGGGTTTGAGTGTTTCCAACCATCTAAGCGTCTGAAGCAAATTATCAAATTGCTCTGGCACGCTACCGGCCATTGGATAGAATGTCAATTTTACTGTGCTCGAATCTTCTAACCGACGCATTGTCCTACCTTTCCTCAAACTTATAGGACTTCTATCAGCCAATTATGGTCCTGTTCTTGTCCAAATAAATCGTCACAGTTTTTTTCGCATGAAACACATCGAATTCCTTCTGTTATTTTCCTATCCCAAGTATAGGGATCATCATCAGTGATATTTCCATCCTCATCTATTGATTGATACAGTTCATATTTGACCGATCGAACAAACTGTTTACCATTACAATTCGGACAGCGGGCTTTTCTTTGTTCAGGTATAAGTCGCGACACGGTAGTTTCCCATTCTCCTTGTGGCCATATGCACTTGTATGGCTTATCCTCACTGTTACTTAGCAAACATTTCACCGGCTTACGCTGAATCAGCGCTTCGTTTCCAAGTGCTCCAGATAAATATCATAGGCGGTTTTCGCTTCTGACTCAGTTTCATAGCGCAGAACAAATGCTATCATCGTATCGATCCAGTCAGTGGAGGATTTCTTATGCAGATACGCAGCAGAGCCTCCCGTTACGTTCGGACTGAACTGTAGTAAGCGTTCAGGCAGGAAGCGGTGAATTTCCTTCATGGCGGCACCGGATGGAAAGTATTTTTCGCTGTGAGGCACTTTGTTTTCTGATGGAAGGAGGTTCAGCAGATGTGGTGTTGTCAATGGATCTTTGATGTGGTCAGCAGTTGCTCGGGCAAGTTCAGCCATACCCTGTTTAATCTGACTTGCAAATTCGTATCCCTCAATCTGTATGAAGTATCTGCCTTTCCAGAAGTTAAGTTCTCGTCCAGAAATGATTGCCCTACTACCGACCCACTCAAATTCGTCCTGTGGATAGCGATTGCGGCTATAGATACCGAAAGCGTTCTCTGGAGACCCCATGTCAAAAACTTCCAGAAGAATCAGCGGTTGGGATCCGAGCTGGGGAGTTTGATACTGGACGGAGGCTCCCTCAATAAAGCCGTAGCTGTGATATAATTCGGGATTTCCACCAATCACATTTTTATACAGATCTTTCCCAACATCACTACTTGGTTCCCCTGCCCTGACCCAGTGAGATGCCTCTCCATCTGTAGGCAATAGACTCACCGGTTTTTCAGTCGTGATTGAGCGGAGTGAATCAACCTGGGGAATCCCCTCTACTGACGTTTGCTCCATTTGACCTGATAGGTCTTTCGCTGCCTTAGCGGTTCGAGCTTTCCAAACGCCGTAGATATATTGCCCGTTCTGGCTTGCAATTGTGTAATCGCCTTGTTCAGTCTGACATGCAAGCAACGGCAGCGCACAAGACACATAAACGATCCAGAGATACTGGCACCACCGATGAAAATTCTGAAAACGTAGAGTGTCAAAAATGAAACGGGCTATGTGATAAGTCACAGTCCTATGGTCTCACAAACTTACGTCTATCAGCCTACCATTGTTCAGCAAGCGTACTGTAAAAATCATCGACTAATTCTTGAATAAGTCGTTTCTGTGCTTCTTCCCGCGTTTCTGGTGGTTCCCCTTGCCCCGCAACAATATAGAAGTCGTGAATTTGGAAATAGTTATCCCTGCGATCAATGACTTTATTCTGGACCTGATCCCTAAATTCATACTCAATTTCTAAGCTCATGCGAAGTTGCTCAGGCTGATTATTCGCATCATAGCGATAGGGTTCAAGATGGTAATCTAAAATAATCACATCGAGTTGTGAATCGTTACCATCGCGCCATTTCTGGTTAAAGCGATCAATGAGCGCCTCCCGAATAATCTCATCGTGTGGATTACCAGAGGTATCAAATGTGAAGTCTGGATCCTGGATCTCAATCGGTGAAATCGTAATTGTCTTTATGTGATTGAGATAGTCCGAGGTAGACACATACCCGCACCCCGAAACGAAAAGAATCAGCATTAAAACGGTAGCTGAGGAAAGCAAAGGAAGTTTCATCCCGAACCTCTGGAGTGAATATTTACCGTATATAGCGCGTTGGATAGGGGAGGAAAGGACTATTCTAAGCCAAATCCCAGTATCACGGATTTAACGATCCACTTCGCTTGGTGGATTAGCCAATCTCGGCGGGTCACAGCAAGCACAAAAACAGCTCCCAGCAGAACCAAAATAAATGTCAACAGGTAGGTCAACCATTTCTTATCAAGGAGATCTCTTTCCCTGTTGACTATCCCTCGTGTCCTCCGGTTGGGGTCCTTGGTCTGCATTTGAAACCTCCCCAAAAGTGTGCTGCGACTAAATATTGCAAAATTTGTCCGGTGGCTCTCACCGATCAATGAAAAAAGGTACTTCAAACACTAAGAGCAGTCCGTGAGATGTGAAAAATTCCTCACACCTCACATGATGGCTAGTATTCGACCAGTAGTGACGAACCTTCTCAGCTACTTGGCACTATAGTGTACTAAAATCTGCCTTTGGGGATTCTTGGCGCTCGACGATCTCGTGAATCGTTACCACGATTGTTACGAGAGTTCCGATTATCGCGTTGCCCCCTGCTTTGACGATTATCTCTTGAGCGTGAGTCCCCTCGATCCCGCTGGGATGCAGCCGCATCTTCACTGGCCGGGTTGCTTGCAAGCGTCAGATCAACACGCCCCTGGTCATCAATCTCAATGACGCGCACAGCCACCTCATCGCCGATATTCATCACATCTTCAACCTGTCGAACGTATCCATCTCCCATCTGAGAGATATGCAGCAATCCGTCCTGGCCGGGTATAATTTCAACAAAAGCACCAAATCCTGTTATACGGGTAACCTTTCCGGCGTATTCTTTGCCGACTTCAGGAATCGCAGTAATAGAGAGAATCATTTCCTCGGCTTTGTTTGCAGCTTCAGCATTGAATGATGAAAGTTCAACTCTTCCATCGTCCTCAATGTCGATCGTTACACCGGTTTCCTCTTGAATAGACTGAACGGTTTTGCCGCGGGGACCGATCAGGTCTTTGATTTTAGATGGGGAAATTTGAATCTCATAGATCCGCGGCGCGTGCGGGGAAATCTCATCGCGTGGTTTCTCAATAACTTGATTCATCTTATCCAGAACAACCATGCGCGCGTCTTTTGCCTGATGGATGGCTCTTCGCATCAAATCCGGTGTTACACCATCAATTTTAATATCCATCTGAAGAGCGGTAATACCATCGGGGGTGCCGGCAACTTTAAAGTCCATATCACCGAGAAAATCTTCCGTACCGAGCATATCGGTCAGGATAACCTCACGATCACCATCCTTAATCAAACCAACACCAACTCCCGCCACCGGCTTCTTAATGGGCACACCTGCGTCTAACAACGAAAGGGTTACGCCACATACACTCGCCATGGAGGAAGATGCGTTGGACTCAAGAATCTCCGAGACTGCACGAATCGTGTATCGGAACTCTTCCCGATCGGGGATGACCGGTTGAATCGCCCTCTCAGCGAGCGCACCGTGACCGATTTCTCTTCGTCCGGGTCCCATAATTCTTTTGACCTCGCCGGTGCTGTAGGGTGGAAAATTGTAGTGAAGGAAGAAGTACTTTCTCACTTCTCCCGTGAGGGTTCGGTTTACATCTTCGTCACCTTTGGTCCCGAGCGTCGTCACACAGAGGGCTTGGGTTTGTCCGCGAGTGAAGAGCGATGAACCGTGTACGCGAGGCAGGACACCTACTTCACCTGAAATTTCGCGAACATCTGTGACACCTCGTCCATCAACACGCTTTCCATCGGTCAAGATTGACTGACGCATTTCTTCTTTCTCGATGTCACCTAATATCGACACGGCATCTTTTGTAACGTCCGGACCATCTTCTTCTACATCAACATCTTCAAGAATCTCCGCCAGCACATCAGCCTGTACCTGTTCAAGATAGCCTGCGCGGTCTTGCTTTTCATCCATGCCGATGGACTCACGAATTCTCTCCGTAGCAAGGTTTCGGATGCGCGAACTGAGTCCCTCATCGATCTCTTTCATCGTGTACTCGCGCGTAGGGTTCCCACAAAGCGCAACTAAACCATCCTGAAGTTTGGTGATTTCTTTAACCTCCTGATGCGCTGCTACGATCGCATCAATCACTTCATCTTCTGGTGCTTCGTGTGCTCCACCTTCAACAGACATGACTGCATCATGCGTTCCACTAACAAAAAATTCTAATTCACACTCTTCCAGTTGTTCATAAGTCGGATTAACGCAGAGTTCTCCATTGAGTTTTCCAATCGTAACGGCACCGACGGGCCCGTTAAACGGTATATCAGAGATACTTAGCGCTGCTGAGGTTCCGATTAGGGCAGGAACATCAGCGGGATGGATCTGATCTGAAGCAAGGACTGTGCACATGACCTGTACTTCAACCTGGAAATCCTTAGGGAAAAGGGGGCGAATACAATGATCAATTAGACGTGCTGTTAAGAGCTCGCCTCCGCCTGGACGCGGTTCCCGTCTACCATAGACGCCGGGGATACGCCCCGCCGCATAAGATTTTTCACGATAGTCTACGGTTAACGGAAAGAAGTCTAGATTCGATTCTCTCTTCTCAGCGACGACTGCTACCAAAACAACCGTTCCACCGTATTGTACCCAAACAGCACCATCTGCTTGTTTGGCAACTTTTCCTGTTTCAATTGAGAGATTTTCACTCCCAAGCTGCATTTCAACTTTCAATATCTTTCCTCCTCACAACGTTCTACGGTGGTCTATTAGCCTCTCCTGCCTGAAATTGTGTCTCGAATTCCAAGTTGAGTAATCAAATCACGATACCGTTGAACATCTTGCCTGTGCAGATAACGCAATAAACGGCGTTGTTTACTTACAAGTCTAAACAGTCCCTGTCTCGAATGATGGTCTTTTCTATGTGTCCGAAAATGTTCCGTCAACTCCCGGATGCGAGTCTGGATAATTGCCACCTGGACTTCTGGTGATCCGGTATCGCTATCATGAGTTTTATGTGCTTCGACCAATTCTTTTTTCTGTTCAACTGCGAGTGCCATATAAATTCACCTCCTTATTTTATACTTGCTTTTTCATACGCTATGCATTTTTCACATACATATAGCGGTTAATATACCATAAATCAGAACGTTTTGTAAATCAAATTCTCTCTTGATCCAAGCAGGACTCGGCGGTAATGGGTGTTTCCGTCCTGACTCGATTCAAAGTTGCTTTAGCCTCAACAACGTCCTGATTAATCTGAGCAACCAACATCTCTGGGTTTGGAAATCTCTGCTCAGCCCGAATCTTTTCGATAAAAAAAACCTCTATTTTTTTTCCATATATCATCTTCTCAAAGTTGAACAGGTGGGTTTCAACCTGGAATTTTTCTCCGCCAAACGTAGGTCTAGTCCCCATATTCAGCACGCCATCAAACATATCTCCATCTGACTTGACCCGCACGGCGTAGACCCCACTCGGTGGTAACATCTGATTTCCTGCCTCAATGTTAGCGGTAGGAAACCCGATCTGTCGCCCACGCCCCTCGCCCTCTACTACCTCACCCATAATTGAGTATCGGCGTCTTAGGAGCTCAGATGCGATATTTAGGTTACCCTCTGCAATGGCTTCGCGAACACGTGTGCTATGAACAGGTTCGCCGTGAAGCTGCACGGGCCCGACAATCGTCACATCAAATTGGTGCTGATTTCCAAGCTGCTTGAGGGCTTCGGCATTACCGGATCGTCCCTTGCCAAACTGCCAATCGTAGCCGACGATAATTTGTCTAGCGCCCAATCGACGCAGTAGTACTTGCTGAACAAAGGCGTCAGGAGACATCTGCTGGAGATACGCGTCAAAGCGTGCGAAGACGACAGCATCAACGCCGAGTTGTTCTAATATCTCAATTTTCTTTGGAAGGGTTGTCAAGGCTGGGGGACATCTTTCAGGAGCGAGGAAAGCCAAGGGCGGTGGCTCAAAGGTCAGCACAAAGCTCGGTAGCTTGGTCTTTTTCGTTTGGGTCAACACCTGTTGGATGACCGCTTGATGTCCAACATGCAGTCCATCAAACACACCAACAGTAACAATAGACTCCTGAAACGATTTAGAAGGGGCGTCTAGATCATAGTAAATCTGCAAATTTAGTCTCCAAAGACTAATAACTGGAAAGTCATCGAGTAAGCACCAACTGCTGCTTTAGCATATTATCAACGACCTCAATTGGAATCACGGCCTGACCAGCAGATTCGGAGGTACGTTCAAGAGCATCGAATGTGTGTGCACTCTCGATGTCGAATATGCCAGAGCGTGTCCGAATAAGGTTTGAAAGATGAGCACCGCAGCCCAATGCCGTTCCTATATCTGAAGCGAGGGTTCGAATATACGTTCCTTTAGAGCAAACAACCCGGAAACGGACTTCAGGAGGGCTAAACAGTAGTAATTCGATAGATTCGATAGAAACGCGCCTCGGGCGACGCTCGACCTTAATCCCTCGACGCGCCAACTTGTAAAGAGGTTTGCCTTTATGCTTTACCGCAGAAAACATCGGTGGTATTTGCTCGATTTCGCCAATAAACTGCTGACAGACGGATAGGGTTTGGTCGAGAGTTATCTGGCTGGCATCCAGAGTCTTGGTAATTTGTCCGTTGGCATCAAGGGTATCAGTTGTAATTCCCAGCGTAAGCGTACCTTCATATTCTTTTGTGCCAGCCTGCAGCGCTTCAAATAGCTTTGTTCCCTTTCCCAGACAGATGAGTAGGACACCCGTAGCAGCCGGATCAAGCGTGCCCCCATGTCCCGCCTTTTTCACACTTAGTAGGCGTTTCACGTAATCCACAGCCTGTCTTGAGGTAATTTTGGGGGGTTTATTGAGATTGAGAACGCCGTGAATTCCCATTGTCTATCAAGCGGGGCTTACTGTAAAATCAACTTCATGCCTGACGGTGATCCCTGACCAATGTCCCAACGAATCGCCGTATAACTACACTTCTTGTCGTCTAATTCCAGCCTTCACCCTATTTGCTCATCTGTCGTTGTGCTACTATCACTAGTTGTGCAATTGCCTCTTCACAGGGTATATCGATCTCACAGCCAGCGGCGCGCTGATGTCCACCTCCGCCAAATTCGGAAGCAATCTCGCCGACATCAACAGACGATTTGCTCCGTAGACTCACCTTCGATTCACCATGTTTCTGCTCACTTGCCAGGATTGCCACCTCAACGGTGTCAATAGAGCGGATATGATTAATAAACCCGTCAACATTATCGCGGGTCGTTCCAGTTTTACGAAACATCTCCTGCGTTGCATATAACCATCCGATTTTGCCATCCGGTGTGGTGCCAATAGTCTGAAAAACTTCACTCAGTAACAGAATCGTTCCAATAGGCAAAGTCTCGTACACAGCACGGTACACTTCGTCAACAGCGATCCCCTCCCGAATCAGATCTGCTGCGACACGGTGAGACGCCGGTGTCGAATTGGAATATCGAAAACAACCGGTATCGAACATAAGCCCTGTATAGAGGCAAAGCGCTCGTTCGCTTCCTATTGGGGTTCCGTGATGTCGAATCAGCCGGTAGACGATCTCCGACGTCGATGAGGCATCGGTTTCGACAAGATTATAATCACCAAAGTGCTCAGCAGCAGTATGGTGGTCAATGTTGACGATTGCCTTAGTCGGGACGAGAGAGCGAGACAGATATTCACCAATACGCTTCAACACGCCTGCGTCTAGTACGACGAGAATTTCGGGCGGGTTATTGCGAAAGGCTTTAGCAGGCAAGATGGCGTCGTAGAAGGGAAGAAATCTGTAATTCTTTGGTGCGACATCGGTGTTGAAAATGTTGACCTGTTTTCCGAGGTCCTTAAGGAAGGAGTAGAGTGCTAATTCAGATCCGAGCGCATCGCCATCCGGATTGACATGTGTAGAGAGCGCAAAAGATTGATGTTGGTCAAAGACCCGCAAAATTGCTTGATAATCTTCCATAGCGGATTAACTAATTGGGCCGGGTTGGCTCATTGTCGGAAGGGGACGTATTTTCTTCTTCGGTATGAATTTGCTTGAGCAGGCGATCTATCTGCATCAATTGATCGACAGAATCGTCTAATTCAAAACGCAGTTCAGGGGCATGGCGTAAGCCGATACGCTGCACAACCTCACGCCGCAGGAAGCCAGCGGCACTTTTAAGCCCCGTTATGGAATTCCTTTTCTGCTTCTTATCACCAACGACGCTTACCTTGATATCTGCATACTTCAGATCAGTAGAAACTTGAACTTGGGAAATAGTACAAAGGCCGACTCGCGGATCTTTCAGCTCTCGTTGAATGATTTCACTTAATTCTCTTTGTATGAGTACGCCAACACGGTCTGTACGTCTTCCTGGCATTATCTCCCTCAGATCCCATCTCATCAGGACAGAATTTCAATCTGGTAGTCCGTTAATTCTGCCAACAGGGTATCTTCAATAAAGTTGACAACATAAGACAAAACACGATTGAGATGCTTCGTATCGTTTGAAACAGATACTATCCCAAGTACAGCTTGTTGATGCCTGTCAAGCGGGTCCACCTCAGCGACAGCGATGTTAAAGCGATTTTTCAAACGATCGGTGATGCTTTTAACTACCTGCCGTTTCTGTTTGAGTGAATGGCTGTCTGGAATTGTTAACCAGATTGTACAGAGTCCAATATGCATAAGCGTAACGCAGCTGATACGGGGGTTTTAACCACTAGTTGCCACCATCTTCGCTTCTATCTCAATGAGCGCGGTATACGCTCGTGGGTATAGCACTCTAACACATCATCCACTTTGAAATCGTCAAAAGCACTAACACCGATACCGCACTCGTAGTTCGCCTGAACTTCAGTGACATCGTCCTTAAAATGTCGTAACGAATCAACCTTCCCCTCATAGATGAGGCGATTGTCTCGTAGGACGCGGAGGTCATAGTTACGGATGATGCGCCCCCAATTAACATAGCTGCCTGCAATCGTGCCCATGCGTGGTGTCCTGAATAGCTCTCGAACAATTCCCCTACCAACGACAACTTCTCTCACTTCAGGATCAAGCAGCCCTTCCATCGCCGATTTAATATCCGAGATAAGGTCGTAAATTACGCTGTACGTCCGGACATCAATGTCTTCATTCTCTTTCGCGATGAGGGCACCGGTGGTGGGATGGACATTAAAGCCAACCACAATTGCGTTGGAGGCAGAGGCTAGTAAAACGTCCGTTTCAGTAATTCCACCAACGGCTTGATGAATGATGTTAATCTTGACTTCTTCTGTGCTCAAGTCCCGCAAGGAATCAAGGACAGCTTCGACGGAACCTTGTACGTCACCTTTAACGATGACGTTTAACTCTTTAATATCCCCTTCCCGAATCTGTTGGAAAAGATCATCTAAATTTACGCGACTCTGGGGTCCCAATTGTGTAGCGCGATGCTGTTCCTGTCGGGATTCACTAATGGCTTTCGCATCTCTTTCGGAGTCAACTGCCAGAAATTGGTCTCCAGCCTCCGGCACTCCTGTGAAACCAAGCACTTCAACCGGGGTTGAAGGAGGTGCACTCTTTACACGATGTCCCCGGTCATTTATCATAGCACGCACCTTTCCATAGTAGCGCCCAGCAACGAATGCATCACCAACATGCAAGGTTCCATTTTGGACAAGCACGGTTGCGACAGGCCCTCGTCCTTTATCTAATTCAGCTTCGGCGACCGTTCCGCGAGCATGCCTATTCGGATTGGCACTGAGTTCAAGCAATTCTGCTTCAAGGAGTAACATCTCTAACAGTTCTTCAATCCCAATTCGTTCCTTTGCTGAGATTTCAACAAAAATCGTTTGTCCGCCCCATTCTTCGGGAACAAGGTCATGTGTTGCTAACTGCTGTTTGACATGATCCGGTCTAGCATTTTCGACATCAATTTTGTTGAGTGCAACGAGGATTGGAACCTCCGCTGCTCTTGCATGGCTGAGCGCTTCGACGGTTTGAGGCATCACGCCGTCATCTGCCGCAACAACAAGAACAACGATATCAGTCACTTGTGCGCCACGAGCCCGCATCGCGGTAAATGCTGCGTGTCCAGGCGTATCGAGAAAAACAACACTACCACTCTCCAATTCCACATGGTAAGCACCGATATGCTGGGTAATCTGGCCCGCCTCTGTGTCCATGACATTTGACTGTCGAATAGCGTCTAACAGGGATGTTTTACCGTGATCGACATGGCCCATAATCGTAATAACGGGAGAACGGGACACAAGGTTTGTTGTATCATCTGGTTCGTCCTGAAGGATTTGTTCTTCCAGTGTCAACCTGCGCACTGCTTCAAACCCAAACTGGTCGCTTATAGCTCGTAGTGTCTCATAATCCAGGCGTTGATTAATATTCGCCATGATCCCCAATTTCATCAACCGCATAATCATCTCGGTTCCCTTAAATCCTAATTCGGAACCAAGGAGTCCAACAGTGACTCCTTCTTGAATCTGCGGAATAGTTGCGACTGTCTCTTCCTCACTGACTGCTGTATCTTCTTTGGGGTCTTCTGTTTTTGCCTCAACAACTTGCACTTCGTCGACGGTAGAAACGGATGCGACTTTTTTTGTTTTCTCTTTTGTGTTAGGCGGCTCAACTTTGGCTTCAGGAGGTTCAGCGAGCGGTGGCTTTGTAGCGTTTCGTTCGGTTTCGACTAACTTAATAGTTTCCGAATCCAGCGTACTCATGTGGTTTTTGACAGGAATTCCATACCCCTGCAGCTCTTCAACAAAATCCTTGCTGCTCACCCCATATTGTTTTGCCAGTTCATAAACCCTAATCTTTTTATTTTTAGCTTGAGTACTTTCGTTCTGCTTGGTTTGACTACTTTTCACCATTTTCATACCTCCTTCACGTTTCTATGACTCACCAGACTCAGGAGTTCTTGTTTGAAAGAATCAACAACCTGGTTTGAAAGATTGCTTCGCAAGTGGGCATTGATTCTCTGCGACTTGAAAGTAACATTAATGCACACTTGTGATTGGCATACATAGGCGCCGCGTCCTGGCAATTTACCCGTTAGATCTGCTTGGAGCTTTCCAGTTGCAGCCTGTACAAATCGCAGTAGATCTTTCTTAGGAAATTTACCCCGGCATCCAATACAGGTACGGACAGGCATCGCAGCCATGTAAAACTCCTTAAACGATGAGCAATCACAACCCCTTGGATTAAATCTAAGCCGAAAGCATTTTCGATGCGGCGTGATGAATCTTCTCAGCAGTTTTCGCACCAATTCCCGGTAATGATGAGAGTTCTTCCAACGTTGCCTGGGCAATTGATTCAACCGTCGAAAAATCGGAATCCCTAAGGAGTTCAGCAGTCTTAGCACCGACACCTTCCAACTCGGTCAAATCAGTTCCGATCGTGTGAGACTGATCGGCGGTTTCCTCAGAATCCGATTCATCGGTTGACTGAAATGAACCGGTTTCAATGGGCTTGAACAACTCTTCTGCAATTTCTTCTTTAAATTGCGTGTCCGCTTCAGATTCGCTTTTTATGTCGATTTTCCAACCAGTTAGTTTCGCAGCAAGACGTGCATTTTGTCCACGCCGACCAATGGCTAGGGATAATTGGTCATCCGGCACGATTACCTCTGCACCCGTATCTTCATCATTAATGTTCACACGCACAACATTAGCAGGTTGCAAGGCATTTGCAATGAAAAGTGCGGGATCCTGATTCCACGGAAGTAGATCTATTTTCTCTCCCTCTAACTCCCTTACGACTGTTTGCACTCGTGAACCTTTTACACCAACACAAGTACCAACCGCGTCAATACTTTCATCAGTCGCGACAACAGCGACCTTTGCCCGATCTCCCGGATCGCGCGCAATTGCCATAATCCGAACCAAGCCATCGTAGACCTCGGGGACCTCTATTTCAAACAGGCGGGCAATCAGACCATTATGTGTACGCGACAGGATAATTTGCGGTCCTTTTTGGTCTGTATTTACCTCTACGATCAAGCATTTTAGTGGATCGCCTCGTCGATAGTTGTGTGGGCGAGGCACCTCATTATAAGGGAGGAGACCTTCTGTCCGCTCCAAGTCGAGGATGAGGTTACCACGTTCGGTTCGTTGGAAGTACCCAGTGATAACTTCGCCTTCTTGTTCTTTGTATTCCTGATAGATCTGCTCGCGTTCTGCTTCTTTTATTTTTTGGACAAGGATCTGACGTGCCGTTTGGGCCTCAATCCTTCCAAATTCGCTTGGATCAATTTCAACCTCAATGACCTCATCCAGTTGAGCATCAGGTTTTATTTTTAGTGCCTCCTCAATGGGAATTTCCGTAGCAAAGTGGTGCATAATCTCAACCACTTTTTTCGGGACATAACACCTAATATTCGCCAACTCGGGATCAATTTTAATTGACACACCTCGTGTCGATCCATAGCGCCGCTTGGCTGCTGAGTATAGTGCTGCTTCGATCGCCTCAATAAAGATCGTCTGTGGCAGCTCCGTCTGATCCATAATTTGACGCATGGTCATGACTAAATCGTTATTCATTGTATGAACTCCACCCTCCATCCAAGATTTTACCACATCAGTTGGATCTGGGCTTGAATTACATCGGAAATTGCAATTTGAACTGTCTTTCCAGACAAAAGGGTCAGAAAGACTTTTCCATCGCTGACTTGATTTAGGGTGCCGTTGATCTGTGAAAGCTTTCCAGCTGCGGTGGACACCTCTACTTGGACTTTTTGGCCTAAATTTCTGTGGAAATCGGCTTCTGAAACAAGCGGTCGATTCAGTCCTGGCGAAGCGACCTCAAGATTGTATGTTCCTAGCATGACATCATGCACATCAAGGATCGGGTTCGCGATCCGGCTTACCTGTTGGCAATCTTGAACAGTGATACCACCGGGCTTATGAATCAGAAGTTTTAACGTTTGAGCATCAACTTGATATTCTACATCAACCAATTCGATTCCTTCATCAGCCAGAACGGGTGATAATAAGTCGGCAACAGCGGCCGCTAATGAAGATGTCATAGTGTATAACACCCGTGCGAAGTTGGGTAAAAAAAATCAAAGTAACTGGGTTTCCTTTAGTCCCACTCAACCGGAATCTCTAAATAAAAAATAATAAAGAGCGGGAAACTGCACCCCACTCTTAAAAGGATAGAAGAGTAAAACTGTATTGACATACTCCCACACCCTGAAGGGTGGGGATTCCCATCCGTTCAAGATGTTGAATTGTGCTATCAACACGGATTGGACGGTGAACCGCCACCTACATCCGCTCCTTCATGGGACAATGCCCTGCCCCGTTTTTGGCTGCCCAGCCCGCACAAGTAACGCAAAAGAATGACAGTAGACGGACTGCCCGCTACAAGTGCATAGTGAATCCAAAAGGGATTGAAACGTCATGAATCAGGAATCTCATTGCCAGTAAAATTGACGGTGGAAGATTTTACCCTGCCTGCTTGTCCACCTGGACTCAAACCGTCACCGAATCAATATTTTGGAAGTAAAGTTGTTTAGCATACTTTTAGTCGTTTGGCTGACTACATCCCCTCCCTAAAGGGAAGGGGGCTTGTCAGCAAGATTAGATAAAACAATCACACTGGAGACAATATCTTTAGCTTCGCATCTTTAGTATTTCAATTGTCCGGGTGAAACACTAAAAGGTGGCACACAAAAAAACCGCGATTGGTTGTCCTCCTGAGAAGGATTTCTCGCGGTGGGTTAAATAGTATCATAAGGGACGGAAATATGCAAGTAAAAACAGAACTTTGCAAATATCCCACTCGATTGTCCAAAAAAAACGCCGTGCTGCCAAACTTGAATCTTTGAGGCTCACGGCGTCTTTTGGGTTTTAGGTTTGGAGGTTATACGATGTTACTGAAGTTATTGAAAATCACTCGGAGTAGATTGAATTGGAATTTCGTTAGGTTTTTCCTTCTCAACCTTGACAGCCTCAAGCGAAGCATGTTTCACATCACCTAAGCGGACAATACGAACGTGAGGCGATGGGGAACGAGTCAACTGAACAGGCGGTGGCTCTGTTGAGTTAAAGAACGTCAGCTTGACCATAAAAATTGTCAACATTAGGTAAAAGAGCATCGCGGTGTAGTTGACAAAAGTGGGATGGGGACCCAATTTCATCGCAACAAGGATACGTGCAATTGGATTCACCAAAAAATCTAAGATGGAACGACGGTTAGTTTGGCGGATTTGGGTCTGAATGCGCTCGACAAGTTCTGGTGGAGGCACAGGATCCGGAATGCTGTCGAGCACAGCTGCTGTATGTAACATCTCCTCATATTCGCTTTGGCAAGTCTTACATTCGATGAGATGTCGTCTACATTCAATCTTCTCTTGGTATGTGAGGTCCGGCTGTTGATGAAGACTAAATTTTTCGATAACTTGCTTACAGTCGAGACTCATAGCTGTCCCTTTTCTATCTTTTTCAATTGGAATGAACATTCGTACAAATTTTGCTCAACCCCAATCGCTACATAGCTGAGTTGGTTCTGTAGAACTCTTTGCATTGCGGGTTTAGTGGAGGTTTAAACCTTCAAGTTTTGACTTGAGATTCCTCACGGCTGTATTCAAGCGTGAGGCGACCGTACCCTCAGAACAATCGAGCAATTCGGCAATTTCACGATATTTCATCTGCTGCATATAGAAAAGCGTGATAACCATCCGCTGTTTCGACGGTAATTGATCAATCGCCTGTTGTATCAATTGGTCACGCTCTGTTTTCAGCAAAACACGATCGGGATATTCGCCCGTATATTGCGCGTCTCTTTCCTGGACATCCTTTGTATAGGATGTTAATGCGCGCTGACGGGATTCTGACCGCCGTTTGTATTGCTGGCAAACATTGATTCCAACCCGGTACATCCACGTCAAAAACTTTGACTGAAATTGGAAGGATTGGATGGATTTGTAGGCTTCAAGAAACGCTTCTTGTGTCGCATCCGAAGCATCATCGGGATTGCCAAGCATCCGATAAGCAAGTCCATAAATCCGGGCATGGTGACGTTGCACCAATTCGTTGAACGCTTCGGGATCACCCTCAATTGTTTTCTGGACGTAGATTTCGTCGGGAATCATAGGTATGCCTACTTGTAACGCTCAAGTCAGCACCACATATTACGTTGGTTAGGACAGTTTAGGAATTTCTTCAAATAAAATATTGGAACGTATTCTGCAAGATCTTGGTTACACTGTAGGTCGGACTGCTACTCCAATGGTATGACACGATTGCAGGGGATTTTCCTATTGACTTTCTAACCCGACTTTGTATAATGGAGGCCATTCAGAGGATCTTGCATCCAATATTTCAGACCTCGGTCAATGATTCGATTGAATTGGATTCTCTGAAAAAATGATGATGCTGAAAGCGAAGGATTCTGATGCGGATTGACTGCCAAAGCCACATATTTCCTCGAGCGTATATTGATGTGCTTGCCCAAAACCCCCATCCACCGCAGATTGAACTTCTATACACAGCGGGAGATGACTCCAATGGAATTGGTTCCAATTCCTCGACGAGGGAACGAAGAAGTCGGCGCGACACCTCAAGCACTTCGAGTGCGCAGCATGCCGATGAGTTCGTTATCACTTACGGTGATGTTCAGCAATTTCGCTTGCGAGAGGAGATGTATCTCCCCAAGCGCAAACTCCGGGACATGGACAAGGCAGGTATTGACATGGCGCTTATCAGTACGAATATCCCGGGGCCCTGTATGCTCGCACCCGATTTGGCAGTCAAAGGTGCGCAAGTAATCAACGATGCCATCGGAGAAATGATGCATCAACACCCAGACCGATTTGCGGGACTTGCCAGCCTCCCCTGGCAGGATGTGGACGCCACCATTGATGAGATGGACCGCGTACACAGCCTCGGTTTCTGCGGCGTGATGCTGTACTCACACATCGGCGGACGACCGGTGGATGACCCGACTTTTGATCCCATCTACAAGCAAGCGGAGGCAAAGGAATTGCCGATTGTCTTGCACCCCACAGTCCCAACATGGGGTGAGACAATTAAAGACCACTCGATGATTCCCATGATGGGGCTTCAGGTAGACACCAGTTTCGCGCTTTTACGGCTAATACTCGGCGGTGTACTTGAGCGGCATCCCAAGTTGAAAGTTGTTATGCCTCATGTTGGCGGCGTTTTGCCGTACATGATGGGACGCATCGAGCATCAAACCGAGGTTATGGGGCGTGGGCGGGAGCATATTAAACAGCCCCCGAGTGCCTACATGCGCCACATTTATTTAGACACCGTTTCTCCGTCTGCACAAGCGTTGCGCTACGCTTACGAGTTTTCTGGACCAGATCATCTGGTGTTTGGCACCGATCACCCTTGGGTTGATCCGCAACTTTTTGTGACGCTTGTGGAGACGATGGATATTCCTAACAGCGAGAAAGCACAAATCTTCGGTGGCAATGCAAGGAAACTGTTTGACTTGGGCACGTAATACTCTATACAGTATCCTTTTCCAAATTCCCAACTTCTGATTTCAAGGATTAACGATAGCACAGTTAGATGAACCGTGTCAAGATTGAATCTAAAAATTGAAAGGAGACATCATGAACCGGCAAGAAGATCAACCCTGGGCAGGCGTGTTTCCCGCAACCCTCTGTCCATTCCACGAAGATGAGTCGATTGATGAAGAAGGTTTGCGATCATATATGCGCGAACTTGCAGCTGTCGATGGCGTTAAAGGGCTTGTCTGCAACGGGCACACAGGCGAGATTACATCGTTGCGTCCGAGCGAGCGTGCACGTGTGACGACACTCGTGGCTGAAGAAACCAAAGGTAAGGTGAAGGTTGTCTCTGGTGTGAGCGCCGAGGGCAGCTTAGAAGCCACTGACTATGCTATCGCCGCGAAGGAAGCTGGTGCCGACGCGATTTTGCTGATGCCACCACATCACTGGTTGCGTTTTGGCCGTGCGAGCGAAACGGCAATCGGTTTCTTTCAAGATGTTGCGGAGGGGGCAAACATTCCGATCATCGTCCATCAGTACCCAGCCTGGACGAAGGCAAGCTACAGCCTCGTGGAGATGTTGGAATTTGTAAAAATCCCACAGGTGATCTGCATCAAGATGGGAACGCGTGATATGGCACGCTGGCGCTGGGATTATGAGCAACTGAAAGAAGCAGCGCCCCACGTCCCTATCTTGACTTGTCACGATGAATATCTGCTGGCTTCACTATTGGAAGGCTGTGACGGTGCACTAATCGGCTTTGCCGGATTTGTGCCTGAACTGATGGTAGAGGTCGTGCGCTGCGCTCTTAGCGGCGATCTGATAGGTGCCCGCAAAGCGCGAAAGCTGGTGGATCCACTATCCCGGATTGTGTACAACTTCGGTGAGCCGAGTGGTGATGCACACCAACGGATGAAATGTGCACGCTGGTTGATGGGTAAGTTCCCTTCCATGACAATGCGTCGCCCTCTCCGTCCACTCCCGAAGGCTGAAGTCGCTAAGATCCGTAGGAATCTTGAGATGATTGGCTACGAATGCGTACATTAAAAATTTGTGAAAAAAGAAGGTGAAATCCAGTATTAAAGGAAGAAACATGTCCAATCTGAAGCAGGAATTATTTGAAATTGATGTCTACGGCTTCACAATCCTTGAGAACGTCCTCACTTCTGATGAAGTAGCGGAGATGAAAGAGGTTCTGATTCGATTGGTGGAGGAAAAGGGAGTCGATCGGGGAGACTGTATACACATCTCGAACCTGCCGACAATGGATCCGGTCTTCTTCAAGACGATAGACCATCCGAGAATTTTGCCATTGTTGGAAGAGACAATGACCAATCGTGTGCCTCTGATTCTCGGCAGCCTCAACGCCCGTATCGTCCGTCCCGGCGACCCAGTACAACGGTTACATGGGGATATCCTTGAGGACCTAATGAAGAAAGATGGGAAGAACCCCGTCATGATGAACACTGTTTGGATGCTAGACGATTTTACGCCGGAGATTGGAGCGACGCGAATCGTTCCCGGCACACATAAGAGCGGGATAAACCCGCCACCTGAGAATGTGGAGATGAAACATGTGCTTACAGCAACCGCACCGGCGGGCAGCGTCCTTGTCTTTAACGGTCAATGCTGGCACGGTGGTGGTGGGAATACCAGCGATCGGAATCGTCATGCTATTTTTGGGCACTATCGCATCGGTCCAATGATGCGCTTTCAACTTGACCCACATCACCGCTTCCCAGCGGAGTGGTTAGATTTGCTCACAGATCGCCAGAAGCAGCTGCTGCGCATGGAGGAAGGAGTAGGTGTGCTGCACGGTGCAGACCACTATGAGTAATGTAATTTGTGACCTTTTCTGTAGATGCAGCGGCAGGGCGTCATTTCGTTGCTATCCAAGGTTATCTTTTTTTGAGGGGTAATTTATGTCACGTTTGAAGTATGCCCTCATTGGTTATGGTCGCCGCGGCAGATCACATATCGAAACGGCTGCAGCATTGAAAGAGACTTTTAAAATTGTAGCGGTTTGCGATGCGCATCCGGCGTCAGCAGAGGATGGGGCAGCACAGTTTAATGTAAATGCTTACACCGACGTTCGCGAGATGGTTGACCGTGAGAAACCGGATGTCTGCGATGTTGTCGTGCCCGCGGAACTTCATCATGTAGTTTCTTGTTACCTATCGCGTTGTGGCATCCACCACAATGTTGAAACACCTCTCGCACCGACACTGGGATTGATGGACCTGATGATTAAGACCGCAGCCAAACATAGCGTCAAATTGCAAACTTCCGAAAACTTCCCGTTTGTCCCGGTTGAACAGTTTGTTTGCAAACTCCTCCGCGCAAATGTCATTGGACCCGTCCATAAGTGTTACCGTCTCTTTTCAACAACAGGATATCACGGTTTGGCTGCGATACGGTGCCGCTTGGACGCCACGCCTGTTGCCGTCAGCAGCATTAGCCACACGATGCCGGTCGTTTCCTACGTCGACCATGCCAAACGTGACTTCAAAGCCGAAAGCCTTGAATTTTACGCTGTCGATTTCGATAACGGCGCCTTGGGCATTGCAATGGTCGGCAACAAGAACAATAGGCTTGGTCGGAATTCCTTGGTCGGTTTCGAAACCTGCGGGGAACGCGGCACAGTTGTGACCAACGGCAATCAGGGGGCATCGGGCGGGGAAATGGTTAACGTCTGCACTGCCGAAGATCTCGCCGAGCATACAGCCACGGCGCAGGTTTACGAATTTCAGCGTGAATATACTCCGTCAAAGGTCATCAAACGAATCTTTGTCGAGCTTCCAACAGAATTGGGCAGCACAATCGAATGGAAGAACCCGTACCTGGAGGTGGGGATCCAAGAACGCAACATCTCATTAGCAACAATGCTTGACGGAATTGGGCGCGCTGTGCGGGAGGATATCGATCCGCTTTGGACAGGCGAAATGGGACGGGGAGATCAGGAGATGGTCTTGGCTGCCCGCAGATCGATTCAGATGGATCGGCAGCCGGTTGCGCTGCCGTTACCGCCAGATCCGTCGGAGGAGCAGGTATTTGATCGGATTTTTGAGGAGCGATTTGGTGTCCATCCCTACGAGGATTTGGAGGCAGCATTAGCAGTCAACTTCAAGGCAAGGTGAATTAAGGTATAAATTGATACGCCTGTCGCCCTAAGACAGGTTTATGGTAAATTTTAGAACTACTTAGACGCTCCAAATGCACGACCAACCCCCTCTTATCAGGAGAACTTTGCAAACCTTGTGAAGGTCGGAGTTACTGGTAAATGTCTGCTGATTTCTCTAATTCACCAGAGTTCATTACGGATCTACGCGCTGAAGATAGTACGAACCCCTTGATAAGGCTCCATCACCATTCCGTAATTTTGAAAAAGAGGAGAATATTAATTTATGAACAATGCTGAAAAATATCTGTTTGATCTCAACGGCTATCTGGTTATCGAGGACGTACTGACACCTGATGAGGTTGCTTTTGCCAACGAAGCTATTGACCGTCACCGAGACCAAGGACGCACCCGTCCCCGCGATCAGGCTTTGGATGGTGGTTCCCCTGCGCTCAGAGGTGATAAGGGACGTGGGGAAATGGGCAATATGCTCAATTGGGAAGAACCGTGGTGTAATCCCTTCCGAGAGATGTTGGCACATCCACGAATTGTTCCCTATCTCAACCAAATCCTCGGCAAAGGTTTTCGGATGGATCACCACATGTTCCTGTTATCGATGGAGAAAGGGGCGGAAGGGTTCATCTTTCATGGATCTTCGGGACCGGGCTTTGATCCAAACCAATATTATATCTTCCGCGATGGTCAGATGCACTGTGGACTGACAGTTCTTGCATTTCAACTCACGGATGTCAATCCGGGGGATGGTGGATTGATAGTTATTCCCGGCAGCCACAAGAGTAATTTTCCATGTCCCCAAGAGATACGCCGTTATGAGAATTATCAGGAGCACGTTCGGCAGGTGGTGTGCAAAGCAGGTGGGGTTATCATCTTCACGGAAGCGGTTACGCATGGAACGTTGCCTTGGACATCGGATGAACCCCGTCGGTCGATACTCACACGCTACACGGCGGGCAATCTGGCGTATGTTCCGGCTTATCCCGTCCCTGAATGGGCGAATGAGAGACAACGGGCGGTTATGGAGCCGCCATACCATACACGGTTAGACAGGCCAGTGTTAGATGAATAGTAGGTCAGACAGTCGAGGCTGCTGAAAAAATGTCCAAAGGTAGAATTTACCCATCGGAAACTAAGATATTTCAGGAGGCCCACACGGGTGCAAATATCCGGCAGGTAACTGACCATCCATCAATCCATCATCAGCCCTTCTTTTTTATCCCCGCTTATGATGATGCCATGCGCTGGCTGATTTTTATTTCATGCCGCCCCGGCTCTCCCCAGATTTTTGCTGAAGAGCGGTCCACTGGCTCGCTCATCCAACTGACAGATCGCGTGGATCTGAGCGAGTGGTCTGTTTACCCCTCACACAATGGATGTGCTGTTTTCTTTACAGCGGGAACCAGTGCTTGGCGGTTAGATCTTGAGACGCTTGAAGAACAGGAACTGGTGAATTTTGCCGCGAAAAAGAGCGGACTGGAGAACATGGTCAACTTCGTCACGGGAACAACGGGGTTGAGTTACGATGATTGCTGGTGGGCTGTGCGCCTCAGCGTTGGTGAGGGCTCTGCATTGACTATTATTGACACTGAGACCGGTGAACACGAAATCATACTTCACCGCGACAGTGTTGGCCATTTACAATTCTGTCCAGACGATTCAGATCTGCTTTATTATGCGGGTCCCCTAACCGACCGGGTCTGGGTAGTTCGGCGGGATGGGAGTGACAATCGGCGGCTATATACTCGTAACGTCGAAAAAAATGAGTGGATCACGCATGAATCGTGGATTCCGGGCACACGTGAGTTAGCATTTGTTGATTGGCCTCACGGCATCCGTTGCGTCCACGCAGATACCGGTATGGAACGGCGTGTTACGTCATGCAATGCTTGGCACGCGATCTGTAACCACCAAGGGACGCTCATGGTTGCTGATACAAACTTTCCCGACATTGGTTTACAGCTTTTTGATCCCCGCGATGGGATTGGTGAACCTGTGACGCTGTGCTATCCGGAAGCGTCATCTATCGGCGCGCACTGGAATGGTCCGTTTCCGTATGCGGAGGGTCCGGTTCAGGTACATGCCCCACAATATACCCATCCGCATCCCTCTTTCAGTCCTGATGGGAAGCTAGTTGTCTACACATCAGATCGAACAGGCTACAGTCAGGTATACGAGGTTGAGGTTCCATAAGGAGTCAGCAGTTTTTCCACATCACACTCTGAAGGCGGTCAGCTACCGATTGGTTTGAAGTAGTGATGTGATCCCGACAAGACGCTTGTTCATGAGAAAATGTGTATGTTAGAATAACGCAAGTTGTGAGACGTCCCCTTAGTATCAAGAGTTGGGTTTCACTCCATGTGGGGATTTCAAATTGAATCAGACATCACGGTCGGACGAAATCAACTTAGCATGTTTTACCGGTGCCGTTCAAGCCAACCTACGCACTTTTCAAATGTTTACATACCATCGACAGACTGTCGAACAAGAATCCAAAATCGATGTATTATGATAGAATTATGGTGAAAGATGAGAGCTGTTATTCAACGTGTTAAATCTGCGAGTGTAACCGTCGAAGGAAGGGTTGTTTCGGAAATCAACAAGGGACTGCTCGTTTTTCTCGGTGTCGCGCAAGGGGATACCCCTGATGCTGTCAATTATATGGCAAGCAAAATCGCCAATCTCCGAATCTTTGAAGATGATGAAGGCTTAATGAATCTATCTGTTTTGGATGTGGGAGGTGAAGCCCTTGTCGTCTCTCAATTCACGCTCTACGGCGACTGCCGCAAAGGAAGGCGTCCCAGCTTCATCGACGCTGCCCGACCTGAAAAAGCGGATCCGCTTTACCAAGCGTTTATGGATGAGATCTCGCGGTTGGGTGTTCCGGTTAAAGCCGGTATTTTTCAAGCGATGATGGACGTCGAACTGATTAACGACGGTCCTGTTACAATACTGCTGGATAGCGATAAGTTGTTTTGATGCACAGATGCCTCAACCTTCAAAAAGGAAGCTACTATGGAACGTAAAATGGAACTTGGCTTGTACCTATTCGGCGAAGTGGACGAAGAGTGGCTGACATTTGTCAACCAACTGGGCGTTGAGGCCGTCGTCATGGCGAATCCTCGACTGCCAGGCGATGGGCGATGGGAATTTATGGATCTGCTCCAGATGCGAACCGCAATTGAAAATGTGGGGACCCGACTTGCCGCTATTGAGAATGTGCCTCCCTCTTTTTACGATAAGATTATGCTTGGGTTGCCCGGGCGGGATGAACAGATTGAGAATATGGCAGCCACCATCCGTAATATGGGGGCGGCAGGCATCGATACTTTCGGCTACCATTGGATGCCCAATAGTGTGTGGAGAACTTCCAACACAACGCCTACCAGAGGCGGGGCAACAGTTACCAGTTTCGATATGGATCTCGTTAAAGATGCACCACTTACCCACGGACGGACCTTCACCGAGGAAGAGATGTGGGACTATTACGAATACTATATGAAGGCGATTCTTCCGGTCGCGGAAGAGGCTGGTGTGAGGCTGGCTCTCCATCCGGACGATCCGCCGGTTGAATCCCTCGGAGGGATCCCCCGTCTGTTCCGTAGCTTTGAGGGGTTCAAGCACGGCATATCGCTTGTTGACAGCCCTATGCACGGGCTCGACTTCTGTGTAGGATCTTGGTCTGAGATGGGACCGGGTGTCATTAATGCTGTCCGATACTTTGGGGAACGCGCTCGGATATTTTATGTCCATTTTCGGGATGTGCAGGGGTATGTCCCCAAGTTTGCTGAATCTTTTGTAAATGATGGGAATTGTAATATGTTTGAAGTGATGAGGGCACTAAAAGAAAGTGGATTCACCGGTTGGATGATTACGGACCATGTGCCAAACATGATAAACGATACATCGCAGGGGCACCGTGCACGCGCTTATACAATTGGGTATATGGCAGCATGCTTGGAGAGATTGAACACAACCGAGTAGTGCATACGGGAGCGCGCTTTGAATCGGACTCGAATTCTCTACGTTATCGATTCTATGGGCAGGGGCGGGGCTGAGACGCAGTTGCTCAAGACCTTAGCGCGACTACCGCAAGATAGATTTGAAGCCTTTGTCGTGTTGAGCCGTGAGCCCGGCACTTTCTATGAGAAGTTGGCAGCCCTCCCGGTTGTCCAAGAGGTTATTGGTCTCTATGACCCGAGCCGTCTTGCCTCGCAATCCTATCAAGTCAGATCTCGCATACTCTCTTTGGCCAGAAAGGCTTTCAGGTTAGCAGAGATTATAGAATCGGTGGTGCCATCAATTATCCACAGTTGGCTCTGGTATTCCAATCTCCTCTGCGGTCTTGTCCGCCAATTCTCTCTAGCTCCGTCGTGGGAAAGTGGATCATGTCCCTTAATTGTTTCACAGCGCGGTGACTACTATGCAAGATACAGCTGTCCAAGGTTGTGGCTGACCGAGAAAATCATCTACCATCACGCCGACGTTCTCTTAACCAATTCGGATAGTATCGGAGATAACCTCCGGCACCGTTATCCTGACAAACGCATCCTTGCGATACGGAATCTCCTTGATCTGCCCGATGTAGCATTACGCTCTCCTTCCGACGTGCCACCGCTGTGGCACATTGTAAGTGTCGGCCGATTGACCCCGGAAAAGGGACATCAATATCTCATTGAAGCATTACATATACTCAACACAAGATTTAACCGAAAAAACTTCACAGCGACAATTCTCGGCGATGGCGCGTTGCAGGCAGCGTTGGTAGAGTCTGTCAATCACTATGAGCTGGCGGGCCGGATACAGCTGCCTGGTTTCTGTGACGATATTTTTCCTGTACTATCTGCTGCACACCTTTTCGTCTTACCCTCGCTCCACGAAAGTTCACCAAACGCTCTCATTGAGGCAATGGGGGTTGGGTTACCGTGCATCGCGTCCAGCGTTGGGGGTGTTCTCGATCTCATTGACGACCAAAAAAATGGGCTACTTGTCCAACCTCAATCGAGCGAGGTATTGGCGGAAGCGATTGACCGCCTCTTAACCAATTGGAGATTTGCAGTATGTTTGGGGCAAAACGCCAGGCAAACAATCGAGAGCGTGTTTGATAGCAACAGATCTATTCAACAGTTAGAGACGGTTTATCGGGATTCTCTCTGTATGATATCCCAGAGGCATCCTTAATGCGTATAAGGGAGGACGATTCATGACCAGTCAGCCGATCAAACTTGGTGTCGTTGGCTGCGGGTTCACAGGCAGACAAACGATTTTCGCAACTACTGTGATGTCACGCATGACCACCATTGCGCTGGCAGACCTTGATTCCGCTCGGCGCGAAGAGGTAGCCGGGGAATACTCTGTACCACAAACCTATGCAGACTACCGCGAACTTCTTGAAGGCAGCGATATTGACGCAGTATATCTCGGCACTGCCCCCGATGTTCGCTTGCCAATGGTGCTTGAGGCACTTGCTGCGGGCAAGCATGTATTAGTTCAGAAACCTCATGCGATTCGGGCGCACGAGATCACGGAAATGGCGAACGCAGCGGAAGCGACAGATAGGACGCTGCAGTTCTGCTATTTCATGCGGCACTTTCCTAACAACCGTCAGATTCGTCGCGCAGTGCTTAGTGGTAAAATTGGAGACCCGTACCATGCTCGAATCTTTGGAAAATACAACCATATCCCGCCCCCGAATGATAATTACCGTTGGCTGCACGTCTACGGTCAGAAAGGGGGATCGTTAGGTCAACACTATTCCCATGAGTTGGACCTAGCGTGGTGGTGGATGGGGTGTCCGAAGCCAGAATGGGCCTTTGGTGCCAAGCACGTGATCTATCCGGCATACGACGGTCCCGAAGGTGCCGCAGACGATTACTTCACGGGGTTAGTCGGTTTGGAGGGAGGAAAAACGATTCAGATCGACTGCTCACGAATGGTGCATACCCCGACACCAACCATCATCGAACTTTACGGCAGTACCGGAGCAATTACAGGAGGCGGGATTTCGAGACACAAAGATGGCGAGTTTATCCGCGAGGAGATTGATGAACCGGTAGATATCAAGCACAGTGAGCCGCCTGAGCCCCGACCTGTTTTTTTCTACGAGGTCGAGCATTTCGCAATGGCAATCGCCGGCGAGGTGGAGCCTGATGTTTCTGCCACAGATGCTTACACGTTTATGACGATCCTTGATGCTCTTTACGATAGTGCAAAAACAGGTGTGAAAGTTTTAATTGAGTAGACCCAAAAGGAGACTATTATGTCCAAACACAAAGTGTTGATGGCAAGGCGTGAAGATCCCGAAGTTGAAGCGATCCTTAAAGATGCTCCGTCAGAGGTAGATATTTACTTCCCAGCACCGGGCGAGGCATTGGACGATCACCTCGCAGATGCCGAGATTATTTACGGTGGGATTCGTGAAGCCGACCTGCCCAAAGCCAAATCGTTGCGCTGGGTGCAGCAACCTTCAGCAGGGGTTGAAGGTACGATGTATCCCGCCTTCAAAGCAAGCGATGTCATTTTGACCAACTGTCAGAAACTGTATGGTCTCCAAATTTCTGAACACGCCTTTGCACTCCTGCTTTCTCTGACCCGTAGTATTCCGACACAGTTGGAATTTATGAAGGAGAAACACTGGGAGCGGGTCCCGTGCGTTGAATTGGCGGGGATGACCATGGGAATTCTGGGGCTTGGCGGCATTGGTCGGGCAATCGCAGCGCGGGCAAAGGCATTCGAGTTGAAGGTGATTGCAGTTGATCCGGAACCGATGGACAAACCGGATTGTGTCGATGAACTTGGGGGGCTGGATTGGCTTTCAGAATTCATGACGCAATCGAACCTCGTGATGGTCTGCTGTCCAAGCACTCCACAAACCCACAAACTTCTATCGCACGATCAGTTTAATCTTCTACCGGATGGGAGTTATCTTGTCAACGTCAGTAGAGGTAAAGTGATTGATGAGGAAGCTATGATTGCAGCACTCCGGAGTGGCAAACTCGCGGGCGCGGGCTTAGATGTTACTTACACCGAACCGTGCCCACCGGATAGCCCACTATGGACAGAGCCAAATGTGATTTTGACCTCCCATAGCGCGGGTGCATCGCAGCACATGCGCGCCCGTGCGATGCGCTTGTTTGTTGATAATCTGCACCGTTACGTCAAAGGTGAAGCATTGGTCAACCTTGTGGACAAACAGAAGGGATATTAAAAGAGATTAGGTTCATTAGTTCATTGGTTCATTAGTTTGCGATATCCCTATATTGGCACAGCGGTTACGACTTATAGCGTATGCCTACCACTATTAACTTGGGTGTAAGTCAATAAAATAGTGATGGATTTTATGATTGAGCCGTGCTATAATCGCTCGCTATAGAACCGCAGATTTAGTAGGACTTCGCGGATACTTTATTGTGTCCTTACGGATGTCGGATTCTCATACGAGCAGTTCCTATAACAACGATAAAACCGTCACCACAGAACTGACGGAGCGAAAGAGAGGAGTTTTCATTATGCGATGTGTCTTTGTTGGTATTGAATATGCTGGAAAATCAACCATAATTAAGCTGCTGGACGCCTATTATCGACAGCGCAGATTACCCGTCCACGGAGACGATCATTTTACTTTGCCGGATGCCTCTTTGAGTCCAGAATCACGGGCGTTGATGGTGAACTTTCCCGACGATGTAAAAGAACGTTCACAACGGATGCAGATTCAGTACCATGTTGAGGTAATTAAGAATTATCCGAATACGTTGATTGCGGGGTGGCATATCGAAGAATCGGTTTATTCAGATATGTATGGTGATGATCCGGACAGCCCTTACTATAAGAATTACTCATACAGAGCACAGCGGATTTATGAGGCGCAGGTGTTTGAAGCCCGCTTGCCCAACGTGGTTATGATTCATGTAACTGCTAGCGATGAAGCAATCCGGGAGCGGATGCACGCTGATCCACACGAATACCAGATTATTAAAGAGGGAGATATTGCGGAGGTCAAACAGCGTTTCGAGGAGGAGATCGAGAAATCTCTCTTTACCCAGAACGGGCGCAAAATTGTGGTTGACACTACAGGAAAAACCCCCGAACAATCCTTGGATGACCTGCTGATGCTTTCCGAACCTTTGATTACCCAAGAAGAGCTGGCTATCCGCTCTATACCGGTACCTAACGGGGAATATGAGGTTCGATATGAAAACGGTGTGCGAAAGACGATACCAGTATAGCAACCTGAGTGCTATCCTTCATCTGATCTACTGTTTCTTCACGCCTTTTAATCTGATGCCCAAGTCAGTAGCAGAAGCGTAAGGTTGTATAGGAAGGAAAAAGGACCTTCTCACGGTACTTTTCCTTCCTTTTCTCATCTCTGCAAATCTCAAATGCAGCAGCTATAGATTCTCATCAATCTTGCCTTCCTGCTCCCTCTCCTGTCCTATCCTCGACTGTTTCGTCTCATCGACAATTCGACGTGCCTCCTCCATTCGCTCATGAGCCTCCGGTTTTGTGGGACCATAGCGGGCAAATTTAACAAGGTCACAGTTGGTGAAAAATTGCTGCACTCGTTCTCTCGGCGTATCTTCGGTCTGTAAACGGTCGAGCAGCTCTTCGGTGGTCAATTCAAGTGCCGGGATATGATATCGCGCGGCGATATATTGACGGAGGACGTGAGAAATTTCTGTGTGGTACACCTTCATTTTCCCCTGTGCAATCCAATTCATTCCCTCAATCCAACCCAGCCGTTCATAAGCAATCTCGTGCGGTTGGCGTTGGGATACTACTTCTGACTGGAGATCTACAGGCTTAGCCCGTTTGCGAAGGTATAGGAGACCAACCGCCCCAACGATTATGATTAGTAGAAGCACTACTGAAATGTACAGAAACCAGTTTGGAGGCGCAGACCAAGGTCCCTTAATTCCTTTCAGTTCTGTGGTGCCAGGGGATTTGACAGACCGAACTTCAAACAGGTAGGCAGGTGTTTGGATACTTCCGGTATCTCCATCAGCACCGGTGTATTTGATTGTGATGGGAGGAAGGGTGTGCGTACCAGTAGTAAAGGCACGTAGTGGATATATGGCCTCATAGCGTACCTTTCCTATCGGCACGTCCTCGGATCTGATATGTTTTACTTGAGGTTTATCCCCTTCTAGATGTTCTTGCTCGCTGACCGTCATTGGATCTAAGTAGATATGCAAACTTTCATCGGCTTCAATTTGCAGGCGCAGCTGAACTGGAGTTCCGATTGTAATATCGTCCGGATCAAATCGGTGCGAAAGGATCCGAATGGCTTCTTGAGCAAATACTGCTTCAGGGACCGCAAGAAATAGAATGGGAACAACAATAAGCCAGAGAAGGAAGGAAGGAAAAGATGGGAGATCTGGGGGATTCGGATGAGATGATCGCGAGAAGAGCCTTAGACACATTTTCAGTTTAGAAATTTAGAACACACCAATCTGTGATAGGTTCAAACCGCACCAAATTCTACATTCAAACATCCGTAGTCAACCCGTTTGTTCTTCCGCGTACTCTTGAATGGGTCGAACAACAATAGATTTTGGAGTTGTTGGGCATTGATACTGGCACACGCCGCAACCGACACAATCAACAGGAAGAACTTCGACCCGTTTTTCGGAATCGATCCGAATTGCCTTTTCGCCAATTGGGCAGCTATCAACACAATCACGGCAATCGACCCCGTTGGAGCGCAAACAGATATCATAATTGACTTCGGCTAAACCGATCTGAATTTCATGGACAGATAGCTGCTGCAAAGCACCGCTTGGGCATACTTGCATACATTCAAGTGTATCACAGACAACGCACGGTTGATCGTCTGGATCGATGTAGGGCGTCTCTGCCAGATTGGGTTGGTCGCTCTGCAAGGACTGAATGGCATCTGCGGGACAGCTATCAACACAGTGTCCACATCGCAAACAGGTCTCCAAAAACAGCGGTTCCGGGAGTGCGCCCGGCGGTCGCAATAGGGTTTTCTCGGCGGGAAGATGTTCCCCAATCTGTGTATCCAGATATTCAGCGACCGGCTGAACGAGTTTTGTAAATGCCTCTTGGAAGAAGGCACGCCTACCTTGCGGTCTCTCATCGTCAGATTCTGCCATTTGACACACCCCTTACGTGCACCGCGAAAGTAAGTGGAAACTACCTCTTCACCCGCTCGTACCAGAAGTTATTGTGACAGCGGATAATCGTAGAGGCGGTAGCGTTTATAAAGTGTCGCCCCCATGTTTTCGAGCGCACGATTCATCAGCGTATTGTCTTCCAAAACCCACGACATTTCCCCTCGGCGATATCCTTTTGCGACCCCAATATTATACACTTCGTAGTACATCAGCGCATCAATTCCTTTTTCGCGGTATTCTTCCTTGATCCCAAACGTTATCGCCCGAGCGGTGTCAATTTTACGCTTGTGCCAGAGAAGTTTGAGAAGCCCGAAGGGAAACAGGCGGCCGTTGATGTGCTTTAGCGCAACATAAAGATCAGGCAACGCAAGGATAAAGGCGACAGGTTCCTCTTCAACTTCGGCAAACAGGAGCAGATCAGGGTCGATGATCTGGATTAGCTCGTGTGCGATGTAATCGATCTCTCTGTCCGTCATTGGGACAAACCCCCAATTCTGCTTCCACGCAGCATTATAGATCTCTTTGAAATGCTGAATTTCCTGATGGATCTGTTTTTTGACGAGAGGCCGTATTGTGATTTTTTTACGCTTTTTTATCCATTGTACTGTCCGTTCAAGACGTTCAGGCACCTGTACATCATCAGTTATCTCGTACGCGAGCAGATCCTTTGCCTTCTTGAAGCCGAATCCATCAATGAGATCGGAGTAGTAGGGTGGATTGTAGGACATCAAAATCATGGGAGAGGAATCAAATCCATCAATAAGCAATCCACAATCATCGTTTGTTGAGTAGTTCACGGGACCGCGCATTACTTCGAGTTTGCGTTCCCGCAACCATTGAGCGGCGTAGGAAAACAGTGCCGCTGCGACGTCGGCATCTTCGATAGACTCAAAAAACCCAAAAAAGCCAACCTGTTCTTGGTGGAAATCGATATGGGCATCATTTTTGATGGCAACAATTCGCCCTACAACCCGTCCTTCCCGTCGCGCTATCAGAAATTCGGCTTCGGCATGGTCAAAGAAGGGATGCCGGGATTTATCAAGGCGTTTCTTGAGATCGCTGCGTAGCGGGGGCACCCAGTAGGGATCGTTGCGATAGATTGTCCAGGACAGGTTGATGAATGCTCTTAGATCGGCGGGGGACTGGACAGGAGTAACATCAATCTCAGGAGATTGTCTACTGGAACGCATTTTGTGACAGTTCACCTACTTTTAGATAATACTGCTTTTAGATTAATCCCAATTTTCTGCCCACTTTATCAAATTTTTCAAGGACAAAATCGAGCTGTTTATCGGTGTGGCTTGCCATATAACTGGTGCGTAGGCGTGAACCACTGGGAGGTACCGCTGGACTGACCACGGGATTCGTGAAAACACCTTCATCGAACAGGTGCTTCCATAGCAAAAAGGTATTCATATCATCACCAACTATCACTGGAACAACTGGGGTTTGTGTGTCCCCGATGTCATAGCCCATCAATCGGAGAGTTTCCTGCATCTTTCGTGCATTTTCCCATAATCGCTTGCGTCGTTCCGGCTCACCTTTGATAATTTCTAGGGCGGCATGGACGGTTGCAACCGCTGATGGTGGCATACTTGCGCTGAAAAGGAAGGTGTTTGCGTGGTGTTTCAAGTAATCGATGACAGCGGCTTCTGCAGCGATAAATCCACCAATACACGCAAAAGACTTGCTGAACGTCCCCATAATCAGATCAACGTCCTCCTCGACCCCAAAGTGTTCAGCGGTTCCGGCACCGGTTGGACCGAGGACACCAACGCCGTGTGCGTCGTCAACCATTAAGCGACACCGATGTTTCCGAGCCACTTCTATAACGCCTGGAAGGTCACCAATATCGCCTTCCATACTGTAAACCCCCTCAACGATAATCAGTTTTTCTCGCTCAGGAACAGCATTTTCCAATTTGCTATCTAGATCCTCCATGTCGTTGTGTCGGAACCTAATCATCTCGCCCCACGAGAGGCGGCACCCATCAACAACACACGCATGACTCAATGAATCGATGAAAGCGATGTTTCTACGTCCTACGAGGGTATCAATAACGCCTAAGTTAACTTGAAATCCGGTGCTAAAGACCAGTGCGGCTTCCTTGTGAACAAACTCTGCAAGTGCTTCTTCAAGCGCAATATGGATATCGAGAGTTCCGTTCAAAAACCGGCTGCCTGTACAGCCAGAACCATACTTTCTGCCAGCTATCTCTGCAGCTTCAAGGACTTTAGGGTGATGTGTCAGTCCGAGGTAGTTATTCGATCCGATCATCACCTTTTTCTCGCCATTGATTACGATTTCTGTATCTGCGGAAGATTCGATTGGAATGAAATAAGGATAGATACCTGCTTCGACTACTGCTTTATATTCTTGTCCGCGTGTGCTAATGCCATTGCTGAAATCGTAGCATTTCTCAAATATATCCATTCATCGACTCTCCTGATATGCTATGCGCCGAACATGTAAGAGGTACACAGTTCTGCCGACGTTTCTAAATCAAGGTTCCAACGCGGTCAGTTGCAATGCGTATGCCCGGAATTGAGGAACTGTTTTCTTGTCGTTGGTGAGGAGGGAATACTCGAATGCACCTGAGGGCGGTATAAAAGGGAAAGTGGTCGAATTTTCACATTCCATGCCCAGTCATTGTAATTGGAACAGGAGTTTAGCGTAGACGATATTCTTGGTGAAAAGCAGTGGATCCATTTTTTTTCTGTAGTAACTATAAATTTGTAGGGTCTTATTTATCTGCTTCCGAAAGACGAATTTAATGACCGACGTTTTTAGAGGCGAGGTTGATGACACAAAATGATTTAACATCTTTACTCCCGGCTCCACATAATTCTGCATTGATTCGCACATAAAATTGATAGTCGGGAGTATGTTTCGAGTTATATCAACCTTTTCGAGTAACAACAGACTGTGCTTCTCAGCAATTTTAATATAACCCTCGATGGTATTGGGAATCTCCGCAATTTGACTGCTATCGTCTTTTCTAAACATCCCCGCGACAAGCAAATATCCCTCAGGTAATAGGTATGAAGCGCATCGACGGAAACCGATTTCAGTTGGAAAATAGTTCTGAGATTCGCTCATGAGAATCAAGTTGAACTTATCATCGATGTCGAGATCTTCAAATTTTGTCTGCAAGAAGGTTAATCTTGGAATATGGTTCCCGAAATATTTTGCATGATTACTATCCGGCGAAATCGCAGTTACATCATATCCCAATTTTGCGAGTGCTCTCGCCACATCACCAATGCCACAGCCGACATCCAGAATACTCTTCACATTCTCAGGAATCGTCGCCATGAGCATATCTGTATATTTTTGCTGCCCGTCTCGCAAACATTCGAGGGTTAATTTACCACTTTGTGTTCGTTCTTCGCTGTCCTCCCAATATCCGTAGTGCAACGAGTTCAATTTCAAGATTTCTGTGCAAAAAAACAGTTCCAAGTCTAAGCCATCAAATTCAGTGATGTTCTGCTTACCCATACGATCTTCCGCTTTAGGTTCTTTGACATTGCAACGAAATCAGATAGGATCTAACGCAAATCGCTACCAAATGAAATTCATTCGGTTCATAGACCACAAGCGTTTTGGATGCCTCAATCAACGTGAAAAATCTAAAGGGATTGCACCCAACTCTGAGTTTATCAGTAACGCCCGTTCTGGACGACTTAGCATGTACTTGTAATATAGGCAGGAATCTCAGAGGAGGCATCGTAATTACAAAAGAACGCCTGAAACGGTGCCACATCGTCCTAAACATGTCACACCGGTAATGTGATGCCTCTCTATCTGAGTGTAGGTCGGATATTTTGAGTTCTGTTGGATAAGATCTGTACAACCCTGATTGACGGTTATGGTAGATTTTAGAATTACTTGAACACTCTCAATGCACAACCAACCCCCTAAATCCCCCTTGTCAGGGGGACTTTGAAAACTTCTCGAAGGTTGGAGTTATTGATAGTGTCTACTTATTTGTCTAATTCACCATAAATTACCGTTGTTATTGTAGCGCACCGTCACCACTGATCTGGCTAGACCATTGCTGGACTACTGCTCAAATAACGATTCATCTACCTCAGCGTTGATTGTGGCTTCGCTGAACGTAATCTCGGCAGATTTCTCACCATTATCGAATAAAATGGTATGGAAGGCAACCATCACGCCGGAAACGTCTCGATAGTCATCTAAGAACTCTTCTCGATCCGCGGGACCTTGCTCCGTGAACGCCCGAAACTGCTTTTTAATAATGTATTTCGTTTCTTGGTCGATAAAGAGCTTAATGGAACCGCCGGGGGTATCGCTGATAAGTACGACATCTGCCATTTTGCCTTTTACATCCTCGGCACCCAGATATTGAGCAGATGTCCCCTCATTAGAAACATAGCTTAACAGAGGGATATTGTCTCGAAAAATCTCTTTTTTCCCTTCTTCAACATAAGCTGGAGGAAGGGGTTGAACCCCTTGAGGCATCACCATCCATGCAGATTGACCATTAAAAATTCGGCTCATCCGCATACCCATTGCTGGCATACTTAGATCAGCGCGCGCCTTGTTCGGTAATACTATTGTGACTTCTCCATCAAGTTCCATCATCCCACCGGGAGTATTTACAACCATTTTCCCTTTGGTGATAATGTTATTTACTCCCTTGAGGGTATCAAGTCCACCGTATGCTTCGACGACATCAGCAAGGATGGCCCTTGCTTTTACAACGTCCGCTTCACCCGCTTCGGGAGTAGGTTCGGGCGACGGGGGTGGAATGGTGATATCGACTTCTGCGACATCCCCGAGGGTGTCCAGCGGTTTATCAAAATCGCTGGCTTTGCCGACAGCGATGAGTGTAAATTTGTCGGGATTCAGGTATTCAGCTGCAACACGCTTGACATCTGCCTTTGAAACTTCACGAATCCCCGCCATGAGTTGTTCAACGAAATCCTGTGGATATTCATGGTATTCATATCGAAGGGCTCTAGACAGGATTTCTCCCTTGGTATCATAATCAAACACAGAGGAGTTCATGAAGCCATCAATTGCTTGTTTTAATTCGTCATCGGTAACCTCTTCGGCTCGCATCTTTTCAACTTCAATCAGAATCGCTTCGATTGCTGTCACAGTGGCTTCCGATTTGGTTCCGCATGCAATGAAAAACACGCCAGGCACATCGTAACCTGCACCGTAATTGTTTCCGACCGAATATGCTAGTCCCTTTTCAACTCGGATGCTGTTTATCAACCGACTGGAAAACCCAATTCCCAAAATTTGGGACATCACAACCAGAGCGGGATAATCTTCATTTTTGCGCAACCAACCGATGTGTCCCATACGAATATTGGTTTGGTTCACGTCGTCCTTGTTCACGAGCGCAATTCTCTTTCCATACGCTTCAGGGATTTTGGGTTTTGGGGGCAGGTTAATCTCCGCAGGTTCCCATCCCTTGAAAACCTCCTGAATCTTTGCCAACATAGTCTCGGAATCAAAGTCTCCAAGCACACCCAAAATGATATTGTTTGGGCGGAAGAATTTTTGATAGAATGCAACGAGATCATCGCGGGTGATATTGTTAATCGTATCATACTCGGTTGTGCGTGCGTAGGGACTGTCCGCACCATAGATAAGTTTACTGAATTCTCGTCTTGTGATCGCCCCTGGATTGTCATTTCGCCGCGCTATGCCACTGCGATGTTGCACTTTTTCTAGCTCAATTTTATCCTCTCGAAATGCGGGATTCATGAGAATATCCGCGAGAATGGACAACCCTACATCAAGGTCTTCTTTCAAAACCGACACCGACGCTGAACCCGCATCATCACCGATGCCTGTTTCAACGGACGCCGCTAAATTCTCCAGAATTTCATCAAGTTCGTCTCCGGTTTTACTCGTGGTACCGCCCGTGCGCATCACTGCTCCAGTGATTGATGCAAGCCCCACTTTGTCTGCGGGTTCGTAGATGGAACCAGTACGAATCCGCACGGAAATATCAATAATTGGGAGTTCATGGTCTTCAAGGAGATAAACAATCATCCCATTACCTAATTCAAACCTATCAGGGACGGGTGGCTGCGGTTGATTCAGTGGTGGGTAAACGAGTCCTTCGTGGGGCTTGGTTTGTGCCTCCCCAGTAGCAGTAATTAAAACAGTTAAGACGAGACTCCATATTATCCAAGACAACAGGTGCTTTCTCACTTACTTTCCTCCTTTGCTTCATCATCTGTCGATGTCACGATTTCTCCCACGGATCTGTTGGCATCCACGAAATATTCATTTGCAACCCGTTTGATATCTTCGCTCGTCACCTTTTCGATACGTTCAAGCGACTTAAACAATTCCCGCCAGTCGCCCAGAAGGAACTCAGCGCTGCATAACATCCCAGCTAACCCGCTGTTGGATCGAAGGGATCGGATTTGTGTCGCCTTGGCAAGCGTTTTGACTTTTTTCAGTTCCGCTTCTGACACTAACTCCGTTTTGAGGCGCTCAATTTCAGCCAGAATCATCTCTTCATTTTTCGCGTTCGTGTGTCCTTGTGCGGGAAAAGAGTAGAAGAGGAAAAGATTTGAGTATTTGTCGCCCGGAAATCCGGGGAAAGCACCGGCGGAGATCGAAACCTTTTCATCCCGAATTAACTTTTTATAAAGACGTGATGTCCGTCCCGAAGCCAGAATATCTGTTATTGCACCAAATACAGCGTTGTCCGGGTGTCTGACCTCTGGTTTGTGGTAGGCAATAGCGATAAATGGCTGCGTTTGTTCTACAATTTTTATGCGTCGTTCCCCTAACTGTTTGGGTTCAGCGGTCTCAACCCGTGATGGATTGGGACGAGATGGCATTCTACCGAAGTATTTTTCCGCCATCTGGATAACTTCGTCGGCATTTACGTCACCGACGATCGCGGCAACCATATTACCGGGGGTATAGTACTCTTTAAAAAACTGAAGGGCTTCCGCTCGCGTTGTCGTGTTGATATCCGACATGTGTCCGATGATTGGATGACCATAGGGATGCGCCAGATATGCGAGTCCTTGGAGTTCCTCAATCAGCCTACCAATTGGGCTGCTTTCGGTCCTCATCCGCCGTTCCTCTTTGATAACGTCTTTCTCTTTGAAAAACTCTCGCATCACGGGATCGATAAATCGTTCCGACTCAAGTGCCATCCACAATTCAATCCTATTTGAAGGAAGACTATAGAAATACGCAGTCCAATCCGCGGATGTGCCTGCGTTTACGCCGACAGCTCCCTCCTGTTCTAAGATTTTCGTATATTCTTCGCCATCAGAGTATTGAGAGGCTTCCTCCTGCAGACGCTTGAATTCTGTCTCTAATTCGCCTAGCTTTTCCACATCTGCGTGATTTCCTTCCGCCCATTCAGCTCTGAGCTGATCAAACACCTCATCCATTTTGTCCATAATGGCTTTTTCTTGATCATACCCTTTCGTTCCGAGGGTCGTCGTTCCTTTGAATGCCATGTGTTCAAAGACATGGGCAATTCCAGTGTTTCCATATACCTCGTCAGCGCTGCCGACATTGACATAGATATATCCGGAAAACACCGGGGCGTCATGCCGCTCAAGGATGATAAATTTCATGCCGTTGGACAAAACATGTTCTCTGATTTTCTGCTCGACATCTTCAAATCCAGCTGCATATAACGTTGCTGTACACATAGTCAACAGCACATAAACGAGGCAGCACAGTCCTTTTGGCACCTTAGTTCCAGTTTTTCTGGACCATTGCATTCCAGTTCTCCTTAGATATTGAAAACTTACCCATCGTAAAAAAAGCCCAGGGACAAGGCCCCTGAGCATTGTAATTGCCAACGAGTTGTGCTTTTTACTCGTCGTCCCCGTCCTCTTTGACGACATCAAAGTCGTGAAAGTCCCTACCAATTTCGCTCGATAGGATGCTTAACGCCGCTGCGGCACCTTCACCAGCGGAAATAATCGCTTGGGTTCGCTGACCACGAGTCAGCCAACCGATAACATAGAGATTTTCAATGGTTGTTTTGCCCTCTCGGTCAGCAACGATAGCGTCATCGTTATCGCTGTCCGTGCTGAGTCCAAGCGTTGCTGCCAATGCTTCCTCAAGGCCGGTTGCGACGATTAGGTATTTACCCTGATGCTTATCACCTGCTGCGGTAGTCACAGAAAATTCAGCACCACCAGTTTCGATCTCGGTTACTTCGACTTCAAGAATTTTAGCACCGAAATTCTCGACCTGTTTGCGGGAAATTTCTTGAAATTCAGTTCCAGTAATCTGAGGAATACCTAAGTAGTTATAGAGCATCGCGTCGTGCATCAAAGTTTTATTCTGACCAAAAACGGTTACGTCTAGGTCGTTTTTGGCTAGGAAAAGCGCAGCACTTAAACCACCGGGGCCATCACCAATAATTAGCACATCTGCCATTGTCTTTTTCCTTACCATATAGTTTTAGAATTGAGTGTTAGTTCGCGTTTATACGCGCGCCCATAGTAGACTTTGTCTTCCCTTGCTCTTGTTAAACTCGTTTAGAAGTAGGGAACTGATTTTAGCACACCTCATTCAGAAATGCAAGCACTAAATTGGTTAGACGCAGACTACCTTATCGCCTGTAATATTAGCATTTAGCATAGCAGAAACCCGGCATTCTGTTATACAATCATTTCTGGTATTTGCATGGAGAATTCAACTATGTAAGGTCTAACTGAAATGACGATCTAAAAATAGGCATGTACACCCGTTCCGATATAAACACCGGCAAGATCCTTGGTTTGAAAATCGGATTTTTCCCTGCCGAACCCTTGACCGATCTGGGCGTTCAAGCCGAGAGGGATTCCTCCAAGCGAAAACACAAGTTCGCCTCCAAACGCGAGTCCAGCAGCGAGAGTTGTTGTATCAAGCGCTTCCTCCTTATTATAGCGCCAACCACCTTCTAGCGCAAAATAGAGTCGAGCAATATTCAGTCTGTTTTGATGTTCGGCTATGGCGTACGAAACACTAGCCCCCAACATGTGGTCACTGTTCTGATCGTTAAGAATAAAGCGACCAACGGTTTGAAGATAGACCGGTGCCAGTCCGCTATAACGAAAACTGATTCCGCCAAATGCGGGTGTAGCCGCCTGAAGTCCAATACCAAAATTCTTGGTGAGGTCGGTTTCTTGCGCCTGAACCGAAGCACTCAAGGTTAGTCCCAAAAGAACACAGATTAAGCAACAAATTGAACGTATCATTGTTTTTCTCCTTTTTGAAATGTGAAACGTAGAACGCTGCGATAACTCACGTTCTTAACTCTATGGATCCACAATCGCGTGGACTCATGCAGTAGTGTGCATATATGTCTCTGTTGACACTCATTTTTCACTTATTGAGCGATCAGCATTGTCAGCCGATGTGATTCGGTGGTGGCTGGGTGGTGCATAAGGACGTCCTGTACTCCATCCTTGTTGAGATCCACCAGCCAAGTATATTCCTCATAGGGCATGTTGACTGCCACCTTTTGAGGCTTCCGTACAAACAGATTCGGTCCCGGCACACCGATAAAGACGCGAAGTTCTTTCTGCCCATGCTGTACCAGTAGATCTGATCGTCCGTCGCCGTTCACATCCCCGAACAGTAGCGATGGGAAGTGCATGGCTTTTTTCCCTGAGTCGCCGGGAGAGTATGTTTTAATCTTGCGGGCGGCGTCGGGCTCGTCCGGATAGGATCCCCCTGCCATGCGGTAGAAATGGAGATCCAGCACTGCGGACTTTGTCAGGATCCCTCTAGCCAACATACCCACGACTTTGAAGATGCCGGGATCAATAATCGCAAAGCTCATGTCGATCTGACCGTCGTGGTCGAAGTCCTGTTGCCCCAAATCAAAAGGAATGCCATCTGATTGGATCGTAGTACTCGCTTCCGTTGCGAATATAGTGCCATCGGTGATCGGTGCACCGAAATGTACCTCGTAGGTAGATTGCATACCCCAAAGCTCCGATGTCTGCCCAAGGAATCTGCCGTTCCCCGCCTGCAATGAGAAGATTGAGAGATCGGCTATGCCATCATGGTTCATGTCGGTGAACGCATGCAGCACTCTTCCTGTCATAGCTCCGGGTGCTCCGTGATCAAAACGTCTGCCACGGACCCCATCGGGAGCGACAAGCGATCCGAGGTCGTCGGAGTCGAAGGACACCTCTGTCGTGAACACCTCAACTTCTGAGGAGAACAACCCACGCTCATCTTGGCGATGAATCACGAAATGATCTTCGTTCCAATACACTAGGTCGCTGCGACCATCCCGATTATAGTCAATTTCGTGGATGGCCCCCTTTTCCCAAGGGTTGTATCGATATCCATCAGCCGCGTAGAACCTACCTATTTCAATGGAGGATCCAATCTTCACTGGATCGGCGAACACACCGCTGTCCATTTGCATGAGTACCCAGAAGCCATCGGAGTCCGGCACGACCAGATCATCGCGGTCGTCGCCGTTGAGATCGTGAGTGACATCGACGTGGGGGATTTCGCCTTTGGGAGGAGGAGTGTTGGAAGCAACTGCTACCAGCGGGTGCTCCGTTGCCAAGTCGGGATCGAACCAGTTCAGGTAACCGTTCTCGTACGTAATCAAGCGGTCACGTCCGCCGATGTTAGCCACGTCGACGAACAGCACTTCGGGACGCAGCATTACGTCCAGTCTCAGTACCCAGCTGCCATCGTCAAACGCGTAGATGTGCAAGCGGCGGTCGTCGTTATCGTCAATGCTCACCACGACAAGTTCCGCGATAGTACCACCGAGAAGAAATCCCGTTAAAACAGTCTGGTGTTTTGCGACGCCTGTGACGATCTCGTACTGCTCAAAGGTAAATTCCCTAGCGGTAGGCGATGTCGGATCGACATCTTTACCGAACAAACCTGAACAGCCCGACAGGAATACTCCGAAAACCAGTATGGAGAGCAAACTCTGTCGATAATGCCGTGTGCAGTCGGTTGTGGAACTCGGTTTTGCGGAAAGAAAGTGTTTGTAGGCTGGGTTTCGCGCTTTCATTCTTACTTTTCCTCCAAGGTTATTCATATGTTAGCATAGATAAATAACTTAACAGTGTTAATGTGATAACAAAAAAAATATGGCGACCTGCGCCAAAAAATTTGAAATCTATGCCTTCAAGCCATCGATCATTGTGTCAATTACCATGTCAATCAATTTGTCTTTCTCAGTCCAAGGGAAATCGGAAAAATCAATCAGGAGCAATGTAACACCATGAACAGCCGACCACAGTGCCTGACCGGTAGTTTCGAGGTCCACCTGGCGAAATGCCTTCTGTCGAATACATTCAGAGACCATTGCACGCAGGTAATCGAATACCTTTTCGCCAACTGATCCTTGTTGCAAACCTAACCCCTTCTGGAACTGAGGACGTATGACAAACGTCAGCTTGTAGTCTTGCGGATATTTTAGACCGAATTCGACATAAGCTTTTCCACTCTTTCTCAGAGCCTCGACAGGATCGCTGGTATCCTCTTTTAACCGTTCAAGCGTGTTCAACAGGTCCAAGAGGGTTTCCTTGCAAACGGAGTCTAAAAGATCCGCCTTATCTTCAAAATAGAGATAGATCGTCGTCGGTGAATATTCGATCTTATTGGCAATCTTCCGCATAGAGACACTCTCATAGCCCTCATTGACGAACAGCTCTCGCGCCGCAGAAAGAATTTGACGCCGTAACTGCTCTTTTTCCCTGGTTCTCCGTTCTTTAACACCCATGGTCCTTCCCCTCGATTTACATAGTAATTTAACTTAACACTGTTAATTTTATCAGACACATTTTCATTTGTCAAGGATTTTTTTGCATCCGTGTGTTTTTTAAAAGCGACCAGAAACAGGCGTAATGATTTAGCCATGGATGTGTGTCACTGGTATAGATAGGCTTGGCGCAAGTGTTTTGGCATTCGGAAGAACAGACCGCCGGTCTGTTTCGTCAACTGCCATTGAAAGTCACCTTTTCCCGGCACACCGATGACGTACGCCCGCACACCCAGTGATTGGCAAACCGCTATTGCGCGTTCTGGTGGGACAACACCAGTGGTTGGCTCATCGGTCAAGACAAGGATAAAACGACTGGCATCGCGACGAAAGCGGATCTGTGGTAGTCCCTTCACAATGGCATCCGTAAGATGTTCATCTCCACCGAAGGGATCTGCAAGCAGGTCCCGTATCCCAGTTTCTCCGAGCGGCATCTGGATGACATCTGCACCGTCAACCAATTTGATTGCATCCTTTGCCTTTGCAAAACGGATGAGTCCTATTTGATAGTCAATCGGCAAAAGCTGTAACCTCCCAATTAAGGCGCTGATTCCGAGCATTAGTGCTTCAGACTTGCCGCCCATGCTACGACTATAATCAAGGATGATGACAATGTCCGCTATCTGGTGTGCAGAAGCTTCTGGATGGATACCGCGGTAAACGTTGAGCTTCCCTCCCTCTTTCCGAATTGTATAGACCCGTCCGCTGCCATGATCGGTGATTACCCATATCTCACCTGGCGACCTTACTAAGGTAGTAGCACTTTCAGAGAGTTGCCAAGCTTCGGAAAGAACAACGTTATTCTTTTGAAATTCTCGACGAAGTTTTTGAGTGAGAATATCCCCATGGTCGTCCAAAGCTGCTTGGAATTCGAGCTCAAGGCTGAATAACAGTGCACCGGCGTTTCGGCGGATATCGGTGGCAATTGTACGGAAGGTTTCAACGAGACCGCCCTTGCTGGTAGGTGAAGCCTGCAAACTCGTTCTCTGTTTGAGCCCGCCGGGAATCTCTTGCCATAGCCCGCCGGTTTCTTCCGCAAGACGTGTTTGATACTTTTCCGTATGTCCCAGCACGTTGACACGCAATTCATTCAACTCGCAACTGTCGATCACTTTCTGACGCATCTCATCCAATTCTACCCCCGACTGGGTCGTGGCGGATTCGTCTGTAACGAGCACGAGAAACTTATCGGCATTTGAACGGAATTCCATGGAGTTGAAGGTGTCCATCATCGCATCGAGCGCGTGCTCATCCCCGCTCAGTCGGATTTTTCTCATCTGATACCGAAGCAGCCCGACATCTGGTACAAGCGGTCGCCGTTTCAGCATCTGCCCCTCGTGTCTAACACTAAACTCTATCATGCCAAGAAAATATTCGATATTGATCTCATCAAACGCATCAGTCATACTGAACAGATTATCCGCAACCTGCTGAATGTTATCCCGCATACTCGCACTCGTATCCAATACAAAGACAACATCAACCTGATCTCTTGTACGTGTGGCTATGATGTGCTCAGCGATGCGACGTAAAGCCTCAGCAAAGGGGCTCTCGGCGGAACTGTCTGACGTGCCGGAGCCATCTTGCTGACCTGAACCACGTTTCCCGGGACGATCGCCAACTGTACCGATGTCTGATGTGCCGGTAGATTCGAGTCTATGGATGCCGTCCTTACCGTCCCCTTTTGCCCGCTGGCGATGGCTTTTCACACCCTCCCCATCGCGTGTTTGAAAGCGTGTTGCAACCGCCTCACTAATTCGTGTTTCACGGCTATTAAGTTGTTCCGCCGCCGTTGTGACATCAGGAAGTTGATCTTGGGGATTGAGTTGATCGGGGGAGGCACTGTGGAGCAGGGGTTGGTCGGAGGGTTGGAGAGTCTCACTAATCGGATTTGACGAGGGTGTTAGCTTGACTGTTTGAGGCTGATGGGCAATTGACGATTGAACCTGTCTCGGAACCATGATGCGTTTCGGCGGAGGCGGTTTAAGCGTCTCGCGGCGAGACTTGAGAAGGTCTTTCTGGTTGAGGAGTGCAACTTCTACTACCTCCTCAAACTCGGCTCCATCTTGCTCATAGTACATAAATGTCCACACTATAGCAATCAAGAGATAGACAATCAGCGAAATGAGTAAGGCATGAATGGATCTGCGGCGACGATTCTGAGGCAGCATAGTTCCGTTCCTCCAACAACTTTATGAACTACCTATTGTTTCACGCAGCATATTTGTGACAACAACAGTCGTCCTAAAGGCTGGCAACCAACAGCGTTGATTAGAAACAGATATCCGTGCTAGTGTAACGGCTAATGTGATGCGGCTGCCTGCCCAATTCGCTCTTGGACCCGTTTAGATACGTCATAATCCGCTTCTCCGCACGGTCCCTCGAGGCGCATGGTCTCCCAGATTTTTTCATATACCCCTGTTTTCACGCCTAGTTCATCTAAAGATTTAAAAATTGCGCCAAAGTATTCCGAGGATTCAGCCATGGGAGTGTGGGATTCCCAGTTCGTCTGGGTGCCTTTTCGCTGATACCTGAAATCGGTAGAGATCCTCACTCTATCCGAGGTATTTGCGACGCCTATATGCATCATCAATGGATGAAAAATAAGGACATCCCCGAGTTGGTAATCGGATCGAAGCCAGATGCGATCGGCGTTCTTAGGTTTTGTTGTGCCGGCAACAACGACCCCTCCTTCCTCACGCCAGGCTCTGGCTTGTTCCGTATTTTCAGCCACACCCAGATAATCTTTGCCCTTCCACCACACTTCATGTAAACCCTCTTTGTGCGAATCACGCTCAATCGCTAGTCCACCAATGACCGCATCAATGTCCATCAGCGGGATCCAAGCAGTACAGAATTCTACCGGTCGGAAAAAATAGTAGTCTTGATGGGGCGGTGTTGTAAAAGAAAACTTGGGGCCATCTGCGACCTGGATACTCTTTTCGCCACTGAGCATTAGTCGCAGTCTACCTTTGTTATCTGCCCAGCAGAAGATTGGTCCACCGAACACCCGTTCCAGCGTTTCGATAAGCTCTGGTGCTACGGACAAGGTTTCGAGTATCCCGAGATTAACAACGGCTTTTGTCACCACCCCATCGGGTGAAAACTCATTGGTCTCTGGCCATTGACCTGACCAAATTGGATCTGAGTTCGCGTCTCTATTTACAAACCCATGTTCCTTGAGGACGTCAATAATGCCATCTCTGACGGTCTCTACCCGCTTTTTATCGAGCAGATTTCTGAAGAAAAGATATCCGTCATCCACAAATGCTGAAGACAAGATATGGGGCTCCTCTACATGAGGATCTGCCTCCTTAAGCGGAACAAATTTTGAATTGGACATGGGTTATCTCCTCCCGTCACCAAATCTTACTTAGTCGGTGCATTGGTTCCGCATGAACCATGTTTACAGCTTGATATTGTTACAATGAATCCTACGGTATTATACTGACACAATCTGTCCATCTTTCATCTGGATCACGCGATCCGCATCTTTCTTCAAGCCCTCGTGATGCGTTACAATTGCAATGGTAGTCTGGTGCTCTTGGCGAAGTTCACTAACAAGGTTCATCAGATTCGCGCTCTGGCGGCTATCAAGATTCGCGGTGGGTTCATCAGCAAAGATAATTTTAGGCTGGTTGGCAAGGGCTCGTGCAAAGGAGACACGCTGCTTTTCACCCCCTGAGAGCTGTGCGGGTCGATGGTCTAAGCGTTCTGCCAATCCAACCTGAGTGAGAAGTTCCGTCGCGCGCTTCTCTGCCTCATCGCCCTTCTGTCCAGCGATGTTCATGGCAACCATCACATTTTCCAGCGCCGTTAGGTATGGGATGAGGTTGAACAGTTGAAACACAAAGCCAATCTTCTCGCTGCGAAGTTGGGATAAATCGCGACTTTCATAATCGATCTGTTCACCATCAATCCAAACATCTCCTTCACTTGGTGTGAGGATACAACCGAGCAGGCTGATTAGCGTTGTCTTACCGCAACCGCTATCGCCCATGAACATCACCAGTTCGCTCTCTTCGATGGCGATATCAACTTGGTCGACAGCGACAACCCTCGCATCTCCTTCGCCAAAATGTTTTGTTAATCCTTTTCCCTCGACAACCATTCCCATTAAGTTCCTCCCTATCCGTATAGCAATTCGTGTGTCGCCACTCTTGAGACAGGGCGAGAGAAGCGACGGTTCCTGGCACATCTAAGTCGGAAATTTATATCGTCGATTTATTCACCTTCCGCACGTAACCTTCGCAGATTAGACCTCTCCTCTGAATGCGACCATTGGGTCCACGCCGATCGCTTTTCTCGCCGCGAGGTAACCACCGGCACAACACACAACAAAACTGATTAGCGCGACGATGCCTGATTCGATTGGATGAATTGACACAAAGATTGGTGCAGCAGCGGCAAAGATGTAGGACAAAATCAACCCACAGATTACACCGACCACCGACATCAGAACAACCTGTTTAATGATCAACCCTGAGATATAAAGATTAGACGCACCAATTGCTTTGAGGACACCAATCTCTTGAGTTTTTTCGAGCGTTGTAACGTAGGTAATCATTCCGACGATAAGCCCCGCGGCAATCCAGAGCATTACGCGCAGGAATTGAACAGCTTTCATCGGTTCATCGACATAGGTAGCAATAATATCACCGAGTGTCTGCTTAAGGGTGCGTACATCAATCGTTTTAAGTTGTTCATCGAAGTTTTCAAGCTCCTTTGCGGCTTTTTCCGGCGTATATCCGTCCGCTGCCTGAGCTATCATCATATTGACGTGAAGCGAGTTTTTTAGAAGTACTTCTTGTGCAGTCCGAAGATCCATAAACAGTAGCGGCGTGTCGAGCACAAACATCAAGCTTCTTGCCTTTCCAACTACCTTGAGGTCCTTATTCCCGATCAAGATTCGTTCCCCGATTTCGAGATTCATCTTTTCATCAACAACAACCTCACGCGGTGGAATATCCGCTTCCGCCCATCCTTCATATTCGCTGGCAGTAACCAGTCGTCCTTCGGTTAATTCAAACTGTGTAGGTCCTCCCAATTTGCCAGACTTATATCCCACAACAACGGCTTTACCTAATTTTCCACGGATTACAGGGCGCGCATGTGCGAAAACGAGCGGTGACACCGACTGCGGCTTCAGCGGTTGTGCACCATCGAGGTAGGCAAGATGCTCTGGCACGAGTAGTGAAAAGCCGATAAAGGCACTGCCAGAACCTTCTGCAGAGATCCAAATGTCGGCTCCCGTGAATTTAGGGTATTGCTGCGCTTGGATGCGCATACCGTTCATGATTCCCCCTAACATCAGAATAAGGGCGATTAGCACAGTGATACCAATCGTGGTTAAGATGACCCTTGCTTTGCGATAGGACATATCTTTCAGAAACATGCGGTTCAATTTTCATTCTCCTTTCCATGCTCGTCTGCGCACAAAGGAACACATCATGAGATCTTGGATCGATATGAAACGATTGAAACAGGGCGATAGGACGAAGTGTTATCAACTTGAATCAACAGCCTATTATTTGTATCAAGAGATGCATCACTATTATCTTGGAAGCAAAGATTATACCATTGAGTAGGCAAATGATCGGGTAGATAAATTTTTCCAGTATCTTGAGTTTTTTGGAATTGCTTCACATTGAATGAACAATCCAACCTTTACGCCTATCGGGCAATGTATCGGTTCGGTTGAGGCAATATCAGACGATTATCGAATTATCTCATGAATCTTATACCTAGTTGCAAACAAAAACTGCCCAATCTGTGGCATACGCAAGGGTTGATGCACCGGGTTGTGCAATTTGACGGAATCATTTTATCACGCATTACTGGCTGCAGCAAGCGAGAAACCTGAATCCGGTTGAGATTCGGGTTGACTTTGGGAAACAGTAATGATATAATTTCGCCTGCTTTTAGCACTCACCCTATGAGAGTGCTAAAAGTTTCGGATTTTGAAATTGTTATATCATGGATCTGTTCGTAGGATTTACCGAGAGTCTCTCTACAGTTGGACTCTTACCAACAGAGGATACAGATCCTGTCTCAAGATGAGGCGAAACGAAGGCTTATCTCTTAAAATTGATTACAGTACCGCCAGCTAAGGAGGAACACTATGGCAGCAAAACAGCTGATCTTTGATGTAGAAGCGAGAAACGCCCTTAAGGGGGGCGCGGACGCACTAGCAAACGCTGTGAAAGTTACGTTGGGTCCCCGTGGGAGAAACGTTGTTCTTCAGAAATCCTTTGGAGCACCCGTGATCACCAGCGACGGTGTAACGGTAGCGAAAGAAATCGATCTTCCAGATCACTATGAGAATATGGGTGCCCAATTACTGAAATCGGTCGCAACCAAGACCAATGACGCGGTGGGAGATGGCACAACTACAGCAACCGTATTGGCACAAGAAATCGTTAACGAAGGTCTCAAAAACGTTGCCGCCGGTGCGGATCCGATGCAGTTGAAAATCGGGATTGATAAGGCCGCCGAAGTCATTGTTGGAGAACTCCAAAACCAGAGCAAATCGGTTAATACAAGCGATGAGATCGCACAGGTCGCGTCAATTGCCGCCAATGATAACGCAAATCGCAGCGATATTGGACAGACCGTTGCCGATGCAATGGATAAAGTTGGAAAAGATGGCGTAATTACAATTGAAGACGGTAAGAGCGCCGAAACAGAAGTCGATATTGTTGAAGGTATGCAATTTGATCGGGGTTATCTCTCGCCACATTTTGCGACAGATCCCGAGAGTATGGTCGCTGAATTGGAGGATCCGCTCATCCTGATCAATACCAGCAAAATTAGCACGGTTACGGATCTCGTTCCAGTTTTGGAGAAGGTGGGTCAACTTGGACGCCCGTTGCTTATCATTGCTGAAGATATTGAGGGAGAAGCTTTAGCGGTGTTGGTTGTGAACAAGCTTCGTGGTGGCCTTAAGGTTGTTGCAGTGAAAGCCCCCGGCTTCGGAGATCGTCGTAAGGAAATGCTTGAAGATATTGGCATCCTCACTGGTGGTCAGGTAATTTCAGAAGATGTCGGCATCCGTTTGGAAAACGTAGTAGCCGGTATGATGGGCAGTGCACGGCGTGTGATCGTTGACAAAGATAACACAACGATTGTAGGCGGAGCGGGTGCGACGGAGGATGTCCAAGCACGTATTGGACAGATCCGACAACAGATCGAGGTGACAACTTCTGATTATGACCGGGAGAAGTTAGAAGAACGCCTTGCAAAACTCGCAGGTGGAGTCGCTGTCGTCAATGTGGGTGCCGCAACGGAAGTCGAAATGAAGGAGAAAAAGGCGCGATTTGAAGACGCTCTGTCTGCGACCCGTGCAGCCGTTGAAGAGGGCATTGTGACGGGCGGTGGCATCGCACTGCTAAGAGCGGGCGCAGCACTTGAAGACTTTCAGCTTGAGGGCGACCAAGAGACCGGTGTGAACATTGTCCGCCGCGTTCTGGAATCGCCCATCCGAACCATTGCCGAAAACGCAGGCTTGGAAGGATCTGTCGTTGCTGCTCAGGTCAAAAACGGTGAGGGCAGCTACGGCTTGAACGCCGCAACCGGTGAGTATGGAGATCTGCTTGAGGCAGGAGTCGTTGACCCAACGAAGGTAGTAAGATCCGCGATTCAAAACGGCGCGAGCGTCGCAGGATTGCTGCTTACAACCGAGACGTTAATTACAGAGGTGGAGGAAGAACCGGATGACCATGGACATCATCATCATGGACATGGACATGGGCACCATCACCATTAATCACCGCAAGGTAACAACACAAACCTGTCCCCGTAACCTACTATCGGGGCACGAAAAAGCCATGCTGTCAGAAATCGTGCAGCATGGCTTTTTTATTTGCATGTTCAGTTGGAGCAACGTCCTTCTACTATTGTGCTTTGAGTATCCTTTCCAGCACACGCGCTAAGAGTCGTGAATATGTTTCAGATTGTCCCATTCGCAATCTAGGCAGAAGATATCCGTTTGGCTTAACTTCTGTACATTTTCACTCCCACATTGTGGACACACTTGAACTGCTTCGGGTTCTGATTGGTTTTCCTGAAAGATATTCAGGTAGTAGACTTTGATTTCCCCCTCGTAGCGGTGCCCCAATGGACAGCGGATGCGTTTAACAGATCGGGATTCAATACGCTCAATCATCTCTCGCAAGAATGGAATGCGGCGCCCACAAACCGGGCAAAGGTTTGGATATAGTCCTTTTACAACGATAATGTCTGTATTCTCTTCTCGAATTGTGATTGGAATTGAGAAAGCTCCTTTAAGCGCAGAGACCGGATCTTTTTTTGACTCAAGTCCCTGCAGCAAGTTCGATTGCTCCACAATCTTTTGATGTGTTTCGGGACTCAAGACAATCTCTGCTGGAATCATTTCTCCTCGGAAACTGAGTGTTATCGCGTAAATTCTGTCTAATATGGGTGATGATTGGATTGACTCCACCCCCTTGCTCATGTGTTTCAAGGCAACGGTTTAACCCTAAAAAGTTAAGTACAGATGCAGTCGGCTGAATGAGACAACGCTAATTCTACAGAAGATGGATTTCCTTGTCAACCCCCAAAAAGTAAAATTTCCGAGTTGATTAGTGGATGCAGGGATAGACTGGCATTCTATCGAACCGCAAGCCGCACTGGTATTTAAGTTGACGGGGTTTTCGGTATAAGGTATAATTCACCATAAATTGGAAATGAAGAAGGAACTTTGATGCGATTTACTTACCTGTGGCCATGGTGGGCGGTTGCGCTTGGACTAGCTATCATGGCTAGTATTACAGTGTATGGGTATCTCCGCTTGAATCGTCCGCTGAGTCGAAGGTTTAGGGTGCTTCTCATCGGTCTGCGAATTTTCGCAGCACTTGTGTTGCTAATCTGTCTGCTTGAACCGGTGCTGATTGAACGAAAAGATATTACCCCACCAACAAACCTATTGATTCTTGCCGATACCTCCCAGAGCATGCAGCTTCAAGATGTAGAATCAGCAGGTCAATCCTCAACAAGATTAGATCTTGTGAACCGCATTTTATTCCACCCAGCCAGTCGTTTTCTTCCAACCCTAACTGACCGATTTGATGTTCACCTGTACCGCTTTGATAAACGGTCTCACCAAATTCCTCGTGAGATCGGCTCACTTGATGCGGTGGGCGGATTAACTGATATCGCAACCTCAATTCATGATGCCTCTAACGAGTGGCGTGGTCAACTGCTTGCGGGGATAGTTCTGCTCACCGATGGGGCTCATAACGCCTCAACGTCCGTGGTTGGTAGGATGACTGAAACAGAGATTCCCATCTATGCGGTCGGTGTCGGCGACCCTACCCCGCCAAGAGATCTTAAACTCTCTCGAGTTGAAGTCAGTCCTATTGTTTACACGGAGCACAATGTGCCGATTCGCGTTACCGTAGATCACACAGGCTACTCAGGGAGTCAGACACGTGTTTCACTCATGATGGATAATCAGGTTGTGGACAGTGTGCCAATTACACTAACGGATGAACCGACGCAGATGATTGAGTTTGGTTTGAATCCTCAAAAGGAAGGTACTTTTCAATACGTCGTTTCTGTTCCCACGCTTGAAGGTGAACTGACTGCCGAAAACAACACACGGGCGTTTCCGTTGAAGGTAGTCAAGACAAAGTTACACCTGCTTTACATTGAAGGACAACCTGGCTGGGAATACGCTTTCCTTAAGCGGATAGTTGAGCGTGATCCAAACATCGATTCGACCTGTGTTATCCTATCAAGCAAAACACCAAACCAGCTCCGTGGAACGTTGTTAGCCCGTTACGACGGCTATTATCCACAGACAACCCAGACAACTCGAATGTCTCGTGTTCCGGAAACGCTTGAGGAGTTACTATTTTACGATATACTCATCATCGGCGACCTCCGTTCCGACACTTTAACTCCACAACAGCGTACGGCGATTGTCGATTTCGTTGAAAGAGAGGGGAAAGCCGTCATATTCCTCGGCGGTCGGCACTCACTTGGTCGTAATGGCTTTAGGAAAACCGAGCTTGCCTCCCTTTTGCCTATTGTCATTCCACCCAACGGTTGCTACGTGCAGGATGAAGATTTTAGTCTACAATTGACGCAACAGGGTATGTACCATCCAATTACTCGATTGGCAGAAACGCAAGCAAAAGTGGAAGCCTTATGGCGTGATTTGCCGCCGCTATCGCGTCGGTTGGGCGGATTTGAACTTAAGAGTGGGGCAACAACACTCGCCGAGTTTCAGTCAGAAAAAAATCAGACGACGCTGCCAATCATGATTTTTCAACGCTCAGGGTTAGGCAAGAGCCTGCTAATCGCCGCCGAAGGGCTGTGGAATTGGGGGTTTGGTGTATGGAATTTCAAAGATGAGGACGACACTTATCCCCGTTTCTGGGGGCAGACGATTCGCTGGATGTCAACACGGATAGATACGAAGCGGATTAACGTTACGACAGATTTGACAACCTATTCAGTTGGCGAGGAGGTCCAGATCATCGCATACACCTATAATGAGAGCTATCAACCGATGGTTGCTGCAAATCTCAAAATCGAGGTTACTCCACCAGACGAAAAACATTTTCAGGTCAGAATTAGCGCATATTCACAGGACCCGGGCACCTATCGTGCTCAGTTCCGTGCCAACCAAAAGGGAGCGTACAGCATTCGCGCTACAGGCGTAGATCGTTCAGCCACGCTCGGTGAGGACTTAACGGAAGTTTTTGTGGAATCTCCGTTGGCGGAGTTTGACCATCCGCAGCTCAACGAGGATCTGCTTAAACAGCTTGCCTCCAAGACCGGCGGTCATTACACCTCGATTGTTGAGGTTGGATCGCTACCTGAAAAGATAAAGCCTATTCAAGAATCGGTCTTCGCGGTCCAAGAACGTGAACTTTGGGATAACCCAATCGTCCTGATCCTTGCAGTTGGATTCTTAGGAACAGAATGGTTTTTACGCATGCGGAGAGGACTGGTCTGATTTGTAGGATATGAGAAAAAAAACAGCTGGGTGTCAAATAAATCACGCGTTACGCTTTACACTCTACATCGTGCTGAGTGTGGCACTCGTGATCGGATCTGCTCACAGTGCTGGTGAGAAGTTTGTCATCGCTCAAGTTCAATACAGTGGTGGCGGCGACTGGTATGGCGATCAGACTACAATTTCTAACTGGCTGAATATCCTTCGCGCTAGGACAGATATTGAAGCAGCAAAAGAGCGTGTGATTGTGAAGTTGACAGATCGGAACCTGTATCAATACCCAATGCTCTATATTGTGGGCCATGGCAACATTCGCCTCACTAAGGAAGAGGTCGAGGCGCTGCGCTTTTATTTGACACATGGCGGTTTCCTTTTTGTGAATGATGACTATGGATTAGATGAGAGCTTCCGTCGTGAAATACGTCGTGTGTTTCCCAATCAGTCACTGCAACCTATACCGGATTCACACCTCATCTACCACTGCTTCTACGATTTGCCTAACGGACTTCCAAAGATCCACGAACACGATGGGAAACCTGCACAGGGCTTCGGGTTGTTCCACGAAGGCAGAATGGTTGTTTACTATGTCTATAGCTCGGACATTGGGGATGGGTTGGAAGATCCGCAAGTGCATCCCAAGGATACACCACAGGTTCGCGAGCTTGCAGCAAAGATGGCGGTCAACGTTGCGGTGTATGTGCTAACACACTAAGCGGGAAGAGGACAATGGAGGTTACGCTGTGTCAAACACGGAACAGAGTTATCAAGAGATAATTGATCGGCTTCACGCACTGCGAAGACAGTGGCGATTATTACTATTCTCCCACAGTTTACTCCGGTGGTTAGGTGCCCTTGCCCTCGCACTTGTCCCTGCACTTGTCATTGATCAGATCTTACCGCTGCCGCGCTTCCTTCGCATGGGACTGGTGTTGTTATGGTTAGGAGTTGGTGTGTATGCAGCGTTTCGCTATTTGATTCGCCCTGTGGTCCAGAAACTTACCGATGCTCGTGTGGCGGCATACGTTGAAGCTCATTATCCCGGATTTGAAAACCGTATTTTGAGCGCTGTCCAACTGAAGCCGGAAATGGAGAACAACCGCTTCGGATACGCTTCGGTATTCATTGAGAGATTGATTGAAGGGACGCATCAATTGATGGCTGAGATCGAAAGCAAAAAAGTCTTCTCACAAGAGTTTCTGAAGCTTAGACAGTACGGTGGTTTTGCGCTCGTCGCTTTCGCGCTGCTGTTTATCACCTTTTTCATCTTTCCGTCTGCGGCAAAGGACTTTGCACAAGCGTTCGACGAACTACCTAAAACACCACAGGATATCCTCATCGTCCAGATTGATGAGGTTCAGCCGGGAAGTGCGCTAATTGAATCCGGGGCAGATGTCACAATCACCGCAAAAGTGAGGGGCCACTTGGGGGCACCCGTGTATCTCTACTATCGCGTGGGGAGTAGCGGCGAAACGACCGTATCAGTGAGCGCGTGGCGCAATCTGTTGATGACCAGGAACGAGACCGAAATCGCTTATCGACTCACATTCAAGAATGTCAAGCAATCAATGGAATACTACATTGCGGTGAAGGCAGAAAGATCAGAACACTTTCACATTACTGTTGCTCGTGCACCAATTTTAAGTCGCTTCCAGCTTAAACTCAACTATCCGAAATATACGCAGCTTTCGCCGCAAGTACTCGAAGAGAATCTTGGCAATGTTACCACCCTCATTGGAACAACGATTAATTTTGAGGGAGCGGGAAACAAGCCCATCGCTTCAGCACGGCTGGTCTTTGAAGAATCGGACCCAGTCAAACTTTCCGTTTCAGAAGGAACGCTGTTGTCCGGTAGCTTTATTGTCCAGCGTAGCGAAAAGTATCATATCGAACTAATCGACACGAATAGCCTCCCAAACGCACAACCGATTGTGTACACGATTCACGCAATTGAGGACACCGAACCACAAATCGAAATCGTTGCACCGGGCAAAGATGTTGTGCTTGATGACTCAATGATTGTTTCCCTACAACTCGACGCGAAAGACGATTACGGTGTAGAGAGGATTCAACTTGTTTATCGAGTTGAAGGGGCAGATGATGCCATAGCAGTGCCTCTGAAAGAGTGGAATCCAGCAGACACACCAGTTTTTATTGAATTCCCTTGGGACATCGATCCGATTGGACTGTATCCTGGGGATGTGGTCTCTTACCATGCGGAGGCAGTTGATGCGGACAATGTTTCTGGACCGAACGTCGGCAAATCCAACATCTATTCGATCCGTGTTCCGACTTTGGCTGAACTTTACCATGAGGTCGAAGTTGAACAGGAAATTGGGATGCAGGGGCTTGAAGCGTTATACGATGAGCAGGCAGAGCAGACCGCGATAACCGATGAACTGCTTGACAAAATACGGAAGAGCCAAGAGCTGACTCTGAAAGATAAGAAACTGATGGAGCGCGTCCTTGAGAACCAGAAAGAGATTGACAAAACAGCGAAGGATCTGTTCGAAGAGATGAAGCAGACCACCGAGCAGATGCAGAAGCAACAACTGTTTGATATGCAGACGGTTGAGAAGTTTCAAGAGTTACAGGAACTGATGCAGCAAGCCCTATCGGAAGAGTATAAGGAGTTGCTACGCAAGCTGGCTGAGGCATTGGAGCAGCAGGAGCTATCCGAGCAGGAGCAAAAGTTGATGGAAGCAAACTTTAACCAAGAAAGGTTTCTTCAGCAGCTCGATCGGCTCAAGGATCTTTATAAGCAGATGATCATCCAGCAGAAGTTGGAAGCAGCGGTAAATCAGACGAAGGAACTCGCAGAACGCCAAGGGCGTCTAATGGACCAGTTAAGCGATCTCGCTGAACAAGCCAATCAGAACAGCCAGAGTAACCCACAAGATGCAGATCAGCGTCTCAACGGACTTGCCAATCAGGAGGAGCGTATCGCAGACGAGATGGACAACCTCCATCAGACACTCGATGAACTCGGTGAAGAGATGTCAGAATTGGAAAACCTCAAACGGGTTGCTGATGAAATCATACGGCTCAATCAATTCGCGCGGGATGTGCGGATTGCGCAAGATCTCCGATCCGCTACTCAACAGATGCGTGGAAATCAGATGCAGAATGCAATGGAATCGGGGCAGGAAGCACAACAAGGACTCACCGAGCTGCATCAAGGACTGGATAACGCGCTCGAGTTTATGGAGGGCGGCAATGCAGAGGAGACGTTGACTGCAATACGCGAGGCGGTGCGGAGTGGTCTCTATATCTCAAGAACCCATGAGGAAGTGATTGATGGTACTGACGAGATTCTGGGATCTGGACATGGACGATATCTACCAGGTGAAGTTAAGCAGTTGCAGGGATTGGCAGCAAGCGAATTAGGACTTGCGGCAGGGCTAAATCTGCTCGCGGATCGGCTCTGGGAGCTAGGCAGCAATCAGATGCAGATTGACCCTAAAACTGTCTGGCGGCTTAACGCTGCCGCGGATGCCTTTGAACGTTCAGCGCGAGCATTGGAAGACAGAAAGCCGAACCTCGCAGTCCCGATTCAGAAGCAGGGGTTGGCAGACCTTAACCAGGCGGTCGCTGATCTGCTCGAAGCAATGGACCAGATGAACCAACAGATGGGTCAAGCTGGGATGCAAAATATGCTGGAGCAACTTGAGCAATTGGCACAAAGCCAGGGGCAATTGAACGAAATGGCACAGCAGTTGAACCAACAGATGTGCCAACAAGGACGAACGCCAAGTAACGAACAATTGCTCAGACGGATGGCGTACGAGCAGCAGATGATTCGGGAAGCCACAGAACGACTTGCTGATATGATGGAAAGGATGTCAGAGGTAATTGGAGATCTGAACAGTGTTTCAGAAGAGATGCGGGAGGTAGAAGGTGAACTTCAGAGGGGTAATCTGAATCAGCAGGTGCTAAACAAGCAGCGGAAAATCTTGACACGGCTTCTCGAAAGTTCCAAATCGTTGCAGAAGCGAGAGGTCAGCAAAAGACGAAAGGGTGAGGTCGCCAAAACACCAACTGCTATCGGAAACGATGCACCTCCACTTGACCCTAAGTTGCTGGAAAGCATACAGCAAATTGAATCGAATCTCCGGTCGGGCGAGCAGGAAAGTTTGCCCCCGCAGTATCGGGAGCTGATTCAGCAGTATTTCAAAGCGTTATCCGAACAGACACAGAAAAAACTGTAGCGGGTTTCACCCGTTTAAGTCTTTTGGGGAGACCTGGTAGTTCCTACAATTTGGTTAGTCAGTTGTTTTGGGGACTTTTCGCAGCAGTTCTTGTTCCCGATCCGACAGCGTTTGGTAGAACGACTCTGTAAGCATGGGGGTGTCTTCATTTGCCTCCAGCCGCTCACGACTGATGTTGTACCAGTGGCGGTTGTGGACAATCACAGCGAAGGGACGCGACATATCGGTGCGGTTGGGCGTACCACGGTGAACGGTACGCGGATCGGAGATTAGCACGTCTCCGGCTTTAAGCAGCAAAGGCTTGAGAGAGATTTTTCCTGCATTGGCTCTCTCCAGTATTTCGGTGCGGGGTAGATGTTGGGTACGCTCTGCGACTTCAAAAGGTCCATTCTCCAGTGTCATATCGACGAACGTAAATCGCACGGACAGCAGTGCTGGCGGGTGGCGATGCCCCGGATCCTCTTTGAACAGAAAAGGTAGATCCGCGTGGACGTGTTGATATTCTGATCCCGATATCGGTGTGTCGGTTCCATAGTAGGAGATGTGCATGTCTTCGCCCAAGATTCGGCTGATGATCTCGATAACCGTATCGTCGTTGAAGAAAACGGAGTGATAGAATGGCGGCGCAAAAGGCAATCCGATCGCCCATCGATTTGGACCGCGGTTGCCTTCGGGAATACGGGCGGCGACATCTTCCAGCAATAGCTGAAATGCCTGGCGACATTCTTCAAGTGCCGTCCGCGGAAAATGATCTGGTAGGATACAATGTCCGATGTCCAGAATTTCTGCTACGCACTCATCAATATCAGTTGGCATTCCGATCTCCTGCCCGGTTTTGAACCTTGGTTAAAATTAATATCGACTGCGGATTCTCGATTATTCGCGGATCAATATCGTAACATACCCGCACAGACAATTCAATCGCAAAATAGTTGTGTTTCGCACCTGCCACAGTCTTTACAACCCATCCTAATTCTGCATTAATGGGAGCGTTTCTTATGATTGAGAAAGCTGACGATAACCTTGAAACATTCTCTTGGAAGGAACACCGAGTACTTGTAGGAAATGGTGAGGACGGCTATCTGTCCCAACCGGCGGAATATCAATTTCTGCCACGATTTGGGGAAGCCAAGGTCGTTCCCTTCGGCTTGGCGAAGATGGATAATGGCGAGATTCTGTTGCTGGGAGCAGCAAAGACTGACCGCATAGCCTTCCAAAACGGTGAAGAAACCGTTGCTGCGATTAGTGCAGATGGTGGGGCGACATGGGGCGATTATCAGGCGATCGGCTATGGCCGCCCCGTCATGTTGACCGATCTGGGCGGCGGCATCCTCAGCTACAATGACGGTGGACTGATGGCGGAATCGGGTTCGTCGCTCTGTTTCAGCCACGACTATGGTCGCACATGGTCGGAACGGATTCCGTTGGCAAAGGCACCGGACGGGAAAGATTTCTGTTCTGAGGGGAATCCACTTGTAGATCGCGATGCTCAAGGGCACGCCACACGGATTGGGTGGACGGGGCAGACGTTTCCGGACAACTTCAGCTTTGATAAAGCAATTTGTGGCTGTGTGCGGTGGTCAAACGATGGTGGGCGGACATGGGAAAACCACAGTTGGCCCGACGCGTGGAAATGGCAGGACCCTTATGAGGGGGTAACGTATGAGCGCGGCTGTGGGGAAGGTGCGATGGTTCGTGCTGCGAACGGTTGGATTGTCGCTGCGATACGCACTGATATGCTCGGTAAATACATCAAGTATCACTATGATAACTTCGAGGGAACAGGCATCTCGATCTCTAAGGATGATGGGGCAACATGGTCACCGGTTGAGCATCTGTTGGAAGCGGGTCGGATGCACGCGAATCTTCTCCGCCTCCCGAACGATGATCTCGTAATGACCGTTATCCGGCGGTTGGATATACGTGGAGGAAAATTTGCAAGTTATCGGCGCGGTTGTGATGCTTTCGTCAGTCATGATCATGGTGAGACGTGGAACTTAGACCGGATGTACATCCTTGACGATTGGTCGTACAATAATCCGGCTCAATGGTATGAGTGTGTCTCTAGACACCTATATTCAACTTCGCAGGACGATGGCTCGGTGTTGACAGCATACGGTCATTACCCGAATGGCGGTGTCCTTATCAAATGGAAACCGTAATGTACGCCTATCGTCTTTACCAATCCCCCGGCGGTGCAGACGGTGCGCCGTATGGCTTGTAGTTAGGTCCTCTACCGTAACGTAGTGGCCACCCTTGCCCCCCAACCCAGCGAAATTCCTCCTTCTTCCCACAAAGCCAGTAGAACATATGCGCACTTTGGAAACGGTTGGGACCGTAATCCGCAGCTTCAAAGTCGAAGTCGGGTTCAAGTATCCAATCCCGTTTCGGCGGTACGGTTCGCCAGTAGTTGTATTTCAACATGTGACGCATCCCTTCCGCTGTTGACGCGGCGCGGCGGTGCCATATCGAGTAAACTGTGATGAAGATTGAACCCGCTGGGGCGGTTGTTTTCACCGTGCCCCGAATGTTGCCGTAGTGACTCATATAACGTGCGGACGCGTTGAAAAGGTGTGACCCGGGCAGGACCTCGGTAGGACCGAACCCTTCTGGTGTATCTTGCGGATAGTAGAACACTTGCAGATAATTCAGTTCAGGTCCCCATTTGGAGCCCGCATCTCGATGCCATGATTGACCGGACATCGGGCACTCGACCCGATGCTGACTCATCATGATTGGTAAACCGAAGTTTTTACCGAGTAACGATCTGACTGCACCGGCTGCCTGTGGATTGAGGATCACGTTATTAACGAACCAATCCTCTTTAAGGATTTCTGCCGGTTCAAAATAGGTGTTCTCTTCGAGATACGCGAATGCCCGGTGGTTAATTTCGTCTGGCACAACCCCTTCCAACACGAGAAACCCCTGTTGGCAGAACTCCAGCACCTGACTGTCTGTCAGGGTTGGGGGACAATCATACGTCCTGCGTTCTAAGTTAAACCGCTCTTCCTCTGTCAGTTCCATTGGAGATCCTCCTCCTGATGAAGGGGCTTGAGTTGGGAATAAGCCGGTTTCTGTTCCCTGAATTGCTCTCGCGCATCAAGGTGATGATCATTCATCTGGGATTGATGTTACCATCAACCTCAAGCAGTCATACCCGAGGATTAGGCGGGCGCACCCAATACATCCTCCTATTCGACCTTGCTCCAAACGGGGTTTACCAAGCTTCCGATGTCACCATCGGAACTGGTGCGCTTTTACCGCACCGTTTCACCTGTACAACGCCGAGGCGTTGTAGTCTACTTTCTGTTGCACTTTCCATAGCGTCACCGCTCCTGGGGGTTACCCAGCATCCCGCCCTGCGGAGTCCGGACTTTCCTCATCCCGATCTCTCGGAACGCGATCACCTACCCAACTCAAGCGTTTGAGTATGATACCATATTGGACGTGAAACGTGAAACGTAAAACGTAAGGTGCTGTACTCCTATGATTACGGCATACGGAGTATGCCTACTACTTTTCTCAAAAAATCTCGTCTTTTTCCCGTCTCAACCGTTTATATCTATTGAAACCAGCCAAATTGAGGGTAAGTATGGAGAAATCGGATGAGGCTTTGATGCTCCAACTCCAGACAGGCGATTTGCTTTCGTTTGATACATTGGTCAAGCGGTGGGAGAAACCGCTGCTGAATTACTGCTATCGAATGGTCAACGACGTAGCGTTAGCGGAAGATCTTCGGCAGGAGGTCTTTCTGCGCATCTATCGTTCTACCAAGACCTATCGTCCAACGGCACAATTTTCCACATGGATGTACCGAATCGCGACAAACCTTTGTCTGGACATACTTGCCAAACAACGGCGTCGAAAAGAAACGCCGATAGATGCTTATCTGGAGTCAGAATCTGACGGTTTCGACGAAAGACTCATCGATCCATCGGGGGCACCTGATGCGGTCGTGCTGAAGAAAGAGATTAAAGACCGGGTACGCTCAGCGTTGGCGCGTTTGCCGGAAAATCAGCGAGTTGTAGTAACACTACGACATTATAACGACATGAAATTTCACGAGATTGCCGAAATCTTGGAGTGTCCCATCAGTACAGTGAAGTCACGGATGGCAGCTGGTCTGGAACGTCTCAGTAAAATGTTATCAGAACAGGAATAGCTGATTGGGGATAAAGCCACCCGGTAGGTGCGGTTTCCAACCGCACCAGTTTTGGAGTGTCTCACTGATTCTAAGATCCACTATAAATCTCTCAGCGTTCACGGCTGATTCACATATAAAGGAGGTGTTTTCATTGGATTGCAGATTTTTTAGAGAGCAGATCGTGTCTGAAAGCTACGATCAATTGGACGCGGATGCGAAAAAATCACTAAAAGCACACTTACAGACTTGTCGTGAGTGTGAGCAATTTCAGGTGAGTCTAAATGAGACGCAACAAACCCTTGACCAATGGGAGGAGGTAGATAGTCCAATCGATATAGAAGCGTTGCATGATGTCATACAACCTAAACCTTTGTCATTGCCCCCCCAATTACCCGCATGGCGATGGCTCGCTTGGGGTGTGGCGGCTTGTTTGATTTTGACCCTCAGTCTTTCTGTGCTGGCATGGATCGGCGTCGATGTGAAATGGGCAGACCGTGGTTTGACACTTAGGATTGGGCAGGAGTCGGTCCCGGAGATTACAGAACAGGAACTGGTCCGGTTGCTTCAGGCGGAACGTCACGCCACCCAAGTAGAGATTGTAAAACAACTTCAAGGGGCGTTGGACGAATTCAGCAAACAACTCCAAGTCCATCTGGAGGAACGGCAGAAACAGGCGGATGCACAATTAGTGTTGATCTATCAGGGATTACAATCACAACGGGTACAGGACCTGGGATTTATCCGTCAAGAACTTCAGCACCTTGCCGGTGCAACAGAAGCTGAATTTCTTGAGACTCAGCGCGCCTTCGAGTTCATCCTTGCTTCCCATGTGTCTGAAATACAAAAGAATATGAAATGACATTATAGTGAAACGTGAGGCGTGAAACGTAAAAACAATGGGTTCATCAATGAACTTCTGAACCAATGAACTGTTGAACGATGTGAAAACGACAACCTCACCAACTCACACCAAAGATTATTAAAGGAGAATACAATTATGAAATTCTATATGACTCTTATCATAGCTATGCTTGGCATCGGCTTGGTTACCGGCACCGTGTCTGCACAAGATGAAATTGACTACACCGAGATGGTCGAAGATCTCAAGGTGATGTGTCAGATTATTGACGAAACAATGCACGAGACATTTGAGCACGATTATGTTAAGGGCGGATTTTTCCGTAGAGGTGGCTGTCAACACCTATATCTCAAAGGCTATGGTGCTGTGTTCCTGCTTGATGTACGGTTTCCTGTGACGGAAAACGAGATGAGGATTGTTAAAACAGAGAAGAAGACAAATCTGTGGGAAAAATATGAGCGAGAAGTTCGGCATCAAAGCCAACCAGAAGTAGCGGTATGGGTGGTAGGCAAAAACGAATCGTATAGTACGGAAAAAGTTGATAAACTCAAGGAGCAACTCGCCTATCTCGTCGGCGAATATGGGTCCCGTATCAGTCAACTGGGGTTTGATGATACGATCTCGTTTGTGGTCTTCGGTTATCCTGATTATACCATTGACCTTGAGACAGATTTTTTGGATTTTGAATGGCGTGTCGTCGACCACATCGAAGATGCAATGCTTCACCCACGGGAAACCATTGAAGATATGAGAAAGAAGATCCACGAGCTAAAAGAGAAACAGCAACTCCTCGAAGAATCGAAACGAGAACTAGAAGGAACCACAGAGCAGAAAAGCCAAAACAATAACAAAAAAATTATCAATCGGCAGGATGAAACAATAATTGTAGAGAAAGAGATAGACGAAGAAATGGAAGATTCACAACCCCAAAATGGCAAACGGTTCCGCAAGTTTATTCTGAGGGTTCCGAAACCTCTAGTTCCTCCTCTTCCGACTCCTCTTGCTGTATCAAGTCTTCCCCACGGATTCCACGGCAAACCGGCAACAACGCTGATTCTCACTTTCAAACGGAGTCAGCTTGAGGGCAAAAATGGAACAGATTGGGAGGCCTTGCTGGAAGCAGCGGAGGTTGTGGAGTATTGAACCGTAAGGGAACGGGTCGCTCAATCGAAGAAAACAAACCCGACATACATGAGGGCAGAAATGAGGTTTATAAAGACCAATACACCCTTCATGAGTCGGGATTGGAGCCGGGGAAAGAGATAGATCGACGCGGCAATTGTGACCAATATTTCGATAGCTGATGCAATCCCGCCGTAATGTCTGGGATCCCAGTAGGAGATTGGGCTATGGAAGCGGTATTGGAGGAGCGGGAAGAAATGCCGATGTCCGTCGTCTTGGTGGAGGAAGAAATCACCGGCAGCGTGTAACAGCAGACTCAAGCAGCAGATGATCAGGGGAGTGGATTTACGCCAGTAGCCAACCCCAAGAAGGATGAGGAACAGCGGGATGGAGTTGAAGATATCGAAGAGATTCTGCCACTCTGGGAGGAAATATCGCTCACCCCAGATCAGGCTTTGTGGATGCTTGAGAATGGACGCCTCAACCGCAAAAAAGATAAACATCGGCACGTCCGGCAATGCGGCACCGATGAGGGCGTAACGGTGGAGGTGCGGGGTTGCCTTCCGACTCAGGAGCGCGACATTAATGATGGCGTGGGACTGGGTGTTCATTGATTTATTAGCAGGACTTACGTACTTCGATTGTAGTTGCCCGATTCATCGGGCGTCGGCAACGGTGTCCAGCGGCGATGAATCGCCGAACTACAGGGCTTTAACCGTTTAGATGCGTAAGTCCTAATTAGTTCATTAGTTCACTAGTTGATTTATGAATCAGCACACCAATGAACTAACTGATGCTTCACGTTTCATCCTCGGTCTTTGACTAGAAAGCTTATTGATACGTACCAACTAGCACCATTGGTTTCATGGATTCGTGTATTTGATCGTTCCCTCATCCAACATAGTCAGCAGTGCGGAATCGTCCACATCAAGGGGCAGGGTAATCTTTGCGCGGCGGCGGCTTGACTCGTAAGTCGAAAAGATGAGTTCTGTCGCTTGGATCGCTTTTCGTCCGCTGAGTTCTGGCTCGCGCCCCGTTTTGACACAATCGATCAGGTCGAGGACGGCGAGGACAGTATCCCCACCGGGCGGCACAATGCCGTCAAGGTTCGGCACTTCCCAATCATTTGCCCCGTGTCGAAGGACACGCACCGGCGGTTTGTCTCGCCCACTAACTTCAATGATACCATCTGTGCCGATGATGCGATTCTGTACTCCATCCAGCGCAGCTGCACCCGTTGCCAGCAAACCTTCCACTCCGTTCTTATAGCGAATCCATGAGACACCGCTCGTCTCGACCGGCACACCGAAAACGAGAGTTTCTTCAACTACATCAATTTGACCCATCACCCATTCCGCCGGTTCGTCGTTGTTATAGAAGAAAAACATATCGAACCAGTGCGTTCCCCAGTCAATCATATTGGGGCATGCCCCCTCGAAGCGGTAGACTTGACCAATTGTGCCATCGTTCGCTAACTCCTTCGCTTTGATAAAACTCGCACCGAAGCGGCGCTGATGGCAGAAGCTAATCATCACGTCGTTGTCCACACACGCTTGATAGAGTGCTTTGGCATCGCCCCATGTCGGTGCCATCGGTTTCTCGGCGTGGATGGCTTTGATCCCACTATTCGCTGCTGCGATAACCATCTCTTTATGGAGCGCAATCCACGTGCAGACACTGACAAAGTCGAGCGACTCTTTATCAAGCATCTCACGGTAATCTTCATAGGTCCTCGGGACTCCGAACTGTTCCGCGAAATTCCCGCGAGCCTCTTCAAAGGGATCCGCACATGCGACAATCTCTACGTCCGGCGATGCCTGATACCCTTCCGCATGACCACGACCACGTCCACCACAACCGATAACACCTGCTTTGAATAACGCCATAATGGTTCTCCGTTTTGGTTCATCAGTTCATTAGTTCACTAGTTCCCCGATAATATCGGGATCGAAACCGACATTAATAAACCAATGAGCAAATTGTTTTCACGTCCCGATTTCATCGAGGATCCTCGGAACGGGATTTCACGTTTTTGCGTTTGCACTTTCTTTTAACATGAGCCACGCCATTAACACCGTAATTTCATGCTTTATATTGGTTTCTGCGCCGTTATGATACCCAACCCGTCCGGCAACGTATCACGCTTAAAATCCACAAATCCAGCTGCGGTTATCCAATTGTGATATTCATCCTCGGTATAAGCCTGTCCTTCGTCATAGATATTGATGAAGATAGTGTTGGTTATAGCAGCTGCCCGCGGTGAAATGCGGGAGTTATCGAGGATACCGATTCCCAAGATATAGATCATGCCGCCCGGTCCCATGGAGGCATTGATGTTTTTGAGCGCAGATTGTGCATCGCTCGGAGAAAGCACCTGAATGAATGATTTTAGAACGACCGCATCAAACGACCCGTGGATTGGGGCTTCTACGACGTTTGCCGTGACAACCTCAACTCGATCAGACACGACTGCTTCCGTCACAAAACGTTGGGTGATTGGTGTTACATTCGACACATCTGCAACCGTCGCTCGGATATGGGGACAGGCTTTCACCGCCGCGATGGCTACTCCACCGGAGCCTCCTCCAACGTCCAACAACCTCTGACAGGACGAGAGTCCGTAGCTTTCTACCAGTGCATCTCCTGTCGCGAGCGCACCCGGATGCAGACCTTGGTAGAACGCCTCTAATGCTTCATGGGGCATCTGCGTGTAATCGTGTTTAGCTCGTGGCTGTCCGGTGCGGATGGATTCCGCCGTGTGAAGCGCGGCATCCCACAAATCCGCATACAGCGGATGCACTCCACCCATGTAAGACGGACTGCCGCGGACAAGAAAGTGGTTTGCCTCGTCGGTGTTGGCAAAACGGTCTCCTTCTACGGTCAACAGCTCGGCTGCCACAAGCGCATAGAGTAGCGGCTTGAGTTTAACCACATCCACGCCGATGGCATTAGCAATCTGCTCTGGGCGCATGGGACCGGCTTTGAGCGGGGTGAACAGATCGAGCTGCATCCCTGCTAGCAAGGCAAAGGACGGATAAACATCCACCAGTTTTTGGATGGTCTTCGGTTCAGGGGGTGATTTCATGTAGATGCCACCTTATCGGGGTTGATGCAAGTATCTCTAGTGGGTTCTAAAAACAAATAGACACTTTCGCATCCCAGTAGGCGCAGTTAAAAACAGCGCATACCAAACGGTAGAACGGTAGTTTCGTTTTCCTAACCGCACCGGTTTGGAGTGTCTCATTAATTCTAAGATCCACTATTGATTCATTGTAGCAGCAAAGCATCCGCGTGTCAATACGGTATCGCTTGCCATGACTATGAATTGGCTGCTATAATGACGCCAGTTACCACCTGTCCTGTTGGTTCATTGGTTCATCAATGCAATTCATGAACTAGTGAACTAATTAACCTATGAACTCAGTTTGTTCATGGGTGTTGGGTGTCACAGTCCCTGTTCAACCCAACCTACAGTGCTATACGCTAGCAATTTGGGCTACATCACATGACAAGCGACTTACACTCTTTCATTGAAACGCTCGGACGAGAAGCGTTGACGCAAATTCAATTAAAGAAACTACAGGCGATGCTTGCTGTGGTGCTGGGTACCAACCCTTTCTATCAACGCAAGCTGAGCGAGGCGGGAGTGAGGCAGCCGGAGGAGATACAAACGCTTGAAGATTACCGACAGCTGCCCCTTACTACAAAGGAGGAACTCTCCGCGGACGGCAAGGCTCACCCACCCTACGGCACAAATCTCACATTTCCACGTGAAGGGTATATCCGCATACACCAAACCTCTGGCACGACCGGCGAACCGCTGCGCTGCTTGGACACCGAAGAGAGTTGGGATTGGTGGGCACGGTGTTGGGAGACGGTCTACAATGCCGCCGGTGTGACCTCAAGCGACCGGATCTTTTTTGCGTTTTCGTTTGGTCCCTTTATCGGTTTCTGGAGTGCTTACGAAGGCGCACGGCGGATTGGTGCATTGTCGGTTCCGGGTGGCGGAATGACCTCGCTTCAACGGGTGCGAGCCATCTGTTCCAACGATATCTCTACACTGATCTGCACCCCCACGTATGCTCTGCATCTCGCTGAAGTTGCCGAAACAGAGGGGATTGATATCGCCAATGCTAATGTCCGTGTGACGATTCATGCCGGTGAGCCGGGTGCGAGTCTGCCGTGGACAAAGCATCGCATCGAAACCGCATGGAACGCTCGCTGTTACGATCACCCCGGTGCAACGGAGGTGGGGGCTTGGGGGTTTGAGTGTCAAGCGCAAGCGGGAGTACACCTAAACGAAGGGGAATTTATCTGTGAAGTTATTGACCCTGTGACCGGCGAACCTGCCAATGAAGGTGAGTTGGTCATCACCAATCTGGGTAGGGTTGGGATGCCGGTCATCCGCTACCGCACCGGCGATCAGGTCAAATTGCAAACCGAACCGTGCACATGCGGACGGACATTTTGGCGTCTCGAAGGCGGTGTCATCGGGCGAATCGACGACGCGCTGATTATACGCGGTGTGAATGTCTATCCGAGTACCATTGAGAACATCATCCGTCGCTTCGCTGACGTGGGTGAGTTTGCGGTAGACGTTTATCGGCAAGGCGCGCTTGATGAGATGGAGATTCGGATCCAGACCAGCAGCACGGATCCGGACATGACCGCCCAAGCTGTCGCCAAGGCGGTACGTGAATCTTTGGGCCTGCGCGCCGTGGTGAAGCCGGTGCCTCATAGCACATTGCCCAGCTTTGAGTTGAAGGCGCGGCGGTTTACAGATCACCGCCGGCATTAAAGGTCAATCACGATTCAGAGGGTACGCTCCCTGCCATTACCAGTGTGGCACTTTTGCAACGACGCTGTAGCACAGTTTCGACAACCATCTTGTTAGCACGATCCTTCCTTTGAAGTAATAACTCATATTGAAAATAGATACCAAACTCCCCAGAGAACGCGTTTATCGACAAACTCGGTGTTCTGTACTATCACTTCAAGTGATTCGAGATAATTGTGGCATCTAAATTGCGCGTGGTTGATGCGTGAGTGAATTTCGTTTGGCAACAATCTTTTACGGACAAAGGAGGCATGCCGATGCAACAGAAATTTAGTCTGGCATATTTTGTTTGCGCCTTAGGTCTAACGACCATGATGGTAGGCGTTGACGCACAAGCAAAAATCGCCTTTGTGTCTGACAGGGATGGGCACAGTTGGGAGATCTATGTGATGGACGACGATGGCGGGAATCCGCGCAGACTCACAAATAGTCCGGAGGAGGAATTCAACCCCTCATGGTCCCCCGACGGTGAACGCATTGCCTTCTCGTCCGACAGAGATGGGCCCAAGGATTTAACTCCTTTCAAATTGCTCCAGATATAGAAGCAAACATGGACAGACCCTTTTGGTTTCCGGACAGCAAGCGCATCGGCTTTACGGTCGGCAAACGCGGTGCAAAACTGCATTGGGTTGATGCGGATCCCAACGCGAAGGCAAAAGAGATGAATCACCGATTCTTCGCCCATTGGATTCGTTGGTCCCCAAATGGGAAACGGACAATTGTCTACGGGTCAATAGAGGAATGGGGACATTGGAACTTGTTTCTCGGTGATGCGCCGGCCAGAAAGCTGGTTCGTTTTAACGATGAGGCGAACCTAGGTGGGGCGCAATGGTTACCCGATAACAAGCATATTGTCGGCACGAGCGGTTCCAATGTCGTTGTGGCGAATGTTGACACCCAAGAAGTTCAGCGTTTGACCGACGATGGTCAAAGCGAATTTGTTTTCTGGCACGACTCTGCGCTTGCGGTGGAGCCTGCGGGGAAGCTATCGACATCCTGGGGGGCAATCAAAGGGCGGGTCACAGATGCTGAAAAGTGAGGCTCACGTTAAGCAAGCACGGGCGGGGAGACCCCGCCCCTACGAATTATTTTCGTACTGTGCACTTTCTTTTTGCATGAGCTAATAAAAGAAAAGGGGGGTATATCTGGGAGGGAAACTACGATGATTTTCTTTCCGGCACATCTACTCCCGATCTCTCCATGAAATCTCGCATGATTTCCAACTGATCCTCCTGCCCACGCCCTGCATCGCAGAACCGCCTAAAAATATCTTCGACTAGCGGGCCGAGTTCTATCGGTATGTCGAGTTCCTTGCCAAGTTCCACCGCCAAGTGTACGTCCTTAACAGCCAAGTCCGCAGCGGAATTCACGTCCTCGCCAGCCATGAGTAAATCGATTGTTCGGCGCAGGTACATACTATCACCTGTGCTAGTCTTAATAACATCGAGCAGCGCTTGTGGATGGATGCCCGCTTTGGCACCCATCGCCATCCCTTCACAGACGCCAGCGAAATTGATGAACATGATGAAGTTGTTTACCAACTTGGTCACATGCCCACTGCCTATCGGTCCCATGTAAGCGATATGGTCGCCGATGCTCTGAAACAGCGGTTGAAACCGTTCAAAATCTCTCTGCTCGCCGCCGACAAATATAGTGAGCGTCCTGTCTCTTGCGCCAAAGACACCGCCGCTAATCGGCGCGTCGAGGACGTGGAATCCTCTTGACTCACCAATCTCGGCGATCTTCTGCAGAGTTGTGGGGGAATTGGTGCTCAGATCAATGTAAGCGCAACCACTGTTCAACCCCGCGAAAATACCGTTTTCACCGAGGACAACAGCTTCGACCTCTTTGGGACCTGGCAGGGAGGTAAGCACCACGTCCGATTGGGCTGCTACGTTCTTCGGACTTGTCCCCCAGTTTGCACCGGCAGCTTCAAGGGACTGCCCCATTTCGCGACGGAGGTCGTAGACCGTTAGGTTGTATTGGGCTTTGAGGATATTTGTTGCCATCGGATTGCCCATATTACCCAGACCGATGAAACCGACATTCATATCAATCCTTCCAAGATGTTGGGTTCACTAGTTCATTAGTTCATTGGGTCATTGAACTAGTACGCTTTATACATTGCGCTCCGTCCCGATCAGATCGGACTTTAAAACAATCTGAATCACGGATAGATACGGATTAATGGATTACACGGACAAAGGGATACTCACCACAACTGGCATAACGACGCGCAATGAATTGCGCTACTACAAACTGCGGGGCAAGCCTAAAACAGAGGGCAACCACAAGGGTTGCCCCTACAGCCCACCCAAAACTCGAAATGTTCGGGCGGGGCAAGATGCCCCGCCTACAGTTGGCTGCGTCAGTCTTATGGGTTAATGCTATCTAACGTGATTCGTCCTGTGTGGGAAACTCGGCGGGCATAGTGATTTCAATGACCTCAAAGTCATCGGAATACTCCAACACCTCGTGCTTGATTCCGGGCGGTTGATACCATGCATCGCCAGCCTCAACGCGGACCTCGCCGATGTCTTCAAAGTCAAGTCGTGCCCAACCTTTGAGCAGGTAATTCATTTGGAAGTCGAGGGCATGGGAGTGGTAGCCCATCGGACCGTCACAAGATTGATTGGCACGGATGACGTGCGCCAATACCTTGCCGTCAGTGGCGGTGTTGATCCCCAGATCTCGGTAGAGGAAGTAGGGGCGTAAACCTTCTGCCCAGTTGGCATCTTTTATGTGCGAAGCAAACGCTCCGGTCGTTTTTTCACTCATGTTGTCGCTCCTTTTCGCGTTAGATGGTAATACCAAATATTTCTCATCATCAATGGTGTTAGGCTGCAACTGTTGATAACGTGAAACGTGAAAACAGTTCTAATGGCGGTTCTATGGGAGTGTATTTCCCCAAATGAACGGGTTAAGCATTGAGAAACATCTCAATCTCTGATGCTGTTGGTAAAGCAGGGATGACGCCGATTTGTTGCGTTGTCAGTGCTCCGGCTGCGTTGGCATATCTCATGATTTCCTGGAGTTGATTATTGTCGAAATCGGGTAGCTTTTGCACACCGCTAGAGGCATGCATTATTTGTGTCAGCATCGCTGCAACAAACCCGTCACCCGCACCGAGTGGATCTACCACTTCAACCTTGAATCCGTCCACATATCCTTGATGAGACCCGTTATTGTAATAACAGCCGTGTTCGCCGAGCGTCACGATGACTAGTTCCACGCCAGCCTCCAAGATACGCTCACTTCCCGCCTCCAGTTCGGGGGTATCTGTAATAAACTCCCACTCCTCGTCTGCGGCTTTGACGACATTCGCATACGACATGACCTCCCAGATCCAGTGTTTGGCATCCTCGGGTACATCCCACATCATCAGACGCAGGTTTGGATCGTAGGAGATGAATGCGCCGGCATCCTTCGCGTATTGAATCGCCCTCACCGTGGCATCGCGGCAGGGGCGGTGACTCAAACTGCACGAACCGTAATGAAACACCTCCGCAGCTTGGACATACGTTTCATCAATTTCGTCCGGTCTGAGCAGTGTATCCGCCCCCGGATTGCGATAGAAGAGGATGTCCTTTGCACCATCTGATCGGGTCGCAATAAATGCTAACGTTGTCCGAGACCCCGGCTCTGAGATAAGATGGGTGGTATCGACGCTGCTCCGTTCAAGTGTTTGTCTCAGAAAATCGCCGAACGGTTCATCGCCGATTTTGCCGATAAACCCTGAATCAACGCCAAGTTTCGCCAAGCCAACGGCGACGTTTGCAGTTGCACCGCCCGCTGCTTTGGCAAACCCCGGAGCTTCTGCAAGTGTAACATCAACTGTTGTGGAAACGAAATCGATAAGTAACTCACCGAGACAAAGCGCTCTGGGCATGTTCCCGCCTTTATATTCGGAATAACGCTTGTGTTATCTTTCCTGATGTTGATCAACCGGAGTGAAAGGCGACGTTCGCCGATTGGAAGACAGGTGGGGTTTAGGAAATTGATTGATTGGAACAATCTCAAATTCTACGAGCAAGGCTTGTTTCTCACTTGGCACCTGAGCGAGGGTCAGTGCATCGTTGGATGGAAGAGGGAGCCGTGGTTGATACAATGTGAGACTCACAACTGAGACAATCAATGCCAATGAAGCTGCAACAGCATAGGGACGCATCCGCGTCCGAAAGCTGTAACGCATCCATGCAAATGATGATTCCAATCGTCGTAAGATGCGACGAATAGCAGAGATCTGTTCTCTTTCGATTACGGTGATTGCTGCAGCGCAACGCATCAAGTCTGGCAGGAAATTATCAGAGGTCTTCACCGGATCAAGCTGCTGAAGGATCTTGTCCGTTTGCTGGATACGCATCGCTTCGTGGGCGCAAGTTGGACACCGCTTGAGGTGCCACCGAATCAGTCGAACTGTCCACAAGGGCATCTCACGGTCTACATAGGCGGATAACTGTGGCTGCACATTTTCACACTTTAGCATGGGAACTCTCTCCAATTCCAACCTCTATCAGGAGTGTTTTCATATTCTGACGGGCGCGGTGGATAAGTGATTTCACAGCACTAACAGAGCACTCAAGAACTTCCGCGATTTCATCATATCTCAGATTCTGATAGCTCACCAACAACAATGCCAGCCGTTGGTTTTCGGGTAATCGGTCAATTGTTTGTTGAATAATGATTTGCCGTTCTTTTTTTTCGTAAACTTCATCGGGAAGCTGGCTGACATCCTGCATTAGCTCCACATAGCTGGTATCTTCATTGTCTGGTATAAGATCGTCGAGATACGCGGTATTTCGCCGTTTCCGATCTCGAATTTCGTTACGGCACAGGTTCGTTGCGATAAGATACAGCCAATTTTTAAACTGGCACTTCGGTTCATAACGACCCGCGCTTCTGAAAACGCGCAGAAATGTCTCCTGCGCCAGATCTTCGGCACGGTGATAGTCGCTTATAGATCGATAGATGAAATTCGTGATGAGGTCCTTATAACGCATCACAAGCAGCTCGAAAGCACTCATGTCACCGTTTCGACACTTCATCATCAATTCTTCATCGGAGGTACGCAAAACGCATTCCCCTTTTCTCAGGAGTAGTGATCTTGAAACGCCTGCGCAAGATTATAACACCAGAGCTGCGACACATCAACAATTATTATAAACACCGTTGTCCCGTTAGAAGTTTCGCTCAGTAATTTTTGTTGACCAGCGATTGATAAATTGGTAAGATAGCCGCATGTTCGTTTTCAACCACCAAATCCAGCGTTATACTGCGCTACGCCGAATTAAAAAATGTGAAAATTAGAGGAGAGACAGCCATGAGAGTTGTTACCGGTGGGATCGCCCACGAGACCAGCACCTTCACCACAGTCGAAACAGATTGGCAAAGCTATAAGGAGCGGTTCTACCTGCGGGGCGAAGAGATATTAGATACATTCCGCGGCACTAACACCCCAATCGGCGGTTATATTGATGGCGCAAACACCCATGGCTTTGAACTAATTCCGACCGTTTTTGCAGAGGCGCATCCCAGCGGACCAACGCCTCGAAACATCTTTGATGCCATTCTAGACGAGATATTAAATGGAATCGCAGAAGCCGGTTCAATAGATGGAGTGCTGCTTGGGTTGCACGGTTCGATGGTAGTGGGAAACCTTGAGGAGCCGAACGGTATTGACGACCCTGAAGGGCATATTTTGGCAGCGATTCGTGAGGCAGTTGGTCCAGAGGTGCCTATCCTCGCACAGTTGGATATTCATTCCAACGTTTCTCCGCAAATGGTTGATGCTGCAGATGTGCTAATTGGGAGGGAAACCTATCCGGAAATTGATATGGCGGAGCGTAGCCGTGAATGCGCCGATGTGCTGATGTCCATTGTAAATGCTGGCAGGCGTCCGACGATGGCTTTGCATCAAATACCGATGATCTGGGGGATACACCAAGTTACCGCACACCCCCCGATGCGGGAGGCAATTGATGAACTGCATCGTATTGAAGCCCAGCCCGATGTCATTTGTGGTTCGATTGCAACCTGCTACTACTTAGCAGATGTGCCAAACATGGGCGCATCAGTTTACATTGTAACCGATGACGATCAAGCGTTGGCTCAAACCTACGCCGACCAGTTGGGGGAATGGATCTTTGAGCGGCGCGAGGCGTGGCACGGTCCTGCACCCACAACCCGTGATGCGTTAGAGACCGCTGAAAAAGAAGGAAACTTCCCGGTGATTTTTGCAGACCGGAACGATAACACCGGCGGCGGATCTCCGGGCGATAGTACCGGCATGTTGCGGTGCTTCATAGAGGCGGGACTTCAGGAAGCCTGCCTACTTTACATCGTTGATCCGGAAGCAATTGGACAGTGCCACCGCGCTGGCGTCGGAGCGACACTGACCTTAGATGTCGGTGCTAAGTCAACCTCCGCGCAGGGCCAACCTGTGTGTATGACGGCGGAGGTGGTAGCACTCTCCGAGGGAAATTTTAGCTACGATGGTCCGATGCTTGCTGGCTTAAGCAGTACCATGGGTCCATCAGCGCATATCAAGCAGGATGGTGTTCACGTCTTGTTAGTTACACAACGAGAGCAACCATTTGACACAGCCTTTTCTCGAACGCTTGGCTTAGAACCGCGCCAGATGCGCTACATCGGTGTCAAATCTTCCGCTCACTTTCGCGCAGGATTTGAATCGTGGGCGGGAGCGATCCATGTCGTATCTGAGCCAAGTGTACATACACTGAGCGATCTGACCTTCAAACGGCTTGGTCGCAAATTATATCCCTTTGATGATATCTAACCTCCGACTCTTAAGGAGAGCTTATGAAAATTCCAATTCTTTATGGTCCGCGGGATCTTCGCATGGAGGAACACCCCCTTGATACAGATAACCTGAAATCGAAAGATATTTGGATTGAGACAGAGATTTCCGCTCTGAAAATCGGAACCGATCGGGGTAACTATGAAGGCGCGGAACAGGTTCCGGGTGCTCCCGGCTATCCCCGATGGGTTGGGGACAGCAACTTGGGGATTGTTCGCGGTATAGGAAGTGAAGTTACCCGCGTGCAGGTCGGCGACCGGGTTGTGACCCGTCAGCCTCATCAATCCGAATATATCACCGATGAATCGGCGAGTATCGTCAAAGTTCCCGATGGTGTTCATCCGGAGGATGCCGTCTACACTCATCTGTACGCGCTCAGTGGTCACTGCTACCGCAAGGGCAATTTTCAGCCCGGCGAAACTGTCGCAGTTGTTGGATTAGGGGTACTTGGTCTGGGTGCGGTTGGGTTGGGGCAACCGTTTGGAGCACGAGTCGTTGGAATTGGCAATAGTCCCATCCGTTTGGAGATGGCAGAGCGAATGGGCGCGCACGCTGCGTTCCTGTATAACGACCCTGACCTCGATGCGAAGTTAGATGAATTTACCAACGGCATCGGTATTGATTTGGTTATCCTCACAGCGAATCCTTGGCCCGCCTTCCGCACATCTCTACAGATTGTTCGGGATAACGGTCGCGTATCTGTGGTCAGTCTGCTCGGTCGCGGCGAACCTCCGCTCGATTTCAATCCGTTGCCGATGGAATTGTTCTATAACAAGGGTATTTCAATCATCGCTGTGTCCGGAGCCCCGGGCTATCTGTATCCCACGCCCGAAACCCGATTCAACAATGACCGACAAGGAGATTATATCGTTTCCTTAATGGCGGACGGACTCGTTGAACCGAAACGTTTAATCACCCATCGCTACCACTACACAGAGATAGTCAAGGCTTATGAGATGGCGTACCACCGGGAAAAATCGATGCTGGGCGTCACTTTTGATTGGAAGGATTAGAAGATTTTATGTCCAATACAGAGATATGCTTCCTAACCGCTACAGAATTGGTGCGTCGCATCCGTGTGAAAGAACTCTCCGTCAGAGAGGTAATGGAAGCACATTTGACACAGATCGAGCGTGTGAATCCAAAGGTGAACGCTATTGTTACGCACACGGATCTTGCAGAAGTAATGGACCAAGCAGACGCAGCTGATGCAGCTTTGGTACGCGGGGAGGATGTGGGACCATTGCACGGACTGCCGATAGCACATAAAGACCTAGTCGAAACCAAGGGCATGAGAACTACTTACGGCTCGCCGATTTTCAAGGATTTTGTACCTGAGCACGACGCCTTGATCGTGGAACGTCTGAAGCAAGCCGGGGCTATCACCATTGGCAAGACCAACACACCGGAGTTTGGTGCGGGATCGCAAACTTACAATGAGGTGTTCGGAGAGACGCTCAATCCGTATGACACAACGAGGACCTGCGGTGGAAGCAGCGGCGGCGCTGCGGTCGCGTTGGCGTGCGGCATGATCCCAATCGCGGACGGAAGTGATATGGGCGGTTCGCTGAGGAATCCTGCCAACTTCTGCAACGTTGTAGGCTTCCGCACTGCACCCGGCAGAGTTCCTGTGTGGCCCGCTGTGTTGGGTTGGTTTCCGATATCGGTGGAGGGTCCGATGGCGCGGACGGTACAGGATGCAGCGCTGATGTTGAGTGCAATTGCCGGTCCTGATCGCCGCGCTCCCATTTCTATCAGTGAACCGGGGAAGATTTTCTCTCAACCTCTTGAGCGTGATTTCGGAGATGTGCACATCGCTTGGGATCAGGATTTGGGTGGGTTACCAGTGGATCCGCAGGTAACTGCTACGATTGACGCACAGCGCAGCGTCTTTGAATCGTTGGGCTGTGTAGTTGCGGACAAGACACCAGATTTCACGGACGCAGATGAGGTCTTTAAGATATGGCGCGCATGGCGTTTTGAACTCGCTTATTCCAAGCTGTTAGAAACCCACCCGGACCAGATAAAGGAGACTGTCATCTGGAACATCGAAGCGGGTATGGAGTTAAGTGGACCACAAATTGGGCAAGCAGAGATCAAGCGGACAGCACTTTACCAGCGCATACGGGAATTTATGGAGACTTACGAGTTCTTGATCCTTCCCGTGAATCAAGCACTCCCCTTCGATGTAAGACAGCGCTATATTACCGAGATTAACGGCGTGAAAATGGAGACGTATATTGACTGGATGCGGTCATGCTATTACATTAGCGTTCTCGGTCTGCCCGCGATTTCGGTCCCCTGTGGTTTCACCTCGGAGGGTTTGCCGGTGGGCGTCCAAATCGTCGGACGACATCAAGATGACTTTGGGGTGCTTCAACTGGCTCATGCGTTTGAACAGGCTACGGGTTTTTGGAAACAGAAACCGGCTGTGGCTGAATAATATAGCATAAGTATCGCAACTCTATAGACATATCGCTCCTCCGGGGTAAGAGATAGAATGGTTTAGCTTAGACAAAAAACTGGCAGATTTTCAACAGATAAGAACTTGAGATAGCATAGCTTTTGAACTAGGAAGTTTCCCTTACGCTCGTTACACAGAAAGGAGTTACAAATGTCTCAACGTACCCATGATGTTACGCGTTCCAATGAACTCTACAACCGGGCTGGCGAAATTATCCCCGGCTGGACCCAATTGATTAGTCGTCGTGCCAGCCAGTTTGCCAATGGTGTCAGTCCCACCTATGCCCAACGCGCTAAAGGCTCCCGTTTCATTGATGTGGATGGGAATGAATACATCGATTGGGTCAATGCGGTCGGTGCGATTATCCTTGGCCATGCGGATCCCGTCGTAGATACAGCAGTTAAAGAGCAGATCGATCGCGGTAGCCTTTATACGCTGAATGGTCCGATCGAAATCGAATTGGCGGAAGAACTTATAGACACCATTCCGAGTGCTGAGATGGTGCGGTATACCAAAGGTGGCGGCGAGGCTTGTGCTGTCGCAGCGCGAATTGCGCGCGGTACAACCGGCAAAGATAAAATTCTGTTCTGCGGCTACCACGGTTGGCACGATTGGTATCAAGCCGCAAATTATGGTGTAGATCCGGAAAGCGGCGAATACCCGTTTGCAGGGATTGAGCCAATCGGCGTCCCTCAAGCGCTTGCGGGCACCGCCCTCCCCTTTGTTTATAGTGATCTTGGCATGTTGGAGGGGCTGTTAGAGGAAAACCACGGTGAGGTCGCGGCGATTATGATGGAACCCGCTCGTTCTGAGTTCCCTGAACCGGGATACCTGGAAGGCGTCAAAGCCCTTGCTCACAAACACGGTGCCATTTTTATCTTTGACGAGGTATCTTGCGGTTGGCGGTATTCAGTTGGTGGTATGCAAAAACCTCTCGGGGTTATCCCAGATATGACTGTCGTTGCAAAGGCGATGTCAAACGGCTATCCAATGGGAGCTGTCGTTGGTTCACGAGAGGTAATGGAGCCCGCTGGTCGGATGTTCATCTCCAGTTCCTATTGGAGTGATAACATTGGAACCGTTGCCGCTCTGACAACAATTCGGGAACTGAAAAACCGGAACTCCGAGGTTCGGTTCAAGGAACTTGGCGAGAATTTGCGTTCTACCCTTAACGAAGTAATCGCCGCTAGTGGACTGTCGGGTGCCTGCACAGGGCTCCATACAGCCCTTGGCGTTTCCCTTGATTTACCGGACGAGACGGTCGCTCCGCAAGTGAAGACGCTATTCATCCAAGAGATGGCGAAGCGTGGCATCCACTGCTATATGGGATTCAAGGGCACCCTTGCTCACACTGAAGAAGATATCCGTTTGACCGCCGATGCGGTAGCGGGCGCATTGGGTGTGATTAAATCCGGTGTCGACGCGGGCGATGTAGATAGCCTGCTGGAATCTGATCTGAAAAAGGATCCGTTCCGCCGCTTGGTCCGGTAGTTATCCTTAAATCTCGTTCGTCGTTGATGAACCACCATCGGGAGATTTCTGCTTATGCTAATCATTGATGCCCACCTTGATCTGTCTTGGAACGCACTTCAAGGGAATAGGAACCTGCTGCGTTCTGCTTATACCATCCGCACACAAGAAGTCGCCACCCCGGGTAAGGGACGCGCCCAAGGCACCGTCGCATTTCCAGATATGCGTCAGGGGCGCCTCGCGGTATCCGTTGTCACCCTGTTTGCCCGTTCCACTGGGCACCCTTCTCCTCATTCGGATTATGCCTCGCCAGTCCAGTCCTACGGCGTCGCCCAAGGGCAGTTGGCTTACTATCGCGCCTTGGAATATGAAGATCACATTCGCCTTATTACAGATCGCGCGACTTTGGATAGTCATATTGCTGACTGGGAGGCTTGGGAAGAGACGGAATCCGATGATACGCCACCCCTTGGATTTGTAGTCAGTATGGAAGGGGCGGATCCGATTCTAAAGCCGGATCAGCTGGAAGAATGGTTTGGAGGCGGTCTGCGTCTGCTTGGACTTACGCATTATGGTCCGGGGCGCTACGCCGGTGGGACAGGCACCGAATTGGGTTTAACCGAACTGGGACCACCGCTGCTCGCTGAGATGGAGCGGTTAGGTGTTACACTCGATCTCACCCACTGCTCGGATCAAGCGTTCTGGGAGGCGTTGGATCACTACGACGGATTGGTATTGGCAAGCCATAACAACTGCCGGGCACTGGTCCCTCATCAACGTCAGTTCAGCGATGAACAGTTGCGAGCGATTTTTGAACGAGACGGTGTGATTGGTGCAGCTTTCGATGCGTGGATGCTGCAACCGGGTTGGGTTTCCGGACAAAGCACGAACGAAGCGGTCACGCTGAACACAGTCGTTGACCACATGGACCACGTATGCCAGTTGGCAGGTAATAGCCGGCACGCTGGCATCGGCACAGACCTTGATGGCGGTTATGGACGGGAACAGTCCCCAAGTGATTTAGATACTATCACCGATCTCCAAAAAATTGCAGGTTTGCTGGCAGACCGGGGTTACAACGACGACGACATCCGCGCCATGATGCACGGAAATTGGCTACGTCTATTACGGCAAGCGTGGAGTAATTGACACGGATTGTACTTAACGGGGGGAGATTATGAGTGGCGATGAACGCAGTGTTTTGGACCTATTCAGTCTAAAAAATAAAGTGGCCGTTGTAACTGGGGCGTGTGGCTGGTTGGGATCAGCGATGAGCCGAGCCCTTGCCGAGGCGGGTGCACAGGTTGTAATTACCAGTCGTGATGGAGGACAGGCTGCTGAATTCGCTTCCACGTTGTCAGGTGATGGACATTTGGGATTGGGGTTCAGTCAGGGCGATACTGATACGATTCCCGACTTCGTCGCGGAAGTGGTGGAACGAATGGGCAAAATTGATGTGTTAGTCAATAACGCTTACGGTGCTACAGCACCGGACATCGACAATGCCACAGCCGAAGACTTTAATCAAGCGTATCATGTCGGCGTAACATCATACTTCTTGCTGGCACGAGATGTGATGCTCCACCTCCGCGAACAGCAGCGTCCGGGATCAATCATCAATATCGCCAGTATGTACGGCGTTGTGGCGAGCTATCCGAGTGCCTACGAAGGATTGTCTGCTAACAGCCCCCCGAATTACCATGCCCTCAAAGGTGGTGTGGTGCACTTAACCCGTCATCTCGCGGCGTATTGGGCAAAACACAACATTAGGGTCAACGCGATCGCTCCCGGACCATTTCCCAAACCGGAGGTACGCGACAACGTTGAAGGCTTCATCCCCCGTTTGGAGGAGAAGGTCCCGTTAGGCCGCATGGGAAAGCCAGAAGAGTTGAAAGGTGCTGTTGTTCTGTTAGCCAGTGATGCTGGTAGTTATATCACCGGACAGAATCTGTTAGTTGATGGTGGGTGGACTGCTTGGTAAGAGTCCGATATTGACGGGGAACGAGGCAAACAGAGGGACGGTCATTTAGATCCTGCGTTGCTTGATCCGCTTTGCAATGTCGCTACCTTCTCCTTCAAGGGTCGATAGACATATTCATTCATCACCGCAATCGCTCCGCGATCAGACTGATCACGAACAACATCCGCATACGCTTCTAACGCTTGACGAGCGATTGCTAATGCAGCCTCTGAATGCCGCAGCGCTTCAGTAGGCTTCCCGTCCGCTTTCGCAATTGCGGCGCGACGGACCGCGCCGATTATATCCAGATAACGAATACCGAACTGCAAACGCCCTATCCAATAATCGACATAATTCTGCCCAGACGGTTGTGTTTTTTCGCGCGCGCGGCGTGCAGCGTCCAGCGCCCGTTGATAACCTTGCCGGTCCTCAATTAGTTCATCAGATATCGGCTGTGGCGTCCAGTGCTTGGTCAGCATGCCGGGCACGGGAAAGGTCAACCCCAACCCATGGGCTTCTAACGCAACCGTCGTTCTCTCTACTTCACGAAACATCGTCAACATCTCCTCAATGCACTCTTCTCCGCAGGCAGTGCGGATCTGATCTCTGTAGATGTCTTCATGGTTTACATTTCGGTCCCAAGATGCCCTCGCCAGATAGGCAACACATGGGTCATGATCGGCAATGAGCCAGTAGCGTGTGGAGAACCCTGCCCAGCCGTGTCGGTACAGATCCTGCGTCAATTCATACAGGGAGCCGGTCGCCAATTGCGGTAACAGTCCCACGTTGTCGTCGTGAAGCGTGTAAATCAGGCTGCACGCGTGGTCGCTGCTGGGAATGTTTTTGAGGACTTCCCGTCGTTTGACAATGCGGGATGCGGTGTAATCCACAAAGTTCAGCGTTTCCCAGCCGTGAGGTACAAGTCTCCCAAGTACCGGAAAGAGCTCCTCCGCCACGTTGTTATAGATGAATTTCATGTCCGGACGACTGGACTTCTTGAGCGCTTCTATCTCATTGAGGAGTCGGTCATAGAAGTACAGAGCGACGATATCGCCTTTGACCTCCTGCAAGGCACGTTCTTCTCCTCCGGGATATGCGGAGCGCTGTGTCGCAGCAGTTAGCACATCATCAAGTGGACACTGCGCTCCGATATTATACTTCGCATCGAGTGCGTTCCATGCCCGTTCGTACAGTCCCGACCACTGCCGAAATTCTGGCATCCCTAACGCCACATAATCTACTTCAGGATAGGTATCTACTGTCGCTCGTAGCACAGCCGTTGCGAGTTCAGTGAGCGCAGGGTCATCAATATCGGTCTCTGCACTTGGCACAACAGTCAACTCTGCTAACTGATGGACCTCTTGGGTATCTTCGAGTAGCGGCGCAAACTCTGGTGGGAATTCGGTCAATGTAGCGACAATGACACACTCGATTCCGCGCTGATGTGCGTAGTTTATCAGGTTATGCACCAACTGCTGACCTGCCGCCATGAATTCCTCATAATTTGCCCCGCGTGGCAGGTCGGGATTCCAGAACTCTTCCTCGTCGCCAAACAGATCACGCCCCACCATATCGTCGGTGATGGGATAGTGGAAATCGAACCATAGCGTCGCTGAGTTTCGCTTGACTCCTTTGATCTCGTAGTGGAGAAACGGTTGCCAGGGCCAAATGGAAAGCAGAATGCGGTTAAATCTAAGTTTCGCTAGTTGGTCAAGTACAGGGCGATAATCCCTCATGCCCCACGATTCAGGACCACACGCAAAATCATTGATAACGCGCCACTGACGAACCGACAACGCCGGCTCCATCGCGATATCCAGATCCGGCAGGCAGAAGGTGCGTGTCTCCGGTAATATATCACCGTGCAAAAGATAGCGCACACCCCAGCGTTCCACCAATTCGTATACCGCCCACAATGTCGCACGCGGACTGCCTCCCTTAACTACCAGCGACGGTCGTCCTTGAAATTGCATACGGCGCAAGATGAAACCCTGTTCGTTGAGCGATGGAAAAGGGCTTTCTTCCATTGTGTCCTGAACAACAATATCAACGTCTAAGTTACCGACGAGAAATAGTGTCTCTGCTTCTGAAGAGAGGTTTGACATTGGGCGGGTTTGGAGATCAAACAGTTTTTCAAGGTAGTCACAGAGCTGTTCAGCAGCGAAGCGTTCTAACTCAGGGGCATTCTCACCGATGATCACAGCAACCTGCGTATTATCACTTGTGTCCGTATGATCTGTTGGCATCTGACTTGTCCTTTTCGTTTTTAGGCAGGCTCGAACTATTGAAATACCCGGCGTCAAGAGCATGTTAGGCTGACTGTTTCCTGCTTGACAATCTCTTTGACGTGCTTGTAGGGGGCAATCTCGGTCAGTTCCAACGTCTCCGGCGATAATCTTGCCATAATTTCATCCGGGAATGCGTCAAAGCTCCCATAGGCGGTGTACTGCGGCATGTATCGCAGTATCAGGAAGCGGCGGTCTCGGTCTTTCGGTTTCCAGACGAGTACACCGTGGGTGAGCAGTTCGGAGATAATTACGACATCACCAGCGCGCGGTGTGATATTGGCTACGGCTGGATGTGGTTCTGGGTCAATCACATCGGTGTCTGGAACAAACAGATCTGGAGGGCGCAGAAATTCGCTTTTGTGAGACCCCGGAATCACAACGAGTCCTCCATCACTGGGCATCACATCGGTTAGGTAGAAGAAGACAACGAAAAAATCGCAGTAAATCTGTCCATCTTGGCAGAAATAACGGGGCATTTCCGGACCACCACCACCTTCTCGCGCGCAGTGTAGCGGGTGAAATCGTTGTCCATGGGTATTTCGTCCCAACGTACCACTGGTAAACCGGGGTTTGTCGCCGGTCAACTCCTTGATGATGGGCCAAGTCACCGGATGGAAGCAGAGGGCCTCGAGAGCCTTATCGAACGCGAAACCGTGGGAATAGGGGGTAAAGTCCGGACGCTCTAGATTCGCACCAAATCCAGGCTTCCATTTTTCCGGTGGGGTGCGGATGTAGCGGTCAGCTGCCTCCTGAGCCTCCTTTAGTTCTTGCGCGTTGAGTACGTTCTTCAAGTGAAGATAGCCGGTCACATCAAGCAGATAGCGTTGTTTGGGCGTCATTGAAGTCTCCAATAGTGGTTTAGTACATCACTCTACAGTACGAGATTCAGCAGATCTCATCCGCAGTGCTGTGTGATCCCTATCATCACTTCCTCCTGATCTGCCGGAGAATAAAAATAAGATCCGGGCTGCCATTCCCCAACGTCTCCGAGTAACCTTCGCTGTCGAGGTGTACACCGTTCGAGAACCTCCGGCGATGGCTGTTTGTAATCGTAAGCACGGAAACAGTGATGGCTATAGCAATAAATGAGTGTTTTGCGTGGATAATTTGATCTGTTGCTCGCTGCGCCGTGCCATAACGCGTGTGGAAAAATCGCCGCGTCTCCGGCTTCCACACAGAGTTGCAGTGCCTCTGCGTTATGCGGACTCTCTGCGTTTCCAAGCTGAGTTGTTGGGAAGGGACGGTGATGACTGCCGGGAACAATGGTAAAGTTCCCATGGTCAGGGGCAGTAAGTGCTGTAAGAAAATATTGGATTTTAATCTGTAGTGGGAGGCTGCTTTCCTCAACTCGTATGCGCTGCATCGCTTGCCCTCCATCTGGATGTAGCGCATGCGAAAAACCTTTAGCTCCCGGATTTGGCAACCGAACCATGGCTTGAGACATACTCAATTGAATGAAGGGACCGAGCAGTTCAAGTACAACCGGGAATGTTACAGGATGATCCATCAGTCCGACGAAAAGATCATTCTCCTCAATGATGTTCAGTCTATTGAGTCCGGTATATGGCTCCGCACCAACCCCGCTTCGTGCGCCTTCGGACGACAGCTGCCTTTGATGTTCTTCATCAATCTGATCTACCACGGCTGTCAGCTGCTTGATATCTTCTGCAGAAAGCACACCCTTTAGGATTAGATAGCCATCTTTCTTCCATTGGTGTTTTTGTTCTTCGGTTAAAACCCTTACATCCAAAACGGTCTCCCAAGGTATTTCGAGTTTCCTGCGCTGCTGCAGGTAAATTTCAGCCATTTACTCGGTTAAGCAAGTTGTTACGTAGCCAGCGGTTGAGGCTTCGTATTTCGACGTAGGCCTGTTGATTTTGAACGATCAAGATACTAGAGATATTGATTCGATGTGTCCAGTGCTAACAGATCAAATCAACTCAGGTTAAGTTAACCAAAACGCTGTACATCTTCTCACAACAATTGCTCTAATTCTTCTTGTGTTTTATCTACGCTTTCGATATAATAGAAGAGTGAAACCTTGGTATACTACTCTATCATTACCATGGATTCCAGATGAGACTCAGGTTTCGCGACTTGGAAGTGCCATAAGTAAAAATCTGGGTTAAAGTCAATACCATATTCTAACGACCATTGGGAGCACAATTTCTATGGCAAACGGATCAATGACTACCCGCGAAAGCGCGGATGCAAAAATTATTGACGTTAATGAAGATCTCGGAAGCTATGCAGCTGCTGATTTGCGAAAGACAATTGATACACTTATCGACGGCGCATCGCAGAAAATCATCGTGAATTTAAGTGAGGTTCAACATATCAATAGTACAGCTATCGGCGCAATGGTTGGCTCTGCAAAGCGACTGCGCACGAATGGTGGAGACCTCAAGGTTTACGGTCTAGCAGCGAATCTTAAACGAACATTTGATTTGGTGGGAGCCTCTAGCGTTCTCGAAATCTATGATTCAGAGAGCAGCGCCCTCGCTGCATTTTAGGTTACCATTTAGGTGTTAGTACAAAGAAAAGACTTCGCACACAAGGGCTTGGTCGGGGTGTATGATTTTCGCGCCAAGCCCCTGACTTTTCGACTTGGTGTTCTGGCATGACTCAAATAGAAAAAACAAAACAGGAGATTCTTAAACTGTCAGTACCGAGCTGCCTGAAGTATATCCGTCCAATCCAGATGTTTATCGGACAGTTAGCGCAACAGCTTGGGTTTTGCCGGACCCGCATCTACGATATCGAACTTATTATTGATGAGGTTTGTAGCAACGCCATCGAACATGGCTCAGAAACCCCTGAGTCGGGCATTGATCTGACCCTCACCTTCGATTCAAGCAAGTTAGAAATTCATGTTCGGGATAAAGGTAAATCTGTACGGAAGAATTGGCTAGCAACAGGAAGATTAGACGAAGTATCTCAAAAGATGACTCCTGACAGTGAACGTGGACACGGTATTTTTCTCGCGGAAAAACTATCAGATTCCCTCGAAATACTGACCAATCCCCTTGGCGGAACTGATGTTCAAGTTATTTTCTACTTTTCCACAAGCAGCGGTTCTTAACATGTGAAGGGACAGACCAATGGAATTTAACATTCGTCACAGGGCCGGGGTTACCATTTTCAGTCCAAGCGGTGAAATCATTGGAGATGCAAGCCGTGAGTTTCGGGAAGCAGTTGCCGCCCAACTTGCTTCAACTTCTGATGCACCCAAATTTCTGTTTGATTTTACCACCGTTCCAATAATGGATAGCACTGGACTGGAAGTGTTAGTGGGAACACGTTTAACCATTATGCCTAAAGGTGGACAGGTTGCCCTCATCAATCCTGGTTCGAAAATTAAAACGCTTATCGCTGCATTGAAATTAACCACGGTGTTTGAACAATACTCGAATGAAGATGAAGCGATAGCTGCACTGACAACCAGTTGAGACGGCATAGAGCGGGTGGCTGGGGGTATCGTATGTATTTATGCCGTGGTACTTCTATGCAAGTTTTTTAACCATCTTGATGAGTGTGCCAGACTTTTCGTAAGTGACATCATCCATACATGATTCAATCAGAAAAAGCCCCCTACCACTGCTTTTAAAGAGGTTTTCGGGCTGCATCGGATCTGGAACTTGCTCGCGGTTGAAACCTTGTCCCTCATCTTGGATCACAACTGTGAACTGATCTGGCTGAATAATGAATTCAAAATGTGCACGTTTCTCCGGATCTTCCTGATTGCCATGTTTTATCGCATTGGTGCCCGCTTCAACCACTGCTAGATTGATTAGGTCGCTTGACTCTTCATCTAGCGACATCTGGCTAAGAATTTCCGTAATAACAGCATGCAAGGTATGAACCCATCGTAGTGAACTTGGGACATTTAGGCGAATCACTTGTGCAATTGCTAGTTCCACTTGGTCTCTTCCCCCATATCATTTGGTTAGCCATTGCCGGTTCACAAAGTGGAAAGGTACGACACCGAAGGCGAATATAGATAGACACACCCATCGTCATTGTTATTTGACTGACCGATGCTGAAACGTTTCCGCATGATCACGGAAAGATCATCCCGAAGAGGAAACAATCTTATGTCAGAAGAATCATCGCGCATCCGCCAGAACGCAGATGTCAAAATTATCGATGTCAACAACTATTTGGGAAGTTACGCAGCTGCTGACTTACGCGAAACGCTTGCAGACCTTGTTAGCCAAGATGCCCAGAAAATCATTGTGAATTTGAGCCAGGTCGAGCACATCAACAGTGCGGCTATTGGAGCCCTTGTTGGTACCGCGAAGCAGCTTCGCCTTAAAGATGGGGATCTCAAGCTTTACGGCTTGACAGACAATATTAGGCGGACCTTTGACTTAATCGGTGCCTCTGATATTGTCGAGATCCATGAATCAGAAGATAGCGCACTTTCCACTTTCTAGGCGACATTGACGAACTATTGATCAATTGATTGAGAATCGAATATCCTAGATCCATTCTCGGCGTTCGACCGCGCCAGTTCACACCCATCAATAGCAACAATGGTGATATCATCATCTTTTGGTCGGCCGTCACTAAATTGATCCGTTTTGTCGAGAACCGTTTCAACAAGAATGGATGCTGGATGAGCTATTTGTTGGGTGATGACCTCTTGAATCCCTTGAGGGGTAAATTCCTCTCCACGTGAATTTTGGAGTTCATAAGCGCCGTCAGTATAAAGAAATAGTCCATCCGCAGGGGTGAAAGGGTAATGGTATGTTTGATATGTTGAGTCTGGGAGTAATCCCAACCCTTTTCCCGTTGACTGATCTCCGATCGGTTTACAGACATTGCGTTGGCGCTGGACTAGGAATGGAAAGGGGTGTCCTGCATTGGCGTAGTGTAGTGTCTCTTTGTCGAGGTCTATAACGGCGCAGAACGCGGTTGCAAACATATACTGTTGCGAACTAATCATCTTATTGAAACGGACGTTTAATTCTTTGAGCAGGTATCCGGGGTCATCTGTCTGGACGCTCATCTCCTCGACAATGGTCTTAATGAACACAGTGATAAAGGCTGCTGAAACGCCATGCCCCATTACATCGGATATGAAGACGCCTAATCGCCCCCGTTCAACCTCCCACAAATCAAAAAAGTCTCCGCCCACAACAACCGCAGGTGTATAGTGCGAAACAATGCGGAATCCCAAGAAATCGGTGACTCCTTGAGGCATCAGACTATCCTGAATCTCGCTTGCCATCTGTAGCTCTTTATTCAAACGTTCATTATGCAGCTTGAGTTCACGATTCGCTTGTTCAAGTGCATCATGGTATCGTTTTATGCGCACCAGTGAACGCACACGAGCCAGGACCTCATGGCTATCAAATGGTTTAGATATAAAATCGTCCGCACCTGCCTCGATTGCTTCGATTCGGTCTTCCTGCTCGGAAAGAGCCGTTACCATCACCACCGGAATAAACTGCGTGGCCTCCTCCGCTCGAATCCGTTGGCATACCTCAAATCCATTCATCCCCGGCATCATAATATCAAGCAGAATCAGATCGGGGGCATTCTTCTGGATTAGCTCTAAGGCTTCCTGACCGCTGTTTGCTGCGAGAACTGTGTACCCCTCTGCTTGGAGCCGAATTTGAAGCAATCGGATGTTTTGCGGTTCGTCATCAACAACAAGAATTCTAGCGTTAGGTGGTTTACTCATTATTCTCGCGTCCTTCAAGAGGAGACATGAACCAACTACAACTTACAAACCTTAAGGATATTTAGCAGATTATACCATAAACCTATCCTTATCCTCATCCCCTAGATCCGCTAGTGCCTCATCTTCAGTATCGTACAGATCAAAGACATTCGTGAGCTTAGTAATAGCCAGCAGCGATTTGACAGATCTGTCAACATTTGACAGCAACAGCCTCACCTCGCTTCGCATCAATGAACCACGCAGGGCAACCAACATGCCCAATCCAACACTGTCCATTAAGTCGACATTCTTGAGATTCAGGACGACATTCTTTCCACCGTCATCAACCAATTCCTGAATTTTGTCACTCAATTGGATCCGATCTTCGCCAAGGATACTGCCCGAAATCTGGACTACAACATTCTCATTTTGGTGTTTGACTGAAATATCCATGATGTAATTTGCTCCTATTAGAAATACGCAGCCGAGCGGTGCGGATAAAGTTTATCGAGAGATGTGCATTACTGGGGAAAAAGTGACGCGCGGTGCCGATGTCCCAATCGGTGAAAATTAGAGTTCCAAGCTAGAAACCCTCTGCCACAATTCCTTTGTCCCCTAATTAAGCACACCTTTCAGTTTATCATAACCCCATGCGGGGCGTCAATCGTTTTTTCTGCAGCGCGTTTTGCTATCTGCTCCGCTTAAGCCATCGCAAAAGTACAACCTACTTGTATTCTCATTCACTTAAATGACGCTCTATTAAATCAACCAGCGCGTGCGTGTCAACCGGCTTGCTGATATAGTCATCACAACCTGCATCGCGAAACTGTTCTCGTTCTCCTTTCATCGCTGCTGCAGTGAAGGCAATAATTGGCACATGACACCATTCGGAATTGGCTTTAATCTGCCGAGTCAAGTCTTCTCCACTGATACCGGGAAGTGCGATGTCCATCAGAATCAGATCTGGGAGCCCAGCTTGTAATAGTGCAAGTGCCTCCTCCGCATCAACAGCCTCAAGCACCTCATAGCCCTTCGCTTTTAACACAATCCGCACAACCTTCCGGTTCAGTTCCATGTCTTCAACCACTAGAATCCGTCTGGTGCTCATGAGCGTGCCTCCGCTTTCTAAGTTGGCATTCGCAAGCGTTCGATTCTCTTGATAGCCGCTAGTAATTCTTCTTTGACGTTGCCTGTTTTCCGGATAATCGATTGAATCTGACCGTTGAGCCGATCCCGATCTTCATCAGTAAGATCTAATGCCGTGCAAATAACAATTGGAATATCGCAGGTTCGCGAATCGCCGGTTAAACGCTGAATGACCTGGAACCCATCTACTTGAGGCATCATCATATCAAGAATAATCAAGTCGGGCGACTGAGAGATAGCTGTTTCGATTGCCTCACTTCCCCCATACACCTTCAGGACTTCATACCCGTCGCTGGTCAATACCGTGGATAGTAGGCGCACCGTCTGTGGATCATCATCAACCACAAGAATGCGGGGCGAGCCGTCCCGGCTAGGAAGTTTCAGAGATTGAAGCGAAGCGAGAAGTGTTTCTTTATCAATCGGCTTGACCAGATGGTCTACCGCCCCCAAACCGAATGCCAGTTGACGTTCTTCCGTTACCGAAACGATGATCACCGGAATTGACTGCAGGTTCGGTTTCGTCTTCATTTCTCTTAGTACTTGCCAACCATCCTTTTTCGGCAAAAGAATGTCAAGCGTGATTGCAAATGGGCGTATTTCAGAAGCTTTTTCAATGGCTTCTACGCCATCTTTGGCATACTCTACGTGGTATCCGGCCTCTGTCAGATAAATTCCCAAAAGCTGAGCTGCTTGTTCGTTGTCTTCAGCAACTAAAATAGTTCGGTTGTCATCGAGAGAACCGGCAGTTTCAGACATTGAGGTATCTGGTGCGGTTACGTCGATCTGCTCTGTCTGTTGGTGTAAGGGGAACGTGAAGGAGAACGTACTCCCTCTGTTTATCTCACTGTCAACCCAGATCTTACCTCCATGCAATTGAATCAACCGATTGGTCAATGCTAACCCCAATCCGGTTCCACCATGGGCGCGTGTACTTGAAGCATCCAGCTGCGTGAAGGGTTGAAACAACTTTTCGCGGTCCTGTGGCGAGATACCCACACCAGTATCAGTCACACTCCCCAGCAACGCAGAACTTGAAACTTCAAGTTTCGTAATAACTGTCCCACCTTCATCGGTAAATTTGATGGCATTGGAAAGTAGATTGTAGAGGATTTGCTTGAATTTGAGTTTGTCTGCTTCTATCGTAACATCCTGACTCAATTCAAGGACGAGTTGAATCCATTTCTTATTCGCAAGAGCCGTAATTATAGTATTGACCTCTGTCACTGCTTCCTGAACGGAGAAATACTCCAGCTGCAGA
>JAJDUM010000024.1 GCA_022826645.1 Candidatus Poribacteria bacterium
CCCTTGCCGGGCAGTCGGGAGTGTGACAAAATATCTGTTGGGGATCCATGTGCTGACTCCTTTATTGTTGGGATACATAAAGATAGTCAGTGGATCCCCTCCTTGTCAAGTCATTACTCCACACTTTACTGGAGTGCTACCCCTTTTACTTCACCGTAAATTTTCTCTGTTTCCGATCTAAAATAGTTTTCTTTTTTCTTTTTTATTATTCTGATGCATAGAATGAGAGACTTAGGCGGCGTATGGCATTTCAATTATGGATTTGATTTTGTAGGCTTCCTGCATCGGACTAGGTTAGGCCTCGTGTGACGTCAAGCCGAATCAGTAACGCGGTCATCCTTCAGAAAATCGAGGGCTTTGGCATAACTTCGGCGTTGCAGGTAATGACGTAGCTGTGAGGGAACAGTTGACGCAAACTCCTGTTGTAGACGTTCAATTTGTTCTAAGTCGTCGACTATACTCTCTTTTTGGGCAATATGCTCGAACATTGATTCTAAGGTTGCTTTCAAGACTGTTGCTTGTTCTGTTGTCATCGGTTTCTCCTGCTGTATGATGTAATCTACGATGAATTTTGCGTTTCAGTGTATCATCCTTCCGCGCTCATGTCAAATGGTTATGCCCCCGAACTCAGGTAAACGCGAGAGCCTCGCGCTCCGATGTTTGTTAGAATCTCATACGGAATAGTTCCTGCCGCTTGTGCAACCTGATCGACGGTGATCTCCAGATTTCCCTGTGTCCCAATCAGTACGGCTTCATCGCCAATACGCGGGAATTTATCTGTGTCTCCCGTTTCAGGAAGCGGAATCTGAAAAACTGTACCATCCATGCATACCGAACCGACTTGACGACACCATGCACCGCCTATCAAAGCACCGCCACGATTCGACAAGGAGCGTGAATAACCATCGGCATAGCCTATAGGCAGCGTGGCTAGCCATGTAGGCTCGCTAATCGTGTAGGTACGACCGTAGCTGATTCCCTCCCCTTGTGCTGCTTGACGCAAACAGATGACACGCGCTTTCCAACTGAGCGCAGGACGCAAGGGCACAGGACTCTCTCGCCTGACTTCAGGAGATGGATAGACACCGTATAGGCTCAAGCCGGGTCTGAGTGCATCAAAATGTGCATCCGGAAAGGTTAATGCAGCGGCACTGTTGGCGGCATGGACGATCCGGGGACGAAGATTCAGTATGGAAAGAGTGGAAAGGATCGAGTTGAACCGTTCTAACTGAAGATGGACATGGCCTTTGTCGGCTTCGTCCGCAGTCGCGAAGTGGGTAAAAATTCCCTCAATCTCTATACTCTTCAGCGATGTCAGCCACTTGAGGAAGGCGACTGCCTCCGTATGCCATATTCCGCCACGATTCATGCCGGTATCCACGTCGAGGTGTACTGTGACCGTTTTCCCCTTCTGCTGTGCTGACCGGGACAGTGCTTCGCACAGAGTGGGTTCATAGACAGATGGCGTCAGCTGGCAGTCAACAATCGTCTCCACCTGGAACGGCAGTGCATTGAATAGTACCAAGACTGGCTTCTTGGTGCCCGCGGCTCGCAATTCTACGGCTTCCGGGATGGTAGCGACAGCGTACATAGTCGCCTCCTCATGCAACGCCTCAGCGACCGGAATAGCACCGTGTCCGTAGCCGTCTGCCTTAATCACGGCAATCAACGGTTTGCCTTGGGCATACGCTCTGATGCCACGCGCATTAGATCGGATTGCGGAGAGATCCACCTCCGTCCAGGTTGCCATTTCCATTTTTATTTTCATTTCCATTTGCATGTGCTAAAATACACAGAATGGCAGAGATTAGACTTGAACACGTTACTAAACGCTTTGGGGATGTCGTTGCGGTTAACGACATGAACCTTGAAATCCATGATCAGGAGTTTGTTGTTTTTCTCGGTCCGTCCGGCTGTGGGAAAACAACCACGCTTCGCGCCATAGCCGGACTGGAACAGCCTGATGAAGGTGATATCTTCGTCGATGGCACTCGAGTCAACACCCTATCGCCTGCGGATCGGGACATTGCATTTGTATTTCAATTTTACGCACTCTATCCTCACCTAACCGTTTATGATAACATCGCGTTTCCGCTCAAAGCAGTAAAAGCGGCAAAGCCCGATATTCAGGAGCGGGTTACAGAGGTTGCAGATATCCTCCAGATTCAGGGGATGCTGGATCGAAAACCGAGCCATCTGAGCGGCGGTGAGATGCAGCGGGTAGCGTTGGGACGGGCGATGGTACGTCGCCCGAAGGCTTTCCTGATGGATGAACCGATGTCTAACCTCGATGCGAAGTTGAGAGTAGACATGCGGACGGAGCTGAAACGGCTCCAGCGTAGACTCGGAGCTACAACGATTTTTGTGACGCACGATCAGGTAGAAGCAATGTCTATGGCGGATCGGATCGTCATTATGCACCAGGGGAGCCTACAGCAGGTCGGGACACCCCAAGAGGTATATAACCAACCGCAGACCGTTTTCGTCGCCCAATTCATGGGTAGCCCAGCAATGAATCTAATTGCTGGCAAGCTTCAGTCACAGACCGATTTGGCTCTTGATTCCGGTGAAACACCCGAAGCCGTCCTACATCTGACGGACACAGATGTCCGGCTCAAACTGTCAGCCGAGAAAATCTCGCGTTTTGGTCAGTTGGATGAGCTCATCTTTGGCATTAGACCAGAACATATTATTGTCTCGAACGAGCCTATGGAACAGGGAACGTCGGCCACCGTGCACCTTGTAGAAGCGTTGGGGTCAGTCAATATTATCGACATATTACTGGGCGAAGACCGAGAGACCGGAGATCTGATTATTCTCAGAGCCCGGACCCATCCCACATTCCGCCCAGATGCGGGGCAGTCCATCTGGTTTGACTTCGATCCCGAGCAGGTTCATTTATTCGATCGTCACACTGAACGAGCGATTGCTTGAAAATTGCCTGATTTATTAAAGCACCTACAGCCACTCACAGTCAAGGATAGAATCCTTTTTAATCATTATGCCAGTCAGACACCGGCAGAATTATCGCGATACGCATTCGCACCGCACTTTATATGGCGAAACTTTTTCGACTTTTTCTGGACAATGATCGATGACCGATTCTGTCTATTTGCTAATCAGGAGGGTGACTTCTTCATGCCAATCCTCCCGATGGGGGCATCACTGAGTCAAAAAGCAATCCATCGTGCGTATTCGTTCACCTTGGAAGCGAACAGTGCGAGGCAGATTGCCCGGATTGAGAACGTCCCACCACCAATACTCCCTGTTTTGCAAGAGATGGGTTTCCACAGCATTCATAAAGAGACGGAGTACCTTTACGAAACAGGCGCGCTAATCAAACTCGAGGGAGATCGTTACAAGAGCAAACGGACTGCTTATAACCATCTGATTCGCAACCATCCTACCGCTGAGCTCCAGCCGTACCGGTCCACTCATCTGGCAGATTGCCTGGCACTTTATAAATCATGGCAACAGGAGCGTTGGGAACGATCGACTGACGAGGTTTATCGAGCGATGTTAGAAGATTCTTGGCACGCTCATCACACAGCACTCATAAACTACGAAAAGTTGGAATTGATCGGCAAGGTTGTTTTGATTGGGAACGTGGTAAAAGGATACACTTTCGGATACCCATTGAACAGCGGAATTTTCTGTATTCTCTTTGAGGTGACCGATCTCCGGATACGGGGCCTCGCCCAGTTTATCTTCCGTGAATTCTGTCGAGAGCAGGCAGCTTATCGGTGGATCAACACAATGGACGACTCCGGTTTAGAGAACCTCAAACGTGTGAAACTCTCATATCGTCCTGCCAAGCAGCTCCCATCTTACAACCTATTTCGTCCATAGCCAACCACTGATTTAAAGGGCATTGTTGGGTTGGCACTGCCACAATATTATGAACTCTGTTCTGATTTTTCTCAATGGGCACTATGACTTTCGCTACTCCCAATTCTATAGGGAGGCGCTGACACGGGCGGCAGAACATAGTCATCCAGTAATCTGCGCTGATGGGGGACTCCGCGTATTCACTGAACTAAACCGAATCTGCGCAACCGAAGTTTTCCCGGACATTCTAATCGGCGATCTAGATTCCCTTGAGGGGCTGCCGAAGAATAGTACCGAAAAGTTGGAACGGTCTGGCACCCGAATCATCCGCGAATGGATTGGGCAGGTGGACAAGGATGACACAGATGGGCAGTTGGCCGTTGCTTACGCAATCGCAGAATACGGATGTCAGCGGATTCTGCTCTATGGTGCCCTCCCTCGCCCCGATGATTACGAACTAGATCACTTTCTCGGCAATCTGCAGCTAATGCGTTTGGGTGCCCAGCTATCTCAGGTAAACGCTGATGCAAAGCGCAGTTGGAAGGCGGAGATGCGGGATCCACTCCAAACAATCCACTTTGTCGTTTCGGAGGTTACTTTAGAGCGAAAGAGTGATGGGTTACAGCGGGTATCCCTTATAGCCGCAGAATCTGAAGTTACAGTAGAAAGTAGCACGAATCTTCGATGGAACTTGGACGGGTTCCATGTAGATCCTGTGAAAACAAACGCTTTACGGAACGAGTTTATAACGGGGGCACGTCATGTCACCATTCGTCTCGCGGAGGGGTCGGATCCAGTTTATGTCATTCATAACTGGTATCAATAGCCGCCCGTGTCTCACTGACCTGTCGATCTAATTTCCACATTATCGAGCCCTTCTCCCAACGGCAAAGGCACCTGTGTCCCTGTCTTATGCGAGATGTGCATGGCGGTGATAACTTCCAGTGCTTTCAGCCCGTCACGCCCGGTTGAAACGCTCTCCCGATCCTCTAACAGACAGTCAACCGCTTCTCGTGCTGCACTGTAGAAATAGTCGTCGAGGATAAGGGTTTCGGGCATATCGGGGAGCGGTTCAAAATCGTATCGCGCGCCATATCCTCCGCTGGATTCAACAAGGGGACCGTATTCCCAGATGCCGCGCAGCTCGCAGAAGTGGATCTGCCCTTCGGTCCCCCCGATAATGACATCACTTAGCGATTCTTTGCGTGTTGGGATACAGTTGATAAAGATGACCACGCCGCCATCACAGACGATCATCCCACCACCACCCGGATCGGCAACGGGTTCATCGCTGAGAAAACCGGATACCAGTTTGGGCTGCGCCGATGTGAAATAGAACGCATAATCCACAGTATGGGTGCCGTTATGCAGCAAAGGACGGGCACCGGAGTAGGTAATAGTCCGTACATCCCCCACTGCCCCGTCATCCACCATTTTTTTCAGTCGACGGTAATGTGGCAGAAAGCGCCGTGTGTGATCTACAGCCAGCCGACACCCGTTTGCTTCACATGCCTCAACCATTTTCCGTCCCCACTCCACACTGATAGCGAGTGGTTTCTCCACCATTACTACTTTAATTCCTGCTTCTGCAGCCTCGATGACCGGCTCGTGATGGTGGAAGTTATGGGTGGTCACGCTCACGATGTCCAGATTGGCTTTTTCGTACATCTCCTGCGCGGTAGCGTAGCGCTGCTCTGGTGCGATATCCCATTCGTCCCCAAACTGTTGTAAACGTTCATCATTGATATCAGCGACAGCTGCGAGTTCAACCTCCTCACACCGCCGATATCCACCGGCATGGGAGTTTTCTCTTCCCCCAAGCCCTCCAACACCCCCGGCACCGACAACACCAACTCTGATTTTCGATTCTGACACTGAGATAATCCTCCTTAGTTGGAATTCTTAGGTTTATTGTGACCAACAGTAACCCGCTCTTCCTGCCACGGTTTCCTGTTACCGTAATAATCCCCTTCGCATCTCATCGGGGTAACATTAGGCAGCCACAAGGTATAGACAAGCACATCTATCCAGTTTTCCCCGTCATAAACCCTTCTCTGCAAGCGTGCTTCTTCGACAAATCCAGCGGCTTTTACCATCGTTTTCTGGTCATCGTCGCAGTCAGCGATGTAGATCTGTAGCGCCTGAATAGAGAGACCTTTCGCCTTTTCTGCGGCAGCTGTTAGTAATTCAGGACCTTGTTCACAATAACTCGGACACACACGAAAACTGAGCGTGGCGATATGCTGCTCGTGAAATGTGTCATAGCGTTTCAGGACTGCCGCACCAACGATCCGCTGTTCGGGGTTTTCTAATACTACAAGTGCACCATTGCTATCTTCGATCTGTCGCATGAGTCTCACGAAATGGCTTTCGAAGCGGGTCTCGCGGAAGGTCTGGGTAAAATATTCCTTGAGAAGCCAGCGCGGTTCCGGATGATTGTAGAGGACGGAGGCACGAGGTAGATCGCCCCACGTGGCATCGCGGATTCGCGCAGGTCCGCTATGCGCGAGATAGGTCCGGTCAAAGTCACCTGCATCCGGTGCGAGATAACGCATCCCATCACCAACATGATACCAGAACCCGTGCTTTTCGTAGAGGGTACCCGCGATCGGATTGGTAGTACAGAGGTAAAGAGCAATCCCATCATCGGCACGAAACCTCCGAATCAGACAATCCATAAGTGCCGAAGCAATGCCTTTGCTCCTATGTTCCTCCTCTGTTCGGACAAATTCTACGACGCCGACATCGCGCGTATCTGTTGGCGTATAATAGCTCATGCTGCCGACAACCTCTCCGTCAATTTCGCCCACAAAGTACGGCGTGAAAAGCCATTCCGTCAACTTCCCGTTGAGCAGGTCGTCGCGTACATCGGCCCAACAACCGACTTTACTGACGTAATCATGGAGCGGTGGGTGTAGGGTCTTAATGACAAGCTGCTCGCCAGTTTTTAACCGCACTGTTTCTGTCGTCATTGTAGGTTCCTCGCGCCTATCGGTTATCAATACGTGAGCATTCTAACACGAGACCGTCTATGCGGTCAATCCAGTTTCTACTCTGTCGAATCCCGATTTTCATAGAGGAGAGATTGACACACCTATAGTCCTGTGGTATAAACTCCAAAAATCAACAGAGGATGAATATAAATGTCTGACGAGATAGTGGTCCGCTTTGCGCGGCTTGATGACTTAGATTTCGCGTATCAAGATGGCTACATTTCGACTGAAGTGCTGAAGCGAAAAATTGATGCACAGTTAGCTTTGAATTCTGATCGCATTGAAGATATTCTAATTGCCGAACGAAATGGCAAACGGGTGGGGTATGTGCGCCTTGAGTATTTGTGGTCAATCGTGCCGTATATCTCCCTCATACAAGTATTACCTGAGTATCATCGGCAGGGGGTTGGCAAAGCCTTACTTGGGTTTCTTGAAACTTTCCTGCGCGATGCGGGTCACGAAGCGCTCTACAGTTCGTCGCAGGCCGACGAGCCTGAACCTCAAGCGTAGCATCGGCATGTGGGGTTTAAGGAATGTGGTTTTATCGCTGGTATTAACAACGGGATTGGTGAGGCGTTTTTCCGTAAAAGCCTTGGGTAGGTAAAAGTACTTCTTGAAAAGCAGCATTACTGCTGCTCATTTGCATGTTTTCTGATTCTGTATTCATGTTTACATACCCCTGAGAGTTTGATATAATAGGAGTTACGCAGTTGGGTTTAATGTGTAAAGTGGTTCAGCGAGATAAGCGCGGACAGCGTCTCTGATAATGGAGGTTTTAGCTTCAAACCAACTGATCCCTGTCAAAAACCGGTGTCGTTCAATGCGTAGAAACGCTCTCAATGCAAGTCCAATATGATTCCGTTGTGCCACCGCCTTGCGTGCAAAACACCTTTCAACGCCCACAAATTGCTTGATACCTCTATGATATTCTTCAATCGCCCAAGACAATTCAGCATATTTGAGTCGAAATAGTTCGTTCATTGAGAGGTCGCTTGTTGCCCAATATTCAACGTTGCCGTTTTTGGAAACAATCTTGAACACTTTAATCAATCCGTATCCCTTCAGATGAACGATAGTCCCTTTGTCGCTAATCGGTAGTTTGCTGACCGGTTGATTGCCTTGTCTATTGAGATTGACTTGTCGATTCGACTTCAATTGAGTTAACCAGTGCCATTGATACTTTTGAATCGTCTTTAGATTCTTCAAACTGCTGTACCAACTGTCAAACACGGCGCACTCTGGAGCAAACCCTCTGTCGTTGGCAGTGGCAATCAGTGCGTGGAAGTGGTCATTTTTGGTCAAGCCATCATGGTCTTTATTATACAAGCGATAGTCGCAAGGAATGTGGCTGTCACCATCCGTCCACATCAGCGTAATGAGGTTAATGCCTGAGACCACCTGTTTGTGTTTGCCTGACCAATGGCGGGTGACCAGTTCCATCTTTTGGGCATACGGTTTGTCAAGCGTTGAGTCGTCTATGACTAAAACGCCTTGGGTTTTGTTGACAAAAGGGTGTGCCTCACGCCACAATGCTTCTGAATCGGTAGGCAGCCTATACAGCAACCGATTCAATGAGTCATGGGCAGGTGGAGGATCGTCTCGAGGGTGCACGCGGGCTGCCTCTGTGCAACTGTACGCACTCGAGGTCGCTATCACAAAGTTGATGTAGTCGTATTCGGTACATTTAGCTGGATTCATAACCAATATTATAACCTATTTTTTTCAACTGCGTAACTCCTAATAATAATATCGGTTATTAAGTGCTGCCGACTTTATTCCAAATAACACAGCCACTTGTAGGAGGATAAGATAGATGACAGGGAGGGAAATCACCAAGCCAAACCACCTCGTTACCGACCTCGAGACCTTGCAACCTGGTTATGGGAAATTTGTTGCCGAACCACTTGAGCGAGGATTTGGAACGACTATTGGTAACTCGCTAAGACGCGTCTTGCTTTCTTCAATCCAAGGGGCCGCCGTGATTGCCGTTGCTATTGACGGGGTGAAGCATGAGTTCTCGACGCTGGACGGAATGAAAGAGGATGTCACGCAAGTTCTCCTTAACCTTAAAGAGATTCGGCTGCGAGTCCATACCGATGATATTGTCACCTTGGCTTTAGCCGCCGAAGGCTCCGGTAACGTTACGGCAGCAGATATCCAGCCCAACGGACAAGTTGACATCATCAATCCAGACCAACATATCGCAACGCTCGACAAGTGTGACGGTTTGAACATGGACATCCAAGTTTGTCGAGGCAGAGGATATGAGTTCGGGGAAGAACATCTAAACCACAGTCAACAGATCGGAGTTATCCCGGTTGATTCCAAGTTTTCACCAGTCGCAAAAGTCAATTACGCGGTTGAAGAGACACGGGTCGGACACATGACGAACTATGACCGGCTTATCTTAGAAGTGTGGACAGATGCGAGTATCACTGCGAAAGAAGCGGTCAACCAAGCCTCGGACATCCTGTTAGATCAATTTAGGCTCTTTAGCGATTTTGATGAAACCTATGTCGAGCCAGTTGAAGAAATCGACGAAGAAGAACTTCAGCGTGAGAAATGGCTATCAAAGCCTGTTGCGGAACTTGAACTTTCAGTACGGTCCGCCAATTGTCTCGAAGCTGCAGAGATCACAACCATCCGAGAACTCGTGGTTAAGACTGAACCGGAAATGTTGAAATTTCGGAATTTCGGTAGAAAATCCCTGAACGAGATTAAGGACATCCTTTCGGAGATGGGCCTTTCTTTGGGGATGACCCTTGACGACGATAATCGACTCAGAAATTTAACTTCAGGATCTTCGACAATCAATCAACCTTTAATACCTACTCAGGCGCGAAAACTACCAGTACAAACTATCGAAAAAAGCAATGAATATCAGCAAGAATTCATGGACAAAAGGGAAAAACAAATTGACAGAAAGCGATTCTCTAATTTGCTTCGTCAACTCAGAAATTTAGTGCCTTCGATTGATCAATCGGCTTTGAATACCTGTGAGGAAACATACAGTCAGTTAATAAAGCTGCATCAGACGCTAGACCTTCCAGAGCAAACTACCCAAAAAATAAACGGATACCGGCAAAAATTCATAGACGGAAGGCAGAAGCTGATTGACAGAGAACGGTTCTCTAATTTGTCTGCACAGGCTATGAACCCTAATGCAGAAACATGCTTTTCGCTTCCCAAACTAGACGAGGACGATCTACGGCTTGTAGAAAAGTGGCATAATCTCCCGCGGAATAATCTCGATAGGACATTGTTAATAAAAACCCATAGCAAGAATCCCAAATTAGGTCGCCTGTTTTCCGCAAGGTCTGCCGAAAAAATAGCCGTGAGTTTTTATGAATATTATAGGAAAAAAGTAAAAGACATTTCGATCACACAGATCTACAAAAATAGTAAATGTGACTGGAAGCATTATGACCTAGATGTTGATGGACTTCATATTGATGTCAAGAATTCGCGCCAATCACCGAAAAATCAGAACAGATATACCGAGCACTATGTTCAAAAAAAATTCAGGGACAGTAAAGAAAGCCAAGATGTAACAATCGGGGGAGTTTTTTCTCCTTATTTATGGACATTTGAGCTACTGGATAAGCCTATAGAACATCATCAACGTCGGGAAATCCAATTTATTGGGGAAACAACGTGGAAAAAAATACGGGCATTGAAGAACGAGTTTCAGGATTCTGTTTATTTTGAAGCACCCAATCCTACGGGCAATTATCTGCTGCCCCCATGGGTATTTGAATATCCCAAATATGTGTACACAGATCGCGATAAAACACTAAAGAAGCTAAAAAACTTTCCAAATCTTGATTCATTAAAGGACGGGGGGTTCGAGTTTCATCTGATTCCGGTATGTATTGCGGCTGGCATAGACTTAGCAGGAATTTTAAGCAACGAAGCTTTAGAAAAATGGGAGCAGCGTTTCTTGAATCAACTCTGTCACGGAATAGTAAAATATGAACTCTCGCTACCTGTTCTATTTCTTACGATATTAACGCATTTTCTTGATATGTTTCATTCCCACCAAACAGTTTCTTCGTTTAAACCAGACCAATATACAAAATTCCTTTTCTATAAAGGATGTGATAAACCTTTAGGGATTTACGATCCGTTGGGAACCATTGAGGCACTTATTGAGGCGTTAGGTATTTTATGGACTGCCGACAGGAGATTAACCCGCAAATTTCGTGCTTTTAAGTTAAAGAGCTCTAACATTTTACAGGGCACACTTAATCCAAAGGAGGATTTATGGACAACACTCATTGCCTATTGTGGAGAATGCGGCAAAGATCCCTTAGTTTTAGGCGAATCAAAACTATGTAAACACCGCAAATTGATCTGCCCTAAGCCAGATTGTAGCTTTTGTTGTAGGACGTGCAGAGGGGAAGACCAAGTAGAAACACTCGAAAACCCGCAATGGAAGGAGTAGCGATTGAAGCATTTACGCATCACATTGATATTGATCTGTTTGTTTCTGGTTGTTTTGGTAAATCAAGCCACCGCCCAAGATTACACCCAATGGAGTTTACCCGAAGGTGCCAAAGCGCGACTCGGTAAAGGAGAGATATCTGGTATTGCCTATTCTCCCGACGGCACCCGTCTGGCGGTTGCTGGGACTATCGGTATTTGGCTCTATGATACGGCGACCTATCAAGAGATGGACCTGCTCACCGGGCATACAAATTATGTCGGTAGTGTAGCGTTCAGTCCAAATGGACGGACGCTTGCCAGTGGGAGTTGGGACGGTGCTGTTATTCTGTGGGATGTCACGACAGGAGAACACAAGCACACCCTCACTGGACATACAAATTATGTCGATAGCATAGCGTTCAGTCCAGATGGAAATACGCTTGCCAGTGGGAGTTGGGACGGTGCTGTTATTCTGTGGGATGCCATGACAGGTGACCGCAAAAGTACACTCACCGGGCATACCGCAGGGGTTTCAAATCCGGGCGCTAGCGTAGCGTTCAGTCCAGATGGACATACGCTGGCAAGTAGGGGTTGGGACGGTGCTTATATTGTTATTCTGTGGGATGTCACGACAGGTCAACACAAACACACTCTCACCGGGCATACGGGTTGGGTCAATAGCATAGCGTTTAGCCCGGATGGACGGACGCTGGCAAGTGGGAGTAGTGACAACACCATCCGTCTGTGGGATACCGTCACAGAGGAACATAAGCACACCCTCACCGGACATACGGGTTCGGTCAATAGTGTAGCGTTCAGTCCGGATGGAACGCTTGCAAGTGGAAGTTCAGATGGTACGGTGCTCTTGTGGGATCTCATCCCAAGAGGGGGCACCACTGTGAGTATTTCGCCCTCCCCAGTGTCGTCACCGGCCATTGGAGAACAGTTAACACTCTCCCTGAACATCGCAGACGGAGAAAACGTGGCGGGCTATCAGGTAACCGTGAGGTTTGACTCCGCTGCCCTCCGTTACGTGGAGAGTGCCAACGGCGATTACCTCCCAGCCAATGCATTCTTTGTGCCGCCGGTTGTGGTTGGAAATCGCGTGACACTCGGTGCAACCGCTCTCGCCGGGATTAGCAATGGGGACGGTACACTTGCCACCCTCACATTTGAAATCGTTGATGTTAAAGGATCAATCCTTACCCCCTTTGATGTAATTCTCACCAACAGTGAGGGTGAGCCTATGCTGCCTCCTTTCACTGAGTGGGGGCGAATAGAAGCCACAGGGCTCCTTTCGTCCTCGGTTGTCAGCGTTACACCCGCTCGGGTACTGTCCCCGGCTATTGGCGAACAACTTGTTTTTAATGTTGACATTGTGGGTGGTAAAGACATAGCAGAGCATCAACTCACTTGGGAATTTGACCGCACAGTACTCAGGCATATCTCTACTAGTCAGGAAGATTATCTCGCCGGTGGGATTGGCAATGGTGATGGCAGATTGATGACTGGGGACTTTGAAGTCCTCGCTGTCAAAGCCTCAACTGTGAGCGTCTCTGGATACCTTATTGCCTCAAATGGACTTCGTTCTATTCCTACTTTTGAAAGCGCAGAGGTAGTTGTACCCCTTCTGGGAGATGTAAACCGCGATGGCATGGTGAACATCTTGGATTTGACATTGGTTGCCTCAAGTTTCAATCAGCAAGTCTCTGCGGAGGGAAATCCGGCAGATGTCAACGGGGATGGCGTTGTGAATATTGTTGACCTTGCCAAGGTTGCAGGTGCACTCGGTAACACGGGAGCAGCGCCTAGCGCTCAGCCGGAGGCACTTACAATGCTCACCACCACCGATGTGCACGGTTGGCTCACCCAAGCACAGAACCTAGACCTAACAGATGCAACATTGCAAAGAGGTGTTATCTTCCTTGAACAACTCCTCGCAGCGTTGACTCCGAAAGAGATGGCGTTGTTGCCCAATTATCCAAACCCGTTTAACCCAGAGACATGGATTCCGTATCACCTCGCTCATGATGCGGATGTAACGCTCACGATTTATGACGCAAAAGGCGCGGTGGTACGTCAGTTGAATTTGGGGCATCAACCTGCGGGGTATTACACTGCTCGGACAAAGGCAGCGTATTGGGATGGACGTAACAGCTTAGGTGAACCTGTGGGAAGTGGTGTCTACTTCTACCAGTTGCGGGTTGCAAACTCTTGGTCAGAGACCGAAGCAGGTGATTTTTCTGCAACTCGAAAGATGGTTATTTTGAAGTAGAAAACAGGGGCTAGCTCAGAGAAATCGAGTTTTTCGGGAAAACTCGGTTTCTTTGTACTATGTCCTAGCATGAGTGAAAATCGGACAAACGCATTAAGCACACCATTGCATACAATCGCTGTGGATGTTACAATAGGGTAGGTCAAAATCGCTATAACTGCTGCTTATAGTAAGGGAGGTAATATGGATACTGCATGTTTGGATTATTGCTTGACGCATGAGGAACGGCTCCAATTTGAAAAAAACGGTTTCTTCATTGTTGAAGACGCGTTGCCACCAAAATTGGTCGATGACCTCAACGCGGTCTTGGACCGGCTTGAGGCGAAATATCGGCCCGAGCAAAATTTGAGTCCCCATGAACGCTGTAACATATTCGACTTCATCGGAAAGGATGATCTCTTCCTTGAATTACTGGACTGGTATAAGACATTTCCGAAGGTGTGGGGTATCTTGGGCTGGCATATTCAGCTTTATCACTCGCACTTGGGCATCACGCCACCAGTACCCCCTGAGGAGAGATCTGAGGAGAAGCGTTTGGGATGGCATCAAGATAGTGGGCGTTTGAACAGCGATTTGGAAAGCAATCCCCGTCCACGAATCTCTCTCAAGATTGGTTACTTTCTCACCGACACAACGATAGAGGGAAGTGGGAATTTCTATGTTCTACCCGGCAGCCACTTGCGGAACGAGCTTGAGTTGCCTGAAGACGGGGGCTCGAATCCGGAAGAGACAACAGCGGTAAAGGTGCCGCCCGGTACAGCGGTATTCTTTGATCGGCGGATCTGGCATTCCGCAAGCCCAAATCATTCTGATATCACGCGAAAGGTGCTGTTCTACGGCTATAGCTATCGGTGGCTACGACCAAGAGACAATATGACCGTTGACCACTATATGGAACGTAGCGATCCTATTCGACGGCAGTTGCTGGGTGCTAGCACAGGTGGATTGGGATACACCTCCCCGAAGGATGAAGACGTGCCCCTCCGAGACTGGATTGAGGAGCACCTCGGAGAAGATGCGGTTATACCTTAGCCGAATTTGTGCCTACAGTAGGGAACAACGATCGTTGTTCCCTACAACTGCCCACCCCACCTACTTTTGCCAAGTCATCAACGGTTCGAGCTGCGCGAGAATTTCATCCAGATATTTCGAGGAGATATCGTCTAGCGGCATCTGCCCGTTACGCTTGAGAGGGCAATCGATGATCCCGCGACGATACAAGACCTCCTTGTAACAACCGGGAAGCTGATGTTCAAAAAGGAATAACGGTGCCATCTCTTTATAGATATAAGTAGACCGTTCTTCGTCGCCTGCCTCTAACGCAGCCCATAAAGCGACCACGACATCAACTACGTGGCTAGCAGGCATTTGCCCCGCACTCCCACGCCTATACTCCTCAATCAGATAGCGCCCACCCGCTCCACCGAATACGCCTTTGCATGAACCATCGTTTCCTTCTACTACGTCGGTCAGTTTTACTGTGCTTGGCAGCGTCTCTTCCTTGATATAATCGACATGCTCGATCTCCCGACAGAGTTTGAGCAGACACGCTGCTGATAGATTTGACCCGATAGGCGGCATGTTGTTCTGAATGAATACCGGCATCTGTGCAGCATCCGAAATGGTTTGGTAGTATTCAAAGACCCCGCTCTCGGAGATGTGATGGATATAAGGTGGCATCGCAATGACACCATGTGCGCCAATATCACGTGCATGCTTGGCAAACCCTTCGGCGATCTCTCGTGCCACGCCTGCCACACCGATAATTACCGGTAATTGATCCGCGTTCTGCTTAACAAGCATCTCTGACAGCTCAAGTCGTTCTGCATCGCTGAGGGCGGTGAATTCGCTCGCGTTTACTGGATAAACCAAGCCGTGTGAGCCGCACTCAATACAAAAATCGATCATGCGTTGGAAACTGAGAATATCAATCTCTCGGGTTTCTCGGAATGGGGTAGATGGGATGGTAAATACACCACGATAGTTGCTTGAGGTCATCAAATTCTCCTTGGAGACTTGCGTTATCAGTCGATATTTTGGTCAATGTGGAAGGATCTGTTCGGCGGGGATGGTCATTGCATCAGCCTCCGAGTTTGGAGTACAGGATGCGGAGAGTATCCGTGCGACCACTACCGATTGGTAATGGCCGCACGGATTTGCAACATGAGAAATCGCTGATCCGCCCTTGCGGACAGCTACCTCATTACGGGGTTGATTCGCACGCCCAATTCAACTCGTGCTGTAAGCTGGATCGATGCCGTATAACCGAGGCAATCCGAGCATAATGTTCATGTTTTCAACCGCTTGGCTAGCGGCACCCTTGCCAAGGTTGTCCTCAAGGGAACAGATATAGGCAAATCCTTCATTAACACGTACTTTCACGAGCAGTTTATGGGTATCAGCGACATCACGCGTACCCCACTGTTTATCATCCGTATCTTCCACGACGAATACCAAATCCTCTGGTCGGTAGGTATCTCGGATGGTCTGGCTCAGTTTTTCGGCCGCTACCGCTTCAGAGACGTTCTTTAGTGGTTCTGTCAATTCAACCCTGATGTTCGTGTTGATTCCCCTAAAGACTGACTGGAGAACGATCGGTGTAAAATTCACACGAAATCCGGAATATAGCTCCATCTCTGGGATGTGCTTGTGCCTTCTGCCGTAGGCATACGTAATCTCATTCGGTACTTCTTCAACATCTTTGCGCGCGCCCGAAATTCCTGATGTAGCTACGATCGTCGCTTCTCCTTGGACGAGCCCCTTGAGTGGTCTTAAAGCCAGAATAACGCTTGTTGGGTAGCAGCCCGGATTTCCGACTAACCGTGCCTGAGAAATCTGATCCTGCAGCAGGGCTGGCATGCCGTATACCGCTTCGGTTAGCAATTCAGGCATATAGTCCGCTGACTCGTGGGGGTTAAGTCCAATTCGCGGTGCGTATTCGCTTTCAAAGTCTTCGCGTGGAAATCGGAAAGCACCGCTCATGTCAATTACTTTCTTTCCAAGCTCAAAAATCGATGGTGCAAACGTCATCGATTCTGGATCTTTCGTGGCAAGAAAGACCAGTTCGCAGGAGTTCAACACTCCTTCTTCTCTTCTTGAATTTTTTCTGAAGCAGATTTCAACCTGATCGTGGTGTTCTAGGACTTTTTCAATCTCTTGGCCCACCATACCGGTGTCGCCGTATATGCCGATTCTGTACATGATCTGCCTCCTTATGTAGATTGTGATTCAAGAACGGTCGGATATTGTGATTAACCCTCATACTTCATACAATGAAGTATAATCTGTCAATTTTCGAGTGTCAATGTTTTTTTGACCAGCTGCTAACGCAACGCCTTCATGTTACAGACCGGATGGGAAGTCCGGTTACTGGTAGCAGAGATTTCAGAATCCTGATGTTCTGCTAAGGCATGAAGAAAACCCGATACCAAATCACCATAATCCTTCCCAAGTTTGAGATTGACGTCTTAGCACATTCATGCTATTATTTCGATCAGTTACAGGTACTGTGAACCGGTAGGTACATCATGTGACAATCAGGAGGAGATTTTTCTATGGGGCTAATGCCATCAGCTTGGGCACAACAGATAAAACCATCGCCGACGCTGGAAATCAAATCGATAGCTGATAGCCTGCGACTGGAAGGTAAACAGATCTACGATTTTGGGATTGGTGAAATGAACCCAGAACTTCCGGTGCCTCATCTTTTAAAAACTGCGATCTCCGAAGCTGTGATGGCCGATGCAACGCATTATTCCCCCGAAGCAGGCGATCCGGAATTACTCGAAGCCGTCCATGTAGACCTTCGTCTTTTCGGACTAAACTATTCCCCATCAGAGATCGTCGTTTGCCCTGGTCCCAAAGATGCCTTCTTCAAAATTTGTTTAGGGATGTTGAATCCAAGTTCGCGCCGGAACCGATTGGTTACATTTGCCCCGACCTACGAATCTTACGAGAACCTCCCGATCCTGTTGACGGGTAAACCACCCATTGTCTTGCAGACTGATGCACATTTCCTGCCCGATCCAAATGAGTTGGCTGACCTTCTGAATCAAGATGACACAATTGCGCTGATTGTGTTAAATTCGCCCAATAATCCAACTGGGACGGTCTACCCGCCATCACTATTACGAGAACTTGCCGAAATCGTTGGGAACCACGAACAGGTCTGCGTTTTGTCGGATGAAGTCTACCGCACGGTAGTCTATGACAATCTCGAACATGTGAGTATTGCGTCATATCTCCCGCATCAGACACTGCTCGTCGGAGGAATGTCCAAAGAGGTTTCAGGTACCGGTCTGCGTCTGGGATTCATCGCGGGCCCGGAATCGACGATGCGGGTAATGGCAAACGTTGAGGGAAACACATCCTCGTGCGTCAACCTACCTACCCAGAGGGGATACGCATATTTTTTGCGAAAAGATACGGACCTGCGCGTGCGACATCAGATTCGGGACGCGCTCTGTGTACGGCGAGATATATTAACGGAGCGGTTTAACTCGTTAGTAGGGGAAGCGGTGTGGAAACGTCCTTCGGGCGCCTTCTATTTTTTTCCGGATATGTGCAACTACTATGGTCGCCGGACACCGGAGGGGCACGTTCTTGACACGGACGAAGCATTAGCACTCTACTTGATTGAAAACGCGAATGTTGTAACGGTGCCGGGGAGCAAGTTTCAGCGTCCTGGGCATCTTCGGTTTGCTTATGCGGTTAGTCTCGAAACAATAAACACAGGGATAGAGCGGCTAGCGCAGGCGCTAGATCGGTTGTGCTAATCAAGTTTCTTTAATCATCACACAGCATCAGTTTGCAGCATAAATTGCAGAACAGGGATTATATTTAGGAGAATAAAGTGATATGCAATACGGAAACAACTGCTGGGTTGATATTCAGGAAGCAGACAAAGATAAAGTCGTCGTTCTGCCACTCGGATCGCTGGAGCAGCATGGCCATCACTCTCCACTGTTGACGGACACCTATCTTGTAACCGCGGTCGCAAAACGGGTCGAACAACAGCTCAGCGACCAGATCTATCTGCTGCCGACGTTGTGGCTTGGTGCGTCCGACCATCACCTAGATCGCGCTGGTACTGTGAGTGTCCCAAATGACATTTACACGTTGATGATAAAAAATATCATCAGGTCTCTCGCTAAGGCGGGATTCCAGCGTGTGTTTTTGCTCAACGGTCACGGTGGAAATGTCATTCCGGGCACGCAAGCAATCACGGAACTATCGAATGAGTCGGATGTTTACGATAAAATGTGGATTGCGTTGGGCACCTATTGGACAGTGGCTGAACCGGCGATGGCGCCAGAACATCACGGAATGGAGACACCGTATCTGACCCATGCCTGCGAATACGAAACCTCAATGATGTTGTTTCTACACGGCGAGATTATGCGAATGGACCGGGTGACCTCCAGTCCACCGATGGTGGATTCACCGTTTTATCACAGCGAGCACGGTGGTCGCATCAATGTCGGCAAGCGGTTAGTTACGCGGGCACCGACTGGGGCAATGGGGGAACCGCAGCACGCCACACCGGAAAAGGGCGAATCCTTGCTTAACGCTATCACCGGTGAGGTAGTAGCCTGTGTCAAGGATTTTGAGACGTGGTACGTCGATAATTGACAACCTTTTACCACGTACAAACCTAATTGTTTTTTTAACAGGGACTTAGCAAAATCAGAAAGCGATGAGAAAACCATCACGAAATGATCCCTGCTGGTGCGGAAGTGGTAAGAGATACAAAAACTGCCACCTCAAGCAGGACAGAAAATCGGGAACACCCCAACCACGAATGGCATCGGGAATTGTAATCAAAACAGCGGAGCAGATTGAAGGGATTCGTCGGAGCAGTCAATTGGCGCGGAAAACTTTGGACATGCTGGACGGACAAATTGAAGCTGGTATCACAACCAACGATATTGATCGGTGGGTCTACGAATACACCTGCGACCACGGAGGGTATCCTGCAACGCTCGATGTGAAAGGGTTTCATAAGAGTTGCTGCACTTCGATTAATAATGTGATCTGTCACGGTATCCCTGATGATACCACCTTGAAGGATGGGGATATCATCAATGTTGATGTCACGCCAATTCTGGATGGGTATTTTGGCGATACCAGTCGCATGTTTGTCATGGATGCCGTCTCGAATGAAGCGCTGAAATTAGTAGAGCAAACAAGAGCGTGCATGTACATTGGTATCGATGAAGTGAAGCCTGGCAACACCATCGGAGATATTGGCTACGCGATCCAACAACATGCCGAGGGTTTGGGATATTCGGTGGTGCGCGACTTGTGTGGTCATGGCACCGGTTTAGAGTTTTGGGAAGCCCCACAAGTTCCTCATTACGGACAAAGAGACAGTGGGCCCGAGATGGTGCCGAACATGGTGTTTACAATTGAACCAATGATTAACGCCGGTGGTTATGAATGCAGAACACTCTCCGACGGTTGGACAGTGGTCACGGTGGATGGCTCGTTATCAGCGCAATGGGAGCACACCGTGTGTGTGACGGAGGCCGGTGTTGAGATTCTGACAGCCTAATCTATCACAGGGAAATATCATGTCGCAGATTAAGATCTACGGTTTAAGAGACAATCTTGATCCTATCAAGGCGGAACTATCAGATGTCATCCATTCGTGTGTCGTTGACGCCTTGCATTTTCCATCGGATAAAAGAGCCCACCGCTTCTTTCCACTCGATCCCGCCGACTTCTATTATCCCAGTGGACGCACGACAAAATATACGATTATTGAAATTAGTATGTTTGAAGGTAGATCTGTAGCAGCAAAGAAACATCTAATTCGCATACTTTTTGAGAGGGTACAACAGCATCTGAATATTCTCCCACAAGACCTTGAGATCACCATCACTGAAACGCCGAAGCATAATTGGGGATTCCGTGGCATGTCGGGTGACGAAATCGAGTTGAATTACAAGGTTGAAGTGTAACAGATGCAGGCGTTGACACTAAATAGATGGGTTGATTTTTAGATAGTACCTGGTCTATGATACCCTGGAGCCTCCCAATCAAATCGGTACATTAGGCATTTGGTTCCTACAACGCCTATCGGCGTCCTAGTCCCAGCAAATGGCAGATTGCTTACCCTAAATCTTATCCATGGCTCTTATTTTAAGGCAGCTTAACCCAGAGACAATTATCCTTAGACGCAGCCTTGCTTCTCGGCTGTTTAGTCTGATCTGGTTTGGCGCTGCTGCGCTCCTCATGTTTTCCTTTAAGGCAGATGATCGAATATGGTTTGCGGTGCCCTGCTTGCTCGTTGGGCTGCATCTTTTGACCTATACTGTGAGGATGACTATCCAGCTTCCGCTAAACGAAATCCTGTGGCAACGGCGCATCCTGTTTCTTTTTCCGGCTGAACGGTCCGTGCCATTTTCCGGCATTCGGTCTGTGAGAATTGTGAGTCACGGAAAATTCCTTAAGATCTTGCATCTCTACCTTTTTCTAGTTGATGGTTCACATCTATCTATCACTCACGCCTATCAACTAAATCAGGTTGAGGTACAGGGCAGGGAATTGGCGCAAATTGTAGGAAAGCCGCTGGTATACGAACAGGAAGAGGAGGAAAGCGAGCACTGAAAAGAGGCAGTAGGCTTCAGAGGAGATCAGTCAAACTACTCGCGACTAGAAAGGTAAAACTATGGTGAATGAATTGAAAGTGGGTTTGGTGGGAGTTCCACGCGGATCTGGGTTTATTCGGGCGTTTCAGACGGTGCATGAAACTGCCCTGGTGGCTATCTGTGACATTAACACAGAAGTCCTAAATCAGGTGGGCGATGAGCATGGGATTAAGGAACGATATACAGACTTTGAACAGATGGCGCAGTCCGACCTCGATGTGATTCTTGTGTCTACCCCCATGCCTCTGCATGTACCGCAGGCCGTGATAGCGCTATCAGAGGGAAAGCACGTGCTTTCAGAAGTCCCCGCTGCAACGGATCTTGAACAGTGTTGGCACCTAGTCAACGCCGTTAGACAGAGCGGAAAGAAGTACATGATGGCGGAGAACTACACCTACATGAAACCGAACGTATTGGTCCGGGAACTCGCTCGACGTGGACTGTTCGGTGAGATCTACTTTGGTGAAGGGGCATATATCCATGAACTGAAAGCGGGCAACGAAAGGACGCCGTGGAGGCGCAAATGGCAAACTGGGCGCAACGGATCGACATACCCGACACACAGTCTGGGACCTGTATTACAGTGGTTCAATGAGCGGGTGTGCACCGTTTCATGTTTTGGCACAGGGCATCACTACCGCGATCCACGCGGTGCACATTATGAGAACGAAGATAGTACGACAATGATGTGCAAGACGACAAACGGCGGACTGATTGAGATCCGGGTGGATATGTTGTCCAACCGTCCTCATAATCTTACCTACTATAGTTTGCAAGGGACAAAGGGCTGCTACGAGGCACCACGGGGTTTTGGAGATGCCCCGAAGATTTGGTTGGCAGATTATGCGGAGCAAATGGAGTGGCGCTCTCTGTGGGATTTTGAAGCGGAGTTTATGCCGGAGATGTGGCGGAATCCACCGAAGGAAGCTCTGCAGGCCGGCCACGGCGGTGGTGACTATTTCGAGATTCGTGAGTTTGTCGATTCGATTATTGAAGACACGAAGCCCCCAATTGATGTCTACGAAACACTTGATATGACGGTGCCAGGGTTGGTTTCCGAAGCATCGATTAATCAGGGTGGGATTCCACTACCCGTGCCTGATTTCCGAGAAATTCGCAGCTTTCCGGACGATCTACCCGAACCGTTGCAGAATAGCGAGATTATTTCGGTTCAATTGTAGTGGGGAATTGACGCCCAGAACATAGGTAAAGGCATGCCAGGGGCGATGTAGTTCCGGAGGGGAATTTGATATTGACAAACCCTTAATGTCGGTATAGCATAACCGTTTATACGCTATATCCCACATTTCATAAGGAGACCGGCTATGAGCCAGATTTCAGGAAATGGAAGCTACTTAGCCAATCAAATTGTAGGCGAAGAACAGATTGAGGCATGGGTGGAGCAATTTCACCGGGATGGTTTTCTGTTTCTACAAGATGTGCTACCACCAGATTGGTGTGCCCAGATGCGTGAAGACCTCGATTGGGCATTGAAGGAAAATCCAAACGGTTTCAACGGTGTGAATGAGCGCACCGCACTTGCCCACCGGATGTTTGAGACCAGCGAAACCAACCTAAAGTTATTCGACTTGGAGCCGATTGTCAGCTTTGCCGAAGCCCTTATCGCCCCAAACTGCCACGTCATCCACAACAACTCATTCCAGAGTTTTCCGGGAGGCGGTATCACACGATGGCATCAGGATGACGCCCCCCATTTCACTGTTACAGATGGTGAGCCACCGAAGAATATCCGTTTGTCTGTTATGTTCTTCACCGCGAACTATTACCTGACAGATGTCACTGAGATCGAAAATGGTGGTACCGAGGTGATTCCCGGCTCTCACCTGTTCGGTACGGGTCCACCACCTGAAATTGAAGGAACGGAATGGGAGAGCAAGATTCGCTACAATTTGGGCAAAGCGGGAAGCGTCGTCATGTTTAACAATCAGGTATGGCATCATGGAGGACTTAACCGCACCGATCAAACGCGCTATATTACGCAGATTACCTACGGCCGCCGCATGATTGGACACAAATATTACCCGTTCATGAACTACAACATGCCAGAACACATCTATAAAGATGCTAACCCGAGGTTACAGCGATTGCTGGGGTTCCTTGAGCATGGGGCTTACGGTTAATGGAAGCAGGAGAGCATGGTCTAGTCGACCGAAACAGAGTGAAATAATCACATGAAAGCAATCATTTTTCACGAACAGGGCGGAATCGATAAACTCCGCTACGAACAGGTCCCTACCCCGGTCATTGCCCCATCAGAGGTATTGATTCATGTCAAGTCGTGTGCAGTAAATCACCTCGATATTCGCGCTCGACGGGACCGCCCTGAGGTGCAGCCATTCCCGCACATCCTCGGATCTGACATTTCCGGGGACGTGGTCGAAGTCGGTGCTGAGGTTCACAATATCGCAGTAGGTGATCGCGTGGTACTCGCGCCCTGCATTCCGTGCGGGCACTGTCCAGATTGCCTCAACGGCGACGAAAATATGTGCGATTCTCAGGAGCTTTTAGGTTTTCAGACCAATGGTGGTTATGCGGAATACGTCAAAGCACCTGCCAAAAACGCCATTCAGATTTCCTCCGACCTCTCATACGTTGATGCCTCTGCCATTCCCATCGCCTATCTCACCGCGTGGCACATGCTTGTAACGCGGGCAGAAGTTCGTCCTGGGGATAATGTACTGGTCTTATCCGCAGGCAGTGGTGTTGGGAGTGCTGGCTTACAAATCGCTAAACTGTGTGGAGCGCGCGTCTTTGCGACAGCGAGTACCGATGCGAAACTTGAACGCGCCCGTCAGATGGGAGCCGATTTCACAATCAACTATACGCAGACCGATTTCAGTGCAGCGGTACTTGACGCAACGGGTGGATACGGCGTTGACGTTGTCTTTGAGCATGTTGGTGCAGCGACATGGGCTCAGAGCATAGCAAGCCTTGGCAAGAAAGGACGGCTTGTGTCGTGTGGCGTTACAACAGGGAATATCGGTGAGATAGACATCCGCAAGATGTATCAGAAGCAGTTGACCCTGATGGGATCGGCGCTGGGGACGACAGCCGAACTTCAGACTATTATCCGGCTTGCTGAACAGGGGAAGTTGACGCCGATTATCGCTCAGGTATTGCCGTTACAAGCAGCAGCGGAGGCACATCGAATTATAGAGGCGCGAGAAAATTTTGGCAAGGTCTGTCTCCAGCCGGAATAATAGGAACGGAAAGGGAATTTCTATGGGAAAATTGGATGGTAAAGTTGCAATAGTTACGGGCGCTGGCAGGGGACACGCCGAAGCGATTGCGCTGCGCTTCGCAGAAGAGGGTGCCGCGGTTTCTTTGTGCGATGTGATTCCATTAGCGACGCTCCAAGCAAAGGTTGGTTCGAAGATAAGCGATGCCGGTGGAAAGGTTCTGTGTTTTCAAACTGATGTCTCGGAAGAGAAGCAAGTAAACGAGATGGTGGAGGAAACGCTTGAAACCCTGGGAAGCGTTGATATACTCGCAAACGTTGTTGGTATCGCTGGACCAACGAAAGATGTCTGGGATATGACTCTGGTGGAGTGGAAACGGACGCTGGCAGTTAATCTTGATTCGCAGTTCTTGTGTTGTAAGGCAGTACTACCCGAAATGATCCAGAAGCGGTACGGGAAAATCATAAACTTTAGTTCGGGGACAGGCAAACAGCCACTTTCCCACAGGGCACCGTATGCCACCTCAAAGATGGGGGTAATCGGTTTCACGCGAACACTCGCGGCCGATGTTGGACGCTACAATATCAATGTCAATGCAATTTGCCCAGGGGGACATGAGGAACGGAGCGTCGAACTTGCAAAGGGGCGAGCGGAATACATGAACCAGTCCTTTGATGAGGCAGGATTTCGCGAGCGGATTAGACATCCAGATCCGAAAGGTGTTCTCGCGGGAAGATGGTGTGCTGATGAAGGTTATCATGAAAAAGGATCTGGTCCCGAAGAGATGGCTGCTTTAGCACTCTTTCTCGCTTCGGACGACTCAGCAAGTATAACGGGACAGGACATCAACTGCGACGGGCGCGTAATGTGGTAGTTATCCGTGCGGATGACACACCAGAAGATTACACCGATCTTCCAGCACAGTCAGGGCACATCAGGGCAAATCTTTTCTCCGCTCCGGTGCTCTCAAATTCTGTCTCGTAATCGTAGCTTACCTTCACATCTGTCGCCCCACACCAGTCACATTTCCCACGAAAATAATCCGCCCTCTGTGCCACGAGTTCCTGATGTTTCTCAGCCAGCCGTCTTGCAGATTGGATGAGAGCTAGCGCGCGTTGCCGTAGTTTCGGATCCGTTTCTTTTTTCGCAATCTTTTCAAGAACTGGCTGCAGTTGCGGATCGTTCGGCCGTCCGCCATCGTCGAGGGTATGCCAAGCTGCCCTGCGCACTTCAATGTCAGGGTCCTGGAGTCCCCCGTATAGTGCTTCCCATACGGCATCAATTCGTCTGCGAACGTGGCACGGACAGAGATTTTCCATGGCAGCTTTTCTGTCCTCTGGGGCATCCGAATACGCCAGCGAAATGTAGAAGTCAATTTCATCGCCGCGCAATCGATCCTCACCACCTCGTTGCTGCCTCTTCTGATACTTATTCTTCGCACGTTTCTTCGGCATTGGTGTACCCTCCCACTTGATTATTTTACGCCGGAATGCCTACTTGATCTCTTATACGCCGGTGACATCGCTCGCATCTGTTCAACAACTTTCGGAACTTTTTCGATGACCTCATCGATCTCCACTTCGGTGTTATCCTTACCGAGCGAAAACCGAACCGTGCCTTGCGCCAACTGCGGAGGGAGACCGAGCGCAGCCAATACATGCGATGGTTCCATCGAACCGGAGGTGCAAGCGGAGCCGGTCGAGACGCAGATACCTTCCATATCCAACCGCAAAATGAGGCTCTCTCCTTCAATATACTCAAATGAGATATTCAGTGTTCCGGGTAAACTGTGTTCGGGCTCGCTGTTTTCGTGGATATGATCAATATGCTCATGCAGCCCTTTCCGCAGCTTATTTGTTAGATGTTCCAGATGTTCAACGCTTGTTTCACGACTTTTCTGTGCCAGTGCTGCTGCAGCACCAAGTCCAACAATTGCGGGGACGTTCTCTGAGCCAGCCCGCCGGTTACGCTCATGTGAACCACCGTGAAGCAAGTTCTCAAGTCGGGTACCTCGCCGAATGTATAACGCGCCGATGCCTTTTGGACCGTAGATCTTATGGGCAGAAAGCGAGAGCATACTAACTCCTAGCGCCTGAACATCAACCGGTAGTTTGCCTACGGACTGTACCGCGTCCGTATGGACAGGGATGCGATGTTCTCGCGCAATTTCACAGATCTCCCCAATCGGTTCAATGGCTCCGGTTTCGTTGTTAGCATGCATAATTGAGATAAGGATCGTCGTGCCTCGAATCGCATCGCGCAGATCGTCAAGTTGGATTAGCCCGTAGCGATCAACAGGGAGATACGTTATTTCAAACCCATGTTTTTCAAGGAAGTGGCATGTGTGCAAGACCGCGTGATGCTCGATTGAAGAGGTGATAATATGGCTGCCAGCACTGCGGTTGTGCTGTAGTTCGGCAATTCCTTTAATAGCGTAGTTGTCAGCCTCTGTCCCGGTGCCGGTAAAGACAATTTCGCTTGGGCTTTTAGCGTTGATGAGTGCTGCGACCTGTTCGCGTGCGTCGTCAATAGCGCTGCGTGCCTCGCGTCCATAGGTGTGGATACTAGAACCGTTGCCGAATTGATCGGTCATAAAGGGGAGCATCGCCTCAAGCACCTGCGGGTGAATTGGCGTCGTTGCGTTATGGTCTAGATATATGCGTTTCATGATCCTCACCACTTTCTTCACGGGTTGCCTATAACGCGTTCGACCGGGTTGCAATGCGCTCTTGGACAGTTGCTACAAACTCTGCCACAGGAATACCGTTCTGACGCGTCCCATCTCGCTTGCGGATAGAGACAGTGTTGTTTTCAACCTCTCTATCTCCGACAACAAGCATATATGGCACTTGCATCAGCTGGGCTTGACGAATTTTTGCGTTCATTCGATCGGGTCCCAAATCGGCTTGACCGCGAATTGCGGAAGCTTTTAGTTGTCCGGCAATTTCTTGGGCATAGTCGTTGTGACTGTCATTGATCGGAATTACACGCGCATGTTCCGGTGAGAGCCAAACAGGAAACTTGCCGGCGTAATGCTCAAGCAGGAAACCGATCATCCGCTCGTGCGTCCCCAAAGGTGCGCGATGAAGGCATATCGGGACTTCGGATTCACCGGATCTATTGACAAAACTTAAGTCGCATCGTCCCGGCACAGCAAAATCGACCTGATTGGTAGCAAGGCTGAATTCCCTGCCGATCGCGCTCCAGATCTGTACATCGATTTTCGGACCGTAGAACGCGGCCTCATCCGGAACCTCTACAAACGGCACGTCCCCATTCGTCATAGCGTTACGCACCATCTCTTCGGTTTTGAGCCACATCGGCTCGTTGTCGATATACTTATTGCCAAGTCCAGCTTTGTGGTGCGTACTGAGACGCATCACATATTTGTCAATGCCAAAGATTCGGAAATACTCGAGGTATAGGTCAACGACGCCCATGAATTCCGATTCAAACTGCTCCTCGGAACAGTAGATATGTGCGTCGTTCATTTGCATAGAACGGACCCGCATAAGACCAAAAAGTTCACCACTTTTTTCAAAGCGATAGCAGGTCCCATATTCTCCCAGGCGCAGCGGCAGATCACGGTAGCTACGCGGCTTGCTATCAAAGATCTTGTGATGGAATGGGCAGTTCATCGGCTTCATGTAATACCGCACACCCTCCATTTCCATCGGCGGATACATACTCTCGGCATAATGTGATAGGTGACCCGTCCGCTCAAACAGGGCGTCTTTGGCGAGGTGAGGTGTCCTGACACGATCATATCCTCTTTTCTCTTCCATCTCTTTGGCAAGTGCTTCCAGTTCTTCAATGATAATGCCCCCATTGGGTAACCACAGGGGAAGTCCGGGACCAACATCCTCATCAAAGATAAAGATTTCCAAGTCTCTGCCCAGTTTCCGATGGTCTCTTTTTCGTGCTTCTTCAAGCATTTGGAGGTGCTGCTTGAGCTCATCTTTGGTGTGCCACGCCGTGCCGTAGATACGCTGAAGCATGGCGTTGTTTTCATCCCCCCGCCAATATGCACCAGCAACAGTCAGAAGCTTAAAAGCATCGGGTCGGATGTCACCAGTATCTCCGACGTGGGGACCTCTACAGAGATCTTCAAAGGTATCCTGTCGATAGGTACTCAGGACGGGTGTGTCATCAATTGCTGTTCCGTATTCGTCGGCATCCCCCTCGATCAGTCCCTCTATCAACTCCAACTTATAAGGTTGATCCTTGAACAACTCGCGTGCTTCATCAGGTCCGATTTCTCGATAACTGAATTCATGCTTGCCAGCGACAATTTGCCGCATACGTTTCTCAATTTTCTGCAGGTCTTCCGGCGAAAATGCGATCGGCTTGTCATCACTATCGGCACCAAGATCGAAATCGTAGTAGAAGCCATTTTCAATCGGCGGCCCAATAGCAAGTTTCGCATCTGGGTATAGTTCCAAGACAGCTTGCGCCATCACATGCGCGGTACTGTGTCTGATTTTATAAATCAGATCTTTTTCTGAATTTTCCATAGTTCTCTCCAGTAATTATCGTATCTTCTGAGTTTCTCGGAGCTTCGAGTCCTGCTCAATTCTATTAAAATCCCCACTCCTCGAATGTTCTTCAATAAAAAAAGAGCCTTTCGGCTCTTTAGTATTAAACGGTATGTAATGGGCGATACTGGATTTGAACCAGTGACCTCTTGCATGTCAAGCAAGCACTCTAACCACCTGAGCTAACCGCCCGTATAAAGGAATGGAGGCGGCGGTCGGAATTGAACCGACGCATAGGAGTTTTGCAGACTCCGGCCTTACCACTTGGCTACGCCGCCACATTGGAGCGGGAGACGGGATTTGAACCCGCGACCTCTACCTTGGCAAGGTAGAGCTCTACCACTGAGCTACTCCCGCAAAAGCGATTTTAAGTGTATCAAACACACTCGCATTTGTCAACCAAAAAGTGCAAATTTACCGAAACGTGCGGAATCAACTCCGCTGCGTCACCTATCGTCATCGTAACCAACTATTTCGCCTGTAGTCGCATCGAAGATTGCGCCGTAGCTGCCCGGTGCAGCGAAATCTTCATCCGTCTGCATCGCCAATTGTGTATTTGCGTCCATTAGGTAATAGTGGCCGGTGTAGAGGTGCGCTGCGTCCTCAATCTGCTTGACGTGATAGCAATGGCTGTGGAATTGAATCGTATTATCGTAGATAATAATGTACCGATCTCCGAAGATACTTTGCGCGATCTGGTGAACGATAAACGGTTCAACTTCTTGAGATATTTCTCTATTTCGCACGGAGCTTCATGCCTCCATCAGGACGTGTGAATCTAGCAGTTACGCTTTAATCGTGGATTTCTGATTCTCTTGTCAAAAGGATTGTATCAATCCGCCGATTCTTATCTCTGCCCTCCCGACGATTGTTATCGGCAACAGGATGATCCTCACCTAAACCGGTAGCTGTCATGCGTTTTCGTGGGACATCGCATGTTTCGGCAAGGTATTTCATGAACGCATCAGCACGCCTCTGTGTTATCCGCAGATTCACGTCTGTTCCCCCACTGCTATCGCTGTGGCCTTCGATTCGCACATTGTAGTCGGAAAACGTCTTAATAACCTCAGCAAGCTGGCGAATCTTTGGAAAGAATTTCGGATTGATTTCCGAACTCCCTTGCTTGAAAAGATCCCCGCTGAATCGGATAAGTACCCCCTTCTCACTTTGAACCATCTCTGTCTCAGACACTGTGGCAGCTGCGTCGAGGATCCGGCTCTCAACCGCCTCGATTTCTTTACCTTTCTCAACCGCAGCAGCTAAGTGCTTGTAGCTTTGCTGCCCCAAATCGATTGCCTGAGAATAATTTTCATCCGCAATTGCCTGTTTGGCATCTGCGAGGAGCGCTCTTGCCTTCTCGTGGTGCGCTGGGACAAGCGTTGTTGCCGCGACTGCCTCTCGGTCTAGCGCTTCTTCCGCACGAAAGACGGCATCCTTGGCTTGAGCCATTTGCTCCTCAAGTGCTTCCTCCGCCAAGCGTTCCCGCTCAATCGGTTCCGCCAGGATAAAAGCATCGCTAGCACTGCTTTCGGCTTGCGCGGCGAGCGTCAATACTCGATCATACTGCTCGCGCGTCAGCGCCATATTTGCGCCCTCAAAGCTGCTAGTCGCGCGCTGAAAGAGCTCCGCCGCATGCTCAAACGCATTCATTTTTTCCGCGCGATCAATCTCAAATTGCGCGCGCGCAATTGCTACTTTCGCATTTGTATGTGCTTCAAGTTTTGCCGTTTGGGATTCGGTAATCGCCGCGTTCTTCCCTGCCACGGTTGCAATCTTAGTCTTGTTTGCGTAGCTTTCCGCGTCTGTAGCAAGCGATTTTGCCTGATTAAAATTATCCTGTGCGAGCGCAGCGCGCGCTTGGACGATCAGATCCTGTGCCGCTTGGTAGTTACCCCCGGCGTAGGTAAGCGCACCTTGTACTTTTACATCATCAAGTATGAGTTTTACCCTATCAATAATCACTTGTATCTGCGATCGTAACATTGCATTTTGGGCATCCGTCTTTGCTTGGGTCGATTCGGCTTGCGCCGCTACTGCACGCTGCTCTGCCTGAAGTGCTCTCGCCAAAGCGCGCGTCGTTTTTTCTTCTGCAATCAACTGACGGACTTGTGCCGCTCTTGTTTTATACTCCATCTCCTGAATCACAGCTCTCAACACCCCTGCCTCCGCCTCATTAATTCGGCGCTGAGCGAGAGATTGACGGACCTGTGCACCCGCAATTCGGGATTCCATTCCTGCCCAAAACGCCAACTCTATGCTCAGAATCCCATCGCCATTACGTTGGGCTTGCTGTGCTCCTTCGATGAGCCGTGTCGCTTTGCTGAACGTTTCGCTGGCATATTCTTCCGCTCCCAATCGCCGTGCTTCCGTAACAGCTTTCTGTGCGTCGTTCAGGCTTGTTTCGAGGAAGATCGGATCCACCTTTCCAGCACAACCCACGAGTCCGAATGCTACGAGAATGTGAAACGCAGTGACAGCCATATAGGTGACATATTGCACATATCGTACCGTGCGTCGCATGAGTTGATTCAATCCATTCCTCCAGTATCTACTGTTAAGAAACACTTCCACTTCAAATATAAACAGATCTGTCCCTTTACATCAGTACGTGGCTATTCTTCAGGCGTAGATTGCAACTCTTGCAATTCCCATTCTGCCTGTTGAAGGTCTCGATTCGCGGCTTCTGCAGCATCTAATTGTGATTCGAGTGTGGCCTCCGAACCGTTAGCCTTCGCCTCTAACTGGTTCGCTACAGCAAGTGCCTCCGCAATTCTCGCGGTCAGCTGAGCGCGCATCCCCAGTCGATATGCTTCTGTCCCTTTGCCTGTGCTTAACATCTCTTCCGATCGGACCACCATCTGCTCTGCCTCCGCCAATTCTTGGGGTGCAAGATTTTGAGCGTCTGCTTCTTTGGCTGCTTTGATCCGGATTTTGGCGTCATAAATGCTCTCTGTTGCGCGCTCAGTTGTGGCACCACACCCAAGCACTGCTAAAACGACCACTAAACTGGAAACTTTCATCACCAACATCTGTCTCATTAGGATGCTCCTGAAGAGAAAAATGGATTAAGGTCGATACAGCGTGAGTTTACGCCTCGGATACCTTAACGATCAACGCCAATTTCAAAATGTCGGACTAGAGGTGCCAAGTCATTCCAGAAATCATCTGGAATTTCCACCGCCCCCGCCTTTGCGTTCACCATAGCTTCTTCAGGAGTGCGAGCACCGGGTATCGTAGAAGCAACTTGGGGGTGGCGGGTGCACCATTGAAGAGAAGCAGCTACCATTGGGATATCGTACTCACCGCAAAGAGTTTGGATTTTGGAGACGTGATCTAGGCAAGTTTGGCTGAAGTTCCGTGCAAGATAGTTGATATCTGTGATTGGTCCTGTTGCAAGCAAGCCGCGCTCAAGCGGTGTAGCTACAACAATTCCCACGTTGTGTTTCTCCGCAGCTGGTAGGATACGTTCAACGGCCAGCTGATTCAGAAGGCTCCAAGCCTCCGGAAGCACAGCGGCATCGAATTCTCCAGTCTCAATATAGGGGGCGTTTGTGTGGGGATCATTAGCCGCAGCACCCACATATCGGACAACTCCCTCTTTTTGCAATTTGCGCAACGCGGCCAATGCACCATCCTGTCCCATTACCTGTTGCATGGGAATATCCATGGGATCGTGAATATAGAGGACATCAAACTTTTCGATGCCCAAGCGTTCTTGGCTGGCTTCCACATCACGCAGAATTGCATCAAAACTGTAATTTTTCGCATCCATCGTGATCTGTCCGACCTTGGTGGTAACAGTACACTTGGCAGCCAGATCGGGACGCGCTCTCAGCGCCTGACCAATCGTGGTCTCGCTTCGGGTGCCACCATAAAGCGGCGCGGTGTCGATGAGCGTACTTCCAGCTTCGATGGCAGCATGGATGGTCCGCACACCGAGATCTTCTTCCATATAACTGGTGAGAAATTCATCGCCCCGAAGGTTGTTAGGATCTTCAGGGTACTCCTCGGCTGCCTGATTGGCGGTGGGAATCCCGATAAACGCAGCCCCCAAACCGACAATCGGCACCTCAAGTCCGGTTCTACCCAGAATTTTGGTTTTCATGATCTTTACCTCATCGAGTGCACCGCGCTAAGGAATCAGACCTGCGCAGGGTTGTACATTACCCCATCATCTCTTGCATTCTTCCAGCAACCCAATCGACGGCGACATCAATCATAGCCTGCCCCTTTTCCGCGTTGGCTACTTTCGCGTCATGGTGATACATGCGATCAGCTTCAGCCTGATCCGGGTTGGAGATAGTCAACTTGGCACTGTCATAATCTACGCCGTCCCAATCAACATTTTCCGGGAAGGCTGCCCAAGCAAACGCGGTTTCAAATTCTGCGGCATGACCGGGGCATCTACCGGTTTCCAACTGTTCTTGGACCAACTCTGGTGAATACGCCTCCCAATATGAGTGAAAGTCAATGTTGATTCCGAGCTTTTCGCGGTAGCCATCCAGCCGTTCATGCACCGGACCAGCGTTGCCAGCATGACCGTTGATAATGAGTATATTTGTGATTCCGTGACGCCGCATGCTATCTGCCACGTCGTATAGGACCTCGCCGAACACGTCAGCGCGAAGTGTCAGTGTACCCTTGTGATCCATCCAGTGCTCGGACACGCCGATTGCCAGCGGAGTCGTGACAACAACGTCGGGAAACAGCTTTTGTGCGGCCAGCTTTGAGACATGCACAGCACTTGCCGTATCATGAATCATCGCTAGATGCTCATTGTGTTGCTCGGTGCTGCCTGTTGGAATAATTGCGCCCCTGAGCGTTCCAGCATCAATGGCTTCGCGGATATATCGTCGTGGATTTTCCCACAGTAGAACAGATTTAATCTGAGACATTTGCAAGCTCCTTCTGCTTTCAGTAAATTTTAGGTAGAATTAGCCGACGAAATCTACAGGGGTTACCCTGATTACATTGTCGTCGATCCAATAAAATTGGGGTGGTATCAGAACGGCAGCGGGATTCCAACCCGTTCTGCGACGATCTGCAACTGTTCCTGATGTAGCTCGCCAACTGGGATTCCGATTTCCGCCCACTCCCGCTCACGCTCCCATTCCAATCCGCCGGGCAGATCCGACCGATCATAACCGGGGGCGGGTTGCATCTCTCGCGCATCGCGGATATGCTGGTCGATCTCGGCTTTATACTCGTCAACTGGTCTGAATCGAGAGATGTCAATCGCTGCGATGAAAGCACCTTGATTGGCTCCCTCCCAGATCGTTGGCGGATCGGGCGGTTTATCGAACAGCCAAATGCCTGCCATGAAACCACCAAGTGCGTGGCTTACATGGCTTAAACCCAACATTTTGAAAAATGCTGCCGGGCTCTGCTCGAACGCTTGCTCCAGCGGCAGCTTCGCATCAATTCCAGTCGCCATATCGGCAACTATGGGCGGTTGGTCGCCCGCTGGAAGCGCGAAACTCATCGGTGAAGCTCCCGTTGCAGTAGCAATTGGGGCGTCAGGACCATGTCGAAAACGGTGGCAGGAAACCGCAAATCCAACACAATCTGCCTCAAGAGCGAGCCGTGAATACTTGCCAGCACTCCCGAAATGGAAGTGATTGCGGCTCGTTGCTGCACCGAGTCCCATCTCTTTCGCCTTCTTGACCGCTGCTTTGGCAGCGTGGTATGAGGCGAAATGCCCCATGCCGCCATCACCATCATACACCGCAGTTGTTGGGGATTCGTCAACGCAGCGGACAGTTGGACGTGGATTCACTTTACCGTCAAGCATCATCCCTACATATCCTGGTGTCTGGCGCGTGCCGTGACTGAACACGCCACGCAGATCGGTGAGAACTAGCAGGTGAGCCATGTGTGCGGCATCTTCTTCGGAAGTTCCCGCTTTCTGGAAGGCGTCACTGATGAAACCTCGAAGTGCATCTGGCATAACGCGGATAAATTCATCTGGAATGACATTCATAGTTTTTCTCCATATTTAGCAAATTCGTAGCCGAGGTAGAATGCATTATAGCACCTTATTTTGCATTGGTCTATACGATTGTGAGAACGTAGATTTAGAGACGTGAGCTGCAGTAGTATTTCATCCATAAGTTCCATTATGATAATATACTTGATGTGCCCTATTCTTGACAAGAGCTAAATCTCTGGAGATTGACGTAGTGATGGACTTGTGGTAGAATCAATCTGAGTCATTAAAAAATGTGAAAATTACGGAAGAAGGGAACTTATAATGCCTACAAGATCTAACGCATCTAATCTGTCTCCGGCAAAACGTGCAATTTTAATTGGCATGGACGGAGCGAGTATGGAACTGGTTAAAAATGTGATTGATTGGGGACACGCCCCGAACATGGGTCGGCTCCTTGAGCGAGGGGTCTTTCGACCGATGCTCGGCGTTTTTCCGACCCTGACCCCGCCGGGTTGGACAGCACTCGGCACCGGTTCATGGCCCGGTACGCACCGGGTGATGGATTTTAACATTCGCGCCTTGGGAGAACCGCTGGATAAGACTGTTTGGGGCATCAATACGGGATTATGTCAATCTGAATACATCTGGAATTTGGTGGAACGGGCAGGAAGAACACCGATTCTTGTTAAATGGGAAATGTCATGGCCCCCAACGGTAACGACCGGAATTCAGGTAGAGGGCACGGGACCCGGTGTATCCAACCACCATCAGGTTGCGGGATATCACCTTTTTGTCAGTGGGAAATGGACACCCCGTCCGATCGGTGGCGAGCGAGATCCAGAGACACTGGATCCAAGCGGGTTACAAGATGTTAGCGATATCGATCCGGTCACAATAGAATCAGTTGACGGAAAAGGGTGGACCGATCTGCCGGATTCGGTTCAGCCGCCGCGCGAAGTAGAATTAACAATCCAACCACTCGCGCGGGGACGCGCAGATATGAACCGGGGAAAACAGGGAGCTCCCAAGCCCTTCTTTGGGATGATTTATGCGAGTGGAGAGAACGGCTATGATTGTGTGCGGATATGTCGAAGCCGATCTGGCACTGATATCGTTACAGAACTTGGTGTGGGAGATTGGAGTGATTTTTGGTTGGATACCTTTGAGATTGATGGGTCGGAGGTGGAGGGGTATGTCCGTATGAAACTGATTACCCTCACCCCAAATGCTGATGCGTTTGAATTATTCGTCCCGCAGATCTGGCCCCGTGAGGGTTATACGGTTCCTGGTGAAATTGCAACCGAGATTGATCAGGAAATTGGTACTTTCCTTCAGAATCCTGGTCGCGATGCGTTGGGTGTGATCGACGATGACACATACTTTGAGACCTTAGAATACCACCATCAGCGACTTGCCGATGTCGCAGAGCAACTAACGAAGACCCGCGAGTGGGATGTCCTCATGGTAGAAACGCACGCGCCAGATTACACTAGCCACTTCTTCTTGAGTCAGGCAGATGAAATCAGCGGTGCACCTCCCGAAACAGTTCAACGGTGCCGAGATGGCGTCATTCGCACATACGCATCAACAGATCGGATGATCGGACGCGTGATGGAACTTGCGGACGACGACACCGTTGTCCTCGTTTGCTCAGACCATGGTGGAACCCCGAACCAATTTCGGTCAGTCAATATTACCGAGGTGTTGGAAGAGGCAGGCTTCATCGTCTACAAGGAGGGGACACGAGAGATCGATTGGTCGAAGACGCGCGCAGTCGACGTTGGCTTGGTGCATGTCTTTATCAACCTCAGGGGCCGTGAACCGGATGGCATTGTTGATCCGGCGGATTATGAGGCGACACAGCGCGAGATCATTGCCGCCCTCCACGCGTATAAAGATCCTGCGACCGGCAGACATCCATTCTCCCTCGCGCTGACACACGCTGATGCCGAGATGGTGAACCTCACCAGCAATCTCGTGGGGGATGTGGTTTATGCCCTACGTCCAGAATTTGATGGCGCACACGGCAAACAACTTCCGTCCGTCAGCTTCGGCATCGGTGGGCAGCATTCAACATTTATACTTTCGGGTGCGGGCGTCCGTCAGGGGGTGGCACTCCAACGGCAGGTGCGTGTAATTGATGTTGCGCCGACACTTTGTCATTTGTTGGGTCTCCCCATGCCCCGGAATGTAGAAGGGGGCGTTGTGTATGAAGCGTTGGAGGATCCAGATTGGCACCTGAACGCCCTTGAGACTTTGGCGAAAGATTAATTTAGATCAAGGGGCAAGGGTGCGATCGTACCCTTGCCCCTTTTTCCCTCGTTCACGCATTCCTGCTTGAATTATCTTTATCAATATGTTAAAATATAATTAACCAAAACCAACATAATTGAGCGAGGTGATGGTCATGGAAATCTTACAAGAACTAAATGAGAAGCAACGAGATGCTGCATCCCACACAACTGGTGCGCTGCTCGTTGTAGCGGGACCTGGTACCGGCAAAACCAATGTCATCACCCACCGAATCGCACATCTGACCCGAAACCATCACGTGGCACCAGCGCAGATTTTCGCGGTTACCTTCACGAACAAAGCCGCCCACGAAATGCTTACGCGGATCAAGATACTGCTGGGTACAACGCAAGGGTTAGAGGTGCGCATCCACACCTTCCATGCATTTTGCGTACGCCTGCTGCGTGAACACGCGGAAAAGATTGGCTTGGGAACAGATTTCGCGATTTTCAGTCAGGAAACGCAGGACGAAGTGCTCATTGAATGCCTGCGCGAACTCCGTCTGAATCGGATTAGCTATCCCCCATGGCTGTTGCGCGATATCATCGGGACCTGTAAGCTAAAGCTGGAAGATCCCACCTCAAATCGGGACGAGATTCGGTTAGGCGACGGGACTGTTATCAACGATCCAGAGGAAGTAGAAAACATCCTGAACCTTCTCAAAGCCTATCAAACCAAACTCGGCTCGCACAACGCCCTTGATTTTGACGATCTGATTTCTCGGTCGGTTGAAGCACTTGAACAGGTGCCCGACGTACGCGCACAGTACCACCGCGATATCCGTTTCATCCTCGTCGATGAATACCAAGACATCAACGCTGCGCAGTATGCCCTGCTCAAACTTACTGCGCGCTCTCCTGAACATAACGTGATGGTCGTTGCGGACGAAGATCAATCAATCTATAGTTGGCGCGGCTCTGACCCCAGGTATATTGATCGGTTCAAGAAGGACTTCAATCCTGCGGTGATTGAGTTAGAGGAACACTATCGGTGCAGCGAGAGGATCCTGCGGGCTGCTGGGGCAGTGATAGCCAGAAACACCCGCCAGAAAGAGAGCGTCCTGACCACACACAGAGGCGTTGGAAACACCCTTTATCACTACGCGATCGATACCCCGGATCGAGAGGCAAATCTCGTCATTAGACTTATCCGAGGGCTTGTAAAGGAGCATCATTATTCTTACGGTGACATAGCGATATTCTACCGAACTCACCAGTTGGCGGACACGTTAGTGGATCGGCTGCACCAAGAGCGAATTCCATTTCAACGTATTGGACGCACCAATTCGTTCCAGGAGGAGCACGCACAGGGAATTATCTCGCATCTAAATTTCATTCAATGGCAGCTCCCTCGCGATATCGAAAAGGCAATCAATTTTCCGCAGCAGTTAATCGACGATCTGACATTAGTTCGGTTGAAATGGCTTGCACAACAGAAAGGCATTACGCTAATTGAGCTGCTAAGAAAGATCGATGACTATCCACGTGACGCGGGGCCCCTCACCCGCAGGAATGTGCGTCAATTCTTCCAACAGATTGATGATTTCCAGAGTGGTACCGAAGGGGAGCCGATTCACCCGATCGCGAATCGGCTGTTCGATCTCCTCTCGCAACGACGTAGCCCGTACCAATCCGAAGATCTGAACGAAATCGAGAATCAGCCGGAACTTCCCGGACTTCGGGCTGCAACGGATTCGTTATATGGTGCCATCAATCGCGGAGACCCCATCCACCTGATTGCAAGCTACGGGATTGATTCGTACTGTGCTGCCCACATCGTAAAAAGCACCCTGAAGCGATACCTCGACCTCTCAATCGGTATAGATCTGCTGCCTCCCGATTCGCCTCCCAATCCCGCAATGAATGCAAACGGAGTTACCATTTTGATTGGAGATTTCGGGGATGTGCCAGCCGGTGAAAATACAACAATCCTTCTTGGTTCTGCTGAGAGCGGAGATGGAAACGTCATTGAACTTGGTAAGTCCGGGGCTACTCAGTTCCGCAGCGTTGCGGCATTGAAATTGTGTCAACGACTCCTGAGCGACTTTGAAAAGCCGAACCTCGCGGATATGATCGTCTATGACCTCGAAACAATCGACAACAACCCGAAAACTGCCGAGATCATTGAGATCTATGCTAATCGTCTGAGCGCAGTCGGAAATAAGATCCAGAGTTATCACCAATATGTAAAACCGACAGGTAGAATCCCGCAATCGAGCACACGCATTCACAACATTAATAACGAAACTGTCGCAAATGAACCCGGCATCGAAACGGTGCTGCCAAAGTTCCTGAGTTTCATTCAGGATCGCATTTTGATCGGTCACAATATCACTAACTTTGATAACCCGGTGCTTGAACGTGATTTAGGACGGTATCTGAAATGTGGACTTCCCAATCCGTACTACGATACGCTTGCCACGGCGCAGCGCCTATATCCACGCGAAAGTTGTAGTTTAGAAGCCCTTGCGACGAAATTCGGTATCGAGCATGGAACGATGCACCGGGCGGATGAAGATGTTGAGGTCAACCACCAGGTATTTGATGCTCTCATCAGAGAGGATCTCCGTCGTTGCGAACTGAAATCTTTGCCTGAACTTTTACCCTTGGTCGGGATTGGAATCCTTGCTGCACAGGGCAAGCAACAGGAAGGTAGAGCAGACGAAGAGATAGCGGAGGAGTTGAAACCGTTTTATCAGGCTGCTGCACGCTACCTTCAGACCCATAAGCCAGATTTGGATTGGCTCACCGCATCGTTAGACCCCGTGGAACAAGAATCAGTTCAGGATTTCGTCAGTACGCTCACTCAGACAAAGACAGAAGAATCATCTGAAGATAGGGACTGGCAGGCGAGACGGGCAAAATTTATGAATGGCGTTTTACATTTTGAAACTATCAGTACGGAAAGGCGTCTTACGAATTTTCTTGACTACCAGAAACTGATTAACAGTGCCGATGAAATGGAGACTGAGGCAGACAAAATTACGTTGATGACGCTACACGCAGCCAAGGGAACAGAGTTTCCTGCTGTTATTATCCTGGGGCTTGAAGACGGGACATTCCCGATTCGGCGCCCAGACCAGCCCCTCGCAGAACTTGAGGAGGAACGCCGTCTATTTTACGTGGGCATGACGCGTGCTCAAGCGCGGCTTTATCTCACTTCCGTCGTCCGCCGTAGGAGTAACTATGAGCGTGGGAGTTCAATGTTCCTCCGCGAAATTCCCTCCAACCTAATTGAGCATTGGCACCGTGGCATGAACCGGAAACGGTAACACCCCGTCCAACCAAGCTCCGAATCCGCTGACTCCCCCATGACTAAACCACCGCTCATTAGAATGCACGGTATCACTAAGCAGTTTGACAAAGTCATAGCGAATGATGCTGCAAACTTCTCGCTACAACAGGGTGAAATCCATGCGATCATCGGAGAAAACGGTGCCGGCAAATCGACGTTGATGAAGATTCTCTACGGGCTCCATCAACCGAACGGTGGGGAGATCTATTTTCGGGATGAGCACGTCCAGATTGACAGTCCCCGTGCCGCGATTAAACTTGGCATCGGTATGGTGCAGCAGCACTTCACACTTATCCCGGCGTTGACCGCTCTCGAAAATATTGTCTTAGCGAAAGAGCCACGCCGCTTCAAAACCCTCCTCGCTACAGCGACAGCACATCGGACTATCACAGCGCTCGCGAATCAACTCGGCTTCCAGCTTGATCTCAATGCGAAGATCGAATCTCTCCCTATTGGTGCTCAGCAGTATGTAGAAATTCTCAAAGCCCTCTATCATGGTGCAAAGATCTTAATCCTTGATGAACCTACCGCGGTGCTTGCACCACAGGAGATTACTGGACTATTTGACTGTCTGCGCGGACTGAAAGCGGAGGGAACGAGTGTCATTCTGATTACCCACAAGCTCAGTGAGGTCATGGCTATTGCTGATACAATTACGGTAATGCACAGTGGCAAATCGGTTGCATCACTTCCGAGAGCGGAGACGGATACCGCTGAACTGTCCGAACTAATGATAGGGAAAAGAACTTTCAACGACGTGCCAACACGGAAGCGGTCCGATAAACCGAGCGAGCCTATGCTGCATCTGGATGACGTTATACTGCACGCTGAAAACGGGCGGGCCCTGCTGGATGGGGTTGCGCTCGACGTTTTCGCGGGGGAGATTGTAGGGATTGCTGGCGTGGAAGGAAACGGACAGAGCGAACTCATTGAGATACTAACAGGGCTCCGGAAAAGTGACAGCGGAACGATTACGCTAAATAGGGAGTCACTTGCTAACCGATCACCGGCTGAAGTTCGTCGAAGGCGTGTGGTACATCTACCCTCAGACCGACATCGTCACGGCATCAGTCTTGATGACCGGATTGATGAAAATCTGATTCTCGGCAGCCATAATCAACCTCCCTTTTGCCGCCATGGATTGCTGAAACGGAAAGCCGCTCGGCAATGCGCAAATGACGCCATCGAAAAGTACGAAATCCGTGCTGGCGGTGTAGATCTGCCAATCCGCACTCTCTCCGGTGGCAATCAACAGAAAGTCGTTGTAGCGCGCGAATTGGAGAGCAACCCCGAACTGATCATTGCAGCACACCCCACACGCGGACTGGATATCAACGCAGCTCAGTTTGTACATCAGCAGTTAATCGATGCTCGTAACCGGTCGAAAGGAATTTTACTCATCTCTGCGGATCTGGAGGAACTCTTGACCCTGAGCGACCGGATAGCGGTGATGTATAACGGCAAAATTGTCGGTATTCTACAGCCATCGGCGACAGATGAAGCGGAACTTGGCGCGCTGATGCTCGGTGGCTCGATATAGTGTCTCACCCTTGAGAAGATCACGAGCCTTTACGGCGGTGAGCGCACTGTGAAACCGGTAAAGCAAATTAAACCTCCCCATAACTCAATTGTAATAACTGCGCAAAACAGTAAACCAACCTAAGCTGTACTTAGCAAGAATTCATCAGTCTCCCATTAACCTTAAAGGGCTCTATCTTTCAGTCCACTGTATCGGCTTGTAGAGAAAAAAGGAATCTTCCGGCCGCTTTCAGACAGCTGTGTATCAGCGGCAGCTTACCTGATCTCGCCGGTCGTTTGCGTGTGACTAGCAAGATCATTTTTTCTATAGGTAACCCCAATTGTTACTTAGACAGTTATAGGTATTCGAATATTACCACTTGAAAACACCTTTGTGGAAATCTCTCTGCGATGGATGCGGAAAGGTAACCTGAAGCAACGCAACAATCCAATACATCCTCTCCAAGCACCAGTGGAGTGATAACTTGGTCTTATAAAGTAGGGAGTCGATATGAATTTGGTTCAAATTGAAAACGTAAGCAAACAGTTTGGGGACTTCACAGCTGTTGACAACGTATCCTTCAATATTGAAAAGGGATCTGTGTACGGACTGTTAGGTCCGAACGGTGCTGGTAAAACCACCACTATCCGGATGATGATGAATATCATCGCTCCGGATTCAGGGACGATTATCTTCGATGGAAATCGCAAGAGTAGGGATTTTGCGGATCAGATTGGGTATCTGCCAGAAGAGCGAGGGCTTTATCGAAAAATGAAGGTGAAAGATGTGGTCTTTTTCATGGCAGAATTAAGAGGCATGGGCCGCGCAGATGCTTTCAATGAAATTGACCGCTGGTTGCAGAAGATGGATCTGGTCGAATGGGAAGACAAGAAGATTGAGGAGCTATCGAAGGGCATGGCGCAGAAGATTCAATTTATCGCCACCGTCATCCACAAACCTGAATTAATCATCCTCGATGAACCCTTCTCGGGTCTAGACCCCATCAATATGACACTGTTGAAAGATCTTATGCTTGAACTCAACACCAATGGTGCGACTATCATTTTTTCTACACACATTATGGAACAAGCCGAAAGATTATGTGAAAAGATCTGCCTGGTAAACGCGGGCAAAATTGTGCTTGAGGGGGATTTAAGGGAAATCAAAAAATCCTTCGGTAGGAGTTCAGTAGAGATTGCGTATTCGGGAAATGTCGATCTGATAAGAAACTCGCGACATGTCGAGAGTTGTAATGACTACGGTCAATATGTAGAGGTTAAGCTACGTGCTCCAGAACAGTATAGCGCGCTTCTGCGGGAACTTGTCGAAGCCTCGGTGGATATAACCCGATTTGAACTGATGGAACCCACACTTCATGAGATATTCGTTCAGAGTGTGCAAGGGGAAGGGAGGCACCCAAATGCTGCGTAAGGTCATTACAGTTATCAAGAGAGAATACATAACGCGGGTCAAAACGAAGGGGTTTGTGGCATCGATTCTACTGATGCCGGTGATGATGTTTATTGTAATGGTCCTTCCCAGTCTGATGATGACATTGCAGCACAAATCCGATGAGATAAAAACCGTTATCGTTTTTGATGAAACCGGGGACATCTTCTCCAAAATGCAGGAGGCTCTTGATGAAAACCCGTTTTTCCAACACAAAGGAAAGCGGGTGTACCGGTTGATTGAAAAACCCTCAGATTTCAACGGCAATATAGAGGCGAAAGAACAACTGAATCAACAGCTTGAAGCGAAAGAGATTCACGGGTATATCGAAATTCCACAAGATGTCTTTGAACAGCTCGAAGTCAACTATTACGCAAAAAACGTCACGAACTTTGAGGTGCAAGGTGCGTTCAGAGGGATGATATCGCGAATTGTCACCAACAAACGACTGGAGGATAAAGGGTATGCTGCACACGAAGTCAGAGACCTGATGCGACGGATAAGATTCACGGAGTACGCCGTTACCGCTAAAACAGAAAAGACCAAAGGTGAGGAAACAAGCAAGGTCGAAAGCCAAGAAACGGCCATGGTTAAATTAGGATTGACTTATGTCTTGACTTTTTCCCTATATCTTTTTACCCTGCTGTACGGTGCCTCGGTGATGAGGAGCGTACTCGAAGAGAAAACAACCCGCATTGTGGAAGTGATTATCTCTTCTATCCAGCCGCATCAACTACTGCTTGGCAAAATAGTTGGTGTCTGTTTGGTATGCCTCACTATGTTCTTAATCTGGGGCGGTTGTGCCGTTCTGCTATTGATAAACATCAATCCTATCTTGGGACTATTTGGAATACAGGAATTACCCCCGGCACTCGTTGGCGTTACCGATATCATCAAATCAACGGGAGCATCAGCGTTTCTGTACTTTTTGATCTATTTTGTATCGGGGTTCTTTCTCTTCTCTACCCTCTATGCCGTTGCTGGTGCAGTATGCAACAGCGACGAGGAAGCACAACAGATCGCAACTCCTATCGTGATGACGTTAATTATTCCTTTTATGTTGATGTTCGGCCTCTTTCGCGCTCCAGACTCCACATTGACCATAGTCCTTTCGCATCTCCCACTTTTCTCTCCCCTTATTATGTTCATGAGAATCAGCGTACTTACCCCACCGGTGTGGGAAATTCTACTCAATCTCGCCGTGATGATTGCAACAATTTTAGGCGCAATCTTGGTCATGGGTAAAATATACAAAACCGGCATACTAATGTATGGTAAGCGGCCAACGATAGGTGAGTTATGGAAGTGGCTGCGCTATTAGTTCGCTATTGAGGATCGGAATTGTATAGGGGATATTAGACTGGAATCTCCATAATAGGGACAGGCAGCCTAGGGTCATTTAGTTTTTCTGTAGGAGGGATTTCCAAATCCCGACACTTCACTTTAGGAGCGACTTCCCGACCCCGACTGTTCAAACAAAATGGGTAAAAACCTAAAACTGAATAGCCCTAACAGGCAGCCGGTTGGCTATTGAGCCTTCTTTGGCGTGTACAACATGAGCGTCGCGATCTGTCTATATCCCAGAAGTGGATAGAGTTTAGCGCCCGCGTGGCTGGCGGTAAGTACGGCTAATTTCGAACCGGTGGTGCGATCGTCACGCAGCATTTTCGCCATCATCGCACGAGCAATTCCTCGGCGGCGGAACTCTGGCACCACATACATATCAGCGCACCAAGTCGCTCCCTCCACATCAATACTGCGAACCCATCCCACCGGTTTGTTGTCGGCTAAGGCAACGTATTGGCGCAGTGGTGAATTTTTCGTCAGATGTTCGGGCAGGATTTGACGCGCCCTTGCTGCTTTGTTCACTTGGTCTGCCAAGTCCGCGGTAGTAACACGCGCAATTTCCACAGGGCTATCGAAACGCGGGATCCGCTTCAACTCGTGCACCATTATGGGTTCTGTCCCGCCAAGCCGATAGTTTAGCGCTCTGAAACCTTCGCGCAGCGGTCCGTCGGATTCATTAACGCCATGAATTGCGCATACGGCATAGCGACCACGGGTGTGTTTTCGGGCCGTCTGGTCTATGACCTCCGGAACCACGCTGTGTGCGATCCACTCTTCTCTCCGATAATCACCACTCCTCCGTGGGGCATCCCGGACCACCCACATTTCTCCGACACGTTCCGCCAGATACGGGTGCGTAAAACTACGCGTAAAGCAGAATCCATGCGCAAACACTTCTATTGCATGTTGCAGTATATCTGTCGCCATATTTTCTCTGAACTCTGTAGGCACGTGGCTCATCCAACGTGGCAAGACGGTTGATTTCTTGACGCTGGCTACTTTTCCAAGATCTGCAGCGTAGATTTTAAACGGCGGTCATGGTCCGCGTATTGCTTTAACCATTCGGTTACAGTTTTACCATCTGAAAGTTTAGCCTGCAAATCTGCCCCTTCCTCTACAAGATACTGCGTTGTTTCTGCATGTCCATGACCGGCTGCACAGTAAAGCGGAAAATGGTTATTGTCCGTTGTTGCATTGACATCTGCGCCACTACTGACCAGCTGTTTTACGATCTCCAGATCACCGTTGCGCGCGGCGTGGTGTAACGCTGTATCACCGCGGGCATAACGTTCTGTAACCAGCTCCGGAGCATCACGAAGGATTGCGTGGACTCGCTCTGTATTCGCCAAGAAAACAGCGTATATAAATTGGCGTGCGATTTCGCTGGATGGCTCAGTATGTGCGTCTAATGCTCCATACGTAACGAGCAGCGATACGACCTCCTTGTTGTTTGGGACCTCGCCCGCGTAGTGAATCACGTATCCATCGTGCGCCGCCAGATCCGCACCGCAGTCTATCAAGTGTTTAACGACATCATAGTGTCGCCTCAACCCAGCATGAAATATGGGACGCCATTCATATTGGTCATCTTGATTAACCTGCCGCGGATCTTGCTCAAGGATTTTCTTTATTGTGTCCAGATCGCCGTTGGATGCTGCATCGTGTATTGAACCGAGTTCCATATCTGTTCTCCATATATTTAAGGTTGATTGAATTAGTACCTATTCCGGTAGGTTGGGTATCCTCTCCCATCCCTCAAAGCCCCGTAGCGCAGTATGTGGGCATTCATGTTACTATATATAAAGTCATCTTAAGAACGAGGTGACAGTCATTATTATAGCATAACGTGCGTTAAGTATCAAGAACAAGTTTTAGTCAACGCTTGCTTCTCCGCTTTTTTCGAGTGTTTAGCGTGGATATAGCTATAGATATTCAGAGGCAGGACATGCTTTGGGGCAAAGGCAGGGCGTTGAAAACTATGAGAAAACCGGTGTCAACTTTTAAAACGCTTGGTTTGTGACCCCTTAGGCCTATCTAGTCTTCTGTTTTTTACGCGATTGACAATTAAGCACAAATTCGCTATGATAGGGGGCAGCTCGAATAAGACTAAATGGCAAGTCCCTTGCACCACCATAAAGTGATTTAATGACCCGTTCGGTGGGTCCATTCACTTAAATCGTAGCCTATGTGATACGGAGGGATATTACCATGAGTGTCTTGAGTCGAATCTCCACGGTCTTCAAAGCAAATGTGAACGATGCGTTGAACAATGTAGAGGATCCGGAGAAGGTTCTGAATCAACTTACGATCGAAATGAACGCACAGCTGGTTGATACGAAACAGAAGGTGGCTGGCGCCATAGCAGATGAGAAACGTCTTCAGAGGCATTATCAGGAAGCCGTGGACCAAGCAGCGCAGTGGGAAGACAAAGCTACCACCGCGGTCGAGAACGAACGAGATGACCTGGCGCGAGAAGCCTTGGCGCGTCGAAATGAGGCGCAGCAGCTTGCAGGTGAATATAAAACTCAGTGGGATAAGCAGCGCCAAGCGGTTGGCCAACTTAAGGAACATCTGGGTGACTTAGAACGGAAGATTGGAGAAGCCAATCGCAAGAAGCAGCTGCTAATTGCTCGTCAAAAGCGTGCGAAAGCGCAAAAAGCGATTCATGAGACGATGGCGGGTATGAAAGATAGCAGCGCGTTCGACACCTTTGACCGGATGGAACAGAAGGTGGGGGATATGGAAGCCAGGGCGGATGCCGCCGCTGAAATGTCCGATTTTGAGAATGATTCACTTGAGGATGAGTTTGCAGCGTTAGAGAAGACAGGCAACGTTGAAGATGATCTCGCAGCGTTGAAAGCGAAAGTCGGAAATGGAAATGAGTCGGGGAAGGCGTTAAGCGTGGAACGTGAGGCGTAAGAAACGTGCAGGGTGCGCCCTGGGTTCGCGCTATACGCACTAATCGGAAAAACTGTAAGCGAAAGGAAAAACTGATGGCTGAACCCAAAGGCGAAGCATTTCGTGTCGTCCACGAGACCAAACCGGAACAGACCTATCGTGGCGCAGTGGTTGGCTGTGGCAGGATGGGCAGCACCATCGACGATGAGCATATCGGGATGCCACATTACCCGTGGCCCTGGGCGCACGCTCCCGCAATGATCGAGGCGCGAGGGGTGGACCTCATTGCTGCCGCCGATGTGGATCTATCAAAATTAGAGGACTTCAAACGGCGTTGGGGAACTGAAGCTATTTACACCGACTATCGGGAGATGGTGGAGAAGGAACAGCCGGACATCGTTTGCCTAACGACCCGTCCCGACCCCCGTGCGGAGGTTACTATCGGTTTAGCGGAGTCAGGCGTTAAGGCGATCTATGCCACGAAACCGATGTGTCGGACGCTCGCCGAGGCGGACGCGATGATCGATGCCTGCCATAAGCACGGGGTTATCCTCGCTATTGCGTGTCATCTTAACTGGTATAATTGGTACACAAATGCGCGTCAAGTGATTGCTGATGGTGTCATCGGCGATTTGAGATCGATGGTCTGCCACAGTCCATCAACCCTCTCGAATCTCCACAGCCATACACTCGCACTTTTTCGCCTATTTTCCGAGGCTCCGGCACAGTGGGTCTTTGGCGTAATGGACAGTGAGGAGAGAGCGGCGGGGGATAGCGACCTTTCGGGATCGGGGTATATTGTCTACGAAAACGGTGTCCGCGCCATCATGAATACCCAAGCTGAAACTTCAGGACACAACTGGACGCTCGAATTTATTGGCGACAAGGGGCGTATCGTTTCGCGCAACGCCCACGCCCAGTTTGAGTTGTGGAGCACTCATCCGGAAACGAGTGACCCGATCCAATGTCAGTTCCCCAATCCTTGGCATCCGCGGAGTTCGATGGTGGATGCGATCGAGGGTGTTTGTAGATCCATTGAGGCGGGAGAAGAGTTAATCTGTCCGGGCGAATTTGGCAGGGAGGCGTTGGAGATTGCTATTGGACTGCGCGAATCCCATCGCCGTGGTAATGTGCGGGTTGATTTGCCGTTGGAGGACCGCAGCCTCCGAATGGGCTAGCGGCGACCGGTGCTATAAGAAGACCGGATAAAAATGTCAATTCGCTCACGGGTGTTATAACCCAGCACCACTTTAGAAGCTCTAGGACTTACGCAGTCGGATGCCTTAATGCTTCGTAATGACGATTCATCCCCTTGTAATTCGTAGGGAACAACGATCGTTGTTCCCTACACACATCCGACTCCTTGCTCTTTGTTCCTTTCTATGAATTGAGCCCGTAGGGAGCGCAGATCTGCGTTCCCTACAATCTGGAGTGCGTAAGTCCTGAACTCCTTAAAATGAGGCAACAAAAAAAGCAGCCAAGCGAATGGCTTGGCTGCTCATGTGACATAACGTGAAGGTCTGGCAAAATCAGCAGACTCTATTCAACGGCACCAATCCCTACAGCTTCAGGAGCACTGGTCGGCAGCTTCTGCTTTGCCAGTTTATCTTCTGGCACATAACCGGAGTAGTCAGAAATCGAGCCGTGCGTCAGTGCGTAAACTGCAACATTGGTCATGAAACGATAAACACCCGGTGAATAATGGACACCACGGGTTGGCAAACTCACCGACTCCATCGCACACATATAATCGCGCCGAAATACTAATACAGAAAGATGGTCGCCAACCACGACTCCTTCAAGATAATTCCGCTTCGGCGGATGAGTTCCCCACCACCACAGATCGAATCCAACAGGAGGTCCGCCCATCTCATAGAAGTTGTTGTATATCTCATGATCGTTCGGAATTCGTGTTACCTGATATTCAGGCATAACGAAACGCATCTGAGCCAAGAACAGACGAATCATTGCCTGCGCGGGTGCGTTCACCCCACAGTCATCAAAGGCAAGGACGCCGCCTCTTTCGACGAGATAGCGACGGAGTGACGCTGCTTCACTTTCAGACAAGCGATTGTCCAATTTACCACCACCGTACTGACGACCCATCAGGTTCTTGCCACGGACGAGTGCTGGATCATGACCCGTCATGAAAAGTAGAGGGGCTTTCTGTAGGTTCGCATCGGTGAACTTGAGCGCGCCACCTTCGACGTTCATGTCTGTTTTAATTTTCGTCCGCTCGTTCATCCACTTCGTCCACGCGTTCAGTGAGGAGGCATCAGCCCACCAGTCGGAGAGGCTATGACGGACACGGGTAAACCGTAATACGCCACGAATGTCAGCGCCGCGACCAATGACGCGACCACCGGGTTCACCACGGGGCAGCGGTGGAACTTCCACATTACCCAAATTAATGTTCGCAACGACATCACCCAAGGCATCGGGGGTTGCGCCAACGTGTTCAACCATAGCGAGTCCAGCCGGACGCTCAAAGGCGACCTTCACCTGCACGATACCGCCGATACCACGACCGATGTTAGCGGGTGCGGCGCTTGGAGCTGTGGCGACGGGTGCGGAGAATGCCAGTGCGCCGGGAGCATCAGAAACGGGCAAATCAACCTGCGTCACAACTTGAGGTACTGGCGCATTAGCACTGACCACCTTAGGCATATTGGGGTTGATGGGATCCTTCAACTTCACTATTTTATTGGAAAAGTCAAGGACCGTTTCTGGCTGTACGGAGGTTGGCCGCACGAGCCGTGCGGTCGTGATCCTATGTTTAACCTGAACTGGCTCAACGATCACCGTACTTGTAGTTGGAACCGTTGGCTTAATCTGTTTGAAAACCGGTTTACGAACTTGCGGTTTGGGGGGCTCTTTGGCTTGTAGCACTTCGGCACCGATGTAGGTTTTGAACTGCTGAGTTTGGGTGACGAGATAGACACCCGCGATAACGAAGACGACTCCGTGAACAATCAACGAGGTCATCACAGCCCCTGAGGTCTTCTTGGCACTCATGTTGGTCCTCCAAAATTATGGTTTGTGTTTCGAGATTTGAGGGAACCCTCACATCACGTATGATACAAGATTCTACATTGTGATGTGTTGCCTAAGCGCAACTAGTGTGCCATTGACTTGTAACTGGGGAAATTCGCAGAAAACGGGGGTTTTTGCCGTCGGTTAATCGGTTTAACGCACCAAATCGTGTAGATTGTACCTTCAGAATTGCACTATTCGGCACAATTTCCTCGTTAACTTCGTGGGGACGGACAGAACTAGAAAGGTGGGTAATGACATCGGACTGTGCGAATCCTATCGCCGCGGGGAGGTCGGAGTCGATTTGCTTCTAGAGGACTGGAGCCTCCGGATGGGAAATTGGTAGGACAGGATAATTTGTAGGTCGAGATTCACATCTCGACATCGAAAGGTCAATTTTGGAAAATCGACCTACAGACTGTCCTCCGCTAAACCTTACCAACCGTAACTAAAATCGTCGGGTGCCTTTTTCTTTTCGATTAGCTTCACAAGGTGGTAGGCATATCGACCCACATCTTGTATCTCCGTCCCACGGTCTTCCAATCTTACCTCAAGCGTATAGATATACCCCGGTTCAAAATCAAATCCCTGGATCCCCTCGTAGAAGAACTCCCACTGACCTGATTCCTGGTTGTACTCCATCAAACAATCTCGTTCACCGTGTGCACCGTAGCACGTCTGGAGGTATGGACCAATCGTGATGATTTCAATATGTTCTTCTCCTCCGATAAGTGAAGAGAGTGGATTGTTCCCGCCGCAAGCAGAAAGAAATACCAAGCCAATTATGAGGAAAAATCTCATTCTTATAGCTCCTAAAAAAGTAAGTGTTGAAATTTCTCTACTACCCCCGCCGCCGTCTCCTGCTTGGTTTGTTGTTTGCTGCTAAGGGCGCCATCATTTTTTCGTACAGACCGAGTAGGTGTTCAACTCGCTCGCGGTCTGAGGAAAATCCTGAACGCCGATAGAGTCTATCGACGGCACTGTCCAAGTCACGGTGTGCCCTGCGGAGATTGGGAGGCATCAGATCAGGGTCGTAGAGATCCGCCAAAGTTGCATCGGGATGGGCAGCGCGAGCGGTGAGAACAGCTTCAGAGTAGGGTTCGAGACGTTGCAGCCTTTCTTTAGGAACAGGGGGCATTGGAAAAGTGTTGTACACAAGACCGATGGAGTAACGATAATCGCTTTTCAACCTTCCGCCGATATGACGTAGCCAAGCCATGTGCATAGACGAAGTAAGTAGAGCAAATAAGGACTTACTAGCATTTTCAATAACAAATACGAGATCGCTTGGAATTGCTGGAGGCTCCAACCAGCCAATCGGCACATATTCTCGCCGCTCAGAACTCACCTTTGGTATGACTAAAAACGGCGTGGTGGGAACAACGTTGACATTGTATTGCGTTGGGTAATCAGCAATGACGAGAGTGCTATTCCGTCTGCTCCTTGCTCTGAATGCTCTTACCGCCTGCATCCGCTCAACAACTCTCGGCATCGTTCTTAGGTCGGCCGGGTTGGCATCCTGAAGTGCCAAAATCCAGCGTTCCCTGCCTTGTAAAAATTCACGACTTCCCACGTAGGGTCGCAGGTACGGTTCCGCGTTGGGTTCCTGATCCAAAAAGGCAGCGCGTTCTGCAGCGTTAAAAATGTAGTTACCATCGTCAATGGGTTGTGAACCGCTCCGCAGGGATGGCAGTCCGTTCAAAGGTTGAGCAGATTCTCTTACAACAATCCGCGGATCGGTCAGGTCGCTAGCGTCGAAAAGATACGGCGAGATGGCCCTGTGAGAGCTTTCATGTGACTCACCATTTGGGGTATCGTAGGAAAACAATCGTTTCTCAACTGGTGCAGTTTCCTGTTTTGCCAGCCCGATTATGACGACATGGACGTGCGCCATGCCACGTGCGTCCGAACCCCAAGCGAAGGTGCGGTGGGCAAAGGCAATCTCTAATTTGCAACGGTCAAATAGCGGGGACCACAGCTGCGCCACCTGTTCGCCTTGGGTGATAGAATTGGTTGATACAAAGCCGATCTGTGCATCACTCTGCTGGATGTATTCACCCGCCCTGAGAAACCATGCGCTCACATAGTCGAGGGTGCCGCCGCTTCCCCCCAGGGCAGCGATACGGCGTACCTGTTCGCGCTGCTCTGGCGATGCGTACTTCGCACCTACAAACGGGGGATTGCCGAGCACGTAGGAACATTCCTCCGGCGGCAGCAGTTCCGCCCAATCAAACTCCAAGGCGTCACCGTGTACGATATGGGGTGACTTCTCCAATGGAATTCGCGCATAGATCTCCCCAAACTCTAAACTCAGGCGGTTGTTCATGATGTGATCCATCATCCACAGGGCGACTTCGGCGATATGTGCGGGAAACTCGCCCAACTCGATCCCATAGAACGCATCGACATCGACCACCGAAAGCGATTGGGCGAGCAGGTCAAGCTGACCGTGTGGGCGTATCTCCTTCAACACCTCGATTTCCAGTTCCCGCAATTCACGGTAGGCGATAATTAGGAAGTTGCCGCAGCCACACGCGGGATCCAGAAAGCGTAACCGACCAAGTTTATGCTGAAATGCGATCAGTGCGGGGAGGCGACGGTTATCTTTGCGCTCTCTGATGTGTTGAAACTCAGCACGTAATTCGTCGAGGAATAGCGGCTCAATCACCTTGAGGATGTTCTTTTCGGTGGTGTAGTGTGCGCCTTGGGCACGGCGTTCATCGCTGTCCATCACCGATTGAAAGAGGGAGCCGAAAATCGCTGGGGAGATTTCCGACCAATTGAAATGGCAGGCATCAATAAGTCGCTGACGCATCTCGGAATCGAATGACGGGATGAGCAGCGGTTCGCGGAATAATTCACCGTTGATGTAGGGAAATTGAGCGAGGTCTTCGTCAAGGATTGTAGAACGGTGGTCTACGGGTGTGTTGAGGATTTGAAACAGTTGCGTTAACTGGGCACCGAGGTCTGATCCATCTTCCCGCGTCCGATTCTCCAGTAGATCGAGAAAAATATCGCGTGGCTCAAAGATGCCGGTGTCGTCGGCAAAGAAGCAAAAGACAATGCGGACAAGGAATTGTTCCAGATCGTGTCCCGTATAGCCGGAGTCTGCCAGCGCATCGTGGAGTTGTCCAACCCGCTCGGAGGCTTCGATGTTGACTGGATCTTGATCCCTGAACGATCGCTTCTGTACGCCTAAAATAAAGCCGAACTTTTCGACATGTTGGGGCAGGTCAGCGAGGGTGAAACCAACGCTTTCGTCTTCGTCGAGATCATACAGTTCAAAGGTTTGGAAATCGCTCAGGAGGAGGTAGCGCGGCAGATCAGCGTCATTTATACCGGGAAAATAAGAGAACGCTTGGGATCGGGCTTGTGCTAAGTCGCGTCCCTCACTTTTCTGCTCAACGAGGAGTACGCCTTTCCAAAACAGGTCGATAAAGCCACGTCTATTGCCGAGCAGCCTGACAGGTTCTTCAAACGTCGCGACCCGGCGGACGGGTACGCCAAAGATGTCGAGAAAGTCCCGGTAGAACAGTTGAGTCTGTCCCTTTTCGTAGCCTTCATCTGCCCACTCCTGAGCGAATGTTGCGGCGCGGACGCGGATTTCGTTCCATGATAGGCGCATATTAGTCAGTATTTCTTATTAGCAGGTTTGAGGGGGTTCCAACCCGCGTTGGTCAATGGGCGAGGGAACCTCGCCCCTACGATTACAGATAACCTTACAGATATCAACATGCCCTAGTTATCCACAATCACTTAACAAAATTTAACAGAATTTAACACTTTTGGCAAAATTTCTATGAAATCGGAAGGAATCGGTAGCTCGGAGGATAGGCGGGTGAAAGGTATTATTCTTGACGGTTGGCACGAAAGAGGGGTTTATTCGAGGACAAAAAAAATGGAGGGCACAGAAAATCTCTGCCCTCCATGTCTGCTTTTAACTTCAGCCGTTTAGTACATACCACCCATTTCACCACCGGGAGGTCCTGCCGGCATCGGGGGTTCGTCTTGCGGAATGTCTGCGACCAATGCCTCTGTGGTGATCATCAAACCAGCGATACTGGAGGCATTTTGAAGGGCAACACGGACCACTTTGGTCGGATCAATGACGCCTGCGCTGAACATGTCGCTGAATTCATCTTTCAGGGCATCGTAACCAACGCTATCGTCTTCATCTCGCACCTTTGCAAGGATCACAGAATCTTCTTGACCCGCATTGTGTGCGATCTGGCGAAGTGGCTCTTCGAGGGCACGGCGTACAATATCAACACCGACCTGCTCGGTCTCATCGTCGAGGCTGACGTCATCAAGTGCGGATGATGCACGGACGAGCGCAACGCCTCCACCGGCAACAATACCTTCCTCAACGGCTGCACGGGTTGCGTGCATAGCGTCTTCGACGCGTGCCTTCTTCTCTTTCATCTCAACTTCGGTCGCTGCGCCAACATTGATGACAGCAACGCCACCGGCGAGCTTTGCAAGGCGTTCTTGCAATTTTTCGCGGTCGTAGTCCGAAGTGGTGTCCTCAACCTGGTTGCGAATCTGATTGATTCGACCTTGGATCGCTTCGGTGCTACCGGCACCTTCGATAACGGTGGTGTTGTCTTTGTCGATGACAACGCGTTTTGCCTGACCGAGATCGTTCAGGTTGATGTTCTCCAGCTTAATGCCGAGGTCTTCAGAGATGACGCGTCCATTCGTGAGAACGGCGAGATCTTCGAGCATTGCGGTCCGGCGGTCGCCGTAACCGGGTGCTTTGACAGCTGCGCCACGGATGGTTCCGCGAATCTTGTTAACCACCAAGGTAGCTAACGCTTCGCCTTCAACATCTTCTGCGATGATAAGGAAGGGTCTGCCTTGTTGAGCAACTCGCTCAAGCAGCGGTACGAGGTCTTTGAGCGCACTGATCTTCTTCTCATGGATGAGTATGTACACGTCCTCAAGTACCGTTTCCATACGGTCTGGGTCGGTAACGAAGTAGGGTGACAGGTAGCCACGATCGAACTGCATACCTTCGACCACATCAAGCGTGGTTTCAAGGCTCTTGGCTTCCTCTACGGTGATAACGCCGTCTTTGCCAACCTTTTCCATCGCGTCGGCAATCAGGTTTCCGATCTCGCCGTCGTTATTGGCAGAGATAGCGGCGACCTGTGCGATTTCTGTTTTCTCAGAGGTCTCTCGGCTCACGCTTTGCAGACGCTCTACGACGGCCTCGACTGCTTTCTCAACACCACGTTTGAGTGCCATCGGGTTACGACCTGCCGCGACGTTCTTAAGACCTTCGCGGTAAATCGCCTGCGCCAAAATGGTAGCTGTCGTTGTTCCATCACCAGCAACATCACTGGTCTTGGACGCAACTTCTTTCACCATCTGTGCTCCCATATTTTCATACGGGTCTTCGAGTTCAATCTCCTTCGCAACGGTGACACCATCTTTGGTAATCGTCGGCGCGCCGAACTTCTTATCGAGGACAACGTTTCTACCTTTTGGACCCAAAGTCACTTTTACGGCATTCGCCAGCGCGTCAACACCACCTTTGATCTGGTTACGCGCGCTTTCATCAAACGCCAATTGCTTTGCTGCCATTGTTATTCCTCCTAAATTCCTTAATTTCCTGAATTAGCTAATTTTTGCCAAGATGTCATCTTCGCGCAGAATCAGCAGCTCTTCGCTTTCAAACGTTACTTCAGTACCGGAATATTTCCCAAACAGGATTCTGTCTCCAGCTGCAACGTCGATAGGTTGACGGTCGCCATTGTCGAGTAGGCGTCCTTGTCCAACGGCGATGACTTCGCCTTCTTGGGGTTTCTCTTTGGCGGTGTCAGGGATGATAATCCCGCCACTGGTTGTCTGCTCATCTTCTTCAGTGCGTCGAATAAGAATCCGATCACCTAATGGTGTGAGTGCCATATCTCTGTCTCCTTTTGGTTAAGGTTTCACTCAATAGATTGATACAACGCATTGGTGTTATGCAATAGATATGCCACCCTGCTATCACTGGGTTAATTGTCCCTTAATGACATTTTGACACCCCAACAACCGTGACAAAATGACACGACGGGGGCGCACACCACACAAAAGTGCCATTTTGTCACGCATCGATTTCCGCTAATTCGCGAGAATTTATCGGTCCTTTACTCGGTTTCGGGTCTTTATTACAACCCCGGTTATTGCGGGGAACATGAAACCGCTCTCCCTGTGCGGTCTGAGTCGTAAGCAGCTGCAAGGATCTGATTGGTCCGCAGTCCATCTATTCCCGTGACGATCGGCTCCTCGTCCTCCGTCACACATCGCGCAAAGTGCTCAAATTGGTATTGGTATAGGTCTTCAAATGGAGAACTAACGGTTTGCGACTCGTCAGAGGTCGTGAGTTTAATCTTCCAGCCGTCATCATTGTAGACCCACACGCCCCCATCGGTGCCGTATATTTCGAGGACAAGATCACACCCCGCAGCAGCGAAACTGGTATCGACAAAGCCGTGAGCACCATTCTCAAAGCGCATCATAATTGTACCGGTCTCTTCGACATCATAACCGTGGAAGACGCTGTTACAGAACGCGCTGACTTGACTCACCTCTCCGACGATGTAGCGTAAGAGATCGACTCCGTGCGATCCCAGATCCATCAGAGATCCTCCGCCGCCCTGCTCTGGATTGCCGCGCCACGCTCCCGACGGAATTGGAAATGGTTTTAGGAACGGTGCCCGCCCTTGGACGATACCGCCCAAACGCCCTTCGGCGACCCAATTCTTTATCTGCCGGAAACAGGAGTGGAAACGGAACAGGAAACAGATCTGTAGATGGACACCGTTTGCTTGACAAGCATCAATCATCCGTTGGCACTCCGCTGCGTTCATCGCCATCGGTTTATCACAGAGGACGTGAAACCCCCGCTCGGCAGCTGCGATGACCTGGTCACAATGCAGGTACACGGGGGTTGACACATAGATCGCATCCAACGCATCATCTGACAGAAGTTCCTCAACAGTTGTGTAAGGCACTTGCGCTCCGTGTTCTGTCGCAAGGCGTTGCGCACGCTCTCTATATCGAGATAGTAGCGCATGGAGCTCTGCACCTTCTGCTTTATCTATCGCTGGCATAGCCCTACGCTGTGCAACGCTTCCTGCGCCAAGCACTGCCCATTTTAATGCCATATCTGACTCCTTCATAGTCACGAATTCCACAAGGTCGAGAGCGGATCACACCTCATTGAAGGTTGGTGTCGAATCCCTCCATCGGTGTGGACAGTCCTGACTCTTGGAATTAATATTGCCGGTATCGAATTTTTAGGTTGAGAATAACGAAACGAATTGGTATAATAGAGAGCAGTACTTCATGAGATTAAACTTGGGAGATCAGCTCGACAGGTACGAGATTATTTAGCACCAACGATTGGATATTACCCAAATCTGATCGGCATGAGAGTTTGGAAAGCTACCGGCGACTTCTGTTCCGCCGCTGTCTATGCGGGTGTTGAATTAACTTAGGCCTTTTCACGATTATTCATGTCACGCTTTCTGCACAACCTGTCAGTGACTGCTAAAACCCCAAGAACTGAAAGGGGGGTAGGTTTAATACAATGATTCATGTCAGAGTTGAACCGGACGAAACACTTGATAGAGCACTTGCTCGCTTCAAGAAAATATGCGGCAAAGCAGGTATCGTCACGGAGATTAGACGACGCAGCTTCTATGAGAAGCCGAGCGAAAAACGCCGCCGCCTGGAACTGAAACGGCAACGAAAGAACAAGATTCGGACTTTTCACAGTAGGCAACGATAGAGGTACTTAACTGACCTGACTAACGTTGTAACAGAATTGGCTGTGGCATCGGTATATTTTGTCACCCAGATCTAAATCAGAAGGCATATATATTTCTCATGGATGATCGACAGGTATTCGATTGAGTAAATGTATATGCCTTTTTTTTATTCATGCTAAGAGTTCGTGGAATGCACAACCTATGAAACCAACTCCCTCGCAATGTGTTTACCCGGAAATCGCCCCCTAAAAGTTTAGCACATCTATTCGCCTATTGCACTCCGTTTTTGCGCGCTACAATCCGTTCGATCTATATTACTAGTCCAACGATGTTAGTCGTCTAGCTAACAGGGGCAAGGGTTTAATGAGAGTACATGATATCGATACCGAGGAGTATCATGATGAAAACGATTATCATTTTATTCATTATTGGATTGACCGGAGTCTTGTTAAGTTGTGGCGATGATACAGAAGAGACTACTTCGGTAGAAATCCCGATCCTGCTCAAGAATGTGACGGCGGAAGGAACGTACTCAGTCAGTGTAACGATAACGGGCACCGGAATGAAGCCGATAAGCGTAGAGCAAGATCTGATTATTCAGCCGGATAGGGATACCGTTCACATCACAATTGATGACGTTCCCCGCGACGGGGAATGGGATGTCAGAATTGACATGCGCCTCAGTTCAAAAGATGAGACCGTTGTTTATCAGGGACACGGTCAGCTACTCCTTTCAGGTGACAACCTTGTCAATGTCTCGCCTATCACGGTGAATTCTACTGAACATCAATATGTTGCAAAATTTGAATTAACCAGCGATGTAAGGTTAACAGAGGAGGGGTATCTGAAGAATGCACATATCGCCGTCGACGCGAGTCAATCAGAAGATACGATTTACGGTATCTCCGCTGTCAAGTGGGATTGGGGAGATGGAGAACAGACCGGATATAGTCAAGAATTGACCGCCAAGCATACCTACATTAAAACGGGAGACTATCTCGTTACACTCACTGTGAAAAACAACGCACCTGTTCCTGAAAGCACGGTGTATCAAAGGGTAGTCACGGTTGCGGTTGAGCAAGAGATACGTTTTGAAACGGATGGAGCCGTCATGCATCTGATTCCTGCCGGAGACTTTGAGATGGGCGACCATTTTGGAGAGGGACAAAGCGATGAACGTCCGGTTCACTCGGTTTATCTAGATGCCTTCTATATGGACGAGACAGAGGTTACTAACGCTATGTACAGGACATTTGTTGAGGCAACTGGATATAGCAATATACCATTCCACTGGAACAAGGCAGGGGATCTAGGGCGCTTGGGCAAACCTCATTTTCCGGTCATCTATGTGACCTGGTATGACGCGATGGCGTATGCGCAATGGGCGGGCAAACGGCTGCCAACGGAAGCTGAATGGGAATATGCTGCACGAGGCGGACGAGTCGGTGGGCGATATCCGTGGGGGAATGAAGTTAGCCATGCGCAAGCCAATTATAGCGGAGAAATTGAACCTGACATATGGTATTGGCCCGCACCTGTTAAGAGATTCCCTTCCAATGATTTCGGTTTGTACGATATGGCGGGCAATGTATGGGAGTGGTGTATGGATGAATATGATAAAGATTTCTACAGTACGAGCCCGAGAAATAATCCTGTGGCCGGTGGCTGGATATCCTTAGACGATGATAACTTTCGCACCTTGGTCTCGCATCGTGCCTGGCGTGGAGGTGCATGGGACGGTGGACCAACAAGTATAACCGTAAGCAACCGTTCTAAATCTGCCCCCAACTTGCGTTACTTGAAAACAGGTTTCCGTTGCGTTTTTCCGTTAAACTCTCAACCATCGGAAGAGGTCCGTTAACATGCAAGTGTGACTCATGTTTAGGGACGAGATTTCGATGCTTCTCTTGCCAGATGAAACTATCTGTTAGTCGGTTTTTGGCGGAAACGATCGTACTTGGCATCGGCAAGCAAATCGTTGAGATATAGGCGTTCCCCGTTAAGTTGATCGGAGACATTCGCGCCAAGCACAGCAGCGAGGCTATTCATGCTACTCGCGAAGGTACTCCGCAGCTGCCCTGAATCCCCTGTTTCAATTGCCTTGAGAAAAGCGCGACTGATCTGCTCTGTTGGGTCCACAGGTGGCCCGATCGGTAGCGTGTGACGAACCGATTCTGCTGATGGGGTTTGTGCTGGTGGATAGGGACCATTGTAGTAGTAGGCGACTACATCGTCCCCCTCAAACTTCAGATGTCCGTGTGTCCAGAGCACACTCTCGTAGCCATCGCTATAGTAGGTTCGGCGGAGCCGGGACAGGATCAGATTCGCAATGCATCCACACTCAAAGCCGTATCTTACGCTGTAGGCGTAGGGGTTGTTCCCACCGTCAACGACATCTGCGGCATCGCGATGGACGTAGCTTGCTTCCACCCATGAAATGTCACCAAACCAGTACCGCATAAGATCGGTTTGGTGGATCCCGCCTTCCACAACGGTTGCTCCAGACCACTCATAGTTTGCTGTCCACACGCGGTTGGCAGGACCTCCGAGTGTTTCGGTCTTTGTGTGCTTGGTCGAATGACCTTCCAGTGAACCGTTTACTATGGAAGTGCTCATCACAGGCTGCTTATCCGCAAGAAATTCCTGGACAGCCTCGTATCGGGCATCGTAGCGCTGTTGGAAGCCTACTGTGGAGATCACACCGCTTTCCTTTATGGCACACTCCATGTCAATGGCTTCGTTCAGGTACAGGCTCATCGGTTTCTCAGCGAAAATATGCACGCCCGCATTCGCTGCTTGGAGGATTTCGCCATTGTGTACCCCCGGCGGCAGAGCGAAATAGATAGCGTCCAACGATTGTTCCGCTAGGGTCGTCCCAAAATCTGTCGCAGTGTGGATGTCGTCAATTTGAAATCCGTCCACATATCCTTGGATTTTCGCCTCATTCAGGTTATCCTCGAAGGCATCAATTAGCGCGGCGATCTTGACAACTCCCTCGCTTTGAAGTTTCCACAGTGCGCTCAGGTGCTGTAGTCCGCGCTGTCCGAGGCCGATGATCCCAACGTGAATTGGTTGGCTCATATACAGTTCCTTTCGTCAACAATAAGTATCTGAAGTCCGCCCTTGAATACAGCGCAAGTTACGTATCTGACGCCTTGAAGATCTCAGCCGTTTTTTCTAGGCCATCCCATGCAGCGGCAAACCCGGCATACGCAGCCACTTGAAAAAATACTTCAATGATTTCCGCTTTCGTCGCACCGTTATTCAGCGCCATTTCAATGTTAAGTTCTAAGGCATTCACCCGACCTAAAGCCGCCAAAACCGCAATGCTACAAAGACTGCGCGTCCTTAAATCCAAGTTGGGACGACTCCAGATTTCACCGCCAACAGTCCCCATTACGCACCTTTCAAAGTCCGGGGATAACGCCTTAAATTTCTCTCTTAACGCATCTATCTTATCCTGACCGACCATTTTTGAAAACTGTTCAACACCCTTCTGATATTGTTCATCGAGCATTCCGTTTTTCTCCTTTGATGATGTGACACCTTCGGAAGTATTGCGGTCTGATTAGAGGAAATCGAAGTCGCAGCCGAGGTGCGCCTGTTCGATGTGCTGGGTATATAACAACCCGTAGCCCCGCTGGAAGTGGGATTTAGGCAACACAAGCCGTTCGTTTCGTTTTGCTAATTCGGCTTCATCTACTAATAGCTCCAAACGCTTGGTTGGAACATCTAACTCAATCATATCTCCATCTCGTACCAACGCCAACGGTCCTCCGACAGCTGCTTCGGGGGCGATGTGAAGAACGATCGTGCCGAATGCAGTTCCGCTCATCCGCGCATCCGAGATACGAACCATGTCTCTCACACCGGCACGCAAGAGTTTCTTCGGAATTGGCAGATAGCCTGCTTCCGGCATCCCGGGACCTCCGATGGGACCCGCATTCTGCAGGACGATGACATGATCTGGGGTGACCGGCAGATCGGGATCGTCAATACGCTGGTGCAGATCATCAAGGGACTTGAAGACGACAGCTGGACCACGATGTGTTAGCAGATCGGGTGAAGCAGCCGAACGCTTAATCACCGCGCCTTGCGGGGCTAAGTTTCCAAAAAGACTGGCGAGCGTTCCAGATTCAAACAGCGGTTCCGTCCTGGATGTGATGACATCCTGCCAAGCTGGTGGATCGGGCACCATTGAGAGATTTTCTCTAATGGTATTCCCGAGCACCGTCTGAGCATCTCGGTGGAGGACATCTTCGAGTAACTTCATCACCACAGGAATCCCACCGGCTTTAAAGAGATCTTCCATGTAATACTCCCCGCTCGGTTTGAGATTTACCAAAACAGGAGTCTCATCGCTGAGTCGATCAAAATGGGTGAGATCAAGTTGGATCCCGAGTCGCCGTGCGATTGCAGTCAGGTGGATAACACCATTCGTCGAACCGCCAATCGCCATAAGGACACGGATAGCATTCTCAAAGGACTGTTCTGTCAGCAGCTTCGATGGTCTCAGGTCGTTTTTTATCATCGAGACAATCGTCCTGCCCGTCGCTTCCGCATGGCGGCGGCGTTCCGCCATGACTGCGGGAATAGCAGCCCCACCGGGTAACATCAATCCGAGCGCCTCTGCCAACGCTGCCATTGTGCTAGCGGTGCCCATCACCATACAGGTCCCAGTGCTGGAGCACAAGCGACTTTCGACCTCCTCTACCTCGGCGGCATCCAAGCGTCCAGCGCGATACTCACCCCAGAATCGGCGGCAATCCGTGCAAGCCCCGAGTCGCTCGCCTTGATAATCGCCGGTGATCATCGGTCCCGAAACCAGACAAATTGCCGGACGATCTGCACTTATCGCTCCCATCAGTTGTGCAGGTACGGTCTTATCACACCCACCCAACAATACCACACCATCCATCGGTTGGGCGCGAATCATCTCCTCCGTATCCATCGCCATCAGGTTACGGAACATCATTGTGGTCGGCGCGGTGAACATCTCCCCAAGCGAGATTGTCGGGAACTCAATCGGCAACCCACCGTGAAATAACACCCCTCGCTTCACGGCTTCGATAAGGTCCGCAAAGTTGTGATGACAGCTATTGAAGCCGCTGAAAGTATTGATGATACCAACGATCGGGCGTTCCAGTTCCGCATCCGAATACCCCATCGCTTTCGCGAACGCCTTGCGGATGTAGACGCTGAATTCAGGATCGCCGTAGTTTGTTAAGCCTCTTTTCAGACCTGATGCATTTCTTGTTTGCATAGTATCACGCGTCTTGTAGGTCTATCCGGTATACGCGGGTCGCGGTATCATGAAACATAGCAGCGCGTTCGTCTGCTGAGTAGCCAGAGGATAGTCGCTTGAATGCGTTATACATCACGTTGTAGGAATACGAAACCTTATCCACCGGGAAGTTGCTCTCAAACATACAGCGGTCCGGACCGAACTGCTCGATACAGTAATTCATCAGGGGTGCCCTATCCGATGCGAGTTCTTCCGAACCAGCGGGTGTTTCCCGTTCGTGCCAGTCGAAACCGGTTCGGGGCATTCCGATACCCCCAAGTTTCACGTTGATATTGGGGCACTCCGCGACCGCAGCGATCCCGTTCCGCCAAGTAGTAAGCACCTCGTCGTCACAGTTAGCATACGGACCTACCCGGAGTAACCCTCCAATATGGTTAAGAATGATGGTTAAGTCAGGCACTGCTCTGGCGAAGTCTGCTAATTCGGGCAGCTGCGGGAAGTACATCCAAGCCTCAAAAGAGAATCCCATACCTGCGAGGACACGCGCTCCAGCCCGGAAATTGTCAGTAGCCAGCTGCCCTGCCATTCTGTGAGCGCTCGTGTTTTCGATTTCAGGATGGGGGTCCCAGGTTACGGCATGGCGGATACCACGAAACCGGTTAGGACTGGCTGCCTGCAACGCCTGGAGGACAGGCTCAACGCGCTCTCCAAGGTTCAGGTTAGCGTGACCGACAATCGCTGCCGCAGCTCGGCAGGGACCGTATAGCCCACTTGCACTGGCCGCAGCTAAGCCCTGCACAAATTCGACTTCACCCACCGGACGCATCTCCTCCGGTCCATCTGCACAGTACATCGCTCTTGCCTCAACAAACACGGTGGAACGTACGTTGTGACCGCTGTTCACGTCATCGGCGAGTTCATGAAGTAGATATCGTTGATAAGGAACACGCTCCGTCCGAAAGTCCCAGAAATGGTGATGCGGATCACATATAGGAATCTCCGGTTCTAAGGTTGGTTCTGGGCTTAGAGCAAGCCAGTCATTACCTCCAAATGGCATAAAAGCACCTCCGTTGTAATATGCTGAGTTTTATATGATGGACAGACGATAATGTGGTAATAAGAAGTTATAGATATTTATTATACCACTCTTTCTCAATATTAGGGATAAAACAGTGGAATTACAAACGTATCGCATTTTTGTTGTAAAATTGAAGAATCGCTGATAAGATAATCGTGGGGATTTCAGAGCGGAAACTTTGTTTTTGGGGTATGCTTGGTAGCGTTGACTCCAAGCGTTGAGTGCATGTGAATTTTTCTTCCTGATGCGAGTTTAATCTGCTTAAACCGTACTTTTGATTTCCAGATATGGAGTACGCACTATGCCAATGTCTCACAAAGTGATGAAGCAGAAAATCAAAAGGCGATTGAAGGGAAAGGTAGGCAAGGAAAAGCAGGCGGAACTCCATCGAATCCTTGAGGAGTTACCTAACTACCGCAGTGGGCCCTATGCCGATCTTCGCAAGTCCCTCAATGGAGAAATTCAACAACAGCAAAAGCGGGCGAAGGTACAACACAAAGACACTTTGGCTGTTGAGAAAGAAGGGCACTTTCAGATGGCACTGGTGGGTGCCCCCAACGCGGGAAAATCCGCGTTGCTCAAGGCACTCTCTCGCAGACAGATAAAGGTTGCTGATTACCCTTTCACCACGTTGAAACCCATACCGACACGGGTGGATTGCGGTGGATTGTGGATTCAATTGGTTGAAATTCCGGGACTGATTGCGGGGGCAACGGAGGGGCGAGGCGGGGGCCAGTCCTTACTCAGCGTGGCAGCGAACACCGATGGTTTAATGATCGCACATGACCTGACTGCTGAACCACAAGAATTGAACATCATTCTAACGGAATTGTCCAAAACAGAGTTACCCCATCCCTTGTTAATTGTATACACAAAAATGGACAATCCCGGTGCGGAAAGCCGTCTAAGAGCTGCACAGACGCGATTCTCTCAATTCAAAAGTGTTGCCGTCTCGGCAGAGCAGAACTTGCACCTTGAAACACTGAAAGAAACCATGCGAGCATCCACAGGGTTGATTCGTGTATTTCCACGTTCAAATCAGGCTGGAAGTAAGCTCGACGAGAAACCGGTGATAATCCCTGTTGATAACACTGTCGAAGATTTTGCACACAAAATTCATAAGGATATTGCCCGAAAGTTGAAACACGCCAAAGTTTGGGGAAGTTCCGTGAAATTTCCCGGTCAACAGGTTGGAAAAGGTCATGTGTTGTCGGACATGGATATTGTGACCCTTTATACAACTTAGCGGGTGCCAGAAGCGCGAAGGACCAGTTGCAAACTTGTCACTTGGTGAATATGTGAGATTATCTCATCTCCTTGATACGAAATACTCGCTCAACCCCATTGTTGAAGATCTATCATGAACCATCGTCAACCCTCTCCTATAAACGAGCAGCCAACATCTGTTATGGCCTCGGATGAAAAGCCTGACTTCGACGCAGTCCGCAATGATTTTCCACGAGCAACGACCGCAGCGTACTTCGATAACGCCTCGTCACACCCACTCAGTGTCCACTCTGCCGCAGCCCTACACCGCTATATCGACTGGGTCACACACGAGGTAGGTGAACCGTGGTGGCCTTCTTGGGCAGGATCACGAGATGACGCGAAGCAGCTATTCGCCGAACTTATTAACGCGCGTCCGGAAGACATCGCTTTCGCCCGTAGTGCTGTCGAAGCAGAGAGCAACTTACTGAACGGTATGCGGGAACATCTCGCCGGTGGCAATATTGTCACACACGACCTGCATTATGCTGCGTCGCTCTACAACTACAAGATGCGAGAACAGGAATCCGCATGCTCAGGCAGAGGGGATGGTGAGAGTCTGCGCATCGTCAAGCACCGAGACTGGCAGATCGATTACCGCGATATGGAACGTGCGATCGATAGCAATACTAAACTAGTTTCTATCACGCTGGTATCGAATGTGAACGGTTATTTGTCGGACGTAAAGGCAATCAGCGACCTCGCGCACGCACACGGTGCCTATCTCTATGTCGATATTATTCAGGGGGTCGGGGCAGTGCCGGTGGATGTGCAGGCAATGGGTATTGACTTCGCTGCGTGTTCTACCTTTAAGTGGCTCATGGGGGTTAAAGGATTTGGCTTTCTCTACGTCCGATCGGAGCTTCAAGAGACGGTTGTGAAACCGACGCAGCACTGTGGGGGTTTGAGCTTCAACTATGCACCCTGGGTTGAAGAACCTGATCCGGATGTCGCGGAGTACGCATTTACACCAACCCCCGGTCCCTCCTGTTACGAAGTAAGTTACCCGTCCTACGAAGGTGCCATCTGTGCACAAGAAAGCCTGAAGTACATCCAGCGGTTAGGTGTCCACAATATCCGCAACCATGTACGCACACTCACCGATCGCCTGATGGAGGAACTGCCCGCTCTCGGCTACCCGGCCATTACGCCCAAAGGGAACGAAAGCCCGATTGTATCTTTTACGGCACCGGATCCAGCAGAAACAATGGTGAAACTCAGAAACGCCGGCGTTCATGTCGCAATGCGCTACGGTAACAAGATGCGAATCGCGCCTTCTGTCTTCAACAACCAAGAAGATGTCTCCCGCCTCTTAGAGGCACTCGCATAGATGGCGTTGAATCGGGGTGAAAATCACTCGTTATAGTGCTTCGCTTTACGCAAGCATGTTTTGGTTAAGGAGGAAACATGACGGAAAAGTTCTGGTTTAATCGTATGGTTGAACATTGGAGCATCCCGGAGCGCATAGATCTGGTCGAGCATGTGAGAAGGGCGCAGCTGCAGGTTGTGCAGGTAGGTACCTGGGGACCCATGTTCTACAGTTTAGCGGCTGATCCGGAGGTCAATCGTCATTGGGTGGGTATGCCCTTAGTTGGTGTCAAGGAAAACCTTGCTCGCGCAGCAGAACTTATCCCGCAGCTCCAAGCGGCTGGGGCGCGCGTGGTCGGGCAGATGAGCATGGCGTGGAACTACGGAAACCATGAAAGCGGACATGGACTCTTCGGAGCTTGGGAACGGATCTGGACACCGGACCTTCTCGGAGAGCCGCCTTGCAGTAACGCAGAAGCCACCCAGCAACGGCTCACTGACGGATCCTTGCGGCGATGGGATATCGAAGGACGCCCGTATCTGACATATAGCGGTTGTATGTGTAACCCGCACTGGCTCGCCACCCTGAAACCGATGGTAAAAAAAGCGATAGCGTTGGGGATAGATGGCTTCAATGTGCATCACAATTTTGAGAACTTTTGCCAGTGCGACTACTGCCGAGATTATGTGCGTAATAAGCTGGAGGAAGCCTTTGATAGCGGAGATTTGCGGCGCATTTTTGGTCGACGAGACCTCGGCGAAGTTTCGGATCTCCTCAGTCCGTGCGAAGAATGTCCCGAAGATCTAAAGCAACGGTTTCAATTGATTGTGAACCGAGCAACCCATCTGCGTCGGAAAGAGGCACTTGACGAGATATACATCACACATGGCCGTTCACTGAAGCCCGATCTCCTGCTTGCTCAATGGTATCACAAGTACGATTTTCAAGCGCAAGACGAGCGGAGCCTCCTGCCGACTTCACTATGGGCGAAAGATGAGGATTATATCTGGTACAGCCAGGGCGGATACAAGGGCATGAGTGCCATTGAGCATGGATATCTAGCGGATATGGGCTTGCCCGCTCGGTTCATCTACGCGGCTGGAGATGGCAAACCCTTTGTTATTAACAAGTACGATTCCCGTCGCCTACGGCTGTCAATAGCCGAAGCCGCAGCAAACCATGGTGCAGCACTCGCGTTTCATTGGGGTCATGACGAAGACCCAGATTTTGATGTGGAGGACTATTACGCGCCCGTTATCCGCTATCAGCGTTTTTTGGCAGACAGTGAACCCCTGCTGCATCCCGCCCAACCGTGGGCACAGATAGGGTTGGTCTACCCACGCCGCGCGGAACTGGAGGAGGAGACGGGCTGTTTGGAGCCGCTCAAGCGGCTCGGTCGGCTGCTGGAAGACAAGCATCTACTGTTCGATATTATCCTCGATGAACAACTCCTCGATTGTGCGGATAACTATCACACGCTCATCTTACCAGATGTTAAACGTCTTTCCCCAGAAGAAGGTGCACACCTCAAACAATTCGTCGCAAAAGGCGGGAAGCTAATCTTTACGGGAGATACTGGGAAAAATCAACTTGACGGCGAGCCTTATCCTGAGAGTCTGTTAGCAGCTTGGGCATCGCAAACGGGTGAAAACCAGGAAGGAACAGAATCAGAAGGGGTGTACTACATCCCAACCGCCAATTGGGAACCTGAAACGGCAGAGGTACGTGGCGCACAGCTACTGGTCTATCCGTCCATAGAAAACGACGCTTTCGGACAAGATTTCGCAGGGCACTTGGAACGGTTGCTTGGCGCAGCTTACCTGGAGACAGATGCCCCGTGGTTCGTTCGGGTACGTGCTTGGAGACCTGAAGGAGATACGGCTCTGGTGTTACATTGGGTGAACTACAGGCAGGATGAGGAGACAGATATCGAGACACCGCAACCGACTGGTCCCTTCCAGGTAGACTGCAAGGTGCCAGAGGGTTATGTGGTGCAAAAAGTGGAGTGGGTTTATCCGGAGAAGAAAGAATCAGCGACTGTACCTCACGAGACGTTTGAGGACCGAATCCGCTTCACCATTCCAAGTGTTATTGTCTACGGGTTGAGTGTTCTGTATTTACTGAAGGATTGAGAGAATGGAAATTGTCCCTTTCCTACTGTTTATCCTCTGCTGTATTGGCATCGGTGCCGCGCTTTTTGGGCTATTCTATCTCCTGACCCGCTTTGGTCGGGGTGAATCCCACGATTTACGATCCGTGCGCTGCCCACAGTGCCACACGCAACGAAAGCCGAAAAGAACCGGACAGGTTAGGAATCTTGTTGAATCAGAACTGGAATGCCCGGTGTGCGGTTATATCACGTGGGACATTCCGCCCCGCACGGACCTGTCCGCACGCCCAACAGACAAGACGGAGCACCACCCCTAAATCCGTTGCAGCTAGCCAAGGAAATGTCAATACGTCAATGCATCCGTGTCATTCTACTTCACCGTCCCAGTAGCTTACGTTGTCGTCCTTTCGGAAGAGCCGACCCGTAACGTAGGGGAAGACTTTATTGGAGTCGGGATATTCACTGACACCGTGAGGTTGCGCCATGCCGACGGCAAGGACTGTGCAGGGTGCATCACCCGAATTAACTATTTTGTGGGCACCTGACTCTCCCGGCGGAAAGGCGATGAAATCTCCCTCTGTGATTGTCAGATCTCCACGTGGCGTCTTGAGCGTACACTCGCCCTCCATGACGTAGAACATCTCCTCGCTGAAATGATGGAAGTGCATGGGGAAACTGGCGTTGTTGGGTTGTAAGCGGATGATCCGATATCCCAATAGTTGTGCCCCGATGAGTGGATCAATGTCTTTATCCTCAAAGTTGTAGGGCTCAGGGGCATCCCGTTTGACCCAATCGATTTCATCAATGTTGATTCGATTAATATAGATGTCTGTGCGGCGTTCGAGGCATTCGGTCAACCGCTGACGCGCGTCTTGAAGTATCGAGTGGCCATCGCCTACGAGAATCGCATCAAAAGGCAACGCAAGGACTTTCCGCAGCTCCAGTGCAGCTTTCGAAGGATCTTCCAACTTTTCATCTGCCAGAAGCGTTAACAAGCCAATCGGTTCCCCCACGATGAGATCCCCAGACAGCACTGCCTGTTTTTCGGAGAAGTAGAGCGCAATTTCTCCCGGACTCTTTCCGTAACGCAGATGAATGGCCTGCAATCCGGCTACAATTTCCTCGCCATCGCTAATCCGCCGATCAGCTGCCACTTGCAGGGCATCTGCATCCGCCTCATGGATAACAGTATCTGCGCCTGTGCGTTTGCGAAAGAATTCCGCTTCCCGTTCATGGTCACTATTGGTGAGCACAATCAGCGACGCTCCACCAAGTTCATCGAATTGGGCGAGATCCGAATCCATCATTGGCACCGGATCTATGAGCACATTACCGTCAGGCCGAACCCACAGATGTCCATTGAAATCGACCTGACGTATTTCACTAAAAACTGACCAACTGTAGATGTCATCGAAGATGAGCCGTTTCATTGCAGTCCTTTCCCTCGCAGGAGGCAGTGGACGCGTGGATTACCGCGATATAGCTATTGTACAATCTCTACAATCCAGCCCCTCGTTTTAGCAGGTTTGTATTCCCCACCGCGCAGATACTCCGACGTATGCCAGAAGCAGAGATGTTTGCCATCCGGCAGCCAAGTAACAGCGGTGAGCGAGAGGGTCGTGCGCGCAATCGGTAGGGTGCGATTCGTCTCGGGGTCCAAGATCCACACTTTCCAGCGCAACCCCATACAATCCTCACGTTCCATGTAGGCGAGTCGATTTCCTTGTGGTGACCATGCCGGGGAAGTATGTTTTAGAACTCGCCTGGTGTCCGCGTCATCTGGGGTCCCTATGTCGGATAGATTCACGATATGGAGCTGTTTGTCGAGCGCCGGGTCGGGCTTCGGGTTCCCACGCAGAACATAAGCGAGATGTAAACCGTCCGGTGCCCACGCGATCTCTGTGACACGCTGGGATTGCGTGGGGATCTCCTTAAACTTGGTTCCATCCGCATTATGAATCCGAATCCGGGAATGCCCTGACTCGTAGTGCTGATGGTCTAGCCCGACCGCAATGCGCTTACCGTCCGGAGACCACAGCGGCGGGTCGAGATAGCTGAACGGCACAATGCGTCCGTCAATGGGCACACGTGCCATTGCTGTAAGGTCTGTTCTATCAATATTAATCCGATAAACGACATCTATCCCTTCTTCCCATCGCCTAAACGCGATCTGATTGGCAGTGGGGGACCACGCGGGGGCATCGCCTTGTGTTAATTTGATAATACGCAGCGTCTGCCAATCTATTGCCCAGATATAGCTCTCATTGAACTCATCGTATGCTTCAAAGGCGATGAAATTGCTATCAAGAGACCACGAAAGGTTGGGATTGAAAAACGCGCCCCTATACAACCTGCGAGCTTGTTTTGCCGATGCGCCGGTAATCCAAAGCTCGTTCGCCTGCCAATACTGGCCAGACAGGTTATCCCGCTTCAAAAAGGCGATTCTTTTTCCGTCGGGTGACCAGTGCGGATATTCCGCTCCTTGGATCAGTTCGAGCGTGCGGTTGTGCTTACAGATCGCCGCATTGAACTGGATATTATCCATTAGTACAAATTCACCGATCCCACCGTCGTCCATCCAACCCACGTCGCCGTTTGGTAGTTCAATCTGATACCAACCGCCCGCTTGATCGAGAATGGGGAGCGTCACGCCGTCGTTGAGTGTGAGCTTAACCTCGGAGGTAGCGTTTTTCTCTGTATACACAGGCGCTTGATCGTGCACCACCGTGCCGACCGGAGGTCCCACTGGTAGATCTTGAGATGGTGCTTCCCCTTCTGATACGACACCTCGCTGACCTTCAACGTCCTGTGGTAGTGGCTGAACCTCCTCACCGTCCTGATTGGTAAAAGCGTACACATATCCATCATCCGAGGTCACATAGAGCACTCCATCGGAAATCGCTGGTGCAGCATCAATGAATCCTTTGGTCGGATAGGACCATATCTCCTGCTGGGATTCAAAATCTAAGGCATGAATTCGATTGTCCCGTGCACCGATATAGACCACACCGTTCGCAATAGCAGGATAGCTGTACGTAAGCGGGATAAGTTTGCGCCAAGTATCGATATCGTATTGTGGCATGGCGGGACGCAACTGCCCTTGCGAACACACATACTCAACGCCATCAATATAAGCCCGTCCCAGCGACTGCGATTCCAACTCGCCGGTTGTCGCATCAATGACGTAGATCTTGTTGGTGTACGCCCCAATATATAGCCTCCCCTTTGATAGAATCGGGGGGGAATCCATCCATGTTTCCGACCGGAATTCCCAGAGCCATTCACCCGTTTCGGCATTGAGAGCGTAGATATGGTTATCTCGCGCACTAAAATAGACACGGTTATTCCACACTGCTGGTGCGTATCGGATGATACCACCCGATTTGAAGAACCATTTGATTCCCCACTGTTTTGCGTCGAGTGCGTAAAGCGTGTGGTCCGTGGAGGCAACGTACACCATACCATTGGCAACGACAGGACTGGCTTGAATGGGTCCGCCGGTTTTGTATTTCCAGAGCAGCTTGAACGGAGGTTTGAGTGTTTGGTCAGGGCTTCTGCCGGAAAAGTGCAGATCATACATGAACATTGGCCAATCTTCGGGACGGGTGGGAACGGGGGCAACGATTGGCTGAGTCTTCGGCTGGGGTTCCGGTTTAGGTTTTGGTTTCGAGGTTGGTTGGCTATCTTGGTCTTGGGACTGACATCCCCATAACAGGATAAAACTCATTAAGAGCAGAATAAACTTTTGATTCATACGTCCTCCGCACTGCGGGAGCCGCGTTTTGCCTTGTGGGACAGACAAGCAGCAAGGGTTTCCCATTCATCGTAATTTAGGGAAGTATAGCATTCGCTCCACCGAGCGTCAACATTAAATTGGTCAGCGCAATCACGACAGGCTCTACGGGCGGACGTTGTAGTATGTTCAGCGTATATACGGGATCTTTCGATTGGGGCAAGCCAGAATAGTTTAACGGGTCACGCCCTCGTCCCTTGACCCAAGTAGCCTTGCCTCTTTGCGACAGCAAGGAACTCCTGATTAAAGACCTCCTCTGTGAGGACTTCACCTTTGGCATTTCTGGGCGAAATCCATCGCATAGGACGCTGCCCAAAACAGGTAGCGACATCGACTAAGTCAAAGTGTGGGACGATACCCCATGCCATCACTTGGAGGTTGTAGCGGGCTTGGTCATAGTAGCAAGTGTTCGTTAGGTTGCGGTATGAGTAAAGTAAATCTTCAAATTCGAGCGATGCAAATCCGTCCTCAAGCGCACCGGCAAAGTAGCCGTAAAACGCGCCTTTACCTATCCCGTATAACCCAATCCGATCCACATCCGCACGGGTGCGGAGATAGTCATATCCGCGCAACACATCAAAGACACGTAAACCCAGCGTGGAGATACCAAGCATCAGGGCATCCGAGCCGAGTTTGAATTCGCCATCGTGTGGTTGTCCGCCCCGATTGAATCCGCGGACCTGCACACCACCAACGCCGCGCGGGTCAAAAACGAACAGTTGCCGCCCGGACGCGAGTCGTTCTTCAAGCCATTCCCGTTTGTCAGGAATATCGTTCGTTCCATTCTCAAACAGAACCAGATCGGTCCCATCAACTGCTGTTCCTTCAAGTGGCTTAATAAACACTCCGGTAACAACGATATTGGGCTCGCTGAAGAAGAAGATCTGCTCGGTCGGGTAACCATCGATGACATCTTCAGCCAGAATGCGAGGATAGATTTTATTGCCACGGTTCTCTGGAACTCCCAGAATCTCCCCAATAGTCGCCCGCATCTGATCGGTATCGCATTTGGTCTGACCTGTATCGCTGTTAGTTGCAAACCGGGTAAGGTGCGATTCTTCCAAACGTTCTCGGTTAAGATCGAATACGGTTCTGCTGTTTGGATGTAGATCGAGTACCTGACCATTCGGTGTAGCCCAAAGCGCGTTATCCGGCAGGGTTTCTGGTTCCCCCGTTGTAAAATCGGGTGATTCACCACGAAAATGTTCCTTATACCAGTTGACGCATGCCTGACGGAGCTGTGGAGAATAGGCGTGCCGTGTTGGTGCGATTGCAATATCGACTCGATCTTCCGCACCGTAGAGGGCATAGATCCGCTTGGCTCTATCCACAGCTTCGATTGCACCTTCAATTGGGAAGTAGTCGTAGGCTGCAGCACCGACAAGTACTGGTTTGGGTGCCATAGCAGTGATGTAGTCGTCGTGATCGGGACCATTGGCGAAACAACCCGGCACAATCTGTTCACTGTCCTGCGCTTGCCCGGTTTTCATGTACGACTCCAATGTCATGACGAAGGTACACGGAACTGCGGCTGCAAACCGTGGTTCGCTCATCATAAGCAGACAGGACTGTGTGCCACCGCCTGAATTGCCAGTTAAACCGATGCGCGTCGGATCAACCTCGGGACGTGTTTCCAGGTAATCGATTCCGCGCATGACGTCCCAGATAAAATGCCGCCCAACGCTGGCACCGCCGAGCGTAAATTGGAGACCGGCATAGGTGTGCTCCGTTGTGCAGCCGCCGATAATCCGCTCGCCCTTCTTTGAATCGAAGTATTGGAACCGCTCGCCCTGTCCCGGCGGATCAACCGCGAGTACAACAAAACCGCTGGCGGCGAGGTCGACACAAACCGCTTGATAGGTCGGGTAAGATTTACCGAGATCGCTATGTCCATGCACAAAGACGACGGCGGGTTGCGGTGACACGATACCCTTCGGGACATATAACGCAGCCGTGACGTAAAACTGTGGAAGACTCTCATAGATCAGCTTCTCGATTGTGAACGTACCGCGATCAAGGGTTCCGGTACATTGGACGTTCAGCGGTGTGCGCTCTTCCGGCAACCCGCCGATGGCAGTCATGAAGTGATCTCGCACCCGCTTGCGGTGTTCCTCAAACGCAGGAATTGACGACAGATCAGCTTTCTCCGCCTCTTGTCGACGGAAATGTGCTTCCGCGCGCCGACGCAGATCATCGATCATTTGGTCTGATACATCGTGGTAGCCGTTAACATTTGGACCGAGAGTTCGCATGATTAGACTCCGTTCAAGTAGTACGTGATTCGTAAAAAGCAAAAAAGACAGTGTGCGAGATACAAGTCCAGTTGTGGATTTATTTGCAAACTGACCGGACAGATAAATTTCAGAGCGTGACGATCTGCCCGCTTGCTGCAGATTCGTATCCCGCGCGGATGACGGCGACCGATTGTGTAGCAACTGCGGCGCTCATTTCGCTCTCCCTTCCTGCTTCAATGCAATCGACGAAACCGATCATATCTGGTCCTTGCTGCTCGCCCGCTTGATTCACTCCGATCCATTGACGTTTAGGGATCATACCGGATTCGGTCTGTGTGCTTGACCACATTCCCATTGGATCCATCGGGTGGGGTGGCGTCTGCTGGAAAGGTTCTTCGTCGGCAAAGACTTCAAGACGCGGTTGTGCTCCATCAAAAGCCAGTGTACCGCGGGTACCGATTAGATGTAGCCGTTGAACCCCGCCTTTGGGATGGCTCATCCACCCTGCGCGGCCTCCGATGATGGTTGCCACAACACCGTCCTCCAGCGTCATCATGATTGCTCCGAAATCCTCAATACCACATGCGATATGCTCTTCAAAGAAATAGTTAGCGGTTGTGCAGAACACACTATTAACCCGCTTATGGGTCAACCAGTTAATTAAGGACACGGGGTAGACCCCAACGTCAAACATCTCCCGTTTCGCCTCAATGAAGGTGTATTTCTCAACCGTGGATTTTTCCACCCTCTTCTGACCCACGGGTGCTGTACCAACATGCCCCTTGGCGAAAAGGATGTCGCAGTGGATGGCACGGAGTTCTCCAATTTCTCCGTCCTCCAACGCTTTCTTGGCGGCCTGCGCCCACGGGGTGTGCATGTTACTGAACATCTGATTACAAACACCCGCTTTTTCGACGGCTGCGGTGATCGTCTGCGCGTCCTCGACGCTCATCGCTAACGGTTTATCAAGATAGAGATGTTTTCCCGCCTCAGCACATTTCACATTTACGCGCCCTCGTCGCTCGTTTTGGACGCATGAACTGACGATATGGACATCATCGCGCGCCAACGCTTCGTCCAGATCGGGAATGTAAGGAATCCCCAAATCATCGGCGAGTTGTCGATTCAGTTTGACATATTCAGGTGGCGCGTCCAGTTCGTCCGAAGCTGCAATGAGTTCGCATCGTTCGTCTTCGGCAAAGCAGCGGGCATAGCTTTCCTGATGGGTTCGTCGTCCGCCGAGGACTAATACTCCGTATTTTCCTTTTCCCATTTTAACCCTCCTCCACGGTGACCGGTTGTTTTGTTTCTAATCCCTGACGAATTATATCTATCAGCGCATCTCCACCGCTAAAGGTGAGTGGCGGGTTCATCAGGCGATAGGGACCCGTGGGGGTTTCGTGATAGATGATTCCGTTGTTTCCAACCAACCTCAAGTCGACGGCTACTTCACCATCAGTTGGAATACGGTTCACACTGAGCAACGCGGATTGCCCCCCGGTATACTTCACCATAGCGGTAATTTGTGTTACATCTGGATTGTCGAGGGTGTAGATTTGCTCCGGTGGATCGGGCATCCAGCCGTTAGCGGTGGTAGTCAGTGCGGCAATAGCACCGACAGCATCCGAGGCTTCGATCGGTGCTCGCACAATGCAGCGCAAAAACACAGGGCTGCCGATCCGCCCCTCATCGATGACCAATTGCACGGATTGTTGAAGTGACTGTATCATAAGAGTACCTCCATTGATAGTGGTATCATTGGCGCTGTATCAAGCACGGCGGGAAGTCGCCGTGAAACGGATCTGAAATCTCTACTCAATCAGATAAACGAAAAATATTAGGGCTTGCTTGACCATATTCGAGACCTGTGCTAAAATGCGGTTGTTTCGCATTGACCGCCGAAGTGGATTAATCTGATTCCTCATATTTGTGGACTCAGTGCGTCTCAGTGCAGACGATATTTATAGATAAGGAGATGAAACCTATGCGAGGCAAAACCTTAGACCAACTACTCGCCGAAGCCAAAGCACAGATCGGACATACCTCTGCGAAAACACTGAAAACAGCGATCGACAATAATGAGCCTGTCATCATCCTTGATGTGCGTGATAAAGAACTTTATGAAACCGAACATCTACCGGGCGCCATCTCATTACCCCGCGCGGCGATTGAACTGGAGATTGATGAAATTGTACCGGATCAGGACGCACACATTGTCGCACATTGTGGTGGCAATACTCGCGGCTCACTATCCGCACACACTTTGCAGATTATGGGATACAAGAATGCCTCTGTACTGACAGGAGGATTCCGAGGCTGGAAAGCTGCGGGTCTGCCAACCGAAAAAGGGGATGAGACAGATCAACAGTAGCGCGTTTGCGCTCATATCTCTCCATCAGCCGTTTTTTATCGTAGCACAGATGGAATATTGTGTCAATTCCTATCTTTAGACGGGACAAGCGAGCCACAACCTAGTTGCTAACCCTACCCACACCTTACAGACGGGCAATGCAACCCAACATGAGAGAGGATCTACAATATGCAACAGATAGAGAAAATCTTAATCGGTTTTGGTAACGTCACTTGGGGACCTTGGCTACTGGTCCTGCTCTTGGGGGGCGGTGCTTTCTTCCTTTGCTATTCCCGGTTTCTACCTTTTCGCTTTATTGGACATGCTATTAACATATTGCGTGGCAAATACGACGACCCCAACGACCCTGGCGATATCTCACACTTTGCGGCACTATCAAGCGCACTGGCAGCAACCATTGGGGTTGGGAATATAGCGGGTGTTGCGGTCGCTGTGACGGTGGGCGGACCGGGCGCAATCTTCTGGATGTGGCTTAGCGCGGTGGTGGGGATGGCAACGAAGTTCTTTACCTGTACGCTCGCTGTTATGTATCGAGGCACAGACAGCCGGGGCGATACGCAGGGCGGACCGATGTACGCACTCGTAGAGGGCCTTGGACAGAAATGGAAACCGTTGGGGATCTTCTTCTGTGTAGCGGCGTTGATAGGCGCTCTCCCCGCATTTCAGGTCAACCAACTCGTTCAGATCCTGCGCGACGTTATTTTTGTTCCAAACGGTTGGGTTGGCGAGGCTCATTTCACCTTTGATCTGATAGCTGGTATTGTGATTGCCGGACTGGTCGCACTGATTATATTTGGCGGAATCCTGCGAATTGGGACAGTGGCTTCGCGGTTAGTGCCGGGGATGTTGATTCTCTATTTGGCAGCCGCGGTGTGGATTCTTGCTGTCAATTACACTAAGATACCGGGATGCCTATGGTTAATCATCACAGATGCTTTTTCCGGACAAGCAGTCGCCGGTGGCGCGATTGGTGCTGTTATCATGACAGGGATACGCCGCGCAGCCTACTCCAACGAGGCAGGTATTGGAACAGCAGCTTTGGCGCACGGTGCTGCCAAGACGACCGAGCCGGTGCGAGAAGGGCTTATCGCCATGCTCGGTCCCGCGATCGACACACTGATTGTCTGCACGATCACGGCACTTATCATCCTTACATCGGGGGTATGGCAGAGCGAAGAGGCGAGCGGAATTACGATGACCGTGATGGCTTTCGACCAAGCGATGCCTGGCATCGGACCTTATCTACTCACGCTTTGTGTGCTCTGTTTCAGTACCAGCACTATGTTTGCTTATTCCTACTACGGGGCGAAATGTATGGGATTCTTAATCGGTGCTGAACGCCAACATATCTACAATTACTTCTATGTGGCGCTGATGGTAGTCGCTGCGGTTGTCTCTTTGGATGCGGCTATTGGCCTCATCGACGGTGCATTCGCTCTCATGGCAATTCCGACGATGATTTCTACGCTTTTGTTAGCACCCAAAGTGATGCAGGCGACGCGAACATACTTTGATCGCTACAAAAATATCATAGAATCATAGCGGTCCCCTTTGGATTAAAGAGACATGGTTTAACTGACACGAACCGAGAAAGTGGTTCCAAAAGCGAGTGACTTGTTGAGCAAGAAGTTCGGCTTGACAGTCCCTCGCTTTTTTTGTGATCGGTTAAGAATCTTATCGGCACCTGCACGTCGTTTTCTGTATCGAATATTGGAAAATAGGCGTTTTACAGATTGAAATTATAGTTAGTGGTTAGTTCGCCGGCGATCGATTATCAGACATCAAACAGATGGGGTGCCATGGAATGACAATTCGGAAAAATCTCATAAACACGGTGTTGAATACACTCGCGCTCTTAGTTTTCAGCTTACCGTTTGCGGAAGCAAATTCGGGTATCAAGAACCGTCAGGTCTTCGTCGGGACAAGCGCACGCGCGATAGGGATGGGTGGTGCGTTCACAGCGGGACCTGCATCAAGTGATAGTTCTTTCTGGAACCCTTCCTCGCTTGGATTATTGGAAGCGACAGAGCTATCATTGATTGGACTCCCTTTCCCGGAATCAGCTGATGATCGGGAGGGCGCGTTTTCGTTAGCCCTAAGCCCGAAACAGTTAGGTATAGCCCAGAGAAATGTCGGAAATTTCTCACTCTCGTCTTGGTTTGATGGCTGGGGCACCGATGCGGAAAAGAATCGAATGTTCCTTGTAGGATATGGAACGTCCCTGGGGAAAGGCATCGCTGCTGGCACAAACCTTCGCCACTACCGTCACAGAGGTTCCATTAATCCTCGGTATGCTTGGAGTTTTGACCTCGGTCTTCGCATCGTTCGGCCGACAAAACGTCCTGGCGAGAAAATCACGCTTGGTTTGGCTCTTGAGGACCTTGGTGGACGTATCTGGGAGAACGCGCAAACCGTTGCGAGGATTCCTACTATAACACGACTTGGCGCAGCGCACTCTTTCAATCAGCACACAACATTATCTGGGGATTTTGTCCTACACAATGACACACGGATAGACTTTTCACAGCGTCTGCGCACACACATAGGGGTCGAACGTTGGGTGTTGAAGGATGGATTGGGGTTGCGGTTGGGATACACAGCCATTGTCAATCAACTTACGCAGGGTGAGTGGTCAACGGGATTAAGTATTCAGAGTTCTGCTGGACAACTTGACTATGCATTTGTGAAAGGCACAGAGTTAGATGGGGCGCTACATTGGATCTCCGCCACCTTGCGCTGGGGAGAAGGATACGATGGAATTCCTGCCTCGCGCCCTCCAGTCGTGGAAGTAACACCGGCTGTGCCAGACAAGCCCACACCGATTGTCATGCCTAAGCCCATTCGCACGGTATTGCACACCTCAGAAAAAGCAATTTCGCCTAACGGCGACGGCGTGAAAGATCAGATCAGCTTTAATCTTGAGGTTTCCGAAGATAAATCCTGGGAATTGGAAATTCGAAAACAGACCGATAGAGGGGTATCAAAGCGGATTTTACAGCGGTACACCGGCACTGGTTTGCCCTCAACTAAGATAGTCTGGGAGGGTGAGGATGATGCCGGTGACCGGGTGAGCGATGGCGTATATCTCGCCCGGTGGTTTATTGTTGATGAGATTGGCAACCGTCAGTTACAGAGCGAGGTAAGAATCACTGTTGATACTAGACCTGCCTCGCTTAAGATATCTACGGAGCCGCCTATCTTTGCCTCGCCCGAGATCACGGATCCCGGCAAGGAGGTAATTCTCCAAATGCCGAAAGTACATCTGCAAGCATCAGATTTGAATCCACTCACCCGCTGGCAATTGCAGTTTTTCGATGAGAATCAGAAATTGGTTCATGAAATTGATGAAGAAGGCGAGCCGTCTGACACCGTTGTCTGGAACAACTGGAAACAATCGGAAAGCACTCAAAAAGCTACTTATCGGTGTGTGGCGACGGTGCACGATGTTGCGGGTAACCGCACCACCGGCGAAGCATCATTTTCGACGATCCGAGTTGAGAGACAAGATACAGACGAGGATAAGGAAGAAGAGGTTGTAGAAGCACCACGAGAAGAAAAACAGCCGGAAGTGGAGATTTCCGACATACCGCCGAAATACACCCTGATGGTCGGTTCGTTTCAGAATCGGAATAACGCCGTATCGCTCATTGATTCATTGGATGCGATGGAGTTGGGTGCGAAAACTCACCTCAAGGAAGTGATGATTCGATCACGTCTGTGGTACCGTGTGACACTTGGAGGATTTCAGAGCAGGGAGGAGGCCGCGGAACTTATCGATCAAGTCGTAGAGCTTGGAATGGAACCGCTCCTGATTACAGATATATATTGATGCGTGTTGCCATCTGTTCCCCCTGTTAGAACTTTCGCTAGGCTGTCCTTGCTAATCACATTGTACTCCGTTGGAGAACAGTAGCGCACTAACCGAAGGGAAACCTTCGGAAAGAGTCATTCAAATTCCGGCGAATTCTACTCTTACTTATGCACTTTTGATTACAACCAACCCCCTAAATCCCGCCCCCGATAAATCCCCGATGAATCCCCGATGAATCGGGACAGGCGGGACTCCGACAAGCCGAGAGCAGGCAGGCGGGATGTACCACTTGTCAGGGGGACTTTCATCGGAGCTATTGGTAAAGGTATGTCCTATAACTGGTGGCTCGCAGTGGGTTTGGGCTGCTTCCTTTTTCGTCGCACTCCGATTACTCTTACCACCGCATATCCCACAATCACAATTGCCATCGGCACACCCCACTGTTTGATTAGGTCATAGATCTGTTCCTGCCGCAAATAATTCAGGTTGGCATGTGCTTCATCATAGTTGGCGTCCAATGCAAGTGCCGTTTCGAAGTATGTTTTTGCCACCTTGTATTCCCGTTTCTTAAAGTGGATAACTCCCAGATTATTGTGCGCTTCGGCATTATCGGGCGCTACAGCTATCAGTTCTTGATAGGTCCCGATTGCGGCTTCGGTATCGCCCCTGGCGCCTTGCTCCCACCCAACCCGCATCAGCGTCGCACCCAGATTCTGGTGTGCTGGCTGGCACGCGGGATCGTATCCCAGTGCCTGTTGATAACACGCAAGTGCTTCTTCCCAATCCTTGTTACGGGCATACTCCGATCCCCAGTTGTTTAGCGTGGTTCCTAGACCGATTTTTGCAGGAGCATAATCAGGGCTAATTTGTAGCACCCGCTGATAGAGATCGAAGGCTTGTTGGTACTTCCCCATCGAGGCATGGGTCGCAGCGAGATCGGACAGCAGGATATCCGAGAACGGGAATCGTTTCAGTCCACGCTCAAAGCATTTGAACGCTTCCGAGAATTGATCTACTTTGAGGTAGTGGATGCCCCAACGGTGGTATGCCGCGAGAAGATTCTGGTTGAGTGTCGCCGAAGCAGGGTCAAAGGTGAGTGCCCGTTGAAGGGAATTCACCGCTTCATCAAACTTATCCTGGAGTAGCCAAAGCGTCCCGAGCGCGCCAAACACCTCGGCTGACGGCGCCGTTCTCAGTGCTTGTGTGTAATGTTTGATTGCTTGATCGTATATCCCCTTCTGCTGGAAGATTTGGGCAATTTGTACCGATGAAACTCCAAGCTGCGGTTCGAGTTCGAGGGCGTGCTGGAGGGCGTTAATCGCTAAATGATAATCGCCCAGATCCGCATAGACCATGCCGATGAGATAGTGGTTGCCAGCAATGGTAGGATCGTCCTCTATTTCAGCTTGCAGGGTCCGGAGGGCAGGTTTGTGCAAGGGCGTATCAATCGGCGTTTCACTGACCTTCGCCCAGGTGGCAACATCTCGCGCGGTCGGGGCTTCCGCTGTCGAGGCAAAATACATAACATCGTTAGGATCTCCGCTATGTCCCCACAGACCGATGGCGTGTCCGATTTCATGCAGCAATGCGGTTCGAATAATCTCAGGCGAGTGAGGTTGGAGCGAGGTTCGATCCCGCAAAGACATCTCTATTTCCACATAAAATCTCTCTGCACTTCGGATAAGCATCGCTTCGCCGATGTATTCGCTGCTTTGTCGTCTGTCCTGTTGATATGCCCATTTTATCCGAATATCAGCTGCGGCAGCGTCCTGCGTCAGATCAAATTGCACTTTCCCGTCCGTTGCCTTTTCCCAGAGCGAGAGCGACTGGCTCAACGCTTCCTGATACCCCTCTATTTCCACTGGGATAGCGTCCGCATAAACGGTAATACGATCGCGATCAAATCGGGTCAGACGACCATTGGAGGCGACCGTTATCCGGTCAAAATAATTATCTGCATAGGTATTCCCCACCGTTACACCACAGAGCAACAGGACAATCCAACTTATCATCGCTTGGGAGAAACCCTCACCTGATACGGATTTAGGTTCGGGCCTGTTATTTACGTGTTTTTCTTGGTTCACCGATCTACTTCCCCGCTTCCCATGGCAATAGTGTGCCCCAAATATTATCCGTCAACTCGCTTGTTGTCAATTTTCTTTTGATTCAAGCAGAAATTCAGAGCCGATTTATTTTTATGACGTAAACTGCGATGAAACGTATAATTATAAATAACGAAAGTCACTAGATAGCAAGTTGATTCTATAGACATATTCCCCCTCGGCGGTTATCAAGGTATAATTCGTAATGCGTAATGCGTATTACGCTGCGCTTGTCAAGTCCTAAAATAGCTTTACATAAACAGTTACGGATTACGGTTGATTTATAGCAAGTTGCTTTTGACTTTTGTGATAAACAGTTTGAGGGGTTTGATACCCCAAACTGAGATGAGGTCGCTCATTGTTGTATATA
>JAJDUM010000109.1 GCA_022826645.1 Candidatus Poribacteria bacterium
ACAAATGGTCTAATCACCCAACGTTTACCACGCGCTATTCATGCCGTTACTGCCGCTGGGTTTGAGATTAAGGTTGTTTTGTTTCTCATTGCTACCATGATTACACTCATCATTAAATAAAACACTAGCAACTTGCGTTAAGAAGTAACGTGTGAACTGTTCAAAATGCGGATTAAATGCCCATCCTGCTTGGTTCCCCTGTGTGATAACGTCAACCAATTCCTGCCACTCTGAATGATCGGGGGTCATCTCTTCGATGGAGAAATGCGGTACTTTGTGCATCCGTTGGTTACTCTCATTCGGTTTGTCAGATAGCGGGTTCGTTTATGCCATTCCGGGATGCCGATCAATTTTGAAAAAGCTTCCTCACGCCGGCAACGCTTGCTCATAAAATCGCTGCCAATTGCGATACATTACATTGGCGATGTCTTCCTCGGCATAACCTCGGTTGTCAAGAATATCTGCAATTTTCTGATAATCCGCCACTGTATCGATTTCGTACGGGGCGCCGTCGTTGCCCCCCTGACCGTCCGTATCCCCACCGATGGCGGCGTGCTGCGAGTTGCCCGCCAACTGGCAGACGTGGTCCATGTGATTCACCAAATGTTCTAGGGTAACTGCCTCTCTCGGGAAAACGCTGCGACGTGGCGGAATATTGCCGCCCCAATCGATTCCGCTTTCTGCGTAAATCATCCACGTATCCATCGACGCACCGATAATACCACCGCGTTCAAGGAGGGCGTTGAGCTGTTCATCGGAAAACTGTCGCTCGCCGGGTGCCAACGCACGGCAGTTCTGGTGACTCGCCATCACCGGTCCGGAGAATAGATCCAATGCCTGCCAAAACGCTTCATCCGCGGTGTGGGTAAGATCAAGAGCCATACCTAACCCATCCATCTCGCGCAGCAGCGGTTTGGCCGGAGGCAATAGCCCACCGGGTCTGCCCGTTCCGTGGGAATAGGTGCTGATGCCGTAATGCGCTAAGTTAATTGTGCGCAGTCCGCTCTCCCACCATTCGTGAACATGTCGGGGCCAAAGGATGGGATCCGCTCCCTCCATGCCGAGAACCATGCCAACCGGCAGATCATCATAGCTGGTAGCTTCTGACCACATTTGCATATGCTCGCTGAGATCTTTGCGGGTCCTCAAGATCCGTGCTTCGCCTTGAACTTCCAAGATCCGATAGTAGGCAAGGTGGGCTTGTGCCGCGGCGTAGGCAGTGTCACCGCTCCTGTAGCCCCAGATAGGACTGTTCTCCCGTTGAATCCGTCCCGTTATTTTAACCAACGCCGCCGCAACTTTTCCCTTCCGCATCTCCGGAAGCGAAGCCATCGTTCTGTCAGCGGGCCACCGATCCGCCTCCCGCGATCCCTCTTGAACCGCCCGAACCTCTTCAATCGACACGGTCAGATCCCGATTCAGGTCAATCGCGCCATACGCCATCGGATAGTCCCCGTCAAAAATTAACATGATTTACCTCCGTCTTTCATCGTAAGCTACAGTAAAATGAATGAGGTCATCTTGAATATTGGAAGCAACCTACACACTCAGAAGCCGAGTTTTGTTGAGGTCGAATCAGTCACGCAGCTGATATGCGATAGCATAGGCACATTTGTGGACCCCAGAATTGTTTGGTTCGGAACGGTGCCACGTGTAATTGGTAAAAAACGCCGCATCACCCGGTGACATCGGTAACAGCACCTCCCCGGAAAAATCGATCTCCGCTATCGGAATGCGCCACCGCTTGAACGCCTCGCCGCTTCGGGCGTTGTGATAGCTCGGTTCATCGTAGTAGCCCTCGTGATCAATCAACGTCCACGACCCCTGTGTGCCGGGCATGATTGCCAAAGCGCACCCATCTACTCCCACTTCATCAAGCGCGATCCATGAATTGCACCCCTGCTCAGGCGCCAAATGCCAATAGAACGAATCTTGGTGGAAGAACGATTGACCACTGATGGCGCGGTGCTTGATCAACGCCTGATCGGTGAAACGTTTTACGGGACCGCCGAGCAGCTGTTCCATCACATTCTGCAAGTTTGGATGATCGGCTATCGCCTCGAAAACCTCTTCCTGCACCGCGGGACGCTGCACACCAATCGGAAGGAAACCATCATCGTTATTTCGGAATTTCGATGGATCAAGCACCTGAAAATGGGTGTCGGGCCAATCGTGATTTCCAGCTAACAGATCCATAAGACGGCTACGCACACGAGAACCCTCTTCGGGTGAAATCAATCCACGCACAACGGTATATCCTTTGGTTCTATATTGCGCCAGTTGTTCTTCAGTCAGTTGCATGCTGTTTCTCCCAATCATACCGGTCGGAATTAGTCCCAACTCTTTCACGCTTCTTACGCATCATCTCTTATCTTCGCAAATACGAGCGTATCCCGCAATTCCCCCGATGTTGAAAGCGTATTATTTCGCAATGTACCTTCGAGTTTGAAGCCAAGCCTGTCGGGGACACGCCGGCTCTTGACGTTTTTCGAGTCACAACGAATTTCCACCCGTTTCGCTCCAAGGGTCCCAAACGCGAACCTTGCGATCGCCTTCGTTGACTCACTGATATACCCTTGCCCCTGAAAACGCTTCCGACACCAATAACCGATCTCGAATTTAGGAATATCCCAGTCTATCCGGTGTAATCCGCTGCCCCCTACCAGTGTATTTGTACCCTTGAGAAATAGAAGCATCACCAGATCTTCCCGCGCTAAAAATTCGCACTGCGCACGGCGGACATAGGTCTCCGATTCCTCCAACGTGGGCATCTGACGCGCCCACGGCATCCACGGCTTGAGGTCATCGAACGTTTCTTGAACAGCAGCGTTCATTTCGGTGCCATCGCCCGGACGAGGGGAGCGAATGGTCAATCGATCTGACTCAAATGACTCTGGGACATCCAGCAGTAGCGTCTCCATCAGGTATCCTCCGTTCAGTTCGAATCCTAATCAAAACGGCTATCATATATGCATGAAGATTAATTTATGAATTGGGTAATTTTCTATCGACCCCAGCGCGGTTGCAAACCGCGCCTACCGGGTCTGGGGGAAATATAGAGTTACCGAATTATTTTCTGAAACCTCATCAATATATGAACCACAGTATAGCAGATTGCGAAGGGTTACGCCACATCAAAAAATGTGTTGACATCAACCTAGAATCGGTATAAATTATTGAGGATAGATAATCAGTTAGGCATATTGCAAACAAAAATAAAATAGAAATATTCGGAGGCAAAAATGAGCGATATGAATGTTGGTATTGTTGGACTGGGCTGGGTTGCTGGCGCCCACATTGAGACCTTTAAGACAGTTCAAGGCGGAAATGTCACAGCAATCTGTTCTCGACGTGAACATGACGAAGCGGCATTGGAGGCGGAATTTGGCACACCGCTGAAAGCCTATACGGACTATGAGGCGATGATAGCGAATCCAGACATACACATCGTGGACATCTGTACCCCACACCCATTTCACGCGGATCAGGCTGTCGCCGCTGCGGAAGCGGGGAAACACCTAATCATCGAAAAGCCGATCTGTCTGACCTATGAGGATGCCAAAAGGATCCGTGATGCAGTACGGAAAGCTGGCGTGGGGGTATGTGTCTGCTTCGAGTGCCGTTACAGCGCACACTTCACAATGATTCGCTCGATTCTTGATGAGGGCTTGCTCGGTGATTTACACTACAGCGAGGTGGACTATTACCACGGCATCGGTCCTTGGTATGGTCAATACGGTTGGAATATCAAAAAAGACTTCGCTGGCAGTAGCCTATTGACGGCGGGTTGCCACGCGCTTGATGCCCTGCTCTTCTTCATGGACGAGAAGGTTGAAGAGGTCACCAGCTACCACACGCAATCGACGGGGAAGGATTTCGTCCCGTACGAATATGAGACAACCAGCGTGACGATTCTCAAGTTTGAGGGTGGGAACAAAATTGCGAAGGTCACTTCCTGTGTGGATTGCCTCCAGCCCTACTACTTCCATATCCATCTGGTTGGTAGCGAAGGCAGTCTGTTGGACAACCGGATCTACTCTGCAAAATTGAAGGGAATGGATAAGAGCAAGTGGAGCACACTTGAGACTTCTCTCATCGATTCGGGGGACGTGAGCGACCATCCGTATGAACCCCAGTTCCAAGCGTTTATTGACAGCATCGGCACAGGTGAACCGATGCCCTTGACCGATCTCGACACCGCGTTTGAATCGCATCGCGTTGTTTTCGCCGCAGATCGCTCAGCAGCGGAAGGTCGCCCCGTCAAACTATCTGAATTCGATTGACAGGGAGTTTTCATGTTTATTCGATATCTGGTTCTTGGTTTATTTTTAGCAGCGTCGGTCAGTGGTTGGGCGGCTGAGGGCGATTTTCAACTCAAGCCGCTGCAACCGAAACGACCAACCTCCACAGCCCCTACCTGAAGCGGGTGACCCGGCGAAGGGGCACCGCTTCGGGGGAGCGGCATTCAAGCGAAATGGGCGGTATCTTTGCGTTATGTGAATACGGAGAAGGAACGCCCACGCTGGCGTACGACACTGAATCATCGATTGATAGACAGACTGCAAGTCGGTGTCGAGTATAATCTAGCAGTTTCGGAGATAGTGCCGCTTTTTAGCCTATTCCTGTTTACAGAAACGGATATCCGCCCTGGACTATTTCTCGGCACAAGCTCGGATCGCATCGGTTCTCCTGCAGGGGAACAAGCCTACTTCTTAACTGCTACCAAACGCCTGCCATACGTGCCACTCTCAGTGTATGGGACCGTGAACTATTCGGAGTGGGATGACGAACTTAACTTTCCCTTTGGAGCCAGTGTTGACTTTGGCAAAGGGTTTTCCGTGCGCGGGATGTTTGATGGAAAAGAGCCCCATCTGATGTTCAACTATTTCTACAAACAGCACGGTGTCAGTTTGATGTACGTCTGGTTCGAAACATTTGGATTCGCAATGTCCACAGGATTTTAACCCGATTTATTTGCAGCGATTCGAGAGTGAGCAATAAAAAAAGGCGAATGGACAAAACCATTCGCCTAATGTAATTCTCTGATAGTAGCGGATAAAGATGTGAGTTAGGGTGCGTGAGCATATTCATAAATTAGCCACGCGCCATTCTCCTTTCGCATTTTAAGGAAAGTGTCTGTTGGGCTTGGTGGTGATGAAAAATTTATCTCCACATCCGGTATCTCTGGTATCTCCAGTGCTGGCTTTCTCAATTGGAAGTGAAATTCATCGCCGACATATCCGCTGCTCACAACCTCGGTCCGACTATACATTTTACGGGTCGGCTCAAACAGTTGCTGTTCTAATTGCCGCGTAGCCGCCTCAGCCCTCTCCTCGACAACCTCATCCGGCATTTCTGTCTCATTTCGTACCCTTCCAATCTCTATCTTTGAAGGAGTTTCTCCAGGGGCACTTTCTTCAAACTGTTCTTTGACAATTTCTGTCACTAGCGAACGCATCGCATCAGCGTCTGAATTCTTAAGTGCCTCCACGTAAGCATACATCACATCTTCAGCGGACTGTCCCGTGTTGTCTAACAACGTAGATGTGTCGGCAGTGAGACTCTCCTCTGCGTCTGGATCGAATTCCACTTTTGTTGCGAATTGTGCTATATCCGTTTCATCAAGTTCAGCGAACAAATCGTCAATCAGTTCTTTCTCTTCAGCGGATTCTGTCGTAGCAATTTGTGGCTGGGTGTCCTTGCTTTCTGTATTTTGAGTAGAATCAGTTTGAGCAGCCAAGCCTTCAGTGTTATTTCGTGGACGTGCAGTACCATCCTCCCACGGCGACAGATACACGCGTTCTGCAACTGTGGGTGCATTCAACTGGCGTAGCCCAATGTAACCGATAAAAATAAGCCCAATTAGCACCGCCGCACCAACCGTTATTTTAGGCACCGTTCCAACTTTCATGACAGTTAGACCTCCTGAGTCAAGTTTTTTGAGTGTCACTGTAGGAGAAACGAAGATGCCTGTCAGAAGATAGCGCAGCTGTTTGGAGAGTTTCCGCTTGATACGGAAAAGCCGCAACGCAATTGCGTTGTATGACAGCCCATGCGTGCCAATCAATTCATCGTAACTCGCACCCTCCAGATAGAAGGCGCGGGCAATGTCCCTGTCTTTTTGCGGAAGCGTCTCCATTGTCCGCCGAATCAGTTCCCTCTGCTCTAACCGTGCCAATCGCTCATCAGGTGAATCCTCTGTGTGAAGTATCCCCTCACTCACTTCGTCGATGGATACAGTCTCACCCCGCTGTTTGCGGAGCCAGTTTCGTGCGCGATTGCGCGTAATCTCTGCCAACCAGCCCTTGAATTTGGTCGCATCCTCAAGCTGTCTTAACCCTTGATAGGCGTTGAGGAACGCGTCTTGCACTACTTCCTCGGCGTCATGGGGATTGTCCACGATACCGATAGCAATGGTATAAACAAAGGCATGGTACGCCCGCATCAGATCAGCAAATGCCCCTTCATCTCCAGTTTGGGCGCGATAGATAAGCGTATTCTCCTTAGCCATGGCTCTCCATTCCTCCCTTACACCCTACCAAGACACAGTTCCGAGATTTTTTTTACCACTTTTTTGCGTTGAAAGATATTTTATTCATTTTTTCGTAGAGCAACCAATAAAAAAGGCGAATGGACTGAACCATTCGCCTCGTGAAGTTCTGAAAATAGGTTTGCGAGCTAGGGATCTACCTACTCACATGATCAAACAGAACGGCATAAATTCGCCACACCCCATTCTCTTTTTGCATCTTAACCTGTTGATATGAGATACAGGTAGCAATTGGCCTTACATGATCTGAAACACGCTGTAGCTCTGAATCCGGTATTCTCAATCGAAAGTGAAATTCATCACCGGCATATTCGCTGCTTACAAACGATGTCTGTTCGCGTAGTTCACGGAGTGTCTCAGCCAGCATTTGAAGCCTAGCTTCCACGGACTCATCCGGTGGTTCATCTGACATATTTGTGCTTTCCCCATCAGCAGAATTCTCCTGGATGCTACGCCTATACTGCTCTGTCTTTAACGAGTCCATCACCTTATAGTTAGAGTTCCGCCACGCCTCCAAGTAAGCATACATCACATCTTCAGCCGACTGATCTGCGCTTTCTGATGACTCAGATATGTCGGTAGCAAAGTCTAGTTCAAGTGCCGTTTCTATCGCGAACTGTGCCATATCCGTTTCGTCGGGTTGATCGAAGAAACCATCAATTCGCTCTGTTCCTGCTGTAGACGCAGCAGCAATTTGTGGCAGGTTATTCCGGCTTTCTATCCCTTGAGCGGCATCAACTGGGAATCCTTCGGCGTTGTTTCGTGGACGTACCGTTCCTTCCTCCCACGGCGACAGATACACACGCTCCTCAACTATAGGCGCATTCATCTGACGTATTACAATGAAACCGATGATAATCAGCGCAATCAACCCTATCGCTCCAACCGTCATTTTGGAGGTAGTTCCAACTTTCATGGCGGTTCGACTTCCCGAATAAAGTTTTTTCAGCGTCAGTCCGGGAGAGACGAACACACCAGTCAGAAGGTATCGCAACCGTTTGGAGAGTTGCCGTTTCGCACGCGACAGCCGAAACGAAATTGCTTTATCTGATAGTCCATGCGTGCTGGTCAGTTCATTGTAGCTTGCACCTTCAAGGTAGAAGGCGCGAGCGATGTCCCTGTCCTTTTGCGGCAGCGTTTCTATTGTCCGGCGAATCAACTCCCTCTGTTCTAGTCGTATCAATTGTTCATCAGGTGAGTCTTGCGTTTGCAGTACCCCTTCGTCCACTTCGCCAAGAGATACAACTTCACCCCTCTGTTTTCGGACCCATTCTCGTGCACAATTCCGCGCAATCTCTGCCAACCAGCTTTTGAACTTCGCTGCATCTTCAAGCTGCGCCAGTCCTCGATAGGCGTTGAAGAAGGTATCTTGTACCACCTCTTCGACATCATGGGGATTGTCCACGATTCTTATAACAATCGTATAGACAAACGGGTAGTATTCCCGCATTAGGTCGGCAAAAGCTCCTTCATCTCCAGCTTGGGCGCGATAAATGAGTGTATTGTCATTAGCCACGGATATTCCTTCTCCCTCAACATCTCATCAAGACAGGACTTACGCAAATTCAACACGCGGCGCGATATTTTTTTATTTTTAACCCCCTAAATCCCCCTTATCAGGGGGACTTATGAACGCGCTGCGTAAGTCCTACAAGATACAGTTCTGAGATCTTTCTGGCACTTTATGTGAACATCTCATCAGATTGAGAGATTTGTTGAGCATTATATCGACTCGTCCAATTCGCGTCAAGCAAATTGCGGATTGCTACCTTTGCTGAATAGCTCAACAAAGGGAAACGGCAAATACCGTTTTCTCAAAAATGGTAGTTATCGGTCAACCTGTTTGAGCCGTCCCCACATTGTAAACTTTTTACCTGCGAGAGAAACCGAAAAAGGAGAGTTAAGCCATGCAGGACTGCCGTCACCATGGGGATTATTGGTGAGATTTTGAGGATTACCCCCATCGGCATCTATCACGTAGATTTCAACATTCCTATCCCTATCAACAAACGAGAAAGCGATCTGTTCACCGTCAGGTGACCATGAGGGTGAACTGTCATCAACACGATTTTCAGTGAGTCTCTGTTCATTACCCCCATCAGCGTCCATCACATAGATTTCAAAGTTTTGAAGATCTCCCTTTCTATCAGACGAGAAGGCAATCCGTTCACCGTTGGGTGACCATGAGGGTTCCCAGTCATTTTTGCGATTTTCAGTGAGTCTCTGTTCATTACCCCCATCAGCGTTCATCGCATAGATTTCATAAGTGATTCCCGAGTCGTTTCTAAAGTGCCCATCCCTACGGGCACTGAAGGCAATGCGTTTACCGTCGGGGGACCACGAGGGATCCTCGTCTTCAGTGAGATTGTTAGTGAGTCTTTGTTGATTCCCACCATCAGCGTCCATCACGTAGATTTCAATGTTATGATCCCTATTATTATCCCTATCAGACGAAAATACGATGTGTTTCCCGTCGGGAGACCATGAGGGTGACCTATCATTATTGGGATTGTTAGTGAGGTTTTGTTGATTCCCACCATCAGCGTCCATCACGTAGATTTCAATGTTATGATCCCTATTATTATCTCTATCAGACGAAAATACGATGTGTTTTCCGTCGGGAGACCATGAGGGTGACAAGTCAGCACCACGATTATTGGTGAGTCTTCGCGGATTGTCCCCATTGGCATCCATCACGTAGATTTCAGCGTTCCCATCCCTATCAGATATAAAGGCAATCCGTGCCTGTGCATCAACGCATACCATCAGCAGCGTTAGACCTAACACGACAACGCTATCTAAAACTAAATGTGCAAGATTATATCTCCGTTGCATCTGATATTCCTCCTCTGTTTTCAAATCGGTTTATTATTCTTTGGGATTGATAGAGGTCAACTAGTGGTGGAAACCCCTTTACAATTAATGGGACAACTGGGTTTATTATCACATGAAGGCTTCGCCTTTTCTTTGGCGTTTATGACCCAACTTCAGCAAATACCGTTCTCTCAATAAAAGCAGTGGTTCATGTTAAGAAAGCGTGCAACAGCAACCGAATCTTCGTAGGGATTGGGTCCCCCAACCCTTACGGACTGCGGGCGGGGGAACCCCGCCCCTACGATTTCGATTCGCGTTTTGCATTTTCTTTTTACATGAGCCAAAGCAGTTATCGGTCAACCTGTTTGAGCTGTCCCCATATTGTAAACTTTTTGCCTGCAGGAGAAACCGAAAAAGGGGAGTTCAACCATGCAGGCCCAGCGTCACTAACCGGATGATTGGTGAGGTTTTGAAGACCTCCTCCATCGGCATCCATCACGTAGATTTCAGCGTTTCTAAATTGCTCACCCCTAAGGGAATGAAAGGCAATCTGTTCACCGTCAGGAGACCAGGAGGGAGACCCGTCATCACCGCGATGATTGGTGAGTTGTTGTTGATTACCCCCATCGGCATCGATCACGTAGATTTCATAGTTTTCAAGGTCCCCCTTCCTATCAGACGCGAAGGCAATCCGTTCACCGTCAGGAGACCACACGGGATACGAGTCATTCTGGCGATTTTCAGTCAGTCTTTGTTCACCCTGCCCATCGGCGTCCATCACGTAGATTTCAGACGTGATTCCAAACTTGGTTCTAAAGTGCCCATCCCTACGGGTACTGAAGACAATGCGTCCACCGTCGGGCGACCAGGAGGGAGACCTGGCACCATGGGGATTTTCAGTGAGTCTTCGAGGATTACCCCCATCGGCGTCCATTACATAGATGTCAAAATGTCCTAAGTTCCCATCCTTATCCCTCCTAAGAGACGAGAAGGCAATCCGTTTACCGTCGGGGGACCAGGAGGGATCCCTATCACTACCAGGATTGTTAGTGAGATTTTGAGGATTGTCTCCATCAGCGTCTATCACGTAGATTTCAGCAGTGGATATACCGTTCATAACGTGCCCATCCCTATCAGATACGAAGGCAACCCGTTTGCCATCGGGAGACCATGAGGGAAATGTGTCATCATTGCGATTCTTGGTGAGGTTTCGCGGATTACCCCCATCGGCGTCCATCACGTAGATTTCCCAGTTCCCATCCCTCTTAGAGTGAAAGACAATCTGTGCCTGTGTCTCAACGCATACCATTAGCAGTGTCAGCATCAAGACTATAACGACAGATAAGATTAAGTGTTCGAGACTGTATCTTCGTTGCATCTGGTATTCCTCCTCTGTTCTCAGATTTTTTCTTGAACACCGTTCTCTCAATGATAACAGTTATCGGTCGACCCGTTTGAGCCAACCCCACATCGTGAGCTTTTTACCGGCGGGCGTAACGGCAAAAGCAAAACCAAACCATGCAGGAGCACTGTCATCCCCCGGGTGATTGGTGAGGTTTCGCGGATTACCCCCATCGACGTTTATCACGTAGATTTCATGGTTCCCATCCGCCTCCCTATCAGACACAAAAACAATCCATTTACCGTTACGAGACCATGAGGGTTCCCAATCCTTAAAGGGATGATTGGTGAGGTTTCGCGGATTGCCACCATCGGCGTCCATCACGTAGATTTCACCATTCCCATCCCTAAAGGAATCAAAGGCAATGTGTTGACCGTCAGGTGACCATGAGGGATTCCTGTCACTACCACGATTTTTAGTGAGGTTTTTAGGTTTGCCACCATCGGCGTTCATCACGTAGACCTCCATGTTCCCATCCCTCCAAGAATGAAAGGCAATACGCCTACCGTCCGGAGACCATGACGGTGAATAGTCAGGAAAAGGATTTTTAGTGAGATTTTTAGGGTTGCCACCATCGGCGTTCATCATGTAGATTTCACCACCTCCCTCCCTATTCGACACGAAGGCGATACGTTTACCGTCCGGAGACCAAGAGGGGTCCCAGTCATCAAACTCATTGTTAGAAAGGTTTCGCTGATTGCCACCATCGGTATCCATTACGTAGATTTGCCGCCGGTTCCTAGCCATATCATCCCTATCAGACGTGAAGGCAATCCGGTTACCGTCCGGGGACCAGGAGGGATGCTGGTTATTACTAAGATGGTTAGAGAGGTTTTGCTGATTCCTTCCATCGTTGCCCATCACGTAGATTTCCCAGTGCCAATCCCTATCAGACATGAAAGCAATCCGTGCCTGTGCCTCAACGCATACCATCAACAGCGTTAAGCTCAGCACTACAACGACACCTAAAATCAAATGTGCAAGATTGTATCTCCGGTGCATCTGCTATTCCTCCTCTAACCTTATTAAGATGCAATTCTGAGATTTTCTCTAGCACTTTTTTTACTTTTAAGAAAAAAATACTCTCTGTCGAAACACTCTCTAAATCCAGGCCATCCTAAGCGGCACTTTGCCTCTTGCTCCGCGGAGCAAGCAATAAAAAAGGCGAATGGAATGAACCATTCGCCTTGTGAAGTTCTGAAAATAGCTTTGTGAACTAGTGACCTACCTAATCCCATAATCGGGCAGAACGACATAAATTCGCCACACCCCATTCTCTTTTCGCATCTTAACCTGCTGATTTGACATACAGGTAATCATTGACCTTACCGTATCTGAAGTACCCTGTAGCTCTGAATCCGGTATTCTCAATCGGAAGTGAAATTCGTCACCGGCATATTCGCTGCTTACAAACGATGTCTGCTTTCGTAGTTCACGGACTGCCTCATCCAGCATTTGAAACCTAGTTTCGACGGTCTCATCCGGTGCTTCATCTGACGTGGGGGTCCTATTACCAGAATCGTCATGGATGCTACGCCTATACTGCTCCGTCCTTAACGAATCTATCACCTTATAATCGGAGTTCCGCCACGCATCCAAGTAAGCATACATCACATCTTCAGCGAACTGACCTATGCTTTCTGATGGCGCGGCTGCGTCGGTTGTGAACCCCTCCATTGTGTCTAGCTCAAATTCCATTTCTGTTGTGAACTGTGACATATCTGTTTCGTCGGATCCACCTAAGAAATCGTCAACTGGATCTGTTCCTGTTGTGGACACCTGCACAGCGATTTGTGGCAGATTGTTCCAGCCTGCTGTCCCTTGAGCGGTATCAGTTGAGAATCTTTGGGGGTTGTTTCGTGGACGTGCAGTGCCATCCTCCCACGGCGACAGATACACACGCTCCTCAACTATAGGCGCATTCATCCAGCGTAGCCCAATGAAACCGATGATAATCAGCGTAATCAGCCCTGTCGCTCCAACCGCCATTTTGGGGACAGTTCCAACTTTCATGGCGGTTAGACCTCTCGTATAAAGTTTTTTCAGCGTCAGCCCGGGAGAAACAAACACACCGGTGAGAAGGTATCGTAACCGTTTGGAGAGTTGTCGCTTCGCACGCGACAGCCGAAACGCAATGGCGTTGTATGACAGTCCGTGTCTACTAGTCAGTTCATTGTAACTCGCACCCTCCAGATAGAAGGCGTGGGCTATCTCTCTGTCTTTCTGCGGAAGCGTCTCCATGGTCCGGCGGATCAGCCCCTTCTGTTCCTGTCGCGTCAATTGCTCATCAGGGGAGCCCTGTGTTTGCAACACTCCTTCGCCCACTTCATCAAGGGGTACAGTATTGATCCTCCGTTTTCGGGCCCACTGCCGTGCACAATTCCGCGCAATCTCTGCCAACCAGTTCTTGAATTTGGTTGTATCCTCAAGCTGTGTCAACCCTTGATAGGTGCTGAGGAAGGTGTCTTGTACCACCTCTTCGACATCATGGGGATTGTCCACGATTCTTATAACAATCGTATAGACAAACGGGTAGTATTCCCGCATTAGGGCGGCGAATGCCCCTTCATCTCCAGTTTGGGCACGATAAATGAGTGTATTATCATTATCCATAAATCTTCGTCCTTCCCCAACACTTTATCAAAATACAGTCCTAAGATTTTCCTGGCACTTTATGTGAACACCTCATTAGATTGAGAGATTCGTTGAGCATTATATCAACCCGTCCAATTCGCGTCAAACAAACTATCGTGAAACTGGAAGCAGAAAAGTGTGGGTCTGGATCTTGGCAACGCCGTTCTCTCAATAATGGCAGTTATCGGTCAACCTGTTTGAGCCGGCCCCACATCATGAGTTTTTTGCCTGCGGGCACAACTGCAAGAGGAGGGGTATACCATTCAGGACTACTGTCATGACCACCATGTTTAGTGAGTCTTCGCTGATTATCCCCATCAGCGTCCATCACGTAGATTTCACCGTTTCCATCCCTAGAGGAACTGAAGGCAATGCGTTTACCACCAGGAGACCATGAAGGTGAACCGTCAGGATGGCGATTCCTGGTGAGTCTTCGCTGATTATCCCCATCAGCGTCCATCACGTAGATTTCAAGGGTTAGCCAGTCCCCAGGCTTCCAAGACGAGAAGGCAATACGTTTGCCGTCAGGGGACCATGCGGGATCCCAGTCATCATTGCGATTGTCAGTAAGCCTCTGTTCGTTCCCGCCATCGGCCTCCATCACATAGATTTCACGAGTGATTCCATGGTCGTCTCTAAAGTGCCCCGCCCTCTCAGACGAGAAGACAATACGTTTACCGTCGGGTGACCATGACGGTGAGTAGTCCTTCTGGTCATCTTGGCTGAGTTTTTGTTGATTCCCCCCATCGGCCTCCATCACATAGATTTCACCGACGGAAGAAAAGACCATGCGTTCACCATTGGGTGACCATGACGGTGAAGAGTCATCGTGGTCATTATTGGTGAGTCTTTGAGGATTCCCCCCATCGGCGTTTATCACGTAGATTTCAGCAGTGACTCCCCCATCCCGTTTGGAACTAAAGACAATGCGCTTGCCATCCGGTGACCATGAGGGTGTATGGTCAGGATGGCGATTCTTGGTGAGTCTACGCGGATTCTTCCCATCAGCGTCTATCACGTAGATTTCAAAGTTCCCATCCCTATTAGACGAGAAGGCAATCTGTGCCTGTGCCTCAACGACTATCATCAACAGCATTAAACCCAAGACGACAACGCTAGCTAAAATCAAATGTGCAAGAGTGTATCTCCGTCGCATCTGTCTTTCCTCCTTTGACTTTATTAAGATACAACTCTGAGATTTTTTTTAGCACTTTTTTTGCTCTTAAGGGAAAAAATATGACCTTCTGTCGAAACATCCTCTAAATCCATGCCATCCTAAGCGGTATTTTGCCGTTTTCTTCGCGGAGCAAGCAATAAAAAAGGCGAATGGCCAAAGCCATTCGCCTAATGAATTCTTGTGAGAAGGGTTGCGCGCTAGTCTAACATCCCACCTTCATCAACTCGCGACACTCCTCCCCCTTTTCGCACTTTGGTAACAGTATCTGGTAAGGACGGGACAGACATTTCTATGCCCCGCTTTCTTCCAGCCGGTGTTTTTGGAGCAGGCGTTCTCAACCCGGAGTGAAATTCATCACCAACATATTCGTCATTTATAGCCGATGTCCGCCTTGGCATTTCACGGATCGATCCACTCGGCAGTGGTTCAAGTTGTTCCATCTTTCCTTCAACCGTAGCTTCGATAGCTCCATCCGGTATGCGATCTGATGACTCATTCGGAATCTCAGAATCATCATAGCCGCTATGCCCCATATCGCTTCTCATATTTGCCGCCCGCACCTCCGACATCACACTTTCGATTGAGGTCATAGCGTCATAAACTCGCCACACCCCATTCTCTTTTCGCATCCTCATCTCATGAATTGAGGCGCAGCAAAATATTGGCATTCCCTGATCTGTAGTACCCGGTAGCTTTGATCCCGGTGTTATCAATCGAAAGTGAAATTCGTCACCGACATATTCGCTGCTTACAAGCGATGACTGCCTTTGTAATTCACGGAGTTCCTCAATCACCATTTCAAGCAGACGTCTAGTTTCAACAACCTCCTCCGATGCTTCATCTGACATATCTGTGGAACTCCCATCACCAGAATCTTCATGGCCCTCACGCCTATACTGCTCTGTCATTAACGAGCCCATCACCTTATCATCAGAGTTTCGCCACGCCTCGAAGTAAGCATACATCACATCCTCAGCGGACTGACCTACACTTTCTGATGACGTAGATATGTCAATAATGAAATCTTGCTCTGTGTCTATCTCAACTTCCCTGTCTATTGTGAATTGTACCATATCCATTTCGTCGGATTGATCGAAAAAATCGTCTTTTGACTCTGTTCCTGCTATGGACGCTGTCGTAGCAATTTGCAGCAGATTGTTCCGGCTTTCTGTCCTTTGAGCAGCGTCAGTTGGGAATCCTTCGGGGTGGTTTCGTGGGCGTGCAGTGCCACCCTCCCACGGCAACAGATACATACGCTCCTCGACTATACGCGCACTCATCTGGCGTAGCCCAATGAAGCCGATGAAAATCAGCGCAATCAGTCCTGTCGCTCCAACCGTCATTTTGGGAATAACTCCAACCTTCATGGCGGTTAGACCTTCCGTATAAAGTTTTTTCAGCGTCAGTCCGGGAGAAACGAACACACCGGTGAGAAGGTATCGCAGCCGTTTGGAGAGTTGCTGCTTCGCACGTGACAGCCGAAACGAAATTGCTTTATATGACAGTCCATGCGCCCTAGTCAGTTCGTCATAGCTTGCGCCCTCCAGATAGAAAGCACGGGCTATCTCCCTGTCTTTCTGCGGAAGCGTCTCCATTGTCCGCCGAATCAATTCCTTCTGTTCCAGTCGTGTCAATTGCTCGTCAGGTGAGTCTTGCATTTGCGGCACCCCTTCGCCCACTTCATCAAGGGATACTGTATTGACCCTCCGTTTTCGGACCCACTGTCGTGCACAGTTCCGCGCAATTTCTGCCAACCAACTTTTGAACTTCGCTGCATTCTCAAGCTGCATCAGGCCTCGATAGGCGCTGAGGAAAGTATCTTGTACCACCTCTTCAACATCATGGGGATTATCCACGATTTTTATAACAATCGTATAGACAAAGGGGTAGTATTCCCGCATTAGGTCGGTGAAAGCCTCCTCATCCCCAGTTTGGGCGCGATAAATGAGCGTGTTTTCATTAACCATGAATCTGCCCTCCTCCCCAACATTTTATCAAGACACAGTCCTGCGATTTTTCTGGCATTTTATGTGAACATCTCATCAGATTGATGGGTTGGTTGAGCATTATATCAACTCGCCCAATCCGCGTCAAGCAAGTTGCGGATTGCTATCTTCACTGAATGGTTCAGCGAAAGGAAACACTATGAAGTGGGAGGGCACTAACCTTAATATATACGCGGAATAACGGCAAACACTGTTTGCCCAATAATAGCAGTTATCGGTCGACTTGTTTGAGGCGTCCCCACATTGTAAACTTTTTGCCGGTGGGCGAAACCGAAAAAGGTGAGTTCAACCACGCAGGACTAAAGTCATCACGGGGATTATTGGTGAGGTTTTGAGGATTACCCCCATCGGCATCCATCACGTAGATTTCACGGTTACCATCTCGTTCCGAAACAAAGACAATACGCCTGCCATCGGGAGACCATGAGGGCCACCAGTCATTATCACGATTATTGGTGAGTTTATGCAGATTCTTCCCATCGGCGTCCATCACATAGATTTCAGGGCGCCCCTCCCTACGGGACATAAAGACAATCTGTGCCTGCGCGTCAACGACTACCATCAGCAGTATCAGCACCAACGCTACAACGCTAGCTAAAATCAAATGGGCGAGATTATATCTTCCTTGCATCTGTTATTCCTCTTCTATCCTCAAATCGATCTCTTATTCTTCGTACGCTCCCGCATCTCAGCAAACACTGTTTACTTGATAATGGTAGTTATCGGTCAATCTGTTTGAGTTGTCCCCACATTGTGAATTTCTTACCTGCGGGAGAAACTGCAAGAACACCGCTAAGCCATGCAGGTTCAGTATCATCATCGGGATGATTGGTGAGATTTTGAGGATTACGCCCGTCGATGTTTATCACGTAGATTTCACGGTTCCCATCCTCCTCCCTATTAGACACGAACGCAATCCGTTTACCGTCGGGAGACCATGAGGGATTCCAATCCTTAAAGGGATTTTGCGTGAGTCTTCGCTGATTACCTCCATCGGCATCCACCACATAGACGTCCGATCTCCTAGCTCCAAAGGAATCAAAGGCAATGTGCTTACCGTCAGGAGACCATGAGGGATTTTTATCATGACGGACATTATTGGTGAGGTTTTTCTGATTACCTCCATCGGCATCCATCACAAGGATTTCCAAGTTTACACCCCTAACGGACTGAAACGCAATGCGTTTACCGTCTGGAGACCATGAGGGATTCGAATCATCAATAAAGGGACTGTTAGAAAGGTTTTGCGGATTACCTCCATCGGCGTCCATAACGTAGATTTGCCAGACGCCACCCGCAACGTTCTTATCCTCACTAGTAGTAAAAGCAATGCGTTTACCGTCTGGAGACCAAGAGGGCTGCCACTCAGCAAAGTCATTGTTAGTAAGTCTGTGCTGATTACCACCATCGGCGTCCATAACGTAGATTTGCTGGTTTTCATCCCCGGCTCCCTCCCCAACCCTAGTGGTAACAAAGGCAATCCGTTTACCGTCGGGCGACCATGAGGGATCCGATTTAGCCAATGGATTGTTAGTGAGCCTTTGTTGATTACCCCCATCGGCATCCATCACGTAGATATCCAAATTCCCATCCCTATCAGACGTGAAGACAATCCGTGCCTGGGCATCAACAACGACCATTGGCGGTATTAGACCAACGACCACTACGCTTGCTAAAATCAAACATCTGAGACCGTATCTCCGTTGCATCTGTCTTTCCTCCTCTATTCTCAAATCGCTTTATTATCCTTTGGGGTTGATAGAGGTCAGATTGGATTGGCAACCCCTTTACAATTAAAATGGCAGTTATGGGTCAACCTGTTTGATCCAACCCCACATTGTGAACTTTTTGCCTGTGGGAGAAACCGAAAAAGGAGAGTTAAGCCATGAGGGATACCGGTCATCATCGCGATTATTGGTAAGGTTTTGCTGATTTTCCCCATCGGCATCCATCACGTAGATTTCAAGGTTTCCATCCCTACGGGAACTGAAGGTAATGCGTTCACCGTCGAGTGACCATGAGGGAGACCTGTCATCACCGCGATGATTAGTCAGTTTCTGTTGATTCCCTCCATCGGTGTCCATCACGTAGATGTCAAAGTTTTCAAAGTCGCCCTTCCTATCTGATGAGAAGGCAATACGCTCACCGTCTGGAGACCATGAGGGTTGCCAGTCATTCTTGCGATTTTTAGTAAGTCTTTGTAGATTACCGCCATCGGCGTCTATCACGTAGATTTCATCAGTGATCCCAAATTTGCTTCTAAAGTGCCCCTCCCTCGCAGACGCGAAGACGATGCGTTCACTGTCGGGTGACCAGGAGGGATGCCGGTCATCAAAGGGATTGTTAGTGAGGTTTAGTTGATTGCCTCCATCGGCGTCCATCACGTAGATGTCAAAAGTGATTACAAAGTTTTTAACCTCCCCATCCCAAGACGAAAAGGCAATTCGTTCACCATCAGGTGACCATGAAGGATACTTGTCCTCGTTGGGATTGTTAGTGAGGTTTAGTTGATTGCCTCCATCGGCGTCCATCACGTAGATTTCACTGTTTCCATCTCGTTGGGAAGCAAAGGCAATGCGCTTACCATCGGGAGACCATGAGGGAGACCAGTCATCATCGCGATTATTAGTGAGTCTAAGCTGATTCTTTCCATTGTCGTCCATCACGTAGATTTCAGGGTTCCCATCCCTCTGAGACACGAAGGCAATTTGTGCCTGTGCCTCAACGACTATCATTAGCAGCGTTAGCCCCAGCACGACCACGCTAGCTAAAATCAAATGGGCGAGATTGCGTTTCCGTTGCATTTGCTCTCCTCCACTGTTTTCAAGTCTGTTTATTAGCCTTTGGGAGTGATTGAGGTCGCCTTGGGTTGGCAACCCCTTTACAATTAAAGTGAGGGGGTGCACAAATATAGTTGATATAATCAGTTTAGTCCAGATTTGTTCCTCCCCAGACTCTATTAAGATACAATTCCGAGATTTTTTCTAGCACTTTTTTTGCTTTTAAGTAAAAAAATATGACCCCCTGTCGAAACACCCTCTAAATCCACGCCATCCTAAGCGGTATTGTGTCACTTTCTTCGCGGAGCAAGCAATAAAAAAAGGCGAATGGAATGAACCATTCGCCTAATGTAATCCTTCGACTATACATTTTAAGCATCCGCTTAAAAGTTGGATGTTTTCATTGTAGGTGTCATCTCTGCCACCCATATTCATAGATTTGCCACAGCCCATCTGCTCTCCTCATTTTAACGAGGAAGTCCGGTACGGAGATTGGCATCTCTGGTTTTATTTCCACCTCCGGATGCATCTCCGGCGGCTCGATTGCTGGCATGCTTAATTGGAAATGGAACTCATCGCCAACATAGTTGCTGTTTGCAATGTCTACTTGGCTAAAGGTTTTGAGTATCTGCTCAAATCCTGAATGTTCGCTTACCTCTCCTTCTACTACTACTGTCTCGATCGTAGTCGTATCGATCGTGAGTCCTTCCCGTGCTGCTATCTCCTCAAACCGTTCGACATCCTCCTCCGTTATCGTGCTATCTGATCCCTCATAGAGATTGCCACTTTCTTCATCTCTCCTTAAATTCTCTGTCAATAACGGGAGTATCGTCTCAATATCAGAGTCTCTAAACGCCTCTACAAAAGCGTTCATGACATCTTCAGCGGCTTGACCAGTATCGTCTAATAAAGTAGAGGTATCGGCAATAAGCCCCTGATCCGACTCCGGCTCAAAATCCACTTCTGTCGCAAGTTGTGCCATATCCATTTCGTCAGGTTGACCGAAGAAATCGCCAATCGGTTCCATTTCTGACGTGGATTCTGTTGCGGCAATTTGTGGTTGATTATCTTGGCTTTCTGTCCCTTGAGTAGAATCAGTTTGGGCAGCCAAGCCTTCGGAACTGTTTTGTGGCCGTACCGCACCATCTTCCCACGGTGACAAGTACACACGCTCTTCGACTGGGTGCGTATTCATCTCACGTATCCCAATGTAACCGATAAAAATAAGCCCAATCAATGCTGCCGCACCAACCGTTGTTTTTGATGCCGTTCCAACTTTCATGACAGTTAGACCTCCCGAATAAAGTTTTTTGAGTGTCAATCCAGGAGAAACGAAGATACCAGCCAGAAGATATTGTAGCCGTTTAGAGAGTTGTCGCTTTGCACGCGATAATCGAGACGCAATTGCATTGTATGACAATCCATGCGCACTGGTCAGTTCATCGTAACTCGCACCCTCCAGATAGAAAGCGCGGGCTATGTCCCTGTCTTTCTGCGGAAGCGTCTCCATGGTCCGGCGAATCAGTTCTCTCTGTTCTTGCTGCGTCAATCGCTCATCAGGCGAATCCTCCGTTTGCAGCATCGCTTCGCTCACTTCATCAAGGGATACGGTCTCGGCTCGCTGTTTTCGGAGCCACTGCCGTGCACAATTTCGTGTAATCTCTGCCAGCCAGCTTTTGAATTTTGCTGCATCCTCAAGCTGTTTTAACCCTTGATAGGCGTTGAAGAAGGCGTCCTGTACCACCTCTTCGGCGTCGTGTGAATTGTCCACGATCCCGATAACAATCGTATAAACGAAGGCGTGGTACGCTCGCATCAGGTCAGTAAACGCCTCGTCATCCCCAGTTTGAGCGCGATAGATGAGCGTATTCTCCTTAGCCATGGTCTCTCATTCCTCCCTTACACCCTACCAAGATGCAGTTCCGAGATTTTTTTGGCACTTTTTTATTTTGAGAGATATTTTACCCATTTTTTTCAGAGCAAGCAATAAAAAAAGGCGAATGGAATGAACCATTCGCCTTGTGCGGCCTTGGGGATAGGTTTGTGAATTAGTGGGGCCACTCTGACACCTCTGACATCGCACTGTCATAATCAAACGCTTTGTCATAAACTCGCCAAGCACTATTCTCTTTTCGCATCTTAACAAGCTGATATCCGGACGAGATAAAAATTGATGTCGAATGATCTGATGAAATATTCGGCATCTCCGGTGCCGGTGTTCTCAACCGGAAGTGAAATTCATCGCCTACATATTCGCTGCTCACAACCTCCGCCTGACTTATCGTTTCACGGATTGACTCACCCAGCACTGGTTTAAACTGATGTATAATTTCGACGACGTCATCCGGTGCATCATTTGACACATCTACGGAAATCTCAGAGCCATCACCATAATAACCATGGTTGCTACGCATGTACTCCTCTGTCCCTACCGAGCTCATTGCCTCAAAATCAGAATCCCTAAACGCCTCCACGTAAGCGTACATTACATCTTCAGCAGACTGACTTGTGCTCTCTAATAGCGTAGATGTGTCGGTAGTGAGGCCCTCCTCTGCGTCTGGATCAAATTCCGTTTCTGTCGCGAATTGTGCCATATCCGTTTCGTCGAGTTCAACGAACAAATCGTCAATCAATTCCATATCTTCTGCGGACTCTGCCGAGGCAATGTATGGCTGAGTGTCCCTGCTTTCTGTATCCTGAGTAGAATCGATTTGGGCAACCAAGTCTTCGTAGCTGTTTTGCGGACGTAAAGCACCGTCCTCCCAAGGAGACAAATACACACGTTCCTCAACTGTGGGTGCATTCATCTCACGTATCCCAATGTAACCGATAAAAATTAACGCAATCAGCGCTGCTGCACCAACCGTTGTTTTTGATGCCGTTCCAACTTTCATGACAGTTAGACCTCCCGAATAAAGTTTTTTGAGTGTCAATCCAGGAGAAACAAAGATGCCTGTCAGAAGATATTGCAACCGTTTGGAGAGTCGCTGCCTCGCACGCGAGAGCCGAAATGAAATTGCCTTGTCCGACAGTCCATGCGTGCTGGTCAGTTCATTGTAACTTGCACCCTCAAGGTAGAAGGCACGGGCAATGTCCCTGTCCTTTTGCGGAAGCGTCTCCATGATCCGGCGAATTAAGTCTCTCTGTTCCAGTCGTATCAATCGCTCATCAGGCGAATCTTCCGTTTGAAGCAGGTGTTCACCCACTTCGTCGATAGATATGGTATCGCCTCTCTGTTTACGGAGCCAGTTTCGCGCACGATTTCGCGCAATTTCCGCCAACCAGCTTTTGAATTTCGCGCTATCCTCAAGCTGCGCCAAGCCTCGATAGGCACTGAGGAAGGTATCTTGCACAACCTCCTCGGCATCATGAGGATTTTTCACGATTCCGACTACGATTGCACAAACATAGGCGTGGTATGTCCGCATCAGTTCGGCGAATGCCCCTCCATCCCCAGTTTGGGCGCGATGGATAAGTGTATTCTCATTAGCCATGGCTCTTTGTTCCTCCCTTACATCCTACCAAGACACAGTTTCGAGATTTTTTCTAGCACTTTTTTGTGTTGAACCAAAGAATTATATGAATTGTTATCCTTTGTCTGTATTCATATCTCAAGGTTTCAACCGAAGGGTATAAACAAAAACATCCCTAAATGCCCGAACGTGGAGCGCAGTATTACAGATTACGATATTCGCAATGTTAAGTATACAATCAGCACACTGGAGGTCGGTGCTGTATCCACGGCTGTGCCCGTTCAAAGGAGGCAGACGCAGCAAGGACTGTCTCCTCATCTCCCTTTCTCCCGACAATGTGGAGACCGATGGGCAGACCGTCGGACGAGAAACCCGCAGGCACGGTGGCAGCGGGGTGTCCGATCACATTAATTGGTAAGGTAAACGCACCGTTCCAGTACTGATCCGGGAAGATCCTGTCAGGCGACCACTTGCCGGGGTACTCGCCATTACGGAAAGCTGGAAAGCACGATGTCGGCGAGAGCAGCAGGTCATATTCCTCAAATAGGTCGGTCATACGTGCCTTCAAAACGTCAATCTGACCGAGCGCCCTGGCGTAGTCCGCCACAGTGACTTTCGCCCCGTATTCAAGACAGAATCTGGCAAATTCGGTCATCTGATCGCCGTGGGTTTCCAGATACCTGCCTTGGCTGGTATACGAGTCTCCCGCTATAATCGCACCAAAAGTGTCGTAGGGCGGATCCATGGCCAGGGCGGATTCCTCAACATGGCAACCGAGCTCCTCAAATAGCTGCGCTGCCCTTGAGGTTACATCCAAAACATCAGGTTCCACATCAGCGAAGCCGAAATCCGGACTCCAAGCGATGCGGAGTCCCGTAATCTCCCTGTCTACTGCGGCGATGAAATCGGGTGGCGTTTCCCGGAGGGAGGTGGGATCTCTGCGATCGTGCCCGGCAAGCGTCTGGAGCATTAAGGCAGCATCCCGCACGGTACGGCTAAGGGGACCGTTCTGGGAGAACATGTAGGGCATCGCGGGACCATGCAAGCCGGTGTAGCCGGAGACTCGACCTTGTGAGGGTTTGATTCCATAAATACCGGATAAGTTGGCGGGTATGCGGATGGATCCGCCGCCATCGCTGCCGGTGGCAAAGGGACACAAGTACGCCGCCACCGCTGCTGCTGCACCACCGCTGGACCCGCCCGGCGTACGATCGGTGTTCCAAGGGTTACATCCGGTGATACCCAAGCTGTTCTCACAGGTGCCAACCATGCCGAACTCTGGAACATTCGTTTTGCCCAAAATAATGCCGCCTGCGCGCCGCACCCGTTCTACCACGGCGGAATCCCGCTCCGGCACCCGGTCCTTGTATACCACTGAACCCGAAGTGGTCCGTATCCCCTTGGTCATCTGGGTATCCTTGATGGGGATAGGCAGCCCATGCAGCGCTCCAAGTTCGTCACCGCGGACGACCGCTGCCTCGGCAGCCTTGGCAGTCTCCATCGCCTCGTCGTGGGTCAAAAGCAGGAATGCGTTTAGCTGTGAGTCGAGTCTTTCGATGCGGTCAAAATATAGTTCAGTCAGTTCTACCGGAGAGATCTGTTTTGTCGAAATCAACTCCAAGAGATCGGTCACTGAAGCGAAAGCCAATTCGTTGTCTGCCATGGTATCTCCTTTCTCCGCGTATAGTAAGTATTCAACCGGTTTGAGTCCCTATAAACCTTAGAAGCAAGAATCTCAAAATAGTTATGCGGGTTGTTTACTGGATAAGACGGTTCGGAAAGGGCACCTCCGGTCCCGGCATGATGTAGTGTTTCCCATTCGTGGCTGCAGGAGCACGTCGCTGGAATTCTTCCGACACGCTATTACCACTAGTTGAAGGATTCACAGAACCCAGTTTCCCAACTCCCCCGACAGCATAGACCTGCGCGTCGGCTTGGCGGCAGACCTCGACTGCTCTCGCAGACGTATGCTCTGTCCCTGGTCCACTGCTGGAGGGTTCATCGGTAACGATAAAAAGTATGAGCTTCCGATTATCAGGTGTTCGGAGTTTGGGCACGGTCCCCATAATTGCGTCTAACAGATGTTCATCGCCACGCCTAGGCCTCCGAAATAGTTTCTTGACCTGCTCCGCATCCAATGGCGGTTTCGTTGTGACAATAGAGCTTTCGCCCCCACCAAACCTTGCCCAGAACCGGATAACCCCTAACCGATAATCTACTCCCTCGCTATTCAAAACCTCGACCAACATATCCAACCCTGTGCAGATTTCCTCCACCTTATCGTCCATGCTCGAACTGGAATCGTAAACAAATACGATATCAACTGGTTGTTTTATTGTCTCGACTATATGTTGAGCAATCCGCCTAAAAATCCCATCCACCTTGAGTATGGACTTGTCTAGCAGCGGTGCACGGTCAACCTTACGTTGATACTTATCAATTGGGTACCACTTCCCGTCGGTCAGGTCGGTTAATTGTATCTGTACTTCTTCGCTGACGCCGACGATATTAATCCGAATCTTATCCCGCTTACACCAATCCAGAATCTTCCCAATAACCTGATTTCTATCGTCTCCTCTCCCCCAAGACGTTTGCAATTTTGAATTTGTCACAACAACGAGGTGCTTTTCAGCATCCGACCGGAAGTCCAACTCTTCAAGACCTTTCATAATCGCGTCGAGCCCATGTCCAGCGACCCGACCCTTAAATTTCGGTGGCGGCAAATTGCGAAAGTTGTCTTCAAGCTCAATGAGTCCACCCTGCAACGGTCTGACTGCAATCCGTGATGTTTTACCGGCATTCTGAAACCAAACGAGCCCAAACCGATAATCAATCGCAGCTTCTTCAAAGGCATTAACCACATCAACAGCCCGTGCTTCGACTAATTTTCCCGGACCTTTCATCGCCAAACTTCCATCAATAACAAGCACCAAATCCACCTCCTGATTCGTGCTTTGACGGCTTGCACGCTGGGCAATTTCTACGAGACTTTTCCCAATATCAACTGTTATTTCATCCTTTTTCCGCAGTTCTTCCGGGTTAATCATTAACCCTCTTCTTCGACGAGGGGGTCGGACCTGTGCTTGCGCGATTAACTCGATGCCGTCAAGGCAGATCCAAGTAACCAATATCATCAACGCAATTCGCCATTTCCAGACGTGGGACTTAGATGATTTCATCAATTCTCTCCGTGTATACGATATATAGTGCGAAACAACTAACTTACCAATCAGATCGCCTGATATTTTCGGTGCCTGTGGCCCGTTTGTCAACATCTTTCCTGCGGAACGCAAGTCAGAAATAAGGCTTGTTTTGTCGTACTGATATGCTATAATTTATCTTTCACCCAATATCTGATTAGGACGTGTGCGTACATAATGAATTACAGTGACTTCCTCAAAAACGCCTCCAAATCATACTGCCAACGGATCGCACGTCGGATAAAATTAACGGATCGACTGTCCCCATCAGGGCTGCGTCAGCAGATTGTTGAGCGCTTCCTTGATCCAGCATCCTTGAAAGACTCTGTGGCACGTCTTAACTCTTATGAGCGTTTAGTGCTCATGGTCCTTGCCTTCTCCTGTGGTGAAACGGGGGTTCCGTTTCATCTATTCAATCGGAAGGTCAATCAAATGAGCAGCAATTGGTCCAGCAGAGGCAGTGACATTCTGCATGCGCTCGCCGAATCAGGCTTCCTTTTCACATCCGCGATAAGCGGTCTGCAATATCACTACATTGTTCCAACCGACCTGCGCCTGCTATTGCAAGACATCTTCGCTGAAGATATGAGCGCAAGCCTCAGGCAACCCAAAGAGACGCCCAGAGAGATCCGTGATGACGGTTTCGCGCTGGTCCGGGATACGTTCACCTTCCTCTGCTTTGCCTCCCAACATAGAATACGGCAAACGCAGCACGGCAGCATCTATAAACACACACAGAAGCAACTGCTCAAACGTTTTGAAGTATCAAACGACACATCGAAAGTCTACAACCGAATCAATCCAGCAGTGGAAAATCCGGATCGTTTAGCTTTAATCTTTCATTTTTGCCGAGACCAAAAGCTAATTCGCCGACAGGATTCTGACTTAATATGTAGCGAAATCGGCAAGGAGTGGATCCAAAAAACTGATTCGGAAAAACTCTTAGACCTATACAGCCACTGGCTGAAGCATAGCATATCGAAAGAACCGTCAGTGTCGATCGCGCAATCCATTGTGCGCGTTCTGTCCCGAGAACAATGGGTACTACTTTCCTCAATTCAAGAGCAGATCTCCAAATTCGCAGTGGGCGCCACTTGGAGGCAAACGCTCTACTCTCAGCTTGAGCGTTCCTTAGTTAACCATCTAACCTATCTGGGAGGAATTACCTTTGCCTACCTGGGGGACGATGTTGCGATCCGTTTGACAGATATTGGGCAACGCCTATTCTCTGACGAACCGATTGAAAGCTATAAGTTTGAGTCATCGTTTATAGTTCAACCCAATCACGAGGTGCTTGCCTCAAGTTACCTTGCCCCCACACTTCGCTGGAAACTTAATCACATTGCGGAACTCCACCAAGCAGATCAGATGTCTACCTATAGGTTAACCGCTGAATCCATCTACAACGGCTTGCGTTCAGGTTACTCTCTTGATGAAATCTTAGCTTTTTTGACAACCCATTCCAGATCCGGCACTCCGCAAAACGTTGAGGTGTCAATCAGAGATTGGGCGGAACGGTATGGCCAGATTTACCTAATAGACGTGATGCTTCTACGCTGCAAAAACACACATATCGCTCAAGAAATCAGAGCCTCCAAACAGATCAAGAAATATATTCTCGGCGAGATTTCTCCTACAGATTTTGTGGTATCACGTGAGCAATCTCAGGAACTTCTCGCACTCCTCGAAAAACAGAACTATATGCCATTACCAGAGGTCGTTACGCTTGAGAAAGGATAGAACGGCACACGCACGAAAAAGAGGTAACCAACGGACGGAACAATAGGAGTTACGCACTACTACACTATCTCCAGTTTACCGCATTTATGAACAAGCTCCAATAGAATAGGGCGGCGCATTATGCCTAACAACAGCGTCATTGGCAACGCTAAAAGGTTAATGTCTGGTAACATTATGGTGTTTTCTATCACCGGGCTGTTAGGTAACTTTGCCCGTGCGATGGTTTTTCCCTACGCATCGCTCTATGTTCTTGCCCTCGGCGGGGATGCCAAAACTATTGGCTGGGTGAATTTTCTCAGACCACTTGCTGGGTTAATCGTATTTCCTATTGCCGGCTACCTCACAGATCGCACCAGCCGGATTAAACTCATCGTGCTGAGCAACTACCTCTCTGTCGCCTTCGTCCTAATATATGTCCTTGCGTTCAAATGGCAAGTCATCGCCATCGCTTCGCTGTTGAGTGGTTTGGTAGTTTTGGGATTTCCACCACGGTCCGCGCTGATTGCCGATTCGCTGTCCCCAGAAGATCGGGGCAGGGGCATGGCAACGATGAACACCATCTCAAGCGGTCTCGCCATCTTCGCACCTTATATCGCCGGTGTTGCTGTCGAATTCTCTGGTCCAAACACCGGTGTACGGACACTGTATGGAGCAATGCTGATCCTGTATTTGGCTTCCGCCATTATACACGTCCGTCTCCTGAAAGAGCCGACACCGAGACCCCACACTCGGGTGACAGTTTCTTCTCTCCCAAGCATGCTTGCCAGAGCGTATGGTGGGATTCCCACCCTGTTACGAGGGCTGCCCCTATCTCTGAAGACATTGGCAGGTGTTATCATCCTCGGCTTTATGGCGAATGGAGTGGCAAGTCCTTTCTGGGTGGTCTACGCTATAGAGCAGATTGGCTTATCTTCATCGCGGTGGGGACTGATACTGCTTTGCGAGACGGCGTTGAGGCTCTTGGTACTCATCCCGGCGGGAGTTGTAGTTGACCGTTGGGGCAGGACAGCATCATTGTTGATAGCCCTGCTTCTTTCAACGGTGACGATGCCTCTGTTCATTCTTGCGAAAGGCTTCATCGCCGTGCTTCTGATCCGGTCAGCAATCGCAGTTGCATCTGCTATCTCTATCCCTGCGTGCAGTGCGCTGATGGCAGACACCGCGCCACGAGATATCCGGGGACAGGTGATGGCAGCGTTGGGGCAAGGCGGAGTCATGATGGGTGCCGCAGGCGGTGGGACCGGTGGTCCCGGCACCGGATTTCTCATCACCCTGCCCCTGATGATAGCATCTCTTGCGGGAGGTTATCTCTACGCCCAAAACCCTACCTATCCTTGGATTTTCGTCCTCGTTGCTTCGACCCTCGCGACTACCTTGACCGCGCTCTTTATCCGTGACCCGAAACAGGCAGAGGTTTAATCAGAAATATCCCTAATGGATATTTTATAGTGGATCTTAGAATTAATAAGACACTCCAAATCCCGATTTATCGAGCCCCGTTCCGAGGATCCCGATGAATCGGGACAGGCGGGATGTACCACTTATCAGGGGAACTTTGATAAATGTCTCCTTATTTCTCGTGTTTACTATAATTGATCCTTGCGGTGATTGCGTCTACTGTTAAATTAGCCCACATCAATCCCCATCAGCCATCTGACCGAGCTCCGGAACGCTCGCCATCATGCTTTGAACTCGCGGTCGATCACTATTTACAAACGCTGGATTGGGCTTCAAGGCGTAGGGCGACCAGCGCTGCAAAGAAGCCATGTGCGCTTGAGTTGTTGGTTTAGCGGCAAATTTCAGGGCGATATAACGACGACCCGCCCAACCCCCGAACATCCCGTGCCACAAGCAATGATTAAAGAACACGACATCGCCCGGCTGCGCTTCGAGAGGGAAGCATGGCAATTCTGACCCGGAAACTCCGAAGGTCGTTGGACTCGATTCCGGTTTCTGGGCGATAAGCGGTTCAAGATCCATGTGGAGCGGTAGCCGATGTGAACCGGGAATCACACGCAAACAACCCCGCTCTTTCGTCACTGGATCGAGATAAATCATCACCTTGATACGCAGGTAATCAACCTCCGCCACCCCCTGCCGATCCGCATGCCATCGGTGCTCGCTGTGGGCGGTAAGGTTCCCTTCAGAGCCAGACCAGATAAATTCACCCGGCATCAACTGCTCAATGACCTTGTAAAAACGATCATCCTCAACAAGTTGTGTAAAAAAGGGATTTTGCTCAACGATGGTTGTCGTACCCTGTTCGTTCCCGGTGAAGGGGGTACCACCACGCTCTTCGGTCAGCACCTTATCAAACTCATGTGTAATCTCGCCCATCTCCTCCGGTGAGAAGTACTGTCGCATAAAGAGAAAACCGAAAGTATCAAAATACGATTCCTGTTCTGCCGTTAACATTGCGCGCCTCCTTAGTTTTAATTGCTCTCTCGTGTTAGGCGTTGACACCCTGACATGTGAATACAAACTACCAATCAATCACCGACCCATCATCCGGATCATAGGTCTGACCGTTCTGCCAATCGTGGTCAATCTTATCCTCCATAGCATCTTCATCAAGCTCAATCCCCAAACCGGGACCGGTGGGCAACTCCACGAAGCCATCCTTGAAAACAAACGGGTTTTTGAGGTAGCCCTCCCCTAACGTTGTATGCTCTTGCGCGAGGAAGTTGGGAATTGACGCATCTAACTGAATGCACGCCGCAAGCGAAATCGGTCCCAACGGATTGTGAGGCGCAAGACCAGCGTAGTATGCCTCCGCCATACCCGCAATGAGTCGGACCTCGCTGATTCCGCCCGCATGGCACAAGTCCGGTTGAAGGATAGAAGCAGCACCCTTCTCTAATATCTCACGGAAGCCCCACTTAGTAAAAATCCGTTCGCCAGTAGCAATGGGCAGATGTGTGCCACGCGCAATTTCCGCCATCACATCGACGTTCTGACACTGGCACGGTTCCTCGACAAACATCGGCTGATACGGCTCCAGCGCACGAATCAGTAGTTTTGCGGTCTGCGGACTGATTGCGCCGTGGAAGTCAATGCCAATATCGACATCAGGTCCGGCGGCTTCACGCAACGCAGCAAATCGTTCAGTGGCACGATCTACAAATCCTTTCGATTCGATTAACCGGGCGGGTCTCCCACCGGCAACACCCGTCTTAAACGCCGTGAATCCTTTATCAACCCACTCTTTGATAGTCTCCGGATCACCACCGCCTTTGTACAAACGAATGCGGTCACGCGTAGGACCGCCCAATAGTTGATAGACAGGAACACCGAGCGATTTCCCCGCAAGATCCCAGAGGGCTTGATCAACGCCGCTCAATGCACTCGTCATGATGGGACCGCCACGATAGAAGGCGTGACGATACATTGCCTGCCAGTGGTGGACAACGCGTCGTGGGTCTTTCCCAATCAGATAGGGCGCGAGCTCATCGACTGCTTGAGCACAGGTCTTGGCGCGCCCCTCAAGGATAGGCTCCCCAAGCCCCACCAACCCCTCATCGGTGTGGATCTTCAAAAAGAGCCAACGCGGCTTAACCAAAAATGTCTCGACCTTTGTAATTTTCATTTAATGATTCTCCTCTAAAACTTCTGACCTGAATTAAATCTGCGACAACACCCATCTTTTAAGAAACTCATACCGTGCGTTAAGTTGAACTCACGACGCCGTGAATAAACTTTCAAAATTTCGTGTCGTTATCTCACCGATTTCTTCCAATGAAATACCGCGCAGTTCCGCAATTTTCTCCGCTGTAGCCCGAACATACGCCGGCTCATTACGCTTTCCGCGTCTAAATTGCGGTGGTAGCCACGGACAGTCTGTTTCCACCAACACGGCCTCCGGGGGAACTTTTTGTGCAACCTCCTGCAACGTCTCCGATTTACGATAGGTTACCGGACCGCCGATACCAATATGTAACCCGAGCGCAAGACTTTGGTGCATGATTTCAACATCGCCCGAAAAACAGTGCATCACGCCGCGTACCCTGCCCCGCCGCGCTTGCAAGATTGGGAGGATGTCGTGGTAGGCTTCACGGTTGTGGATAACAATCGGGAGGTCCAATTCCTCCGCCAAATCCAATTGACGCTCAAACGCCGTTTTCTGAATCGGGCGAGGTGATAGGTCGCGATAATAATCCAAACCCATTTCGCCGAGTGCTACCACCTTCGGATGGACCGCAAGATCACGAAAGATACGAACAGTTTCGTCCTCCAGATCCTTCGCATCGTGCGGATGCATACCAACCGTTGCGTAGATCTGGTCATGTTTTTCCGCGAGCGCAATTGCTCCACGACTGGTCTCCAGATCAAATCCGATGACCAAGATCGCGTGCACCCCGGCTTCGCGAGCCCGTTCCAAAACCGATTCTCGATCCGCATCAAATCTATTCAGTTGAATGTGAGCGTGTGAATCTATGAGCATGACGAACTGTCTAATTTTTCTGTGGTCTGGACACAAGGCGCGAGATTCAGGACTCAAGGAATAGCCTCATCCTCCACGCTTACCTTCTCCGAAGTAGGTTGTCAGGACTTGCAAAATCTTTTCGACATGCTGACGATTCTCTCGGTCATTGAACGCCTGTGCTGCCTCCGCTGCGCGATACCGATTCCCCGCATAGTAGCGGTGAGACAGAAAAAAGAATGAAAGCAGCGCATCGTCGTAGTCCCGTTCGATTGCAGCGTTGAGCGTAACATAACCGAGCACTCCGTTGAGGAGCAGCGCATTCAACCCATTTTTCCAGTCTCCAGCGTAAGTTTGTCCTAATCCCGGCAGAAAGGTGGAAAGCAACCGTGCTGCCTTCTCCGATTTCTGTCGCCGATTAAGTGTATCCAGAAAGAGCGCATCAATCTTGGCAGCAATCTCCGCTGCGTCGGGCATCTCATCCAAATACGCTTGAAACACTGACCGCGCCTGCTCCCATCTGAATTGATACAGATACGCAACACCCCGCAAGAAACGAGCGCGCTGACGCAATCGCATAGACTGACTCTGCATATCAACCTTAATCAGTTCGATCAACGCAAGATCATAGGCACCGGTAGCAATGAGCGTCACAGCGAGTTCAGTCCGTATTTCCGCCTGCAATTCAGTTTCCGTTGCCAGTTGGACAGCCGCAGCCATCGCTTCAACCGCTTCTGACCGCCATCCCTGAACGCGGTATGCCAATCCAATTTTGAATTGCGCCTCAACCACTTGTGGATGATCGGGGTTGAAAAATAGAAATCGCTTATACTCCGTGATTGCCGCGTCGTAATTTTTTAGCGCAAATAGATGCTCGCCAAGGTCAAACGCAGGATCGACGGCGGAGGCAGTGATAGCTATGAAAAGCAGAAGTATGGCCGCTAATACAGTGGAGTGGCTCATCAATAAATTTCCTATGCCCCTACAACCCCATGTTATCAGATCGTAACCCTTGATGCAAGCAATAAAAAAAGGGACGAACCTTTTCAGTTTCGCCCCTTTTAAAGTTACTATCGATGCGCGATAAACACATCACATTTTTTTATCGTACTGAACGGGTTTTAACGTGTCCCCACGTCGTCGTCATCTTGTCACCCGGTTCAACGGCGAACGGCTCAAACGGCTGTTCGTGTCCGCTACCAGCACCAACGTCCCACAACTCCACTGCGCCTTCAAGAACAGCATCGGGACACGGTTTGGCGTGGCCACCCTCTTTAGCGGCATTGACGATTGTCGCTGCGCCTTCAACTTCGTTGAGATGGTAGAGGGCTCTCGTATCGGCGTCCGGTGTCCATTCTTCTTTAGGAATGTCATAGTCACCCTTGTAGCGGGCGCCTTTTGATATACGGACCTCGTCAATTAGTCCGTGGTAGATGGAGTGGGTCGCGCCACCACGTTCACGCCGTCCCATCTTGAACGTGTCTTCATGATTCCAAGCCAGTTGATTGCCAGCGTGCTCACCGTCGTCCCCTTGTTTGCCATTGAGGAACATATGGACTTTTGGCGGATCCCAGACAACTGCGCCGTGGTTCCAAACATTGACCCCGACACCGAGACCGCTGTTTTCCCAAGCCCAACCGTTATTTTTACCTTGGTCGTTGGCACCTGCGATAGCAGATTGGAAGAGACCATCTTTGTTAGCATTTTCCCAATGATCTTCTTTATTGAGAATCATTCGCTCCCCTTGGGAGTCGAAGGGTTTAAACCATGATTCAAAGGTGAACGGACAACAGAGGTCTTCGTCAAAGAAACATGGGTCATGCGGTGCTGACACATAACTTTCAAAGTCAGCGCCATCAATAAACACTGCCATCTGAGCGGTTGCGATAGCACCTGCAAGGAAAGTTAGTGCGAGTGTAAGAAATAGTAGGCGTTTCAATTTAATTCCTCCCTTATTGAGGTTAGTGAAATTTTAGGATCGAAATTTGAAACCCAATCGACTCTAAAACTAAATCTATGATGATGGAAATCCATCACCAAACAAGATAGAGGAATAATGTCCGATAAGAAAACTTATCGGACGTTAACCCCCTAAAATCCATTTCGGACCGTCATCAATAAGACGCCGAAAATTATATCATAATTAAAAATAAAAGGCAATACTTTTAGAAACAAATTCTAAATACAGCAATCCGCCCCAAAATTATAACCTGATAATCCTGTACCTAATGCCGTCAAAACTCGCTGAAATACGGATTGTTCAGCAACTTGCCTAATATAACTTCCGTCCCAAAACAGGTTCAGATACTCGTTCTCAATTCTGAATCAGAACGAGTATCTGTCCCAAATCTGGTTTTAGAGCGAATTCAGTCACCCCTACAGATAAAAATAACTATTTCAGGATAACCATGCGGCGGGTATCGGAAAACGCATCCGCCTTCAGGGTATAGAAATAGATACCACTCGACACCGACTCACCCAACTGGTCCCTGCCATCCCAATAGACCGCCTTCTCTCTGTTGAGATAGCTTCCTGCCCGTTGGTAGCCGATGTCCAGCTTACGCACTAACTTGCCTTCGACATCGTAGATATGAACGTTCACATCCGCATTATCAGCAAGCGTGTAAGGGATCCACGTCTCTGGGTTAAATGGATTGGGGAAGTTCTGAAGCAACGCTGTCCGCTTGATGTCCCCAAACCTCGTCAGCACCAAGTCGCCGCGTGGCTCAACCGACAACGGTATGTTGAGACCTGCAGCATCAGCAGTATCAAAGATATACACAGATCCTTCATCGTCACCACCTTCAGGATGGGCGTCCCATTGAACGCCGATGGCGGCAAGGTTCAGCCGTCGTCCAAATTCACCATCGAGGGCGACAGCACTGCCCATATTGTCACCACTGGTCAGCCCCTTACTCTCATCCACACCCTTCACAGGTATGACTCTCGCCTGCAACACCCAATTAGCACCGTCTTTCAAAAAGGCGTAAACAGCCCCCGAATCGTCACCCCGCTTCGTATCGGTCGAAGGCGCACCGACAAGCGCACGATTCACATCAAGCGCAACCGTTAAACCGAAACCCGCCCCTTCCTGAGGTTCATCCGCAGTCAACTTTGCTTCCTGTGTATAGACATCCCCAACTCCTTGGAAGAGATAGGCGGAACCGGAGCCACGCTTCTTCACTTCGTTCTCGTCTTTGTTCGCTCCAACAATAATGCGGCTCTTGCTTATATCAACCGAAACGCCGAAACCATCGCCGCCATCCCCATCTTCGGGGGTAACCTTTGCCACCTGCGCCCAAGCATCTCCGTGTCGCTTAAAGACATAGGCTGCGCCGGAGAGTCTCGCAGGTGCTGCAGCCAGCGGGGCACCGACAACTATCGTGTTTTCATTAATCGCGCAGTCCCAACCGAATCGGTTTTTTACACCCGCATCGTCCGCCTGGAGCTTGGCGGTCTGTTTCCACTGTTTGTTATCAAGTGTGTAAACGTAGACAGCCCCTTTCTCTTCGTCATGGAATGGGGTTCCAGCAATGAGGGTATTTCCACTGAGGTCAACCGAATATCCGAACCGGTCATCGTTCTGGACACCCTCACCTTTAAAGTTTGCCATTTCCCCAAACCCTTTCGCTCCGGCATGACGTTGGAAGACATACACTATTCCCGGTCCTCCTCCCAACCTACCGCCCGCGGTGGGTCTTTTCCCCCCATGTTCGTAGGCACTCACAACGGCAATGTTACCTTCAATAGCGACGGCATGACCGTACTGGTCTCGTGTGTTCCCATCGGGGGTTTTAAAGTGATTTTTAAGATCCCATCTCTTTCCATCGTATTCAAGGATATAGACACCACCGAGGTCACCTGTATAAGAAGTATACCCGGCGATGAGGGTTGTCCCATTGATGTCAACGGAATGCCCCCAATTGGTATCTCCGCCCGCGGGTCTAGGAATAACTTCTCCCTCAACATCGGGAACAGCAGCATAGCTCAGTGTAGCCCGTCCAACCAATAAAATGAGGCAGATGCAGGTAATCTGTAAGGTTTTCATTGATAGCACTCCTTTCAGGCTTAACCGTTTCCTCAATCAATGGTTAATTCGCTGCGTCGAGATGTAAATCTCAACCCACAGGTCACGCCGCTACATCAAAACTAATAAGTGGTGTAGGTTGGGTTGAACAGTTAAAGCAAATTCTTATCAAGGTAAGCCGGAGTGCTGCCTGTTACCAACAGTGCTACATAGATAAAGCGAAACCCAGCACCCAATCCATCGCGGATTATCAAGTGTTGGGTTTCGCTATTTGGGAGGTTTCAATCAGAATTAAACTCCTCAATCTAAGTGGAATACTCGGTATGTTTTAAAGATAACTATTTCGCTCATGTAAAAAGAAAGTGCAAAACAGGATAGAGAAACCGAGTTTTGAAAAAAAACTCGGTTTCCTTGCACTATGTCTTAACATAAGCCAACTATT
>JAJDUM010000074.1 GCA_022826645.1 Candidatus Poribacteria bacterium
ATGGCTTCAAGCGCTATTTGAAACTTAAATTTCGCAGTATGACGAATCCGCTTTGTGGACATGTTCAGGTCTCCATTTGTGGCTGTGAGTTAGACGTTAAATCTTACTTAACTCCTGGCCCGAATATTGGGGACCATTATATCCTCCTGTCCAATATAAGCCGTAAAAGACTTTTTGTAACCTCTATTTGATACATTTTGCATCATAATTCCCCTTTCTGTGACAGGTTGGGAGTAACATTATTTTATCAAAATCGCTATCTTTCGTCAAGATCTTTGCTGATCTTGAGGGGTGCTTGTAAGTCGCTTTCGATGTGGCAGGTAGTACCAAGACTTGACACTCACCATCCTCGGTATTGTAGCGCGAATGTGCCATGCCTAAATCCAGTGATGACGCGCATTGAGCAAGGAACACGCCCTACTTTTAGGGGCGAATTTGTAGTTGTAATTTGTCAGAGGGATGTCAGAGAAAAGAAGTCTTAACAAATAAATAGAACCATTGTGTGGTGAACAGATGGCGGATATGATATAATAACCCGACATTAAAATAAGGAGAACCGATATGTCCCAAAAAATCCCCTTCATGAAACTAAGTGGTGCAGGCAACGACTTCGTTATCATTGATAACCGCGAGGGCGTTGTCCAATACGAAAATACCGATTTTGTCGAAAAGGTGTGCCAACGCCGAATGTCTGCCGGCGCGGACGGCGTGCTGCTCGTCGAAAACACGGATAAAGCAGATTTCCGGATGCGTTACTTCAACGCGGACGGCGGCGAAGCGGAGACCTGTGGAAACGGCGCACGTTGTATCTCAAGGTTCGCCTATCTTAACGGCATCGTTTCGGAGCGGATGTCCTTTGAAACGCAAGCCGGAATCTACGAATCAGAGATTGTTGGGACCGATGTCAAGGTCCGGATGAGCGATCCAACCGACCTTCGATTGAATTTTCCGCTTCAGTTGGAAGATGGTGTCCACAACATCTCTTTCGCTAACAGCGGCGTTCCCCATGTCCTCTTTTTCGCTGAAGATTTGGAGGGAACGGATGTATTCGGGCTTGGTAGGCAGACGCGCTACCACGACGACTTCAAACCGGCCGGAACAAACGCCAATTTTGTTCGGATCAACGATTCTCAAGCGATCAACATCCGCACCTATGAACGCGGCGTCGAAGATGAAACCCTCGCCTGTGGCACAGGCTCTATTGCCGCTGCGGTTGTCTCTGCCGCACTGGGGAAGGTTCAGTCCCCGGTCGCCGTGAAAACCGCCAGCGGTTCGGTGCTGACCATCCATTTTGACCTAGTTAACGGTCAACCGGAAAACGTCTATCTGGAAGGCGATGCCCGAATTATCTATTCGGGTGAACTCACAGAGGATGCTTGGAGCTATTAACAAGATCGTTCATGTTAAGAAGTCGTGCAAAGAAACCGAGTTTTTTCTTGAAAACTTGGTTTCTCCAATGTTGGCAATCATAGTCTTTTTGTGGAGGACAAATGAAGAAAGTTTTATTGATTATCAATGGCCCGCACCCGCCTTTTAGTGAGTTTGCGGAGATGTTCAAGCCGTTGGTTGAGGATGCTGGTCAGTTTGAAGTCGAAGTGAGCGATGACCGTAACCGATTGACGGATCCCTCCGCATTCGATGTGGTCGCGTTATACATCGGTGGCGGCGAAATAACGCCCGAGGTTGAGCGTGGATTGACCGAGTATGTCAGAGGCGGTGGCGGACTGCTGGCGGTGCACGGTGCGAATGCTGGAACCGGACAGTATGATGACTACATCGAACTCATCGGCACAGAGTTCATCCAGCACGATCCATTAGCACCCTTTGAGGTGACGGTAGAAGATGGGGTTGACGATATCCTCCCACGCCTCAACAAGCAGTTCCGCATCGTAGATGAGTGTTATCAGATGAAGGTTCGCACGGACGCACCTTTACGTTATTTCCAATACGGCGCGTGGCGACTCGAAAAATATCCGCTCGGCTATGTGCGTGACTACGGTGAGGGGAAGGTATTCTATACGGCACTTGGACACGACAACCGCGCCTTTGGCAATACGGATTTTCAGGATCAACTGCTCAAGGGGCTCCGCTATGTAACGGACCTGAAAGATAACCCAGCGATCCGCATCGGTTTGGTCGGCTACGGTCCGCTGTTCAATATGGGCAGCCATCACGCCGGTATGATTGCACAGACCCACGGGTTCGAGTTGGCGGCAGTCTGCGACAGGGATCCCGAACGCCTCCGCGCCGCTAAAGAGGAACAGGGAGACGGGATTACCACTTTCGTCGACGCAAAGGAGATGGCAGAAAGCGGTCAAATCGATCTGGCAATTGTGATTGTACCGCATGCCTATCACGCGCCGGTTGCGAAGACTATGTTAGAAGCGGGGTTACACACCATCACCGAAAAACCGTTTGTCGTCCACGTCTCCGAAGCGGACGAGCTGATTGCACTCGCACGCGAAAAGGGCGTCATGCTCTCGGTTTACCATAACCGCCACTGGGATCCAGACATCCTCACGCTCCGCGACGCCGTGGAATCGGGTATCATTGGAGATGTGTACTCGATTGAGTGTAACATGGTCGGCTACGGTCCGCCCGGACAGATGTGGCGAGACCATAAGGAAATTTCCGGCGGGTTGTTGTACGATATGGGGGCACATCAGTTTGAGAAAATCCTGCAACTGGTCCCCCAACACGACCGAGGCGGGAATCGTATCAATAAACATGCGACGCTGTACGGTAATTTCCTCAAACGGCATTGGCAAGCCAATTCGGTTGAAGATTTCTGCCGGGCGTATGTGCGATTCGACAGCGGCTTAGAAGCCCAACTTATCCAGTCGAATCTACACGCGGCTGACAAACCGCTCTGGACAGTCGTTGGCACACACGGCTCTATTGTAGTGGGGAACTTCCAAGGCGAGACAACCGTCACCTCCATTATGGAGGACGGCCGCAAAATGGTTTCCGATTACCCAACGGTGACCAACCGTGGTTGGCAAACATATTACAAGAACGTCTCAGACCATCTGCTTTCCGGGACGCCTCTGCTGATCACAGCGGAGTGGGCGAAGGGGACCATCCAGTGTATTGAGGGATGCGAGACCGCCGCGCGTGAGAACCGGTTGGTGGAAATTGAGTTCGACTTTTAGTCTATCTGCTTCATCTTAAAAAACCCAGAGGCGAAACTGTTCGCAATCGGAACACCTCTGAATCGTGATAAGGATTTCACCATGCAATATCGAACATTAGGTCGCACCCAGCTGCGCGTTTCAGAAATCGGATACGGCGGCGGACGTGTGCGCGCCGATCAAGATGAAGGAGCCCTTATCCAGATGCTCCACCGCGCCTTCGACGTGGGACTCAACTACATCGACACCGCGCCTACCTATGGGGGCGGTCTCAGCGAAACCGTTATCGGAAAGGCAATTCAGGGACGGCGGGATGGACTGATCCTTGCAACCAAAACGGAAGCCTTCGACCCGCAGGGCATCCTCGCCGATGTTGAGGGCAGCCTAACACGGCTGGGGACAGATGTGATCGACGTCTTGCAATTTCACGGCGGCTGGCATCAGGGGGACGGTGCCGATCAAATCTTAGATCAAGGAGGGTTGGAGACGTACCAGAAATTGAGGGACCAAGGGAAAATCCGCTTTATTGGGTTCTCAGCAGATGGTCCGTCGGGCGGTGTCGAACGAATGATCGCGTCCGGCGAGTTCGACATGATTCAGGTTCACTACAACCTGATGTACCAGAGCACCTGCGACATTTTTGGCAATCGTGGGACGATACCGGAGGCGGTCGCCCAAGATATGGGGGTTGTGTTGATGCGTTCAACGACAAGCAACGCCTTCCAAAATCTGATGCAGCAATGCTTCCCGACACAGATGGAAGGGGTTGATCTGGACAGCTTTCTACTCAATTACGTCCTTTCCAATTCGCTGGTTAATGTTGCACTGATGAGCCTGCAGAACCTCGACGATGTGGAGTGGACGAACACAGTCTCAGACAGTGTTGACCAACGGTTGGATTTGGGTGCAGTTCACGGCAGATAGGGAACGGGGGTCTCCGTTCGCTGCTTATATTCAATCCAACCCTGATACCCATCCATTGATAACCCGTGCCATTTCAACAAACACATCTTCGTCGGTGTTGCGAGAGCGCTTCAAGATCTTAAATCCGTGATCCGCGGTATCCAAAAGATGCAGCGTTGCTTTATCGGCAACCTCCTCACAGGTGGATTGTAGTAGATCCAGTTCACCCAACTTGTCCCGTGTGCCAGACAGGAAGAGCATCGGTACTGTAACATCGCTTAGGTGATCTGCGCGGTCCGTCGAAGGTTTCCCAGACGGATGCAGGGGAAAGGCGAAAAACACCAAGCCACGCGCCTGCTCGATCGGTGCCTCCGCCGCAGCCATTGACGACATTCGCCCGCTGAAGGAGTGCCCACCGACAAGAATCGACAAATCGCCCGCCGCTGCCTGTGCTGTTTCCACCGCCGAACGAACGGTTTCTTGGCAAACAGCGTTTGAGTTTCGACCGCGCCCCTGTTCCGCATAAGGGAAGTTGTAACGGAATGTAGCGATCCCAACCTCCGCCAACCGTTCAGCGATGGTCTGAAGGGTTGCGTGCCGCATATTTGTGCTAGCGCCATGTCCTAACACCAACAGCCATTTTGCATCGTCAGGTCGAATCAGTAACGACGATACCTCGCCCTGCTCTTCGGCTGCGACAAATTTCGATTCAATGGCTTCATAGCTCATTTCTATGCCTCCTCCCAACGCCCCCGTACCGGGTGCTGCTGTGCCCGCTCAAACAGATCTTGCCACGCTTCGGATCCATCGTCCGGCTGTGCCTCTAAGCGTACACCCTCTACATACGCGGGTCCGTGCCCCGCATTGAAGTAACCATACCCTTGGCTACTACAGCCCATGTGAATACAGCTGCCATCGGGGTAGACGATACTGTTGATGATACGTGGTTTCGGGCGGTCATAAGTTTCACCACGTTCCCTTAATTCTACGAGTGTATCTTCGGAGACGCGATACTTTTCGACTGCCTCTTCGTCAACCTCAACACCCAACCCAGGACCGTCCGGCACCTTGTGATACCCGCCGATAACCTCGATCTCCTTTGTCAACAGCTGGTGGCTATAGAGGTTTATGCAGGTAATCGCGGGCCAAGTGGCGTGGGTCAAAACTGAACCGAGATGCGCAGCCCAAGTCGTGGTCAACCCGTTGCCCACCAACTGCAGCCAGAACGGCATCTGTGCCTCGGCACTTAAGGTCCCCTGTGTCATAACGCCCGATTTCCCGGTGCAGATAACGTATCCATCACAGACCCCTTCGCGGATGTTCGTGATGTAGGGCGGCGATCCAAAGTGCATCGCAATCGGTCGATTAATCGCCTGACGGATCTGCATGTTCCCAAGTACATCATCCTGCGGGATGGGGGTTTCAAACATTGCCACATTGCTGTATTTTTCCAGTTTCTTGATAACGGGGATTGCTGCCGCCGCGTTCTGCCAAGTACCATTGGCATCTAGATCCAACTTAAAGTGCGGTGGTACCACTTGAGCGATGGCATCGACCTGCGCAACGATATCCCACCAAGGTCGGGGCTTGAGTTTGATACTGGTGTAACCGTTTGCCACAGCATCTGCAGCCTCGGCAGCCCAATCTTCAGGAGAAGCATCAATACACCACCAAGAGATCGGCACCCAGTCGCGCACCTGTTGTCCCATCAGTTCGTAAGCCGGCACCTCGAGGACCTTACCCACCACATCGAATAACGCCATCTGCAAGCCCGCTCCCAGAGAATCGTCGTTCATCACTTTCGCGGGACTCTGCCCTTTCACCCGTTCCACTGCAGCGTCCGTCACCCGTGCCCAGGTGTAGTGAATCACGGTTTCGCCCCAACCGACGTGTCCGGTATCTGTAGTTACCTTGCACAGTTCCAGAACCGCCCAGTTGTACACCTCCCGTGCCGTGATCTTTTGCTGCCGCGGCGTAAATGGGACATCAACAATTATACGTTCTACATCTACAACTTTCATCCAATTATCCTTTCGAGCAAGTGAGCAAAAGTATTGAGACCGTTTTAGGTCAAAACTGCCTGCGTCTTTTGTAAGATCCTATCCTTATTTCTTTATTCCCTCGGCTTTCCTTGGTGTGGTAAAATTAGGGTGAGCCTTTCGTGCACCTAACCCCAATTGCCGATGGGATTCGCGGTTCTTCCCGCTAACATTGAAGCCAGCCAACTGATTTTGAAGCTTGATGCTATTATAGAGATTTTCAAATCATCGTCAACTACAAAATATACCGTGCCCCTATAGAGAGAGGAATCACCTATGCGAATAGATCGTATTGACGTTTATTATGTCAGTCTGCCCCTGATTTACCCTTGGCGCACCGCTTACGGTGAAGATCACGCCGTTGATTCGGTCCTTGTCCGGCTGGAATCGGAGGGGTATGAAGGTTGGGGCGAGACCACCCCACTGAAAGCGCCCGCTTACTCACCCGAATCCACAATGTCGGCATATCATACAATAACCGAGTTTATCGCACCGCTGTTGGTGGGGAAAACGTTTGATACCGCCGACGAATTACTCGCTGCGTACAAATGGATCAAAGGGAACCCATTTGCCAAAGCGGGACCAGAAATCGCTTGGTGGATCCTCAGAGCAAATATGGAAGGCGTGCCGCTGCATCAATTGCTGGGCGGCAGCTTTAGGAAGGTAGATGCCGGTGCTGACTTTGGTGTGCAGGATTCGATAGACATGCTATTGGAGAAGATTCAGGGTGCCGTTGACGAAGGTTTCAAGCGGGTGAAGCTCAAGGTACGCCCCGGATGGGATCTGGAGATGTTGCAAGCAGTCCGTGCAGCTTTTCCGCATCAAACGTTCCACATCGACTGTAATTCAGGGTATACGCTGAACGATCTCGATTTCTTCAAGCAGATCGATAAGCTGGGATTAGCGATGATTGAGCAGCCGCTGTACCACTACGACCTATTAGAACACGCCGAATTGCAGCGGCAAATCGAGACACCGGTCTGTCTGGATGAGTCTATTACATCCGTGCACGCCTTTGAATGGGCGTTAAAGCTGAAATCGTGTCAGATTCTTAATCTCAAAACAGGGCGTGTCGGAGGACTTTCCATCGCAGTGAAATTGCACAATATGGCACGCGATGCCGGCATCCCGTGCTGGGTGGGTAGTATGTTGGAGAGCGGCATCGGCGCTGGTATCCTGGTCGAGCTTGCGACCTTGGACAACTTCACCTATCCGGGTGACCTGTTCCCCAGCAATTTCTTCTATCGACAGGACCTAACGGAAACAGAATTGGTTTTGAACGATGATTGTACATTCACGCCATCGCAGTCCGCTGGAACAGGGTATCAGCCGGTTTTGGAACGCGTTGAAAAGGCTGCACGATTTAGCCAGACATTTTTGCCGGAATAACGTCATGCGTAAGCCGATGATATTCAAGATTGACTTTATGCTATTTTGCCGAAACCGGCATTAACCGCACGTATTTATGATCTTCTATCTAAAACATCGATGGCAAACTGCCCTGCTAGCAACAGGAGTGGGTGCGCTGCTCAGTTGGCGATTCGCTGCTTTCACGCATCTGACGACGGGTCCATGGTCACTGGACGCTCAGATTGGAATTGGTTTGGTGGCTGGAATCTTGTCGTTAGTATTCGATGGCGTGCTGCATGAAATTTTTAAGCGAACATTGGGGCAGACATATCTGGAGGTATTCAATCATCATGGACGCGTCGTGTTGGGAAGGATGCGTTGGCCCGAGTATATCACCGGTGGATTGATGGCAGCCCTTGCTGAAGAGCCGCTCTTTCGGGGGGCACTGTTAGTAGCTATAGACCACGGTATTCTTGGCGTTGTGATTACGGGGTTGTTATTTGCCACTTGCCATTGGTTACGACGCAAGTTTTTGCTGTTTTGGTTTTGGGCGATACTGGAGGGAATCTGGTTCGGACTTTTGGTGGTCGGTACTGGATCGCTATTGATCCCGATGATTGCCCACGGGCTCCATGATATCGTGGGCTACCGTGTTTTCCAAGCGATGATTCGCGACAGAAATTTCGCTTGACAACCCCCTATCAGATGGGTATAATTAGGTTGTTTAGTCGCCCCTGTGGTGGAATTGGTATACACGGCAGGTTGAGGGCCTGTGCCTTAATTGGCATGCTGGTTCGAGTCCAGTCGGGGGCATCACGAATTCGGGTGGTACTAGCAACCGCTATGATAGGATGAAGGGGTAGGGATGGTGCTGTAGCCGTTCCCACCCCTTTTTTCTTTGTAGTAGGACTTACGCAGTTGAATGGGCAAAGCCTCATAATTTGGTGATTTATTATCGAATCATACGACTTGTGATGACCGATGAATTGTGCTACTACAAACTGAAGTGCGTAACTCCTAAGAGTTGTTAAACAATCTGTGGAAAACACTTCAAGTCGATCGCTCTCGAATCTCTTGGAGCTAACTACGTCAGGATCCAGGGATTTGTAGAATCAGATCTTGGCACCTTGTTAAGACCAACCTTTCCAGTTTTGAACGTTCTAAAAAATGAAGTTGCAAAACCAGTGTTAATTGAGTATCATACTTACGGTTTTACTTTGAATTAACTATATACAAACAGGAGAGATTTCCATGATTGTTTTTCTACGGGAGAAATTTATCGCGCAGATTTTCTTGATTGTTGTTGGCATTGCTTTTCTGGTTGGTTCGTTTCTGCTGTTCGATATTGTTGGCGGGGGCGGTGCATTGGGTGGAGGTAGAGAGGCCCCGGTCGCCTTTGAGATCAATGGCATCAAAATACACCAACGCGAATTTGAAAACCTTGTCTCCAGCGAAATGACCCGGCAACAGCAACAGAGTCAAAGCCGTTCTCAGATCGAACGCGAGGAGATTGAGCAACAGATGCTTGACCTACTCGTGAGTCGTCAGGTCCTGCTCGGCAGCGTCCAGATTAGTAATGCAGAGGTCGAGCAATATATCCGTAGCGATGACGACCTACTCACTAACTATAATACGATTCAGCAGAGCGGCAATGGGGATGGTTTTCGCGAATATGTCCGTTCTCTCTTAGTTAATCAGGTTCTACTAAACCAGATTCAGGGGCTTGAATTGGTCACAGATACAGAGGTAGAAGATGAATACCGTCGCCAGAACACAAAAGCCAAACTGAAGTACATTGAATTTCGGCACTTTGGGTACAGTGGAGCAGCAACCGTGGACGACGCGGAAGCACAGGCTTACTTTGATGCGAACAGAGAGAAGTATGAAAAAGGCGAAGCGATCAATCTAAGGTTCATCAAGCTCGATCCGAAAAGTTTCGTTACAGGCGAGGACCTACAGGCCTACTATAATGAGCATAAACATGAGTTCAAGACGCCGGAAGTGGTAAAAGCACGCCATATCCTAAAGAAGTTTCCAGATAACGCAACCGACGAGCAGAAGGCGGAGGTCAAGGCGGAATCGGAGGAATTGCTTGCAACGGTCAAGGCTGCAATTACCGAGGGAGAGGATTTTGCCGAACTTGCGAAGCAACATTCGGAGGATACCGGTTCAGCGCCACAGGGCGGGGCACTGCGCGGAAACAATCCAGACCTGCCGCCGGGAGACTATTTTGCACGGGGCGAGATGGTCCAATCTTTCGAGAAGGCAGCGTTTGACGAGCTCGCCCCCGGTGAGGTGAGCGATTTGGTCGAATCCAGATTCGGATATCACATCATCAAGTTGGAAGAGAAGCGGCCCGAAGAAATTCAGCCCTTTGCGCAAGCAAGAAGCGAAATCAATGATAAGTTAACTCAGATCGTGGGTGCAGAACAAGCAAAGGAAGTTGCGGAAAACCTCCTGTTTGATGTTGAGATTCACGATTACGAAGAAGCAATCCAACTGGACAGATATAAAGATCTATTGCTTGCAGTTCAGGACACAGGATTCTTTACGATAGACGACAATAACATCCCCGAAATTGGAAGAAAATGGACATACCAAGATGTGATTGATCAAGCCTTCGACATGGAAGTGAATGTCAGTGCGATCACTCCAAATAAGAACTCGAATGGCGATATTGACGCCTATTTTGTGGTGAAAGTCCTTGAGAAAAAACACGCCACAGTTCCTGAATTTGAAACGGTCAAGGCGCAAGTGGTTGAAGATGTTAAATCGGAAAAAGCAAAGCAACTCGCCTTAGCAGATGCCCAGAAACTGACAGCACTGCGGTCCGCTGATGAATCGCTTGAGGATCTAGTGAACAGGTATGAGGCGCCTGAGGGAGTTACCAATAAAGAACTGGAAGTTAAGGACAGTCAACTATTTGCACTCTCTCCGACTGGCGGATTTATCCCAGGGGTAGGGACGTCCCGAGATGCCATGTTTGCCGCTTTTGGATTGGAGTTAAACGAGGTGGCAGGTGCGCTCCAGGGGGACAATGCCGCTTATATCATCCGGTTGATTGAGCGCGAAGAACCAGATATGGAAAAGTTTAAGAATGACCCGGCAGAGCGTGCCAAGGTTCATAAAACGCTACTACAGGCGAAACAGAGTGATATTTACAGAAATTGGTTGGCTACCTTGAAGAAGAGTGCCCAGATTGTGGATAAACGTTCTGGGAGCGGTTAGAAGGGAACGGATAGACACAGAGAGTCATATCCTTGAGCCAAAGCAACTTAAAGTACGGGTAGGACTTAAGAAGATAGCGTGGAAATGTTAACCTCCTCGCATACCTCCTTAGTCCCTTAACTGTTTCAGTCCAACAGTCCGTCTGCCTTCATCCAGCCGATTGTCTGGTCGAACGCTGCAATTGTCTGTTGCACATCTGCGTCGCTATGTGCTGCCGTCGTCATCCCACCATTTCCAGCAATATCGATTCCGTTTAACATCATGCCACAACGCAGGTTCATTGTGAGTTCTGAGTTGCTGCCACCTTTCAGTTGACGATAGTCCCAATTGTAAGGATCGAAATCAGCCGCACGCACGCCCTCAACTCCGTGCCCGATAAGAAACTTTATCGCAGAAAACTCGCCGTAGACCGCCCAATCGAGCTTGTGTTGATCGATCACATCAACCAGTCCTTCCCGCAACATTTTCGCACTACGGTTGACCTTTTCATGCGGAATACCCGTCTTGACCTGCTTCAGCATTGCAATTCCAGCCGCAGCCGATAACGGATTGGCGTTAAAGGTTCCGGGATGCGGCATCTTTTTCCCGCGTGAGGTTGATTTCGCGGCTTTAATCGAGATGAAATCCAGAAAATCTGCTCTACCAGCAACCGCTCCACCCGGCAGACCGCCGGCTAAGATCTTGGCGAGCGTTGTAAGGTCAGGCGTGATATCGTAATATACTTGGGCGCCGCCCGGAGAAACGCGAAAACCGGAGATCACCTCGTCGAAGATTAACAGGACGCCGTAATCCTGTGTGATCTGCCGTAACTGTCGGAGAAAGTCACCATTTGTTGGGATAGTGCCAAAGGCGCCGCCTGTTGGTTCCAAGATAACGCAGGCGATGTCCGGGTCGGATTTCAGATGTTCCTCAACCGCGCCAATGTCGTTAGGGGGACAGATAATCGTTGTGTCAATTGTGCCTTCTGGTATACCGGGAACCGGCGTTTCAAAGGGTGGATTCACTCCTAAAATAACGGAATCGTGCCAGCCGTGAAAGTGTCCTGCAAATTTCAGAAATTTACTTTTTCCCGTGTACATCCGTGACAGCCGAATCGCCATCAAGGTCGCTTCCGTGCCGGAATTGACGAATCGTATCCGTTCTGTAGAAGGGATCAGCTCTTTCACGAGGCTGCCCCACTCCACTTCAAGTGCATGACAGGCACCGTAGTGTGTACCAAGCGGCATCTGCTGCGTAACAGCTTCGACGATTTCAGGTGGGCTATGACCGAGTAGCAACGCTCCATGGCCTGACCAGTAATCGATCAACTGTATCCCATCAATTGTCCACTTTTTTGATCCTTGTGCACGATTGATATAAATCGGAAACGGTTCTGTGTGTCGGTTATCATGCGTCACACCATCGGGGAAGACATCGTTCGCAGGTTGCGCGAATTCTTTGTTCTTCGAAAAGATTTTATGATATTTTTCTAAGATTGTGTTGGTTGACACCATTTTTCTCCTTGTGGCTAATGGGAGGTGAGTATCCCTATACCTGTTCGGTGATGGGGCGTTCTATCTTTTGTCAATCTGTTTTGGGGCGAAGAAAATCGTCTAATATATGATAGTCGTGATCGAATGCCAATTCGGGCAGTGCGTCGATGGCAAAGAAACGTGCATCTAATGCTTCTGCACTACCCGCCGGAGTTCCCTCTATGACTCGTCCAATATAGATAATAAGAACAACCGTCCGACTCTCGTTGGAGTAGACCCCTAACAGTTCATCCAGTTCGACATCAACATCTGCCTCTTCTTTTGCCTCTCGCACGGCTGTCTCCGCTGGGGTGTCACCAATGTCGACATACCCTGTCGGAAAGCTCCATAACCCCAATTTTGGATCATTTCCTCGTTGTATCAATAACAGTTTTTTATCCTTGAATGCGAGTACACCGGCGACAGGCTTTGGATCGCGATAAAAAACGAAATCGCACACAGTGCATGCCTGACGCACCTTCCCCTCAAGGATTCGATCTTCGAGGGAATTTGTGCATTTGGGGCAGAATTGCATCCCTGATTTCGTTTGACTGGTCGTATGGGAAGTATCTGTTGTGGAAGCGGTCACGGTTCAGGACGACTCCGAGCAGCCTGTTGGGCAAAAAGATAAAAAAAGAACCTTGTGGCAATGGGCTAATGATACAATAAATGGATGGAGATGTCAATTATTGATTGTGGGAATCGTGTGTCCCTTGACAAGCTAACGACATCTATACCGTAGTAGCCTCATTCCCAAGGAAGCTGGGTAGATTGACAAACGGATGTTACCCCATTAGGAAGACCGGAGCGTACAGGTAGATATTCACGGTCAACGCAGGACCCGACGCTAAAAAAAATTGCATTCGAAATGAGGAAAAAATCAATTAAACTATCGATATTTCGGAATTGAAGTGAAAATCTTGAAACGCTCTTTACATAAGTTTCGTTGGAATTTATCGCAGAATAATGGCTGTTAATTATATTGATGAGGTAGAACTTATCAAGGTGAATTTCGACTTTTTAGGTCTGTGGACTTTAAAAACAAAAGATTTGAGCCATAATTCAGAAAATAACTTTAAGAAAAAGACAAAAAAACATGGAATAATACGCTTGCGTTGCTTTGCTATCTGTGCTATACTACCGTTACTCATACTATATGTAGTGCAGTCATACTTCAAATTCCGCGTGATATAAAGGGAGGATTCATTGAAAGATACGTATACAATTTTGCTTATGTCATCTGGCCAAGACTCGGTGCGCCAACTCTCGATTAGACGCTGGCTTGCACTGTCTCTCGGTCTTTTTCTATTCCTAATGTTTTCTTTAATAATCAATTTTGCTGTTTCAGGGATGAAGCATAGTATCCGTTATAGAGCTGAGCTACAAGGTGAAGTTGCGAGTAGAGAGGAACTTGAAAACGCAGTTCAACAATATGAAGCAGAGAAACAGCAGATCCAGAAAGATCTCCAAGATGTCCATAGAATGAGCGAAATGGTCCGTCGTGTTTTAGGTATTAAAGGACAAGGTCTTCTCGGACAAGGTGGTGGGGGTTTCAGTGCTGAAGAGGAAAGTGGCCATGAATCAACCCCTTCGGTTCTTGAAATGCAAGTGGATCCAACGCCAATCTCTACTGATTTGGTAGAGGGTTCTCTGATAGATCAGATTGCACAGGCAAAAAGAGAGATTACACCGATCTACGAACATGTAAAAGTCAACGCGAAAGTGGAACGCGCGAAGCCTTGGATTTTACCCCTTCTCGTGCCAACAGACGAGGAAGTTCCATCTTATTGGTTCTCCTCCGGGTTTGGGCATCGCTCACACCCGTTGACAGGAAAGCCTCACTTTCATAACGGATTGGATATCGCCGCGCCTTGGGGGACACCAGTGATTGCTGCTGCTGATGGCGTTATCACCGAAATGACGAAAGATTCATTTTTTGGCAATATGGTCGAGATCGAACATACGGCCTCACAAATGAAGACGTTATACGGACACCTAAAAAATCACGCTGAAGGACTCCATGTTGGCCAAGAGGTCAAGCGCGATGACATTATTGGTTATGTGGGGAATAGCGGTAGAAGTACCGGTACTCATTTGCACTATGGTGTCTACGCGAACAGCAGATGGCAAAATCCGAAAAACCATATTATCCTTAGTAATCCGCCTAATTAAGTGTGTACGACCACTAAGCCTCCAACCGTGACAAGTAATAGTGAGAAATTTGCTTGATTCAGTAATCTGACCGATTGACGAATCAGGCGAGTCGCGAAACTTGTACGCCGCACTCCCACCTTCCCACACTCGACACCCGTTTCCAAGCTTACAACAGTATAATAACCGCAAATTATGTGTAAATACTGAACGAAATTTCAGGATTTACGCCTTCTCGGAAGGAAAAGACCGATGGAAGAATGGGGGAGGACACGGAGATACCGTCCCTTCGTTGTCTCTTTTCTCCTTACGGCTCTGTGTCTCCAGCGTCTCCCTGCCGAATGGATAGAAGATGTCACTCAAAACCTGCCGGTCTGCACTGTCACGGAGGATCAGCATTTTCCCGACCTTATTTCCGATAACCGTGGCGGTGTCATTGTTGCGTGGCGCGATGTTAGGAACGGCAATCGAGATGTGTTTGCACAACGGATTAGCACACATGGCGAGATGCTGTGGGAAAACAATGGTACTCCAATCTGTGTGCAACCCAGCGCGCAAAGCTGGCCCCTCCTCGTTCCCGACGCGGAGGAAGGCGCAATCCTTGTTTTTGGGGACTCTCGGCACCGTAACAGAGACATCTACGCCCAACGCATTGATGCCAATGGCAAGTTGCTTTGGGGCGAAGATGGCGTTCCTGTCAGCGTCGCTCCCTTCCTGAAAGAGGATGTCAAAGCAATTTCTGACGGTAAGGGTGGCTCGATTATTGTATGGGAAGATTCTCGGCACGGTAATTTGGATATTTATGCCCAACGCATTGACGATGCTGGCGAACCTGTTTGGGAACTTAATGGTGTGCCTATCTATAAGGGGGAAGGTGACCAGTATGATCCGTTTCTAGCGACAGACGATGCGGGCGGCGCAATCATCGCGTGGTGGGACATCAGCACACCGGATTGGAATGTCTTTGCGCAACGGATGAGTGCTACGGGTGAACCAGTTTGGGAAGATGGGGGTGTTCCGGTATGCCTAGCCTCCGGCAATCAGGGCGGTCCATTTGTTGTCGCCGATGGTTCGGGTGGTGCATTTATTGTCTGGTCAGACTACCGCAACGACTCGAATATCTTCAGCAGCGCAGATATCTACGCCCAACGCATTGATGCAAATGGACAGGCGCTCTGGGAAAAGGATGGAGTCAATTTCTGTAATGACCCGTCAAATCAACAGCAACCTGAAGGTATCAGCGACGGTGTAGGTGGGTTGATTGTTACTTGGTGGGATGACCGTGACATTTTCGCCGATATTTACGCACAGCGAATCGCGCCCGATGGGGTGCCGATGTGGCAGGAGAATGGGACTCCTATCTGTGTGGCAGCGGGGGTGCAGCGTGAACCGCACCTCATTTCTGACGGCTCACAAGGTGCAATTATCTACTGGAAAGATTTTCGGGAGGACTATGGGAACGTTACCGCAGATGCGATCTATGCCCAACGGATTGATGGGAACGGAAAATCTATCTGGACATTCAACGGGCGCCCGGTATCTACAGCCGACGGTGATCAGATTGCACCGCGTGCAATCCCGAACGGCAAGGGCGGGGCATTTATAGTCTGGAGTGATTACCGGGGCAAAGACGCTGATATATACATCCATCAAGTCCCTTAAGTGCCCGCTTCGGATTTCGCCAACTGCTCAACTTCACTGAAGAATTTGCCGATCATCATCTTAGATGCGCTTCCCATGACCCGCTGCCCCACGCGGGCAAGTCTTCCACCAACCGTCAAGTCTCCAGCTAAACTGACCGATGTCTGATTCTCACCGGCTTCTTCCAGCGTGAAGTCACATGTTCCGTTGACAAATCCAATCTTGCTTTCCCCCTGGACACCTAAGCGGTAAGCCGAAGGGGGTTCTTTCCTCTCTATCTGGACTGAGCCTTGATATACCCCTTTAATCATAGCAACGCCTACCTTGATTGTTGCCTTGAATTTATCGTCGCCAAGGGGCTTCAATGCTTCGCAGCCGGGGATACATTGCTGCAAAAGCTCAGGAGTCGTGAAATATTCCCAGACCCTTTCACGCGGGGCGGGAACTGTGTAATCGCCTTTGATTTGCACTGTCAAAATTCCTCATGTTGTTATGTTAGACCAGGTGTTCTTCAAGTATAGCACACGTGCTATCATTATAAATCTGTCTTTGCTGCTAGTACACTGTCATGCAAATTATGACAAGTCACTCCCTGCTCGGCTTGGATAGTCATATCCAAGCCCGACTTGCGTCGGTGTTGTGGATTTGTCAATCCACAACGAGCAGGACCATTAGCATTTATCTGACAGAGCACTAGTCCTGTTGGGAGTCAACAGCATCCGATCCGGATGTGCTTTTGGTGATCGTTCCGAACAGGTGTCCTCCGTATTTGCCGCCGCTCCAAGTGCCGGCGTATTGTCCGCGATAGATTATCACCCTCGCGGTATAGGTGCCCAAGTTTGGAAGTTCCAAGTCGGTCAATGTGATGATGGGGGTGTCATCCGCCCATTTGACCTCAAGTTTCAACGGCGCAGTTACATCCCGTCCACCGTACTGGACGCGTGTAAAAAAGAACCAGTAATCGCCGCTCAACTTAGTAACTTTTGCAATGGTATACTTCTCTTCTCTTAGATTGCCTGAATCTTCTTCTCCTGTGATTGTGAAGTGACCGACGAGCGTAACGCCTGAAAGCATCTCTTGAAATCGCTGTTCATTGGGTGTGAGGGCGCTTTGCAGTGGTGATGGAGAGGATTGCTCTGCCTGCTCACTCTCGGTTGCGTCCGGCTGCAGCGGTTGCTCAGCAGGGAGTTGACCGATAATACGAGTAACGAGTGCTGCGGAATTGCGGGCAGCGATTTTATAGTACCTCTTAAAATCTTCGGAAGCATTTGCACCGGCATTATCGCTAAGGCTGCGCACGACCAAGCAGGGAACATTCTGTTGCCAGCAGATTTGGGCGACCGCTGCACCTTCCATCTCTACCGCATCTGCACCGAAATGTTCGCGCAAGGCGCTTCTTTTGGCATCCAGAGCGACAAACACATCTCCGGTTACGACTGTTCCTTTGACGATTCGAGGTAGCCGTTTGCCTTGAGGGGTTTGAAATGGGTTGAGTTCGAGATTCTCCACGGCGGCTTCTGCTGTCTGTAAGAGCTCAGGGTCGGCGGGAAAGAAGACAGGATTTCGTTTTCCATTGATAGGATTCCTGACGCCCATGTTTTCGATTTGGGCTGATTCTAATCTGCCCAAATCGTGTTGCGCTGTCTTTTCTGCGATAACAATATCGCCGAGCTGCAAATTTGGGTTCAATCCGCCAGCTACTCCTGTGAAGATGACTCGATCGGGACGAAAGTGCTCAATGATCAGCGTGGCTGTCATCGCTGCGTTGACTTTAGCAACTCCTGTCCTTGCGACAACGACGTTCCGTTGGTTGAGCGTGCCGGTGAGGAACTGTATCCCCTCGATAATGTGTGCCTTCGGATTTGCGAGTTGTGCCTCAAGAATTGCGACTTCCTCATCAAATGCACCGAGTATTGCGACAGGCGATGCGTGTACACCAGCTCCCGAAATAAGCAGAAGCAGAGTTGCACCCCAGATCAGTGCGATGCGTAAAGTTGTTTTCATAGTGGTATTTCCAGAATCTGAAACAAGTTGATCGTAGAGAGATATTTTCCACAGGTTAAGCCTGTTGAAATTCAGCATCTGTGTCTAGTGGATAAATAGGACGGCGTACTTTCTGGTAGTCGTAACTGAAGAGATCTGCGCTATGCACGCCGGGAGTGTCTGCCTCTAAGATCTCATGAGCAATGGGTGCATAGTCTGCGCGAAAATGGACTGCCGATTTGAGCGCAATGAGTTTCCTGTCTCTCGGTTCAATGCCGACGCTACGAAGCACTTCGGCGTCAAGGGGTTGGAAACGCCGTTCCGTCAGGATGATTTCCACACCGCCGACTTGGACGACAGCCGTCCGCCCCAAACTGCTCTTGACACCGCGCGCCATCGGACCCTTGTGAACAAAGTTTCCGTCGGAAATTGTTTTTACATAGCCTGTCAGTGGGACCGGATCGCCGTGCAGTGGAATCGTCTTTCCGCCGACATTGAGCGCTGCCGTATTGCCGACACCTGCTTCGATGGCAAGTGCCACGGACTCAGGATCGGCGATTATAGCAATAACCGCATCCTGCACATCAGCTTCGATAAATTTTCGAAGAATAATTGTTCCATCGCAGGGACCGCCGCCACCGGGATTATCCGAACCCTCCGCGAGGACGATGGGTTGTCCATCAGTCCCATTCGCGATCTCAATTGCCTCCTCGACGGAAACAAGATTTAGATTAAATGCTTCTCGCATGTCCCAGATATATTTGGCAAACCTGTCTGCATGTTGTTCGGCGAGTTGTTGGTCGTCGTTAGTCGTTACGAGCACGGTAACACCAGCATCACGTATATCAGCAAAAGGGAAACCCATGGCTAACGTTGCTGTTACTACACCCGGCTCTGCTTCAAGCGCATGAAGCTGTTCCACTACCCCGCTCATCAGCGGTTTCATCGTGCATTGTGCTGGCGGTGAAGTTAGCAGCGGTAGTTGGCGGAACGCCATTGTCGGTCGGACATTCCCCTGAACTATATCAAATATCACCTGTCCTGCTTCAACACCTCGGTCATAGCAATCGACATGTGGATAGGTGTCAAATCCGATAATCGTATCGCTATACTCCGCCATCTCGGCGGTAATGTTTGCGTGGAGATCCAGCGTCACAACAATTGGGAGGGAGCCGACAATCTCACGCACAGATCGGATCAGGTCGCCTTCGGCATCTTCAATCTCTTCCGTTGCCATTGCTCCATGCAAATCGAGGAGGACACCGTCAAGTTCTCCGGCGTTTCGCAAGAGGTCAAGGAATTCTCCTTTAAGTGTATCATACGCCGCTTGCTCGATCTTACCAGAGGGTGTTGCGAATGTCCATAGAAGCGGAACAATCTGAATGCCCAACTTCTCCGAACTCTCGATAAACCCACCGGTGATGGTGCTCGTCTGTCTGAAAGCCGAGATTATTTCATCGCCGATGTGGTAGCTTCTCTGAATTTTAAAGTCATCAAGTGAAGTTGGTATAGACGAAAATGTGTTTGTTTCATGACCGATGCAACCTGTTGCAATATGCATAGGTATATCTCCGTTCACATAGCGCGCTGCGTAAGATGATTTCTTTTAGTATATTTTGTGCATAATATCACAAAAACCGAGAAATTGAAAGGAAAATTATGATGGCAGAAACTCAATGGCAGTCAAATCAGATTGAAGCAGCTGAGGACGCAGATCTCATCGAACTTTGTTACCAAAATGGGTGGACCGACGGCTTGCCGGTTGTTCCGCCGACACCGGATCGGGTAGAAAAAATGTTAGCCGGTACGGACAGGCAGCCGGACGAATTGCTCGCAGCAATCCCGCCCAAGTGGGGGTACGCAACTATCGAACGCATCGCTATAAACGCAGTAATGGCTGGCTGCAAGCCGGAGTATATGCCAGTCGTCATCGCAGCCCTTGAGGCAGTTACCGAAGAAGCGTTCAATCTACACGGTGTTCAAGTAACAACCGCTGACTCCACACCGTTGTTGATCATCAATGGTCCCATCCGGAAGCAGTTGGATATCAACGACAGTTTTAACGTTTTTGGACAGGGCTGGCGTGCCAACGCAACAATCGGACGGACAATCCGCCTAATCGGCACAAATATCGGGGGCGCATTGCCCGGCGAACTGGACCGTTCCACTTTGGGTCATGCCGGCAAATACACGTTCTGTATCGCTGAACGGGAGGAGGAGAGTCTGTGGCACCCGCTGCACGTTGAGCGTGGATTCCAACCTTCTGACAGCACGGTGACAGTCCATGCTGGTTCCTCTCCATATCACATCGGTTCCAGCGGGAGTACGGCGGGGAGCATCCTGAGCACAATCTGCGAGGGAATTTCGGCGTTGGGATCTCCATCCGTCGAGATTGTCCTTGTGTTTAGCCTCGAACATATGAAGACAATCGCCAGAGATAATTTTAGCAGGAATGACATACAGGCGTATATACACGAACAGACAGGGCGGCTTCCTGAAGATGTCATTATTGTCGTCGCCGGAGGTCCCGCGGGACAATGGACGGTTGCGATTCCCAGATGGGGCGGTCCCACCCATTCGGTAACGAAACGCATTGAAGTATAAAGCAGAAAGCCAACGTTTGCCCTGAAAGGAGCAAAGATTATCGGTTTTATGAACAGAACTGTTCATAAAATGAACAAAACGAAGTTCCTGTCTCGCCATAAACGGTGAGAAATGCGCTTACAGACGCCAAATCCAACCTTTATCGAGTGTGGCATACTATGTGCATCCTCCTCTGAGATCCTGCAATAACTGCGTAGCATTAACAATCGCGAGGTTCCGCAGTTTCGATCTATATTGGTACTCTATACCACATGGGAGGACAATCATGAAAGCGCCGAAACCGCAGGTTCGGAAATTCCTAATCGTGTTGACGATATTGGTAAGTTGGGGTTGTCTTGAGGGCATGGCAACTGTTACAACATCAGAAGTACAGTCACTGCGCCGTAAAAAGGACAAAGAAGTCGTTGATGTCGGTAAAAGTCTTGTCGAAATTGCAGAGTGTGCAAGTCGTGATAGCATAAATCAGGCAGTCGATCTGGTATTTGTTATTGATGGAAGTTTGACCATGAAGGATCTGGGCAAAAAGGTCGAAGAACGGATTGCTGATATGGCAAGAGTCTTTGAAGAATCAGCGATTGATTATCAGTTCGCCCTTATTTGGTATCAAAATCTCAGCGGTAGTCCACAAATTACGGTCAAACCGCTGCAGAGAGGACTTCTTCCGATTCAAGAAAACTTTCGTAGACCTTCGATGGCAAAATTTATGGGTCCGGTTGCCGGATATGGGCTCGACGCAATTATGAAGGGCCTTACAGAACTCAGTTTCCGCTGGGATGCCGAAAAACACTTCGTCGTTGTGACGAACTCGGCGTTGAAAACAACTTGGGAGACTGGACGCGAAAAAAATGAGGTCGTCAATAAAATCTTGGATTGGTGTGAACTAGATGAGATTCGGATCAATGTCATTGGAATCCGCGAAAGGATACAAATTCAATTAGCCGACCAGACCGGCGGCAAGCGCTGGGGATATCTACTTAGCCGCCAGGGATAGGGATGACCTTATCCATCTGTGGGAACAACAAGATGGCAAATATGTCTATCGCTATGCGCTGCACTCACCGGTGGAGGGTGTACCGACATTTGTGCCCTCACTTGATGGTGTACCTATTTTTGCTGTTGTCAATTCTAAGCGCGTGGCAGTATGGGAACTTCGAGAACAGCCGCAGCGTCTACTAATACTTGATATAGATGCAAGATGGCCCATCCACTTTAGCGGCGATGGGCGATACCTCTTTGCTGACAGTGAGGAGGGACTACAGATATGGGATTGGCGCGAGCAAAAACGGATACAACACCCTCCTCTCCCTGAATATCTTGGTGTCAGTCGAGATGCTTCTGTCATCGTTACCATGAATTATGAAACAGGTCAAATACTGATATGGGATGGCAGGTCCCTGCTCCCTCCAGAACCGGCTGTGCCTTCTGATGTGAATCGGGATGGAGCGGTCAATATCCTGGATTTGGTAGCGGCTGCCTCTCAGTTCGGAGAAGTTGGCTCAAATCTTACCGGAGATGTCAACGGCGATGGAAAGGTGGATGTGTCTGATTTGGGACACATCGGCTTACGTTTGGGTGAAAATGCAGCCGCACCAGCATTAGATTTTAACCGTTTAGATCCAACTATCAGTTATCAGGCATTAAGCGTCAAACGTCAACTCCAAGCCCTCGCAGCGTTAGAATCGCTGTCCTACCCCTCGCGCGGAGCATACATCGCCCGCGACTTACTCAAAGTGTGGCTATCCCACATAGAGCCACCGGTCACGGAGACGAAGTTGCTGCCCAACTATCCCAACCCCTTCAACCCCGAAACGTGGATACCTTATCAACTGGCAGAGGCTGCCCATGTACGGATTCGTATTTATGATGTCGCTGGGCATCTGGTGCGAGAGTTGGATCTGGGCACCAAACCTGCGGGCAGTTATCTTTCGCGAGAGGGTGCCGCATATTGGGATGGACGGAATGACGTGGGAGAAGGAGTCAGCAGTGGGGTGTATTTCTACACGCTGGAGGCGGGGGATTATCAGAAAACTCGGCGGATGATCGTCATACAATAAAAGGAGGACCATCGTGAAAAAGCGATTTGTACTTTCCTTATGCCTCACATTGTTTACTTCCGCTATGACTGCTGCAGTTGAGCCAGTCGGTTCGTTAGGGGGAGGATTTCTCGGGCAAGCCCAGTTTTTGCCGGATGGTACGGTTCTAGGACTGATGAGAGGCGGTATTGGAATCATCGATGTAGACACGGACAATGTTCTTGTGCATTTCGCCGAGGGGTCTGATCACCTCCGACATCTGAGTGTAAGCCCTGATGGTCAAAAGGCAGTGATTTGGCGAAATGTGATTGGACGCGAGGATATGATTGAACTGTGGGACATTACCGCCCAAAAGAAGCTTCGCCAATGGCCCTTGGCAGGTCCCCGTGGATGGTCAGGCCAACCCGTCGACGCAGTGTTCAGCCCTACGGAGCCGGTAATCGCAATCCACAACGGTGAAGATAATATCATCCTATGGAATTGGGAAACCGATGAAATTCTTCGTGAGTTAGCAAAGGAACGCAGACCATTAGAACCGTGTTATTCTCGTTCATATGTCCGATCTGGAGAGAATTGGCAGAGGCTCCCTAATCCTTCAACGACTGCGACAGATGGGGAATCTGGGAATTACACTCAGCGCTCCGGAAGTTTTGGGGAATCTAGCGCAACTGAGCGTTTGACATCTTGTGATGATGTGGCACCGTTTATCCTCTCAATGGCGTTCAGCCCGGACGGCCGATTCTTGGTAGTCGGTTCCAAACGTCCCGATGCGGAAATCTGGGATATGGAGACACTTCAACTGGTTGGACATCTCGAAGGACATGGAAGTTGGGTCTCTGATGTGTGTTATAGTCCCGATGGTCGTTGGATAGCATCAACCGAGCCCGCATCAACCAAGGTGTATCTCTGGGACGCGCAGACACACCAATTGATTCGAGAGTGGCACAGTGGAGAACCTAACCCGGACGCCGATGTCTTCCAACTCTTCTTCAGTTCAGATAGCGAGCGCCTGTATGCTATCACAAAGGAGCATAATTGGAGTGATGGGGTCAAAATCTGGGATGTCCAAACAGGCGCACAGTTCCATGAGTTCAAACCAGAGCCGGTCGGCCTTGAAGCAGTTTCCATCTCGCCGGATGAAAGTCGAGCGATCCTGCAATACCACCATGGCATCACTGTGTTGTGGGATACGGCCCAAAATCGGCGTTTGAGGCTTTGGGTCAATTTTTTCGTTGGAACAGACGGTTTACGTCTAAGCCCCGACGGAAAATCGTTAGTCAAGGTTCATGACACCGTCATCAAGATCTGGGATATCCCCTCTCGATCGCTGCGCAGGGTTATCTTTCAAGGTGAACAGAACTATAGTGAGACACTTGCTATTTCTCCGGACAGCCAGAACTTTGCAGTCGGACTTGACAGTTATGGGATTGAGATTCGCGATATATATACCGGGGAATTGAAAGCGTTCATCCCTAATGTCTCTCATCTTTCCAATTGTGCCTTCAATCAGGCTGGCAACCGTATCGCAGCCTATATCTATCCCTTTTGGACTGATATTGAGAAACCAGCAATTACGATTGTAGATATCAACAATCCACAAAACCAGGAACACCTTATCACCAGCGGCGACAGCATCAGCAGTTCCCAAGTCCGTAAAATTGCCTTCAGTGATGATGACCAATACTTGGCAGTTGCTACTCAAAGGTACCGAATAGACCTTTGGCGGCGGATTGAAGGTAAGTATGTCCATTATATCAAGCTGTATTCGAACATACCGCTCAATCGCTATAATTTTGATTCAAGTCTTGAATTCGGGCGGACGCCTGACGACAAGCTAATTCTCGTCGCTGCCGGCCGTGAACAGATGTATGCATGGCAGATCGGAAATGAGGTTAAATCGTTATTCATACTCAATGCAAGCGGGCCCGCTCGCTTTAGTAGCGATGGACGCTACCTTTTCTTTAACCGTGAGGAAAGGCTGCAAATTTGGGATTGGCACGAGAAGAAAGGAATAGCGTCCGATTCCATCCCTAAATACCTCACCGTTAGTCGAGACGGATCGGTGCTCCTCACTTTGGATTATGAAACGGGTCGAGCGCTGATATGGGATGGACGTTCTTTACTCCCTTCAGAGTTGACTGTGCCTTCTGATGTGAATCGGGATGGAGCAGTCAATATTTTGGATCTAGTAGAAGCTGCTTCTCAATTTGGACAGATTGACACAAATCTCAGTGGAGATGTCAACGACGATGGCAAGGTGGGTGTGTCGGATTTGAAACGCATCAGCGTACGTTTGGGCGAGAATGCAGCCGCACCATCATTGCATTTTAATCCTTCACTCCCGATTATCAGTTATCGGGCATCAAGCGTCCAGCGCCAATTCCAAGCCCTCGCAGCGTTAGAATCGCTGAGCCCCACCTCACGAGGGGCACACATTGCCCACAACCTGCTCAAAGCGTGGTTATCCCGCCTCGACCTGCCTGTTACGGAAACGAAGTTGCTGCCCAACTACCCCAACCCTTTCAACCCTGAAACATGGATCCCCTATCAACTCGCGGAGGCTGCCCATGTGCAGATTCGTATTTATGATGTTGTTGGGCATTTGGTGCGGGAGTTAGATCTGGGCACCCACCCTGCGGGCAGTTATGTTTCGCGCGAGAGTGCTGCGTATTGGGATGGGCGAAATGATGCTGGAGAAACGGTTTCCAGTGGCACTTACTGGTACGAACTTTACACCAGCAGTTTTAGCGCAACCCGGAAAATGGTTATCCAAAAGTAGTTTCTGTTAGACAGTGTTACTGCACAAAATAATGCAAAAGGAGCGAGACAATGAAACGAAAACGGATATACACGGATTGGCGCGTCACTTATATTCGATGGTTTGGGTTTGTGAGTACCTTCGTACTACTGTTTGGCAATGTAGCCGCAGCGACAGACAAGCTATACTGGGCGGATCCCAGAGGGATTCACCGTGTGGACCTTGACGGTGGAAACATGGAAACCCCTGTTCCGGTTCCACTGGTATCTCCCATAGGAATCGCTGTCGACGTAAAGGGTGGAAAAATTTACTGGGCGGACTTTGACACAAGGAAGATTCAACGAGCAAACCTTGATGGGACGAACATAGAGGATATTATCACAGCAAAATTGGGTTATCCTTACTACCTTGCTGTGGATACAAGCGGAGGCAAGTTGTATTGGACAGACACGCGGATAATCCAGCGTTCAAATCTTGACGGCACAGAGGTTGAAGAACTTGTCACGTGGAAAGATGGAACGTCGTGGCCCCAAGACATTGCTGTAGATTCAAACGGCAAGAAAATTTACTGGGCGGATTCTGATACACGAAAGATTCAGCGTTCTAACCTCGATGGCACAAATATTGAAGATCTCGTCACCGAAGGATTGGAGAATCCGCAACGCATTGCACTGGATCCAATTGCGGGAAAAATCTACTGGGCCGATCGAGGAGTGATTCGTCGGGCAGACCTTGATGGGAAGAATGTAGAAGAAACGGTAGTTGGTTTGGACTTTCCATCAGCCATAGTTGTTGATTCAGTGGCTGGAAAGCTATACTGGACAGAGTGGAAGACAGGAAAAATCCATCGGTCAGATCTCGATGGTGCAAATATCGAAAACGTCTTCACAACCGGGGTAAAACGGATATTGGGCATTGCCATAGATACGGAGCAACAAAAGATATACTGGACAAACCTCAATTTCCCACCCAAAATCCAGCGAGTAAACCTTGACGGGACAGACGTTGAAGTGCTCATCACAACAGAATTGAGCCCCAAGGGCATTGCTCTGGATACAAGCGAACAAAAAATATACTGGACGAACCCCGAAGCAAGCAAAATTCAGCGGTCGAACTTCGATGGCACCGATATTGAGGATATCCCCATTGAAGGATTATGTGTGCCATACGGTCTTGACTTGGACACGAATGGGGGAAAGATATACTGGACAGATGGGTGTACAGGCATCCACCGATCCAATCTTGATGGCACAGGTATTGAAATGCTCGTTGCAAGGGAAATTGCCCATCCTAACGATGTTGCTGTGGATATAAAGAACGGTAAGATATACTGGCCGAATCATAAAGTACGCAAAATCCAACGAGCGAATCTTGACGGTACAAACGTTGAGGACCTCATTGAGTTGCCCAGAGTAAGAGTACCAAAAGGTATCGGTTTGGATGTCAAAGAGGGCAAAATCTACTCGACAGATGCACATCTCAATACGGGTTCAGGAATAATTCGCCGTTTGAACCTTGATGGTACAGAACCTCAAACTGTGCTAAAGCCGGCACATATACAACTCGAAAAGACAAGGCTAAGCGGCCCATCAGGTATTGCAGTTGATCCATACAGGGGAAAGATATACTGGACAGACTTGAATCCAGGCAGGATCCACCGTGCCAACCTTAACGGGACAGACGCTCAAGATTTCGTCACGGGGGTCAACGGTGGACGTTTTATCGCCCTTGACCTGACACAGGCTATAGAGTCTTGGGGTGTGGTAAATCATCAGGACAAGCAGCCGACTCTATGGGGACGAATACGAGGTAATGCGCTCTTACCAAATTTCCCCAACCCCTTCAACCCCGAAACGTGGATTCCCTACCAACTATCAGAAGCTGCCCATGTGCGGATTCGTATTTATGATATTGCTGGGCATGTGGTGCGGGAGTTAGATCTAGGTGCCAAATCTGCGGGGAGTTACCTTTCACGAGAGAGTGCCGCGTATTGGAATGGCTACAACGACATGGGAGAGATGGTCAGTAGTGGTGTGTACTTCTACACTTTACAGATCGAAGATTTTTCGGACACACACAAGATGTTCATTCAAAAATAGGAGATTGACCAACTGGTCGTTTTTTCGCGGACTATCTTTTACATATCGCGGTTCACGAGGGGATTATGAGAAATATATTCATGCTATTACTTTGCATGGCAATAACTTCAGCAGCTTTTGCCAATATCCAACCCGTTGGTTCGTTGAATAGAGGCGAACTCAAAGAAATTTCATTCTTGCCAGATGGAAGGATTTTACGCGTCCTCTATAACCGTATTGAATTTGCCGATCCTGACACGGGCGCTACCATCGAGCGATTTGCCGACAGAACGGAATCTATGGGGCAAGTTACAGTCAGCAAGGACAGTTCCCATCTCGCGGTTGTGAAGGTGGACCATTCCTCTGCACAAACTGTAATTGAAATCTGGAAATTGGCTTCGCTGAAAAAAATTCTCCAATATACAATTCCACTGTCCCTCTATAACACTGCCCTAAATCCAGATTTAACGATCCTTGCTGGGGACGATGATGGTATTATTCGTCTCTGGAATGTCGATACAGGTGAACCTCTCGGCAAAATTGAGTGGACAGAGCATCATGGCTTTACCCAACTGGCGTTCAGTCCAGATGGACAACAGTTGCTCTCCATCAGTTCTTATATTGTTCGGGATCTGCCCGGCGGCGCAGATGTC
>JAJDUM010000065.1 GCA_022826645.1 Candidatus Poribacteria bacterium
ATCTTTGCGTTGATTGGCTATCCGTTGATGGCATCGGGCGACCACTTCACGCTGTTTCTTTTTGCGGTTACTGCCTTTGTTTCGTCGAGAGAGTATTCGTTGATGTTTACCGAGTCTCTTTTCAGACGTTCGATACTGGCGAGGATTGGGGATATGCTGACCATCGGAATCAACGACAAAGGCGTTAAGCCCAACATCAACACCGATGGTTGTTTCAACAGGGATTTTCACAGGATCGGGGACTTCAACGCAGATAGTTACATACCAGCCCGACGCTTTACGGCTGATGGTCAGATTCTTAATTTTACCATCGGGTAGTGGTCGATGATACCGAATCTTGAGGTGTCCGACTTTGGGGACAACGACACGAGCAAACTTACGACGCACCTCTTGAATCAGTTGTCTTGACAGGTAGGTGAAGGTCATTGACCGATAGCGCCCTTCACCTTTGAAGCGTGGGAAGCCCGGAGCTTCGCCTTGCTTGACGCGGCGAAAGAACGCTTGATATGCCTTGTCAAGACGGCGCAAACAATCTGAAAGAACATCGCTATGGAGACCTGCGAAGGCTTTCGATTCTTGCTTGAGGTCAGACAAAGCATTCCCTTGAGTTGTCCACCTCACTGTTTTACTAGTGGTCTCGTATACACCTTTACGCCATGCAAGCGCTTGGTTATAAAGCGTTCGTAGCAGCACAAGCCACAAGGAAAGGGTTTTTCGCTGTTTGGTCGTAGGATACGCCCGATATTCATAAGTCTTTTTCATGGGATTTGGCTTTCTGGCTTTCATGTCCGTATCAGTGGAGGTGGGAGACACCGCCTTGCGACGGTGCTGATACTCTCCCACGAAAGCCGTAAGAATTGTACCAGTTTTCGCAATATTTTATAACAAAAAAGGGCGGGATTTCCTCCCCACTCTAAAGAGATGGGGTCCCCATCCCGAAGATTTGATGAACCGTGCGGAGGGGCAGATCCTTCGCACGGTCCTACGATTCCAATCGGTTCACCCGATACCACTCATATATCAACACGCTTCCCGCCACTGCCACGTTGAGCGATTCTACCTTTCCTGTCATCGGCAGTTGCGCCCATCCTTCGACTTGTGCACGCACTGCATCGGATATGCCTCGCACATCATGCCCCAAAACTATAGCGACCCGACCTTTCCAGCTTTCCTGATTCCAAAACTTTCCACGGTGCGGATCTGCGCCCATCGTTCTGAATCCTTTTTCACGCAACCATCTAAAAAGCTCCGGAATGTTCGCTGTCTGGACAAGGGGAACGCTGAACAGGGAGCCGTGACTTCCTCTGACAGACTTTGGGTGGAAGATATCTACGCAGGGCGGAATCAGAAAAACGGCTGCAGCCCCAACGGCATCCGCAGTGCGGAGAATCATCCCAAGATTGCTCGGTGTCTGCGTTCCATCAAGCACAAGGACTAACTCATCACCAGTCAAGGTAATGTCCTGAAACGACACCTCAAATCGGGCGAAGGTCGCTACAATATGTGTCTGTATGACATTGGGCGGCGCTTTATGGGGAGCAGCGTATACGTTGCCGGCGGCAGATGATAGTGTATGCAACACTTGAGTCGACACGGGAACCAGGGTCGCACTGGCTCTTTGGAGGCGATTGAGAAGCTGCTGCACTGCCTTTTCACCACATTGTTCTTCGCAGTAGAAGACTTCGATTGGTTGTATCCCCGCGTCTAACGCCAGATGTAAGATCTCAAAGCCTTCGACAAGGAAACGGCTTTGACGCTGACGATGCTTGCGCGTCTGAAGTTTGCGGGCAGCGACAACTCGCTGGTTGTTAATGCTGGTAATAACGGAATGGTACTGGGTGGACATGGATCGGATTCTTGTATTTCTGTCGGGTAACTTCCTGTGCCTCACGAAAATGGGAGAAGAGAAAAACTGAATTATTATTTACAGCTAAACGCTGGCGAGGAGTACACGCTCAATATCAGCATAATCTTTGATCACTTCACAACGCTTATAGGCTGGCTGTGATTTAATCAGGTCTTGAACGGCGTGGCTTTGGTTGCAACCAATCTCTAAGATGAGTCTTCCGTCCGCATTCAAAAACTGTGGTGCGTCTGTTACAATACGCCGAATAATATCGAGTCCATCAGGTCCAGCAAAAAGCGCGACTTCTGGCTCGTGCTCTCGGACATCTAGCGGAAGGATCGATGCCTCGCCTGTGCCCACGTAAGGCGGGTTAGAAACAATCCAGTCAAAACAGGGGTTGGGCAGTTCGCGCAAAGGCTCAAAAAGATCGCCTTGTAGGAACGTGAGCCGATCCGCACAGTTGTGGGTAAGCGCATTCTGTTGAGCAACTTCTAAAGCTTCCGCTGACAAGTCGGTAGCAATCAGCTCCCAATCGGGCCGGTGATGACTAAAACTGATCGCGATGGCACCGCAACCGGTCCCGATCTCGACGAATCTGCATGAATCCTTCTGATGTTGTAAGACCGTCTCAACTAAGGTTTCCGTCTCGGGGCGCGGAATTAGTACGCGCGAATCTACATAGAAGTTTAGGGACATAAACTCCTTGTGGTTGGTGAGGTAACTCACGGGGGTATGATCTACCCGCTTTTTGATTAATTCCCGAAATTTTGAAAGTGCTCCTTGGAAAACAGGCATCTCAAAGGAGAGATAGAGTTGCAAACGACTCTTTTGCAGGAGGTGTCCAAGCAATAATTCCGCGTCTAACCGCGGGGTGGGGATTTCGTGACGTTCAAAGTATTCCGTCGTCCACTCGATAAGGTCGATCACGTGCCATGTTTTCACGACGATAGGTTCTTTAATTGCTCCGCTTGGTCAGCGTCTATCAAGGCATCAATGAAAGTATCAATGTCTCCATTTAGAACTGCATCCAACTGATGAACGCTCAAACCGATACGATGGTCTGTCACCCGACTTTGGGGGAAGTTATAGGTGCGAATTTTTTCACTTCGATCGCCACTGCCAATCATGGATCTCCGCGTTTGCGCTCGTTCGGCATCCTGTTCAGCTTGCATCTGCTCAAGCAAACGGGAACGCAAAATTTTCATCGCCTTGGCTCTATTTTTGTGCTGAGATTTTTCATCTTGGCAGGATACTGTAAGGCCTGTAGGAATATATGTGATTCGGATCGCCGAATCGGTTGTATTGACGCTCTGCCCGCCTGGTCCCGATGAACGGAACGCTTCAATCCGCAAGTCTTCCGCGTCGATTTTGAGATCAACCTCTTCCGCTTCCGCTAATACGGCGACCGTTACCGCTGATGTGTGGATTCGACCACTAGCCTCCGTTGTGGGAACGCGCTGCACGCGGTGTGTGCCACCCTCAAACTTTAGTCGGCTGTATGCTCGGTTCCCGTTGATTGAAAAGATAATCTCTTTGAAGCCTTTCAAGCCGGTTGCGTTAGAGTTGAGAAGCTCTGTTTTCCAGCCTTTCTGATCAGCATATCTTGAATACATCCGGAAAAGTTCACCAGCAAACAAACTTGCTTCTTCACCCCCTGTTCCTGCTCGAACCTCGACAATCACATTCTTCTCATCATTCGCATCCTTGGGGATTAGCAAAACCTTCAGTTCCGCTTCTAAGTCGTTCTTCTGCTCAGTTAACGCGTCAAGTTCCTGCTTGGCAAAAGCGATAAACTCAGCATCGGTCTCTTGTTCGAGCAGGGCGGAGGTATCTTCAATCTCTTTTGCTGTTTTTTGATACGTTGTATACTTTGACACAATCGGCGCAAGTTCTGCGTGCGACTTTGCAAGGTTTTGTAAATTTTGCTGATCAGCAATTTGCGCAGGATCGGCTAAATTTTTTTCTATTTCTAAATATTTTTCTTCTATTTCTTTTAACTTCTCAAGCATAGTTGGGGACCACTTTAGTTTAGTATCAAGCGGGTGCTGATACTGCTCTGTCGGTAACGGTGAGATTTGGGTTCTCCATACCGAGGCCGGCTTTGCGCCGTTTGCTTGATTCAACTCGTGCTCTTTCAGACCACGCCTCAAACTCAGGCGTCCAAGTGCTGTCGTGCAACGTAGCCCGCTTACGGTAGGGGACATAGTTACCGAGGTGCCAGAGTGTGTTTCGGTACAGTGCAAAATCTCCCGCTTCCAGATGTAACTGGACCGCTCCGGGCATACTGCGGCAGTATTCGAGGCAGATCGGTTCTCGTTCTTCGGCGAGCTTGCCGTCAAGATCTACACCCGGTATGGGTCGATCTGGGAAGCGTTCAATCTCCGCCGGTAAATCTCGCCTCAGATGACTACCCAAAACAAACCATGTCGAGCTGTCCTCATACAAGGCGCAGTTAATCTGATTGAAATGGTTGATGTCGCTGAATACTTCATCCCACATTGAGAGCGGTAAGCCTGCGATGTTATCGCGCCAGTCTCGATGCCATGGCGTACAGTATGGCATATCCGCCGGTTCAAAAAGAATGCCAAAATGATTTCGATTGCCATGACGATGACGCGGTGTCAGCACCGTGGCGATGGCATCAACCAATGATGGTAAGTTGGCATAGTCAATAAAAGGCTGCTGATCAAGGTCGTAGTTTGCAACGGGCTGGAGTCGCTGCACTTGAGGTCCACTTTGTTCACGGGCAATGATTTTCGCCTCGTCGCTGACCTTTCGCAGATCCCGAATCAGTGATGGAGGAAGAATCTTTCGGAAAACTGTGTAACCTAGCATATGGTATTCTTCAATATGTTTATCAGACACTTGAAATCCCATGTGTTATTTTTTCCTCTACCTTCCATTCACTGCGGATTTTTCTTAGAACCTTAAAAGGGCAGATAGCCGCTTTTATAATCAGTTGATTTGGCCTGTTGCGACTTGCCATCTGCCCTTATATGTTTCACCGCCGACCAGAATTCAGCGCTGCCACTACACAACGCTTACATCTTAAAGCGTTCAGCCGTCGGCATATATAACTAAATTTTATTTAATTTTCATCATCAATACCATACCTGCGGTGGAAGCTTTCCACACGTCCCGCCGTATCGACAATTGTCTGCTGTCCAGAGTAAAACGGGTGGCACTTTGAGCAAATTTCCACACGGATTTGGGGTTTGGTAGAATAGGTTGTATATGTTGCACCACACACGCAGTTGATGACACATTCCATTGTCTCTGGATGGATATCTGATTTCATGAGGATATTCACCTCCTTACGATGTTAGGGTTTTCTCAGAAGATTAGAAAGCCCAAAATAACTCGGGCTGACTAAATGATGGCTTCTTCCATTTTGAAAGAGTTCTGAGGACTATCTTTTACTTGGTAAATGCTGTATCCCACAATCAACTCACCATAATTTATTTAATGATGAGCCCACCACTACCATTGATACCGTCCACCACGGGCGGGACCATTGGCTTTGGTATTATTTATCATCATATCAATAAATTGCTCATTTGTCTCTGTTTTTCCTAAATGTTCAACAAGGAGCTCCATTGATTCAGCAGTGTTCATCTGCCCCATGAATTTGCGCAGGACCCACGCTTTGCTGAGTATCTCTGGTTTCAGCAGCAGTTCCTCGCGTCTGGTTTTTGATTTGGCAATATCAATGGAGGGGAAGATACGCCGTTCAAGCAGAGAACGTTCCAGATGGATTTCCATGTTTGCCGTACCTTTTAGTTCCTCATAAATATGTTCATCGCCACGGCTTTCGGTATCAACCAACACGGTAGCTATGATTGTTAAGCTGCCGCCTTCTTCAAACTTTCGCGCCGCCCCGAAGAATTGACGCGGTTTCATAAACGCAAGTGCGTCGATACCACCCGACAATGTTTTACCACTATGGGGTGCCACAACGTTACAGGCTCGCACAAGGCGTGTCATGCTATCCAGCATAATTACCACGTCTTTACCATACTCGACCCACCGTTTGGCTTTTTCGATGACCATATCCGCGACTTGCACATGTCGTTCTGGATGCTCGTCAAAGGTCGAACTGATAACCTCGCCCTTCACAGATCGAGAAACATCTGTTACCTCTTCTGGACGCTCATCAATTAGCAGGAAAATCATCATGACTTCCGGATGATTCTCCTCGATACCGTGTGCAATATTTTTTAAGATTGTAGTCTTTCCACTGTAGGGAGGCGCCACAATCAGTCCACGTTGTCCCTTACCGATCGGAGACATCAAATCCGTAATGCGGGTCGAGAATTCCTTTGGATTATGTTCAAGTCTAAGTTGTTCATACGGGTAGACGGGGGTCAAGTTATCGAAAAGGATTTTATCCTTTGCGGCTGCCGGGGCCTCGCTATTGACCTGTTCAATCTTCAACAGTGCAAAGTAAAATTCATCTTTGTCGCCTCCCTTTTTAGGAGGACGGATTTGCCCCTGAACCTCGTGCCCCGTACGGAGATCAAATTTGCGTATTTGCGAGGGTGAGACATAAATATCATCGGTGCTTTGCAAATAATTATAGCTCGATGACCGGAGGAAACCGTATTTTTCTGGTAAAATTTCAAGGATGCCTTCTCCGAATAACATGCCGCTGCTCTCCGCTTTGGCTTCAAGAATTTGGGCAATAAGCTCTTGCTTGCGCAGACTACTGTATCCTGACAACCCAAGCTTCCGAGCCATACCATTCAATTCGGAAATCGTCATCTCTTGAAGTTTGACAATGTCCACATTCTCCATAATTTTGTTGCTCCTCATTGCGGGATTCTAACCGCCTGCAGATTACCTAAAGCATATCTCTGACGCCAACCCCAAAATTAGCGCAAGTATCTGCAGCAGGCAATCTACAGCTGACGCTAGGCTTTGGAAGAAAGATCATACACTCCAAACGATTTTGTAGCAGATAAGTGATAGCATCATGGGGAGGAGATATGTAACGACTCACCAGTTTGCCGTCACAGACTATAAACCTATAACCGTTGGTAGCATAATAGTGGTGGGAAATAATCGAAAAGAAAGTTGGATTAAATTAAGATAAAAGATAAAGATGCGCAGAATTGTGGTTGGTTAAGTCCCGAGTTATAAGAAATTCCCAAACGGGGTAACATAGAAGAGGTATCAAATCGGCGTTTGAAATTGCTCAAGATAATACAAGCATATTCGCAGCGAATAAAGGTTGGCGGGAATAATTTCATATTGACGATAAGATTATACATTAATGAACTGCTCAGCGTCAAGGTATTTTATTAGAGAAGATTAGAAATATCCGAATGAATCAACGGATAAGGAACCTAAATTTAGCGGATTTACTCAATTCGCCTCCATGTAAATAAATGGGGACGGTTACAGATTCACGCTTCTACATCTTCTTCATCGCCTGCCTGCCTCTCATCCTCTATACTGGTTGTCAATTGTAAGAAAAGTTCCTCAAGTGTCATTTCGACGGAACGCATTTCAAGCAAGCTCCAACCGTGCTGAATAATAGTAGACGAAGCTGCTGCACGAATGTCTGTATTTGGATTATAACTGATGTGGAATGCTGGATTCACGTTATCGTTTAAGCCTTGGCTTTCAACATGGCCAACAGCTGGGAGATTTTCGAGGACGGTCTTGACCTCCGCCTCTGGACCTGAAACTTCCAGATGAAGGGTCTTCGTATCACCTAACTCTGTTTGCCCACCGTCTCCGGCGTCAATAGAAACGGCACGCCCCTCTGAGAGTCTTACACCACCGGCAATTTTGCCATTATTGATCACAATCAACCGCTCACAGGTCATACTCGCTTCAGGGAGGATGTGTGTGCTGAGGATGATTGTGTGTTCCTTGCCGAGTGCCTTAATCAGTTCACGGATCTCAATAATCTGCCGTGGATCGAGACCTGCAGTAGGTTCGTCGAGGACAATAACATCTGGATCGTGAATCAGTGCCTGTGCTAAACCGACACGCTGACGATAGCCTTTGGACAACTGTCCGATAATCTGGCCTCGCCGCTCTGTCAAGCCACAGGATTCAATGGCTACCTCCAACCGTTCGGCACGTTTGCTTCGCGGCACGCCTTTAATCTTTGACACAAATTTGAGATAGCCTGTGACGGTCATTTCCGGATAGAGCGGCACACTTTCAGGTAGGTAACCAATGTGCTTACGAACTTCCAAAGATTGCCTGAAAACATCGTATCCTGCGACCGTTGCATTTCCACTGCTTGCGGGCATGAAGCAGGTCAAAATTCGCATAGTGGTGGTTTTGCCAGCACCATTCGGTCCCAAAAAGCCGATAACCTCGCCCCTATCAATACGGAAGGAAATTCCTTTCAATGCTTGAAATTGCCCATAACTTTTTGTGAGATTTTCGACTTCGATCATCCACCAATCTCCCGTGGTGAACCTATTTATTATCGTGGAGTCTTCGCTCATCGAGTCGCGGTACTACCACAAAATGTCGCTTGAAAATCCCGACGCCTTCCGTATTGTCATTCTCCTTAACGTTGGTGTAGCTACTTTGGTTACGAATGATCAAGAAAACTCAGGCAAGCGACGAGATAAGACATCACACAGTTAAGAAATCAGTGATTGCGTCAGGCTTTGACTCCCTTTATGTTGATACCGTTCATTAAAGATGCTTTGACGGAATTTCATGTATAAAGTTGATTATGAGGATATGATAGTAATTCTTCTTGGAGCGCTAAAAAGGCTTGAATGACGCGTCAATGCTTGATACTGCTCTTGTCGACCTTTGAAATTCGATTGACGGTCTCCCCAACCTTTGATATACTGAGGCGATTTAAGGCACCGGTTCTATACTACTTTAATTGATATATCAAGGAGCGCAGCATGAAAATTGACAAAATTGAATCCTTCTTTATTGGCGGCGGCTATGTGGTTCGCATCCACACCGATAATGGTATTAGTGGCATCGGTCAAACCGCCTGTTGGGGCTATCCCGAAGCGGTCGAGAGAATCGTTGCGACCTTTGAAAGATACCTAATCGGTCAGAATCCTCTGCGTATCGAGCATCATTGGCAGTATCTCTACCGCATGGGTCCGTTTCGCGGCACCGCCCTTTGTGGCGCGATCAGCGCGGTGGATATTGCGTTGTGGGACATCAAGGGTAAGCATTTCGGCGTACCGGTATGGGAGTTATTGGGCGGGAATTGTCGCGATAAAATTCGTCTACATCTTATGGCGGGCGGTAACACTCCAGAAACGATGTTTCAGACTGCGAAAGCAACAGTAGAGGAAGGATTCACCGCACTGAAGTTTGATCCGGTGGTCGGTGGTTATGAGGATATGGCGTTAGACCGCTTGGTCAAGACCGCTCGGGATCTGGTAGCGGCGGCGCGGGAAGGAGGCGGTCCCGATCTCGATCTCATCGTCGAAGTCCACCGCAAGCTCACCCCGATGAATGGAATCGTTTTGGCGGAAGCGTTGACACCGTTTAACATTTACTTTCTTGAAGACCCCATCCAGATCGACAGCATTGTGTCACAGGCGGAACTTGCGAAGCGGATGACCGTCCCCTTAGGAAACGGTGAACGTCTGACCACTATATGGGAATTTCGCGAATTACTCGCCGCTGGTGGGCCTCAGTATGTCCGACCAGATGTAGCATTAGCGGGTGGATTGACCCAATGCAAAAAAATCGCTGCAATCGCTGAATCCTACCATAGTGCGGTCGTTACCCATAATTTCCTGGGACCGTTGGTCACAACCGCCTCGTTACACCTTGATGCAAGCATTCCGAACTTCATTACCCAAGAGTACTCCAAGGGTGATGAATCGCCCGACAATGCGGTTTACAAAACGTGTTACCAGCGCGAGGGCGGCTATATTCCTATTCCCGAAGCACCGGGACTCGGTGTGGAGTTGGATGATAACTTGATAGAGCAGAGACCCTACCAACCGATGAACACCGGTCAGACTCTGTTACGCAGAGATGGATCGGTTGCTTACGCTGTGTGACAAAAATGTGGCTCATGTGTAAGAAACCGAAGTTTTCAAGAAAAAACTCGGTTTCTCTTAGTGCTTTACACTTCCTTTTTGTATGAACCAAAAATATTCAGAGGAGAGAACGATTTATATTAGATCCGTTTTACGCTTAATAGATTCGGCAACGCATGTAGGGTCTGGATTGTCTCCTCCCACTGTCCGGTCTGCGCTCCGTCCCGGTCCAACAGAATTGCACGGATGCCAGCGGTGTGTGCTCCGATGATGTCCGCCTCAAAGGAGTCCCCAACATGAACGGCTTCTTCCGGGGAAGCATCAACAGCATTTAAGGCATATCCAAAAATGGCTGCGTCCGGCTTCGCACTCCGTACCCGCTGATCATGGGAGGCAACAACCACATCAAAATACGGGGCAAGACCAAGTTCTTCAACCATCGCGTGTAGGGGCGTATCCCAGTTGGAGATGATTCCTAGCTTTAGGTCCATTTGCTGCAATTGGTCTAGCGTTGGGAAGACATCTTCATAAAGGGTGGCGTTGTTACGCGAAAACAGGGCATGTTCGTATTGCAAAACCTCCCACGCAATCTGCTCTACATGCTCGTGGACCCCTAACATTCTGAGAACAGCGCAGCAGCCTTCAAGCTGCTTGGATATTGTCTCCCGTATGTTATCTGTTGGTTTTGAGGCTTCATACGTTTCGGTTAGAATCGCTCGCGCTTCGTCGTAGACAGACCAGTCCAGACACAGTTGATACCGATCTGCAATCTTGCGAAGGGTCACACGGAGTGGCTGTGTCCAAAAGATAAGCGTGGCAAAGAAATCGAAGAAAACGGCTCTTGTCATTGAAACTCTCTATTATACAGACGAAATATGGTCATACATGATTTGTCTATTCGACACCTAAACCTTGAGAAGATTTACTACCTTTTCAAGACATGGTGATCAAATGATTAGGGCTTACGCATTTCAACACAGTTGGCTGTGTAAGTTCTAATGACGTAAAGTGTTCAGTCTAGGAGGTTTCCTATGATACCATGGATTTTTGTTCATAGTCCACTCGAACATTGGCTGCCCGACTACCGGCGGACATTCGACGCTTGGGAGGATGGGGGTGTACGTGGCATTGTGTTCGGCTACTTGCAGTTCATGCAGGAGGACAGCACAACGATTCGGACCTTTGCTCCTGATCCGGAGGTCTACAAATCATTCGGAGTGAGTCCACCGCCGGAAGCACCACGCGATTTGGAAAAGGAGAAACAACTTCATGCAATGTTGGACGACGCCGCCTCACGCGATTGGTATATTATGACTTTCAGCGTTCCCGGCGGTGGCGGGGCACGACCATTGGAGGAAGATCCTTATGGCGCGTTGGGATTTGCTGCCAGTGTTCAGGATACGATGAACGCTTACCCCCAGGCACACGGTGTTATCATAGATGGTCCGGGGGAGCAGCACTATGAATTGGCCTTTCATCACGGTGGGGAGTTGCTCGAGATCCGTGAGCATGAGCGGCATCGTTTCGCGGCTTTAGGCAAGGATATTGGCCGCTTGGAGCGGGGCATCTCGCACTTGCGGGAACGGCTTCACAACTTGACGCCGTCTCTGGTACGGTATCATGCACCGGGCGGGATGTTGGCGGCACTGACACTGTTTGACATCAATGAGGATGTGCTCTACTGGTTGCGGACACGGCAAGAGACGGCGTTGGGCTATATGCAGACCGTACGCGCCCAGCTCAAGGAGTTAAACCGCAAGGTAGAATTGGGGGGTATTCCGCGCACGGCGACGTTTTCTTCGCTCACCGGACAGAATTATCAACAGATGGCATCGCTTTTCGATTACATCTTTCCCAAGCATTACTTCTGGCATCGGGGTTTCGATGGGATGTACGGAACGATTGCACGTTGGGTACAGATGCTTTCTGAGTGGAACCCTACGCTGACAGAAGCGGACTGCTTTGCGGTGGTGAAGTCGCTGTTTGGTATTGAGCTGCCGGGGGTCCACTCGCTGATGGACATGGAGATGGGATTCCCGGAGGAGTTCTTCGCGGAGGTAGTGTGGAGCGAAACCCAACGCGCGCTGGAAGCTATTGGGGATGATGATAAAGTCGTCGCTTGGGTGTCTACCGGACGCAGTCCACACGCCGGCGATGCAATGACCGCAAGAGATTTGCATAACATCTTGGCAACCTCGGAACAAGCAGGGTTGAAACGATTTCTCTTTCACCCGGATCCGGATCTCGGCGCGGCAGAGTGGCGAGTGATTTCGGGATTGTGTGGGAATTTGTGGCAAGAAGACCCCAGCGGTTATTGGCCGTCCGATACGCAGAAGCCGGATACGTTCAGCGGTGGCAGGAAACCGCCTCGCCGATAAGGTTTCAAAGCACAACGTCATTGGTGGAAAGGGTAAAAAGCAGGTAGTTTGCATCGCCTTCTAAGAGCCATTAAGCTGGAGGAGTCGTCTTGGGGAAATGAAAAAGTATAGAGTTGCTGTTGTCGGAGGAGCCGGAACGTGGGGAAGGAAATATTTACGCGCATACGCCAACCATCCGGCCTGCGAAATCGTCGCACTGGCTGACCGGGCAAAAGATCGTCGACAGACCTTTGCAGATCGATACGGGGTTGAAACCGTTTTTGATACGTTGGAGGAGGTGTTAGATAGAGAAAGCCCTGACATCGTTTCAGTGATTCTTCCAACTTCGCATAATCCGGATGCGGTAATTGCCTGTGCTGAAGCTGGTGTCAAGGTGGTCTCCTGCGAAAAGCCGATAGCGGTGGAATTGTCTCAGGCAGATGCGATGATACGTATTTGTCGAGAACGGGGCACTGTCTTTAGCTGTGGCAGTGTCTACTCAGGAGCTCCGCATCTATTGGAAACAGCTGATTGGATCAAGGCAGGGAACATCGGCAAGCTTACTGCTGTTGCTATTCCAGGTGGCCTGCCACGGGAGGTATCAGGTGGTGGCTGCGTTCCATTAACGCTGCTGCAATTGCTCACCGGTCTGGAGGTGGAATGGGTCGAGGGTTGGACGTTACCGCCAGAATCCGATTGGATGCCGCCCGTGGATGTTTCGCCAGCCGAAATTGACTGTCCCGCCTATGGTCGTCTCGGATTGTCAGGTGACATTGTTTGTGATATTCCCATGCCACCGACCGACCGAAGCGTTTCCTGCCCAATCGCAGTCACAGGCGAAAATGGACAGGTATGGCTGACTGGTCCCAAACCTGTGTTTATTCAAGGATGTGGTGCAGCTTCAACCCCGGTTTATCCGTCTTTTCTCGACACCCCCTCGCCTGAAGACTTCTTTACACGGCGGATTGAGTGGCTTATGCAGGCGTTTGATACGGGACAGGATGTAGCAGATAGTGGACGTGCATACCACCAAGCGTTGGAGATCGCGATTGCTCTAAAACGATCCGCCGAGCATGGACATCGACGTGTTTCTTTACCGTTGGAGGACCGCTCGCTGCGGATAGTCCCACACCCCTATCGGTTATTGGGCGGTGATGTGGCTGGTTGGGAGAGCATTGGTTACACGGGGCCGCCAAACGTTGAGTAGATTTTTAGAATAAGTGTTGGGTTTCACTACCGTTCAACCCAACCTACATATAGACATACGATTCTATCCCAATAAGATTAGGATTTAGAGTACCATTTGGATGTAGAAATATGAATCTTGACCTACAGAAAAAGTGATAGATTTTCAATAGATAGCAACTTAGATTAATTATCACAGATACTTTTGAAGGAGATACAAACAATGGAAGCATTCAAAGAACATGTTGGACTTGCAGCACCGTTGAACCGGCTAAACGTAGACACCGATCAGATTATTCCCAAGCAGTTTCTCAAACGGATTGAGCGCACCGGTTTCGGACAGTTCCTGTTCTACGACTGGCGTTTTCGGGACAATGGCGATGCCAATCCGGACTTTGTTCTGAACGATCCCCGCTATCAGGATGCGAGCATTCTGGTCGCTGGAGCGAACTTTGGCTGCGGTAGCTCACGGGAACACGCACCATGGGCATTGCAACAGTATGGGTTCAAGGCAGTTATCGCACCTTCATTTGCTGACATCTTTCGTAACAACTGCTACAAAAATGGCCTCCTACCCATCGCTCTATCGGACAATGTAACCGCAGACCTGATGGAACAGATTGAAGCACAAGAGGGCTATAAGTTGATGATTGATTTGGAGGCGCAGCAAGTAATTCAACCTGACGGCACCTCACACGCTTTTGAAATTGGTGATTTCGAGAAACACTGTTTGTTGAATGGATTGGATGAAATTGGCTGGACGCTGCAATTTAATGAGCAAATTTCAGCGTATGAAGGGCACACCGGCACTTAGCACAACTGTATGGGATAATGAAAGCTGGTGCCGCGTTGATCTCCCCGTCCCGCGCAGCGAGGATCTTCAATAAATCGGGGCTGAAAAATGGGAGGAGAGTACCATGGCTGAAAAACAGATCACACTGCCCATAACTGGGATGCACTGTACCAACTGTTCAGACACTATCGCACGCGAGTTGGGGAAATTGGATGGTGTGGAGACAGCGAACGTCAACTATGCTACCGAGAAAGCATCCGTTGCGTTCAACCCATCTGTGTTGGATGAGAGTATCATCATTGAGAAAATTCAGAATATTGGCTTCGGGGTGGCGACACATGAGGTCGAATTGCCTATCACGGGGATGCATTGCGTCAACTGTGCATCAACCGTCGAGAAGGCACTTAACAAGATGCAACCGAGTGTTGTCTCTGCAGCTGTAAATTTTGCTACGGAGAAGGCACAGATAGCGTACATCCCGGGTCAGGTGACCCCCACCGACCTCATCGCTGCTATTGAAGGGGTAGGTTACGGTGTTGTTGAAGCGGATCCCGACCAACTTGTAGATACCGAGCAGGCTGCCCGCGAAGCTGAAATGCACGAACAGAGGCGCGAGTTTTGGACTGGGGTCGTCTTCTCTCTCCCACTCTTCCTCTTCAGTATGGGGCGTGATTTTGGGCTGCAGGGGACTTGGTCTGACGCTATCTGGGGCAACTGGTTGATGTTCGCTCTTGCCGTACCGGTGCAATTTTACGTGGGGAGGGATTATTACACGGGCGGCTTCAAAGCATTGCGCAATGGTGCTGCCAACATGGACGTGTTGGTTGCAATGGGTTCGTCCGCAGCATTCTTTTACAGTGTGCCCGTTACGGTTGCGTTGACATTAGGTAGCACTGCCTTGGGCAGCCACGTCTACTTTGAAACCGCCGCGGTCATCATCACTCTCATCAAACTCGGCAAACTGTTAGAGGTCCGTGCGAAGAACCGGGCAGGCGCTGCCATTAAAGAATTGATGGAGCTGCAGGCGAAAACAGCCCGTGTGATACGGAACAACGAAGAGGTTGATATTCCTATTGAGCGGGTGGCGGTCGGCGACGCGGTGGTTGTACGACCGGGAGAGAGGATTCCCGTCGACGGAGTTATCATCGAGGGCAATTCTACCGTTGATGAGAGTATGCTCACTGGAGAGAGCATACCGGTGGATAAGCGAGAGGGTGACCCAGTAATTGGTGCAACCGTCAATAAACAGGGGCGCCTCAAGTTTGAAGCGCACAAGGTTGGCGCAGAAACCGCGCTTGCGCAGATCATCCGACTCGTCCAAGAAGCGCAGGGGAGTAAAGCACCAATTCAGCGTCTCGCTGATCGGGTCGCAAGCGTTTTTGTGCCCACTGTTATTGCAATTGCGGGCATCACTCTGTTGGTCTGGTGGTTTGCCGTGGATGCTGGTTTTACGCCGTCGCTGATTCGAATGGTAGCGGTGTTGGTTATCGCCTGTCCTTGTGCACTTGGACTTGCGACACCGACCGCCATTATGGTCGGCACAAGCAAAGGGGCAGAGCAGGGGATACTTTTCAAAGATAGTAAAGCATTAGAACTCGCTCATTCGCTCAAGGTAGTCATCCTCGATAAGACCGGCACGATTACAACAGGCGAGCCATCGGTGACGGAAATAGTGGTTGCGGAGAGTAACACCTCAAACGTTATCGCTCAAACAGTGGGACCTCGCCCAGAAACTGGGGAGGAGGCGAGAGAGATGCAGCAAGAGGAGGCTGCGCTCCTATGGCTGGCTGCCTCGGCAGAACGGGGAAGCGAACACCCGATCGGCAATGCCATCGTTCAGGCGGCAGAGGCACGTGGACTGTCACCGACAGAACCTTCCCGATTTGAAGCCTTAGCTGGACATGGGGCTATCGCTCAGGTTGAGGAGCACCAAGTTGTCTTGGGGAACCTTAAAATGATGAGTGAGCAAAATGTCGATCTCAACGGCTTGGGAATTGAAGCGACAAGGTTGCAGACGCACCCAAAAAGCGTGATCTGGGTTGCTATTGATGGCAAAGCTGCTGGATTGATTGCCGTGGCAGATACCATCAAACCGGGTTCCAAGGAGGCTATTGATCAGATGCACCGTCTGGGTTTGCAGGTTATGATGGTCACCGGAGATAATCGAGCGACAGCGGAAAGCATTGGCAACGCGCTCGGAATTGACAGGATCTTCGCCGAAGTCCTGCCGGGAGATAAGGCAGAAGTAGTAGAAAACCTACAAAGAGAAATTGAGCGAAAATCTCAGGCTCCCGGATATGTAGCAATGGTTGGTGACGGCATCAACGATGCACCGGCGTTGGCTCAAGCGGATGTGGGCATCGCCATTGGCACAGGCACTGATGTAGCAATGGAGGCGGCTGATGTTACCTTGATAAGCGGCGATCTCCGGTCCGTACCACAAGCCATTGCTCTTAGCAAATCGACAATGCGGGTCATCAGGCAGAATCTGTTTTGGGCATTTTTCTACAACGTCCTTCTTATCCCGGTGGCGGCGGGTGTACTGCACCCGTTCACCTTCCTACCGATGGTTTTACGTTCCCTGTACCCGGTGTTGGCTGCCCTCGCTATGGCTTTCAGCAGTGTAACTGTCGTTGCCAACAGTCTGCGAATGAAGCGGTGATTGATTTATGGTAGATTTTAGAATTACTTAGACACTCCCAATGCACAACCAACCCCCTAAAGCCCCCTTATCAGGGGGACTTTGGAAATTTCGTGATGGTCGGAGTTCTTGGTAAATGTCTACTTATTTCTCTGATTTACCATATTTCGTGAAAGTCCAATTCCAGAAGGACAAAGTCGGATGAAAACTCATGACTCACTCCGAGGCATCGTTCTCTCTGCCATGTTTCTGATCTCCGCCCTCTCAGCTTTGGCCGACGACTATTACGATCAGATTACGGTCTTCTCTCACGGCAGGATTACCCGTTTTGTCGAAATGCCGATCACTGTTTACATCGCCTCGGCGTTGCAGACGGCGGAATATCTTTCCGCGCTGCGGTATGCGATGCGACAGTGGGAAGTGGCCTCCTACGGTAAAGTTCAGTTTCAAGAGTCGCGAGAGAGCGAGGAGGCTGATATCTGGGTGCGTTGGGGACACAGCGGGGCAGAGCAGACGGACATGACCTATGGCAGAGCCGAACTCACACGCCATCACTCCGCGGATTTCTCGGTCGAAATTATCCTCTCGCTGCCTAAGCCCTCCGCAGAATCTAGACTCTCGAAAGAAGAGATTCGGACGCTCTGCCTGCATGAGTTTGGGCATGCTATCGGACTGTGGGGACATAGCCCTGCCCCGCTTGATGTAAGTTTTGGGTCATCAATCGCGCAACGTCCAACTGCTCGGGACCGCGCAACATTGCTGAAAGTCTACGCGACACCGCACAACACTCCTCAACATGACGTTGCGATTGACGCCTTGAAAAAGCAGCTCAAAATCAACCCGGCAGACGCACGGGCGCATTACCTGCTGGGGACGATCTACAAGGACAGGAAAGATACCGAACTGGCTGCTGCGAGCTTCAGATTCTGCCTTGAAATAAACCCAAATTACCATCCAGCGCGAGAAACCCTTCTACAACTCTACCAGAAAGTTGGTCTCTCCCAACAAGCTGTGGATCTGCTTGAAGGAACACTTGAGCAGATACCTTCCTCCAATGAATACAACACGATCGGCGTGATGTACTATCGGAATGGAGAGATTGACCGGTCCATAGATGCCTTCCGCAAATCGCTCGAAATGAACCCCTACGATCCGACGCCTCGCAACAACCTCTATCAAATATTTCGAGAACGCGGAATTAAGGCTCTGAATCTTGGAGCGTATAATGAAGCAGCGTCACATTTCGATGAAGCACTCCAATTCAAGCCTGATGATGCAATTTTATACCGCCTTATGGGCGATGGTTATGCCAGGACCGGTGATCTTAAAAATGCCATCGCGCAATACCGAAAAGCATTTGAATTCGATCGCTCTGATTGGAAAATCAAGCAGAATCTCGCGGGGTATTTAAGCAACTATGGTGTAGAGTTAACGTCTGGCCAGTATTGGGAGGAGGCAATTGCTGCATATCAGGAAGCGCTACAACTAAACCCAACGCTGCATATCGCATATGCAAATTTAGTCGATGTTTTGTGGAAACGCGCCAATGCCCACCGCAAATTAGGGAATATCGACAAGGCGATTAATGCCTATCTTCAACTTATTCAGGTGGACAAGGCTGCCTCCGATGCACACAGTCTACTTGGTGAACTGTACCTCAAAAAAGAGGCATATCCGCAAGCGATAGGGGCGTTCCAATCGGCGTTTGCCGCCAAGTCTGGTGATGGGCAATCCCGCAAGAACCTTGTCGCTGCCTACCACCATTATGCACAACATCTCGACGCTCAGGAACGCTACCGTGAAGCAATAGATCAGTTACGACTTGCACTTGCGCTGTCCCCCAAACAGGTAAATCTCCGATTGAGCCTTATCAACACCTATCAACGTGCTGGTGACTTCGTAAGTGCTGAAACGGAACTGGCAAGGCTTTTGGCTGCACCCCAAAGTTTGGAGGCAGAAAGTGTCTCCAAAAATCTGCACATCGCCCGTGGAAATGCGCTCATGAATCAGAGAAAATATACCGCTGCGCTTACCGAGTTTGAAAAGATCGATCCGTCGGCAAAAAGCGCAGAAGTTTATAACACGATTGGTTATCTTTATCTGTTGAGAAAGCAGCCAATTTTAGCGTTAGTAGCTTTTGAGTCCGCCTTGGCTCTGATACCGACAAACAATCTCGCTTTCCAAAATTTGTTGTCAATTGAATCCCAATTTGAGCGACAGTTTGTCGACGACCAGCACTCGCCACACATTAAAAACCGGCTCGCCCGTGCACGAAACAGCCTCGTCGTTTGTTATATTGGTCGCGACGAAGTTTTGGACGCTGTAAGGGAATACCGTGCAGCAATAGAGATAGCACCGACAGCGACGGAAGTAAGAGCTGCGCTGAGAGATACGGGTAGACGTCTCGCGTTGGCGTTGGAAAAAAAGAATGCGCTCCCACAAATGAAAGAGGTGATGGAGTGGGGGCAGGAATTGGACGCTGGTAATTTGAATGCGGAAGAGTTATTTAATAATGAAAATTAGGAGATATATGAAAAAAAAGGTGGAGGTCTGCGCAACACCATCAAACAACTGGAGAGAATAAATGGCTGGACTGCGAGACATCAATTCAAGGTTGGAGTTGTTCATAGATGATTGGCTCATCGAGGAGATGAACGGCGTTAGCCTTCAAATGCATCGTCCCAGCCCTCGAGAGGTCGTCCTTGAGTTCAATCGACCGTGGGAGGGGTCAATAAGTTACGATCCGGTGGTGATGAAAGAGGGTAACCGCTATCGGTTGTGGTATCGGGGGTGCGGTTCGGAATCGACATGGGAAGATCAATGTACAGCTTATGCGGAAAGCGAAGATGGTGTGCATTGGGAACGCCCGACGCTGGGAATCTTTGAGTTCAATGGGAACAGGGAAAACAACATAGTCCTCCAAGGGAGCGATGCAAAAGCCTTATGTGTTTTCAAGGACGGCAATCCGAAGACGCCGGACTCAGAACGCTATAAAGCCGTCGGGGTCGGCGCACCAATAGACAAACGAGCGACTTTGCGGGGTTTCACCTCTCCAGATGGCGTGCACTGGCAGATCCTAGATCAAGATCCAATTCTGATAGCACCGGATGACCGGTGGCCGATGTTTGATTCTCACAATATTGCGTTCTGGGATACGTTGCAAAGCCGGTACGTGGCATATATGCGGGGTTGGATACCGCCCGGCATCCGAGCTATTCGAAGGAGCGTTTCGAACGACTTCCGTCAGTGGTCCGAGCCGGAGTTTATTGACATGGGGGATTCACCAACGGAGCATCTCTACAAAAACGCTTGCACACAATATTTTCGGGCACCTCATATCTATCTGATGTTTCCCAAACGTTTTGTCCCTGACCGCAAGTTCCATGAGGATTGGAAAGACAGTGGTCTTTCGGAAAGTGTGTTTATGACTAGCCGCGATGGTGTGCACTGGGATCGGCGTTTCATGGAGCCATTTTTGGGGCTTGGTCCCGATTCCGACAACTGGACTGACCGGAATTTGTACATCGGCGTAGGGATTGTTCCAACGGGACCAGCGGAAATGTCAGTTTATTATATAGAGCATTACAAGCGTCCATCCATTCGTCTACGACGCGGCACACTCCGCACTGACGGATTTGTTTCGGTCAATGCGCCTTATACTGGCGGTGAATTTGTGACGAAGCCGTTGGTTTTTGAGGGTAATGAACTGGTCATTAATTACGCAACATCTGTGACGGGAGGCTTGCGCGTTGAAATCCAAGACGCGGAGGGACAGCCAATTGATGGGTATCAGTTATCGCAATGCATCGAAATTTTTGGAGATGAAATTGAGCGGGTTGTCAGATGGGAGAAGGGCAGCGATGTCGGATCACTGGCTGGTAGGGCAATCCGCCTTCGTTTTGTTATGGCAGCGGCAGACCTGTACGCTATACAGTTCCGGGCATAGCTCCGCATCGTTGGTAACGTACTAGTCTGCCAGATCCAAACCGGTGGATACGTGCCTATTAGCCTACATTCAAATAGTGCGCTGCATCGGCTTCCTGCCATTGAAATTGAAGCGGTGTCGTTTCGTGTGGCTTGAAAGGTTTGATAACCTCATTGACAGGTGTACCTAATACATCAATCTCCTCAAGATCTGCGACTCCATAGCCCATCTCATTGGCATAGTGGAACAGACCAATCTCCAGCGGTTCAAATCCCATTGTTTTTGCAGTTACAGCGTCCGCAGCGAACACATCTGCACTGGCAACAGCAATTCCGAGCGGAATAGAATCTGTGCCTCCGGGACCGTTGCCCTGCAAACCGAGAGTACCGTCGATGAGAGCGATGTCAGGGGAAAGATGGCGAGATAGGCGAATTAGGTTGATGTTCAACGTCTGCGCCTCGCGTGGCAGTTCGCGATCGGCATGGCTGTGGTAGCCGTGCATTTTGATGCGATCTTTGAGATGGAGCGTTCCCATAATCATGTTTTTGAGGGCAAGCGTCACTACATCGACATCGTGTGTTTTTGCGACCGCCACTGAAATTGTACATGGGCAATCGAGCACAGTTTTGGGCATCCGCACAGGCACTTCGCTGCGATCAGCAAGAACGACAGGGGTTTCTTCCCAACCCTCATCTTGATGCAGATCCACGAGCTGAATCGGAATGGCGTATTCGTCGATCAAAGATCTGTAACCGAAATTATCGAAAGCCTCCCCCGAGAATGCTTGGTTGGCACCCTCTGCGATGATAATCTCTTTCGGTGGTTCTGGCACAGTCAACAAGAAATCGATCGCGCCACGGATAGCGTCAACGTGCGTTGAAGCAAGCTGATTTGTGCTGGAAAGGAAATTCGGCTTCAACATCACCTGTTCACGCAACTTTGGTGTGACATCGTCGCGCACAAGGTCTAGGGCGGTGAAAACATTTTGTCGTCGTTCGCCGGTTCGGGCGAGTCCGACTCTCGTTTGATTCGTTGCCATTGATATCCTCCTTATTTTTTAAGCGGTAGTGGGCGAGGTAAGTTCGATAGATCTGTCTAAACCAGCGAGTTCAACATCTGGGCAAATCGGGGAACGGCTGTCATTGCATCTTCGGCGGCTTCATATTCAATTGACAGATAACCTTTGTATCCCTGTGCTTTAAGCATCCTGACGATCTCAGAAAAATCTGCTTCTTCTTTGCCGTCGTCTTCCTTTGGGATTTCCGTCTTTGCATGGCCGGTTACCGCATAAGGCGCGACACGTGCAAGAGAGCCGTAGGGGTCTTGACGGAAGTTGCCTGTGTCTAAGTTCACCCCGACCCATTCTGAGTCTACCGACGTAATCAGATCGATAACCTGATCGGCTGTAGACGTTATCCCTCCGTGATTTTCCAACGCTATCAAGATGCCGCGGGGTGCAGCGTATTCCGCGCACTCCTTCAAACCGTCGATGGTCCATTGGCGGGCTTCCGCTTCACTATGCCCTTCAGGTATTCCTCCAGCGAACACACGCAGGCAGGGCGCTCCAAGTTTAACAGAGATGTCAACCCAATCTTTGACATACTCGATCTGTGCGGCACGTTCGTCGGGGTTAGGGTCTGTAAAGCGATTCCCAACAGCCGCCGCCGAGACCTGTAACCCAAACAGATAGCATTGACGTTTGAGGGTGTGTAAATACTCATCGTCTGTTGATGGGAAATAGTAAGCGGTTAATTCAACGCCATCGATGTCCATTTCGACTGCTTTTTCGAGAAAACCCTCAAGGCTCATTTCACCGCTCGTTAGATACTGGCGAAATGAATAGGCGGCACATCCAATCTTCATAGTTGTTCTATGCCTCCTTACGCTCCAACAGCTCAATTTCGTAGCCGTCTGGATCATCGATGAATGCCATCTTCATGCCGCCGGAGGTGAACTGCTCGCGCCAGCCATCGGGCCAAATTTCGACGCCATCTGTCTCCAAGGTATCACAGCAGGCGACAAGATCTGGAACACCAATGGCAAAGTGCATCAAATCCTCCGGGACATTGAGTTCATAGTCGGGCGAATAGGTTAGTTCGACGGTATGCAGGTTACCGGGTAATTCCAGATGAGCGATCTGATTGCCCGCAGGCGATTTGTCGCTTCGACTCTTGACGACAAAACCCAGATGGTCACAATACCAATTAATTGATTTATTGAGGTCGCTCACTCGAACGCGAGTGTGTAAAAAAACAGCCATTTGGTTTCCTTTCCATTACCGGTTTTGGATGAATCCATTGGGACAGAAATGCTGTAAATAATGATAACACACGCTCCACTATCAAGCAAGCCCTTTTACAGACGAACGTGATCATGGACGCTCCTCGCAAGATTCGTGTTGAAAAATGGTGTTAAATGTGAGATAGTTAGGTGACTTTATTAGTTCATTGGTTGACTGGTTGAACTGATGAATCCGACGCATTGCAATCCTTTGGACCGGGATTGGTCACACCGATAGGTTGGTATGGTGTTGGGTTTCACGATTCGCATTCAATCCAACCGACAACACTCGGAGACCTGTTCAATCAACTATTGGGTAAAATAACCCAAGTTGCCAGATAATCTGTAGGTCGAAGACTCTCGGAACAGAGTTGGGTTCTGAGCTGACTTGCAGCAGAAAACGAAGGTGATACCTCATGAAGCTTATGATGGCTATGCTGATATTTACCTTGTTTACGCTATCAGTACGGGCAGAAATATTCCGCGATAATTTTAACGATGGTGACTTACAAGGTTGGACGTTTATAAAAGGTGCTGAAGATGGTGGTATTGAAAATGGTGAATTGGTTCTCGGTTCTCCTAAAGTGCTGGATGAAACTAAAGTAGAGGTTGAAGCGGAGGTTATGATTGCGGTTGATGGTATCATCTCAAGCGACTACGACGTGTCCGTATCCCTAAAAATCAGCAAGCGAGTTAAGAGGGTTGGCGGTGGTCCAGCCATTGGGCTGCGCGCTCATATACATCCGCTCCTTGAGCCATGGACTGTAGATTTAGAGGAGGACGAGAGGAACAAGGATTCCCTAATATATCTGTACGGGCGATCTTACAGATTCTTCTTAGGTAATGTACATATTGAAGATAATATACATATTCAGGACATAAGAAATTTAAAAAGAGGCGTTGCAGCGATCATTCAACATATGAAGGTTGATATGAGAGGAGACGAATTGGAAGACGGAGTGGGAATCTTTTTCGGGAACGAGCTACACACATTTCAGCTATTTGATTTTGAACTGCACAAGTGGTATCGGTTGAAGATCCTTGCCAAGGGGAATAGGTTTCAATACTTTATTGATGACAAAAAAATGCTAGATTTTCTTGATGACACCTATGCGGAAGGGAGAATTTATCTGTCTTCAGGATGGGGGAACCGTGTCCACTTCGACGACTTTGAAGTTCAATATGAGGCTCTTGCAGTACAATCTCGCAAGCAACTCACAACCACTTGGGGAGAGATAAAGGGCGACTTCCATTGAAGTTCGGTCACGCGTGGGTACCAAATGAATTACCTGATTGATGCCGATGGATTCAACAAAAAACTTGGCTGTCCGGATTCTGTTGACATTTCATTGTCACCGGATAATCCTAGCGTTGAAACTCAGAAATCTCATTACAACACAAATGTCAACATGGCATAGCAACTGAGGCTATATAATATTACTTATGAATAACGCAAGTTGCTATTTGAATATCCATGGAATTTCCGTTAGAGTATTTGTTGCCTAAAACAAAACACTCAAACAGGAGAATCCCATGGACTTAGTAATTGTAGCATTTTATACGCTTTGTGACGATCTGTTAATTCAGC
>JAJDUM010000051.1 GCA_022826645.1 Candidatus Poribacteria bacterium
CGTTGGTGCAATCAACTTATGGCGAAAAGTATCAGGGCGAAGTGACAGCCCTGTAGTTGGGGTTATGGCGTCCCCGATAGGTGTAAGGTTTCACCCGCACCTATGTAAATCCGGCTAAAAACAGCGGATAAGAATCCCAATGCTTCAGCTTTGGGAGTACGTCAACTCTATCTAATGTTGTAGCGTTTGCGAAATAAAGAGTTGGGTGCGTTCATTCTGTGGGTTATCGAAGAAAATCGCTGGTGCTGCCTCTTCGACAATCGCTCCCTCATCAATAAAGATAATCCGATCTGCCACCTCACGGGCGAATCCCATCTCATGCGTGACAACCAACATGGTCATGCCAGACGCAGCTAGCTCACGCATTACATCCAAAACCTCGTTAATCATTTCAGGATCTAACGCGCTTGTGGGTTCATCGAACAGCATAATCTTAGGCTGCATTGCCAAGGCTCTCGCAATTGCAACACGCTGCTGTTGCCCGCCCGAAATCTGTGCCGGAAATTTGTAAGCATGTTCTTCAATACCAACTCGTTCAAGTAACGCTAAAGCCTCGGATTCTGCGTCGCTCTTCGCCATCTTTTTAACCCAGATGGGACTTAACGTCACGTTTTGTAGAACAGTCAAATGGGGAAACAGATTGAACTGTTGGAAGACCATGCCGACTTCTTGGCGGATACGCTCTATGTTACGAAGGTCATCACTGAGTTCGATACCGTCAACGATAATACGTCCCCTCTGATGCGTTTCCAGACGATTGATGGTGCGGATAAATGTGGATTTCCCCGATCCTGAAGGTCCGCATATCACAACCTTCTCCCCTCTTGTGAACGTGGCAGTAATGCCTCTGAGCACATGGAAATCGTCGAACCATTTATGGACATCCTCACAGATAATGATTGAATCGTCTGGCGTATTTTCAAGATCTGCCACTATTTCACCGCTCCCTTCCGAGTATATACGAGATAATGTCATACCTACTGAACTCCCAGAGCATCTTCAATCCTCAGACTGATATATGACATAGAGTAGCTGAAAACAAAATAGATTATCGCAGCGAACAGATACACCTCAGCTTGCAGTCCCAACCAGTCGGGGTTTGCAATAACTGTTTTGGCTATACCCAATAAATCTAACAGTCCGATGACAGTGACCAGCGATGTATCCTTAAAGAGGCTGATAAACTGTCCAACAATTGCCGGGATGACCGAGCGAAGTGCTTGTGGTAAGACAACAAGTAACATCGTAAGAGGATAGTTGAGACCCACCGCATGGGCTGCTTCGTACTGTCCCGTCGGGATCGCTTGCAGCCCTCCGCGGACGTTCTCTGCCATATAAGCAGCAGAAAAAAGTGTGATACCAAGCATTGCCCGCAAGATCTTGTCAATGCGAAAATCAGGCAAGAAAATGGGAACCATAATCTGTGCCATAAACAAAATGGTCACCAAGGGCACACCGCGCACGGTCTCAATATACGCTGTTGAAACCCACTTAATCACGGGAAGAGTGCTCCGTCGCCCGAGAGCCAAAAGAACTCCCAGTGGAAACGATACAACGATACCCACAGCCGCCAGAATAAGTGTTAAGAGCAGCCCACCCCAGCTGCTTGTAAGAACGGTGGGTAAACCTGCGAATCCGTGCAGCCATATCATAGTCCAAGGAAATGATAGCAGCCAACCACCCAGAACCCAAGGGCGTAGCCCTATCTTTCCACGGATTAAGAAAAACGCCACTACCAGCAACGTTACTCCGCCCAATAGACCGAATCTATTTGAGAGGGCGATGGGAAAAAAAGCCAGGATAATCCCCATACCTCCCCCAACGCCTCCGATGACGATAGCAAGCCGGAGGGTTAGGCCACCCCAAACGCCGGCACTCAGACCCAACAGCAGAGCCAAAGTATAAATCACAATCCATACACGCCATATTTCTTCTCTTGGATAAGCACCGACTAGAAAAATCTGCAAGTTAGCAGGTATAACGTTCCAATTTGCCTCAGTGAATGCCCAACTCAGAATGCCCTTAAAGGCAATGTATAAAAAGACAACGGCCAAAAGGGTGAGGAGCGCATTATACCAGGTATTAAAAAGGTTTGCCTTCAGCCACTGTAATATATTTTTCGAATCAGTGGGTGGTTTAATTGTTTTATCTGGTGTCCGTTCTTCCACGCGCCTCTTTCCCTCTCATCGTCCAATTCGGTTAATTCTGCGGTTGTACCAATTCATATACGCCGATGTGGTCAAGCTGATGGTTAGGTAACTTATCATGATCATCCCAAAAACCGGGATGGATTGTCCGGTTTGGTTCATCATGGTGTTGCCGATGTTGAATAGATCTGGGAAGCCTATTGCGACAGCTAAGCTCGAGTTTTTGGTAAGGTTCAGATACTGACTGGTGAGTGGCGGGGCGATAACGCGTAAAGCTTGAGGTAGGACAATCAATCTGAGGGTTTGAAATTCATTTAGACCTATCGCTTTAGCAGCTTCTCGTTGCCCCTTCGCTACGGATTGTATGCCACTTCTCACTACTTCAGCGATGAAAGCTCCGGTATACATAACAAGCCCGATCACAAGCGCGCAAAATTCGGGTGAAAGGTATATCCCTCCAGCAAAGTTAAATCCCTTCAAAGCTGGCAGTTCCAGAGTAAATGGTCTCCCCGGAATCGCAAACCAGCCCACAAGGGCAACTACCAAAAACGCTGGCAATGCCCACTTTGCAGGAAAACCGGGTTGTTCCATCTGCCGAAGCTCCCTCAGCCGCACAAGGTAGAGGATCAGTGCTAAAATAGATCCTACGGCAAGATAAGCGAACCAAATCTTCACACCCGATGTAGGTTGAGGTGATGGAAGATATACACCCCGTTGGTTGATGAACACACTTCCGAAGAATGTGAAGCTCTTCCGTACCGAGGGAAGTTGCAGGATTACAGCCGTATACCAAAACAGAATCTGTAGTAGGAGCGGAATGTTACGAAAGCATTCGATATAAATGGCTGCCAGATTTCTGACAAGCCAGTTGCTTGATAGCCGCGCGATGCCGACTACAAGCCCCAAGATCGTAGCACACGCGATTCCTATAACACTAACCCTAATGGTATTTATCACGCCTACCCAAAACGCCCTAAGATAGGTATCCGACGGTTCATAGGCAATCCCTTCAGCTATCCCAAACCCGGCTTCATCATTAAGAAAATTGAGGTTTAAGGTCAAACCGAGCCCCCGGAGTCCTCTTAACATGTTTGTGTAGAGAATACCGGCTAACAGCACCACTCCAATAAGGAAGATGACTTGGAACAGCACCTGCAGGACCCGAACATCGCGCCAGAAGGGTATTTTACCTGCTGGACTTTTAGGTGAGTTGTTTTCCATAGGGTTGTGCAACTTCCGGATCTATGCTCCGTTTGTAGGACTCTTTAACGGAACGGCATCGAATAGAGCAGACCGCCCTGAGTCCACGGCTTATTAACCCCGCGCGGTAGACCGATGGGGGTAAGATTGCGCTCAAAAATTTCGCCATAGTTGCCAACGGCAGCGATAACCTGACGCGCCCAATCTTTCGACAGACCAAGTTTCCCTCCCATATCACCCGTCTCACCCAAGAAACGGCCTATCTCTGGGTTTTTGGATTTATAGGCACTGACATTCGATTGAGTGATTCCATGTTCCTCTGCAAAGAACGTAGCGTAGACAACCCAGCTAACGACATCATTCCATTTGTTGTCTCCGTGGATAGTAACAGGTCCCAACGGTTCCTTCGAGATAGTCACATCAAGGATAACGTGGTCACCCGGATTCTTTAACACATTGCGACGTGCGGCCAGTTGGGATTTATCGCTTGTAACTACATCACAACGTTCTTGCTCATAACTATGGTAAAGCGTGTCAATCTCTTCAAAAACAACCGGCTTAAAATCCACGCCTAAAGCCCGCATCGTATCCGCGAGGTTTAACTCAGTAGTGCTACCAGCGGTAACACAGATACTCGCTCCTGCTAACTCCTCTAAGGAGATGACGCCAAGTTCTTTGCGCAGCATGAATCCCTGCCCATCATAAAAGGTAGGTGGAGCGAAGTCTGCTCCTACTTGAGTATCGCGGGTAAGCGTCCAAGTGGTGTTTCGGATTAAGACATCTATCTCCCCTGTCTGAAGAGCGGGAAAACGTTCCGGAGTCTTCAACGGCACGAACTCAACCTTGTCGGGATCTCCAAAAATAGCGGCAGCAAGTGCTCGACAATAATCCACGTCAAAACCGTTCCACTTGCCGTCTTGGTTGAGGAAACTAAAACCGGGTAAGCCGCCGTATACTCCGCAAACTAACCTCCCCCTGTCTTTTACTTTATCCAATACACTGTCCTGTCCGACCGCCAATGACGCAACCATCAGTAAAATAGCTATTGCAAATAATAAAGCACTGAACCAGAACTTACGCATTAAAATCCTCCCTTTTTACTTGGGACTAAGGATGAACTGAAAACCGCAGATACTATAAACCCACAACAACCTACAATAGTTTAGCTTCGGCAGGAATTCTAACACAACTAATAATTGCTGTCAATTGACCCATGCCCAACGAAAACAGTAAGATATTTTCACAGATTAAACCATCAACGCGGAAGCGCGACCTGTCAATTTTCCGTGCCGTCTCTGTAGGATTATGGTATAATGAGCAACCGTTCTACCGGGCGACACGCGGAGACGCGCGATGCTGCTGAAGGTATGAAGCACTTACGACAAGTCACTTCTACGAGGTTTGCCTCATGTCATTCGATAGCCTAGCTTTACATCTTGTAACGGATGAACTCCGTCGTACAATTCTAAATGGGACCATTAGGCATATCGAGCAGTTGAATTCTCACAGCATTGTACTGAAGATCTCTCAATCAACTACAAGCCACTTCTTGCTGATCTCAACCCATTCCGTTCATGGTCGTGTTCACTTGGTTGAACGCCCGCCGAAAGGACAATCACGATCTCATTTTGCAGACTTCTTGATGACGCACGTTATGCGGGGTAAACTCACAGCGATAGAGCAAGTGGGCTTAGATCGAGTCCTCAAACTCACCATTGCACCCACCTCCGACGTTCTCGAAGCGTCGCCCAAGTCGATTATCGCAGAAATTATGGGAAAGCATAGCAATATTATCCTTGTTGATGAAAAAAGCGGCACTATTCTCGAAAGTATCAAACATATTGACGAAACAATGAGTCGTTATCGTGAGGTATTGCCCGGCTTGACTTATGACCCGCCACCGCAGCCCGATAAATGCCACCCCCTTAAGTTAGATCAAGATGCCTTTTTCGCCCTTGTCGAGAATGAAAAAATCAACTGGCGCTTTCTTTTTAACCAGATTGATGGCTTGAGCCCAACGCTCGCTAAGGAGATTATCGCGCGCGTTGATGATTCAGCAACGCTAGACGGTCTCTGGGAGGCGTATCAACAGGTTGTTTGGTATTTCCAACCGTCTGCCACCAGCCACCCCCAAGTGCTTGTTGACGCAGATGATTCGCCTGAAAATCCCAAATTAGAAGAGAGCGCGAATAACCCAGATCGATTGGCTGACGAAGACAAGGTTGTCGATGTCTCCGCGCTCAAACTGATGCAATTCCCAAATACTGAGAGCCAGCATTTTGAAACAATGAGCGAAGCCTTGTCCGCCTACTACGATGCAGTAACTCGCAACGAGGCGATGCAATCGGAACGGAATACGCTACGCCAAGTTCTGCACAAGATGACCGCCTCGCTGGAGCGAAAACAGGTGTCGCTGCGGCAGGATCTGGAAAGTGCGGAACGAGCGGAAGATTATCGGATCAAGGGTGAGCTTCTTACTGCGAACTTACACCAAATCGAGCGAGGCCAGACAACTATTCAGGTGCAGGACTACTACAGTCCAGATTTGAGTGAGTTGTCAATCGAGCTTGATCCGCAGCTCAGCCCGTCAGAAAATGCCCAACAGTACTTCAAGAGGTACACCAAAGCGAAACGCGGTATTTCCGTTCTCCATCGATTGATTGCTGATAATGAAGCCGACCAAGAGGCGTTACAGGCTTATGCGTCGGAAGTGGAAGAAGCGAAAGGGTTAAAAGAACTTCGATCGATTCAGTCCGAGTTTGTAAAAAAAGATTGGATAAAAGAAACTAAACGTCTGTCCAAGCAGAGCGAATCCGCCGGTGCATTTCGGAAATATATCTCGCCCGATGGTTTTCAGATCTATGTGGGGCGCAATAGCAAGGAAAACGACCTGCTCCTTCGTCGAGTTGCCTCAAGCCGAGACATGTGGCTACACGCAAAGCAGATTCACGGCTCGCACGTTGTCATTCGCAATCCCGAAAATAAGCCAGGCATCCCAATGCCGACGCTTCTGAAAGCCGCCCAAATTGCGGCATTCTTCAGTAAAGCACAACACTCGAGTTATGTTCCTGTCGACTATACATGGTTTCGGTATGTTGTCAAGCCCAAGGGAACCGCCCCAGGCTTCGTGAATTACACCCACGAAAAAACATTGTATGTTGAACCACGCTTGTAAAAGACAACTTTAATCCACTGCGTTCAACAAGCATACACATCAGATTTTGAAAATCTCACCCAAGCGTCCCCCAAGGATACGTCCTGCACTAACCAGGCACCCTATCAAAATAAACATTCCCACCACACCCAATGCAGATGCGATATACGCCCCACCGACCGGACGCTGTGAAAGGTTCCAGATAGCCTTGGTAATCGGATTATATTGATCTCGCATTGCGAGAATCAAGCTGTCAGCTACTTCCAGCATAGAGAATGAAAACACAAGGATTGATCCGGCAATGATGTTGGCAATTACAAGGGGCAGGGTAATTTTGTACAGCGTCCGCGCTGGACTTGCGCCAAGGTTCTGTGATGCCTCTTCCAACGTTACGCTTGTCTGCTGAAGTCCTGCATAAATAGAGCGGAGCATATACGGTAGACGTCTGACTGCATAACTGATAATTAGCAGTAGAATCGGGTTCTGTCGAGGATCTAAGACGGACACGACAGATTGGGGCAAGTGACGAAGTAGCAGCGTCGTATCCGCGAAACTGCCCACATAGCCAAAGGCGAGCGCAACACCCGGCAGAGCTAAGGGTAACATAGCAATAGCATCGAGTAGATTCTTGAACGGGATTCGTCTTCGGGTCAGGAGATATGAGAGTGTTATTCCGAGGAAGAGTGCGAGCAACGTACTGAACACGCTATAGAATAAACTATTCTTGATACTGAGCAGCGTATCTTCCAGTTTACTTTCGTGGCTGAACACTTCTAAATAGTGCTGCAGCGTATAACTCTGAGGCAGCACACTCAATCGCCATTGACTCGCGTCAGGAGTCAGTGAGGTCAAGACAATACTAATATGTGGTAACAGTGCCATGAATATGATGACACCCACAAAACAATAGATAATAGCACACATCCAGCGGCTTGCTTGAATCTCACGAGAGCCCACGTGTCCACGTCCGAGCATCTCATACCGTCCAGCCCCGGTCCAACGTTTGGAGATGTAGAATGCGAGGGCTGTCAGCACAATAATTAAGACGACGAGTGCATACCCCATTGGGTTCACGTTAGCATCGGTAACTTGGCGAAAGATCCGTACAGCGATTACTTCATTGTAGTTGAAGATCAGCGGTGTGCCCAAGTCGGTGAATGCCCAAATGAATACAAGAATCGCCCCTGCGAAATATCCTGGCAGCATCAATGGGAGTGTCACTGTTCGGAAAAGCGTAAAGCGTGATGCTCCCATATTTTCCGCTGCTTCCTCCAAACTTGGGTCTATGTTTGCTAACACTGCAACCACATTCAGATACATTATCGGATAGAGGTGCAAAGTAGACAGCAAAATCACGCCCCAAAAACCGCTACCGAACCAATCAATTGCGTCCGCCAAATCGATAAGCCCAATCTTGCTCAGAAAGATGTTCACGCTACCATACAAACCGAACAGCTTCTTCATGCCAATTGCCCCGACGAAAGGCGGCATAATAATCGGGATCAGGATAACCCCTTGCAGGATGTTACGACCGGGGAAACGATAGCGGGTGAGAAAATAAGCAAGCGGCAGCGTGATAAGGGTTGTCGTGAGCGTCACCACAATCCCCATATTGAAGCTATTAATGACCAACTTGCGGATGCTTTCGTCTGTGACCATCAGCTTGAAATACTCAAGGCTCAGATGGTTGTTGATCCAGAAAGATTCTTTGAAAATGTATAGGAGGGGATATATTAGAAAGACAAAGAAGAAGAAAATAATCGGTAGGAGGAGCAGCAGGACAGAGGGCGTTAGGTCGTATTTTCTCAGCATAGACATATGAGCAGGCTTACACGGGATACTCCCCACCCACTGTAAGCCTGTCCACCTGTACTAATCACCAATCTTTTTTGCCATAGCGAGGTTGGGAGGAAGTCCAGACATGAGTTCTCGAGGTTTGAAATTTGGTGAGAAATCAAATAGCCCATAATCAAGCAGACCATCATTTCTAACGATCTTGCCTTCCACCTGATCGAAAACGAGCCCTTTCAGGTATTCGTTTTTATTCCCGATCCGTTGTGCAACCACGTTACGGCGCTTTATAGTGTCAACTGCTTCCTGCAGTTCAGGTGGAATTAGCTCCTGATTTTGGCGCATCTTCAGGTATGTTCTCAGCACATGCCAGCGCTTGGGACCACCGTTGTAGAAGGTATAATACGCCCAATGATATGGCTGTACGTCCTGTTTGAGATCAAGTTCAACTTTGAGGGCTTTGGCATTTTTACTGTAAAAATCCAGGCAATCTTCGAAACGATAGGTCTTATCACGCTTTATGTGATAGGCTGCCAAGAAAGCACCGATATGAGGGGCTTTCAGCATATTAGTATAATATTTTCCGTACGGATTTTTTTGGCGATCGTAAGTTCCCGCTAACTCCTCTTCCAATCGGGGTAAATACTCATTCCAAGTGAGTTGTTTCCCCGTTTCCCAATCCTTGCCGGGGCTCAGAAATTCAAAAAAAGGAGAATATGCTGGCATATTCGGATCTAAGATGTGGCGAATCAAGCTGGGCAAGACAGCCAAATTATTCTGAGCGATACCAATATCATCTTCCCCGTCTTCTGTCTGACTGGGACCAACCGAAACCTCATCAAACTCCGTTTCAATCTCAAAGATTTTCAGTAGGAGCAGCGGGTCTATGTCAGCAACGCGCCCGGCAATAAGCGCAAATGGGAAGTAACGTCGTGCCCCGTATAGCACCTGTTCTAATGCCTTGGGACCATATCCCGGTACAGCTAAGCCTTTTTGGTATATCAGCTCATTCGTCGTAATTCCATATACTTCCTGCTCAGTTTTTTGATTGAAATTGTTATAGATTCGATACCCCTGCTCAAGTGCCGGTTGAATCAACTGTTCGTACGTTTTCCGATAATCCTTCTGTGCCGATAAGTCGTAAATGATGGGGATCTGTTGCGAATTGCTCTGAGCGTACCCGTCTAATTGCAGCTGAATTAACCGCTCCTGCATCGTCTTGTCCGCGGCTGTAAGTGTTGCCAGTACCTCATGAGTTGCCGCGTCCTGCACTTTCTTTCCTTGCATCAACGTCAGGACTATGGTCTGATTCTTTGTGAGATAGTACCAGAATGTGTCTTTCTCCTTCATCGCACGATGAGCTAGAAATCCACAGACTGCTAACGCAGTCAAGAAACAAATGATCAGAGTAACCCGGACACAGAGCTGAACCAAACGCTTCCCACGTGTAGTCAGAGGTATTTTCGATATATATGGTGGGAGAATCTCATTCAGGCGCTCATTTAGCTCTTGCTGCTCAGAGAAGTATGGCTTAACGGGGTAGGTTTCTAATTTCTTCGGTAGCAAATCCATGATCCTCCAGGTGACAAAGTAAAGGCGAGGGTTAAAATCAGGCTGTCATTTCATTCATTGACTCCAAAGAGTTCATAATAGGTCCTATCCGCAAATAACACGCTAAAACAACAGATTAAGTTTCACATCTTTTGGTTCATTGGACCTTTTTTAGATGTTAAGCCGTACTTCGAAAAAAATATTCCAACTGTTCAAGTGGAGTATCCAGTTGCATAGGCATCAATTCAGTAATAAGTGATCGAAGTTGATGCTCACGCCCTGGGACACTCTGAAGTTGCAGGTTTTGTGTGTTAAGGTATTTCTTCAACTGTTCTACGAGGAATGTTTGCAACCCTTTTCCTGATTCGTGCAATTGTGCTGGCAGCAGTGCGGGAACATTAACGCCACTGATAAAAATCTCAATCAACTCCAGTTGGCAATCAATCTGTTCGGCTATCTGATCATATTTCTCAATTGCAGACTCACGTACCTTATCATTGAATTCCCCAGCCCCGCGGTTGACAAACTCCGTATAAGCCGAATTCCAACTGTTTTCACTGAATTGCTCGTTATCAGTACAAAACTTCTGCAACTTGCTCGTTATCTTCATTAGCTGGTCTGATAGATTTATCTTAGTAGTCCCATGGAGCGTAGCAGCAATCTGCGCGAGCGTTTTAATCAGTTCAAGTTCAAATTCTTTGTAATTGTCATCTGATTCCCGCTGCATCAGTTCAATCAGTTGATTGGAGAGGTTACCTAAGTCCGGAAATGCTTTCAAATGCAGCTGAGCTAAAATGTAAGCAGATTTCGCTAAACCAAAAGCAACATCATGGGCGGAATTGCTGGCTTGTTCTTGTGCATCGCGAACAGTCTTCTGAATCTCTAGCAATCGCTCGTAAAAGCTAATTCGCGCCTTCGTACTATCAACGCTGTAGGTGCGAGAGTTAGGAACTTCAAATGCCTTTTTGGTCAAAATCTCGCGCCTGTCACTGATTTCACGACGGCGCTGCTTATCTTCGGCATCCTCAAGTGCTTGTGAAAGTGACTGAACTGATTCTTGGAGCGAATCAACTTGATGACTAATGGGCGGATAGTGAATGTAGCGGAAATCTGCTGTGATGTCACGGATGTCCTCTAACAGTTCGACGAGTATTTCCTCATACGCTTGATCTTCGAGAGGCGAGTATACCTCTGCTTCTGGTTCCTCTTCTCCATCTAGGAGTCTCTGCACAAATTGGTAAAGATATTCCAGTTGATGTTCTTGTAGCACCGCCGCCTCTGTATAGGAACAAAGTTTATCCCTCAAAATTGCACAACCATCAGTGACTGCGCCCCGATCTAAACTCAATGCTGCAAGGCTAATGTGCATCAAGTCCTCCTCAATTTCTGAGAAGTTCTTTTCAAAAGCAAAGGCTAACAGATCATACATCCCATCCGGTATAGGTTCAGGGCGACCTCTATCGGCGACTGAACGATTGCTAGCTTGTCCTCTACGCGTGCGCTGACGTGTCTTCGTGATAATTAAAGGCTGTTCATCGTCTTCATTTAGATCAGCAGATCGGCGCCGCGAGGTCCTTTGGTTATACAGATTCAAAGCGTCTTGGTAATGGTAAAGCAGTTCCTCACTCCCAAGTTCAATCAGTAATGATTCTATGGTGCTTTTCGGATCAACAGCGATGCCCTCTTGGGCGAGTAACCGGTTCGACAAAGCGGCAAATCCATCCGCACCTAAATTTCGGAAAGGACGCAGCAGATATGCCCGTTGATCGTCGATACAAATTTTATGCTGGCCAAGCGAAAAAAACTGATTTGCCTGCTTCTGATCACTGTCAAACCAGATTTCCAGCGGATAGGTCTTATTATAAATCTGGAAATTGATAGATTTCGCGTTGAGCTGATCAAATATTTCCTGACTCACACGAGCCAAATCATTTGCATCAATATAGATCGTAGACGCATTGGCGTTTGCATAAAAGTTGGCTTCAATGATCCGATCCTCTGGAAGCAAATGCCGGCGCTCGATAATATGGGTTCCCGTTGCATTCTCATTCGTGATTGCAATCCGCGGGATATCAAAGGCATCATAGTAGTAATAAGATTTCCAGCTAAAAGTACGACGTCTCATCTTCTCGAACAACTGATACGACAAGCGTTCCTTGACCTGCTTTTCACGCCGTGTTTCCCTTCCCTCATAGATGGTGATCTCATCAGTTGTTTCAGGTGATTGCAAGCTGATTTGCGGAAGCGTTGAGGTTTGTCGCTTTCCTGACAAGCGGTCCAGTGTATCCGCAATATATTTACCCCAATTTGCCATGTTATCTCCTTAAAAATCTAACCTATAATGACAGACTATCTCGAGACAAGATGCTTTGGGTGATAGGCAACGAATCGTCCTCGTCTGATTATGGTCAAGAACCTCTTTATGTTAAACACTCTTTCTGAAATAGTTGTTCCATTTTAGATGAATATAGTGTATAATTCCTAAAGTTTATAGCCACATATCTACAGAAGTGTTTAACAGCTTATTACTTAAATTACAAGTAAATAACTTATTATAGCACAACTTCGTATGAAAGAAAAGCAGAATTTAACAACAGCGGATACTACTGAGCAATTAATATCTAAATCAATCACAGAAATAACTCACTTGACCTCGGAATCTCTTAGAAAGACGTTATCCGAGCTGAATCTGTTGACAGAAGATCTGGAAAAATCTGATAGTTTTGTAGATGAGATCGAACAGCTGATCGCAGCACCCTTGGGGTTTGACATATTCCAAAGAAAAATGGTGCGGATCATCGAAAAACTCAAACTCGTTACCGGGCGCGCATCCGAAAACCATCGACATTTCGCTGGTACTATCGAAGATACATACGGATACTCTAGTGAACTCCTGAATATAATTGGTGAGACCTACGCCAGTATTGATGCTCGCTTCAAATTCTGGCTACATTCCTTTCAAACAGGCGATCAATCTGAAGAACAAAAATCACGCGAAATTTCAAACTTTTCGGAATTTCTTGATTTGCTCTCCGAAAAACCTGCATGCTGCACTTATTTTTTAGCGTCATTCAAATCAAAACCGCTTCTCATTTGCCGGTATGTTCGCCCGGACACCGAGCCGCCAAATGATGTTGCCCGTTCTTTGTCTTCCTATGTTGCACCACCAGTTGGATCATTTGGTGCCCTAAAGAGAGCTTGCAATAAACTTTTCAAATCTCCCAATAAAAGTGTGTTACATCTCTTTCGTGATTCCCGCCCTAAGGCTTTACTCGGCACGTTTAAAGGTCGTTCACCTGTCCTGGTAATACCGTATGCCCCTCATCAACATAGCGAGCTAGATCAACTACCCAAAATCGTCTATGATTTCATCAATCTTTACGGCATTTCAGGCTGTGTTCATGTCCATCTGTTGAAGCGGGAAGATCAGTGGGCTATCTTCACAACGCAGCGGCCAGTTGAATTTGATGGGAATTCAATTCAACTGGCTGGTATAGATTGTCCTGCTGAATCAGTGAAAGACCATCATCAACTAATCATCGAATAGTATCAACCGACGCAAACATTTAAGCGTTGACAACCCCAACCAGATTTGGTATGCTTTAGCCACGCTAAACTACATTTAAGATCAACGATCTCGCGAGGTGGGATGCCTCGTATTTTACAGGGAGGCCATAACATTGAGGAATTTTGAGTTTTTTGAACCGGAAACGATTGAAGAAGCGTCAGACCTGCTGACAAAATACAACGGCACAGCGGAGCTATTAGCCGGTGGCACAGATCTCATTATAGAAATGAAAGCACGGACGGCGATGCCTGAGCATGTTATCAGTTTGGAAAAAATTCCCGGATTAACTGGTATTGACTATGACGAAGAAAGTGGGTTGCGAATCGGGGCGCTGACGAAGATGCGTACATTAGAGAACGATCCAATAATTCGTGAGCGCTATACCGCCCTCGCTGAAGGAGCCGGTGAGGTAGGCGGTGTCCAAATTCGCCACCTTGCAACAATAGGGGGTAACATCAGTCATGGCTCCCCCGCTGCAGATACCGCAGCACCTCTGCTGGCACTTGGCGCACAAGTTAAAATTACCAGTGCCGACGGCGAGCGTACCGTACCTATTGAAACGTTCTTTGTGGGACCGGGACAAACTGTGTTAAAAACCGGCGAGATTGTAACAGCGTTTGAATGCCCAGCCCGCAGTGCCAATCAAGGTTCCCAGTATATCAAGCAAAAGATCAGGGAAGTGATGGATCTAGCATTCGTAGGGGTTGCAGCATCTGCAACGGCGGATAACGGTGCTGTTTCAGATGTTAAAATTGGACTTTCTGCTGTTGCTCCTACCCCTCTCCGAGCTACCGATGCCGAAGCTATTGTCAATGGAAATTCTCTGACGACTGAGTTGTTACAACAAGCAGCAGCGGCTGCTTCAGCGCAATCAAGCCCTATTTCCGACCTGCGGTGTTCCGCAGAGCATCGGCGAGAAATGGTCGGTGTATTGACCCGGCGAACACTTCAAGCAGCGGTTGATCGCGCACAGGGTTAACCGGCAAGCTAAGTTCAGTCAAATCCTGATTCATCTTTCAGACACACAGAAATCAAGACGGCATATTTGTTTTAGATTCGTCCCCGAACCTATTCGGGGAACAGAAAGGATAACGCAATGAAGAAGCATCCAGTCAGTTTAACAGTCAACACTGATACATATGATCTGTTAATTGAACCGCGCAAGACACTGTTAGCTACCCTTCGTGATACAATCGGTTTAACAGGGACGAAAGAGGGATGTAGCACAGGCGATTGTGGCGCATGCACAGTTATTGTAGATGGAAAAGCAGTAACATCCTGTATGATGCTCGGTGTAAGTGCCAACGACAAGGAAATCACAACGATAGAAGGACTCGCCAGCCGCGACCAACTGCACCCCATCCAGCAAGCGTTCATGGATAAGGGCGGATACCAATGTGGTTTCTGTACCCCGGGATTCATCGTGGCGTCCAAAGCATTCCTTGACGAAAATCCTAATGCAACAGAAGCAGAGATCAGGCACGCGCTTGGTAACAACATTTGCCGATGCACAGGGTACACAAAAATCATTGAAGCTGTGATGAGTGCGGCGGAAGTTATGCGCAATTCGTAATATCCACCGCGTACTGATGACCAGATTTTAACGCTTACGTTTGAGGTTCCAGCCCGAAAAGGAGATTCTTCATGTCAGAATATACAGTTCTTGGCAAAAGTGTACCGAGAGTTGATGCCCTTGAAAAAGTCACGGGGGCGGCACAGTATGGAGGAGATGTCCATCTGCCCGGTATGCTTCATGGAAAGTTTATTCGCAGCAAGCACGCACACGCAAAGATCCTGAATATTGATACGAGCGAAGCTGAGAAACTGCCCGGTGTACGGGCTATCATCACGCAAGACGATGTCGAAAGCGGACGACGGGTTTTCGCCACGGACAAAGTCCTATATCTTGGTGAACCGATTGCAGCCGTCGCAGCAACAGATCCGGATGTCGCAGAGGAAGCTGCGGACCTGGTCAAGATTGAATATGAAGTGCTGCCCGCGGTCCAGGATGTGATGGAAGCCATTCAACCGGAGGCACCACATCTCCATAGCGATGATACGAAAGATGGACCCGCCCGCCGAGTTCTTAGAACTGAGTTGCGGAAGCTTGAACGGGATGACTCACAAGACCACAGCGCAAGGATCGCGGAGTTAAATGCCCAGATGGAAGAACTGGCAGATGAGGTCTACTACAACGTCTCCGCCGAAACCCACTCTGACGCAGGTGATGTGGAGCAAGGTTTCGCTGAGTCGGATCTTGTTGTAGAAGACACGTATGTCATCCCACGCGTTCACCAGACCTACATGGAGCCACACGTCTCTGTCGCGGATGTCGAATCCACTGGAAAAGTAACAGTGTGGGCAAGTACGCAAGGTCCCTTTGCCATTCGTTCCGGCATTGCCGGTACACTTGGCATCCCGCTCAATCAGATTAACGTCATTGCAACAACAATGGGCGGCGGGTTTGGCGGACGTTTCGGCGTTGCATTGACGCACGTTCCTGCTGTTCTACTCTCGCAGAAAACAGGTCGTCCGGTGAAGATTCAGATGACCCGTGAAGAGGAGTTTACCGATGGTCGTCCGGCACCGGGTTGTGTGATTAAGTTGAAGACCGGCGTGAAAAACGACGGCACAATCCTCGCCCGTGAAGGACTAGCTTTCTGGGATTCCGGTTCCGTATCGGGGGCCTCAATTGGTAGTACCATCCGCCTGCGTGGCGTTTATAAGTTCCCGCACTTAAAGGTTGATGCGTACGGTGTCTATACTAACAAGTCAGGCACCGCCGCCTACCGTGCACCGGGAACACCACAGGTCGCGTTTGCCGGGGAATCGCAACTCGATGATATTGCACGTAAACTCAACCTCGATCCGGTCGAGTTTCGCCTGAAAAATATGCGGGTTGAGGGTGATCCAGTGCCCGCAGGACCGAATGAACCGAAGGTCGGTTATAAGGAAACCCTACAAGCGGTCGCTGATGCGGTGGATTGGAAGAATCGCACGAAGGGACCAAATCAAGGGTGGGGCGTTGCAATCGGCGATTGGACAAATGGATGTGGACCCGGCGGGATGTTCGTCTCAATCCACGAAGATGGAAGCGCGCGAATCTTCCACGGTTCAATGGATATCACCGGTACAGACACGGCACTCGCCCAGATTGTTGCTGAAATCCTGACCCTTCCCTATGATGAGGTTACGATCTCACGTGGTGACACTAACTCCGCGCCCTATGCCACCGGCTCGGGGGGCAGTGTTGTCACCTTCACAATGGGCAATACCGCCAAGCTCGCTGCAGAGGACACGCGAAGACGGCTCCTCGAACTTGCTGCTGAACGGTTGAATACCGACGTGGAGTCCCTTGAACTCAAAGATGGTCAGGTGTCAACAATCGTAGCTGACCCGCCGAAGTCGATCGGGTTCGGTGAATTGGCTGCATACAGCCTCTCCACAACTGGTGGTCCGATTGTCGGCAAAGGTTCCTTTGCACGTAAACCTTCAACACCTGCTCTCGCAGCACAGATTGCTAAGGTCGAGATTGATCCAGAGACCGGCAGGATCAAGGTGCTGAAAATGGCGTCATCTCAGGATGTTGGTTTCGCTATCAATCCGATGGCGGTCGAGGGACAGATCGAGGGTGGCACGGTACAAGGCTACGCTTGGGCAACCATGGAGGAGATGCAGTATGACGAGGGAGGTAACGTGAACCCCGGCTTTGTCGATTACCGTGTGCCAACCACGGCAGACCTGCCCACCGTTCAGTCCGTTATCGTTGAGGTGGAAGCCCCCGATGGTCCATTCGGTGCGAAGGGTGTTGGTGAACCGCCAATCACCCCAACATTGGCAACAATGGCAAACGCCGTCGCTGACGCGGTTGACATCCGGATCACCGAACTTCCAATGAAACCCGAAAAGGTTGTCGACGCATTGCACGGCAACGGGAAGTAAAAGCAGCACCGATTAAAAAACAGAACCGGTAGGGGCATAGCATAATTTGCGCCTACCGGTTTTTTTAACACTATGTAGGACTTACGCAGTTGAACGCTCAAAACTTTGTAGTTCGGCGATTCATCGCCGCAGCACACCCTTTCCAACGCCCGATGAATCCCCGATAAATCGGGATTAAGAAACGGGCAACTACAGTAGGGGTTTAGGTTTGTAGTAGCGCAATAAATTGCGCTACTACAAACTGAACTGCGTAACTTCTAATCCCTTAAAACCTGTCCCGATATCTACACTGGAAAAAGGAGAACTATGCAGAAACACCTAGTTGGTTTCATCTTGCTGTTTTTGATTTGTACGTTGATACCGTTGGGGGCAATAGCAGACTTATCGATAGTTGTGATCGATTATCCTGGTTCTGCCGCCCCCGGTAGCACATTGAGATTTCTTATTGAAGTTCAGGAGGACGGGAATCCAGTGTCAGGGGGTCAATCAGTGACGTTTCGTATCACTTCAGGCGATGGTAATGCGTGGTTCGGTTACTCAGGCACGGCGACGACTGACAGCGATACGACTGGTAACAACGGACGGGCCGCCGCCATCATAAGATTAGGAAGCCGGGCGTCCGGTTCGTATACGGTCACAGCATCAGCTGGCAATGCCTCTGTGGGTGTAACTGCGACAGTTGAGGGTCCGCCGCCGAAACCGGTCCCACTCGTACAAGTGGTAAGCCATCCCTCAGCAGACCTGTCATCAACGTATTCATCTAACGAATCTCCCCTCGTACAAGTGGTAGGTTATCCCGGTTCTGGTTCTCCCGGTGATACATTGACATTTACAATTAATGTTCGGAGGAGTGGGAGTCCTGCGTCAGGGGAGACAGTAACGTTTCGCATAACTCCAGACAATGGGAC
>JAJDUM010000023.1 GCA_022826645.1 Candidatus Poribacteria bacterium
GCGTTCAGTCCAGATGGACAACAGTTGCTCTCCATCAGTTCTTATATTGTTCGGGATCTGCCCGGCGGCGCAGATGTCTGGGAGACGACTATTGACACTTGGGATACCACTTCGCATCAACGTATATGGAGCCACAAGGAACCCTTCAGTATAACAGGTGCTGTCTATAGCCCTGACAGTCATTGGATTGTGATGACTGATGTCAATCGTCGGATTCGGTTATGGGAGGCGAAGCTGGGGATGGAACAGCAGGTTTGGCGCGTCACAGGTGATGTGCAACAGATGCAATTCAGTTCCGATAATCAGCAGATTTATATTGCCTCCGGCACAGGCGGTTACCCAAGACAACCCAACCGGGTGGGCATCTGGGCTATCGAAACTGGCGAACAACTCAAGGAATTAGGCGATAAGACGCTTGGTCTTAAAGGATTTTCCATTTCACCCGATGAAAGGCAGGCACTGCTCTGGTACTACGAGGGGTTTGTTGCGCTGTGGGACATCGAACAACGCCGTCGCCTCGCTTTCCAGACCGATTACGTTTACCCTCGATGGGGGGCTGTTAGTCCTGATGGACGTTACCTCGTCCGTGTGGAGGCATCCCTTACAATTTGGAATCTTCGCTCACAATCACTCCAGAAAGTAATCTTCCCCGACGAGCGTTTTTTTCGTCAAGTTGCAATGTCGCCGCACGGACAAACTTTTGCTGTGGATCAGGATCCGTGGATTGAGATACGGGAGACCCGAAGCGGGCGGGTCCTCTCAAAGGTTCCAAATGATGATGGATCGACGCCCTTCGTTTTCAGCAATGATGGTAAGCGCCTTGCCTTAGGTCAGGGCAGCAGCATTGTCATTTACGATCTCCATAATCCCGCAAAACGGGAAGACCTGTCGCCAAAGGGACGGGATCACATCTCAGAGCGCCATATCATCTTTAGCACGGATGATCACTATCTGGCGGTGGCGGATTGGGATAACGAGATACATTTGTGGAAAAAGAAAAAGGATAAATATGCTTATCGCTACTCGTGGAAAATTCCGGGAACTCAGATTGATGACATCGCATTTGAGCCAAACCGAACAAATCCCGCACTGGTTGTTATCAGTAATCTGGATCAGCTACAAGTGTGGGAACTTGGAACAGCTGCGCCGGAGCAATCAATCCGCTTTGAAGCCTCTGCTCCGATCCAATTTGTGCGTGGCGGTTCTGTGTCTTCTCATTTTCGATCCCCTCGCTTGCCGGAGCAACGGGATTACCTGTTTGTTAATCACAAAGATAGATTACAGATTTGGGATTGGGCGACCAAAACTTCCCTCGCAATGCCTGACATTCCGAGATACTTTGCCGCCAGTCGGGACGGTTCCGTCGTGATAACCCGGGGTAATGTGTCCTACCGAACACGAATCTGGAATGTTCGCTCACTGCTCTTTCCTAAACCCGTTCTCTTCGGCGCAGTCAAACAGACCGCACTCTTACCGAATTTCCCCAACCCCTTCAACCCCGAAACGTGGATCCCCTATCACTTAGCAGAAGCTGCGCATGTGCGGATTCGTATTTATGATGTGGCTGGACATCTGGTGCGGACGTTAGATTTGGGCACAAAACTTGCGCGTAGTTATCTGTCACGGGAGCAGGCAGCGTACTGGGATGGACGGAGTGATATGGGGGAGTCTGTCAGCAGCGGAGTGTATTTCTATACGCTGGAGGCGGGAGATTATCGAAGAACGCGCCGGATGACCGTTGTCCGATAAAAAATGGAAGAACGATGGAAAAGCATTGGATAATAAACACGACACTAGTTTTCGTTCTACTCTTTTTATGGATAGACTGGGTGTTAGGACAGACTTTCCCTGAAGAACCAGCAATGCAACTCGGTAAGGGAACGGTTGAGGACATCGCTTATTCCCCTGATGGCAAACTCTTAGCGGTTTCAGGCAGTCTTGGTGTTTGGCTCTACGAAACGGCGGACTTAACAGAAGTTGGTCTACTGAGAGGACATAAATCCTTGGTTTATGGAATCACTTTTAGTCCGGATGGGAAAACCCTCGCTTCATTGGGTATCAGCGAGATTTTTCTATGGGATATCGAGGAGCGAAAGCAGAAAGGACACATAGAGGGAGAATTCACTGTTGCCTTTAGCGTTGATGGAAAGTTGTTGGCTTCATGCAGCAGCATCTTGGGAAAATCGGAGAATATTTTTCTGTGGGATGTGCAAACTGGCGACCAAGTCGGTGTGTTGAAGGGGCATACGGATAGAGTGCACTCAGTAGCTTTTAGCCCGGACGGTAAAACCCTTGCCTCCGGCAGTGAGGATAAAACAGTGCGGTTGTGGGATTTACAGACCCAAAGACAGATTGGTGTATTGGACCAACACACAGACTGGGTGTATTTTGTCACCTTCAGTCCCAACGCAAATTTACTTGTCTCAATAGATAACCGAGACCGGGCAGTACACCTGTGGGATGTTCAACGGCGAGAGTTGGTAAGCAAATTGCCAAACCAAGGTTCAAGGACAAAAATAGCGTTCAGTCCCGATGGAAAACTGGTTGCACTGGAAGGCGAGCTGGACACCATCAGTCTCTGGGATGTGCAGAGACAAGCGCAAGTGGCCACAATACCATTAGGTGAAGATCAAGGTTCTTTGCGAAAGCTAATTTTCAATCCAGATGGCAAAACTTTTGCTTCGTGGGGACAAGACCGGATCGTTCGGATTTGGGACGTAGGGACACATAAGCAGGTAGGGCTCATAGATGGATACACAGCGGGAATTGACCATGTATTTCTTAACCCGGAAGGAACGAGGGTGTTTGCAGAAAATCAGATTTGGGATGTGGGAACCCAAAAGCCCATCGGATCGGTTCCGGGAGTCGTAAAAGCGCTAAGCCCGAATGGAAGTCTGCTCGTCTTGAATGTCCTCCAGGTCTGGGATGTACAAGCACAGAGAGAAACAGTAGACTTTAGGAGCGATAGTAGAGCCGCGGTTTTTAGTCCTGACTCCAAACTCCTCGCTGCCGGAGGCGATAATAAAATTGTTCTAATCTGGGATGTCGAGCAGAAAAAATTGGTCGCGAGGCTAAAAGGGCATACACAGACCGTACGGGCACTCGCCTTCAGCCCTGATGGCACACTTCTGGCTTCAGGGGCGGGCGACGCGATTCGTCTATGGAATATCCCAGATCAGAAACAAGTCGCTGTACTGGAGAAGGAAGGCGGTGCGGTAGCATTCAGTCCCGACGGGACGATCCTTGCCTCGGTTAGAAGGGATGAGATCAATTTATGGGATGTACAGACCAAGGAGCAGGTAGAAACATTGAGATTTCCTATTTCGTCCCCTCTGAACACTTGTATCGCTTTCAGTCCGGATGGTAATTGGCTCGCTGGTGCAGGGGATGGAGTTCAGCTTTGGAGCGTAGCGAAGTGGGAAAAAGTAGCGACGTTAGGGGGCCATACGGGATGGATTCGTTCCGTTTCTTTCAGCCAAAACGGAAAATGGCTGGCTTCGGGAAGTCGAGACGGTACGGTCCTACTCTGGGAAGTTAATCTGCCTGGTGCACTCTCTGTCGAACCTTTGGGGAAACGGATTATTGCTTTGGGTAGGCTGAAGCGGGCAATGCTATACCAAAACTTCCCCAACCCCTTCAACCCTGAAACATGGATCCCCTACCAACTGGTAGAGGCTGCACATGCGCGGATTCATATTTATGATGTGGCTGGACATCTGGTGCGGACGTTAGATCTGGGCACAAAACTTGCAAATAGTTATCTATCACGGGAGCAGGCAGCGTATTGGGATGGACGGAATGATATGGGAGAGTCTGTCAGTAGTGGAGTGTATTTTTACACGCTGGAGGCAGGGGATTATCGGAGAACGCGCCGGATGACCGTTGTCCGATGAAACTATCTTCCAACGTGCCATTTCCAAACGTATCAAACACCGGTAGAAGGAGGTGTACATCATGTTTCGACAACTTTGGAAATTTGCCTTTTTGACCTGCGTATTTGCAGGCTGCGCAGTGTTTAGCAATTCGCAGCTGACCAATGACTATGCCCCAATTGCTGGATTGATTTGTAGTTCCCCGGAGATGGTGGACGGGGACATGGACACCAGCGACTTGGTTTATATTGAAGGGACTATAGGGGTTGGGAACAGAAACAGAGGGATCAACACGCTGCAACTGAACTCCCCGGTAGCACATCTGATTTCACCAACAACTGTGCAATTGTCCAAGCGGTCTGAAGTGGGGATGGTAGTCCTTTACGCAGAAGATCTTGTAGACTTCAATGTCTTAGCAAAGGTTGGTGAGGAGTGGAAAGAACTACAGCGATTCCGAAACAACCGCCGAAAGCGTATCGTGGTAACTACACCGGTTGTAACAGACACGATACGTATTATCGCAATTAAAGGTCATATCGGCTCCAAAAACCCGCGCCCAAGCATCCGAGAAATTCAGGTCTATGTCAACCCCTAAACCCCTTCGAGAATTGGTCGCTAACGCCCAATTCTCCTTGCATTGCTGATTTTCAAACAACGATCTGAAAATTAACCGCTATCATTGGGAGCGGATTGGTATATTTTTATATAGTTACTGTTACCTTCGCTTCAATTTATACGTTTGAATAGTTGAGATTTTAGCTATAAAACGTGTATAATTTAAGCAGCATGTGTAATTTAGGCAGCATGGGTGCGAATTTGTCTGAACACACAAAAGCGATCTTAAACGGAACGAAATGTCAAACGTCTTAAGGCGATGTCATTTGAAATCGAGAAAACCGGAAGATAATTAGAACCTTAGGAGGAATTAGATGAAATTGTTAACCAGAATCCTTGTATTGATATTTGCTGTTATCTTAACTTCCGGTGCACTCGCCATTGCAGACACTATCAAGATCGATAAGGAAGTTCCCAATTTTAAGCTCAAAGATGCAACGGACAAAAAGCATTCGCTCAAGGACCTGAGTCACGACAAAAAGGCGACTGTTATAATGTTCATTTCGACCGAATGTCCTGTTTCTAATGATTACAATGAAAGAATCGTTGCTCTACATAACGACTACAAGGAGCAGGGCGTGCAGTTCATCGGGATCAACTCCAACAAGAATGAGTCCGTCAAAGAGATGGCTAAACATAACAAGGCAAACAAATTTGATTTCTTGGTTCTGAAAGATCTAAAGAATGAAATTGCGGATAAATTTAGGGCAAGGCGTACACCTGAGGTCTACCTCTTGGACGAAAAACGGATACTTCGGTATCGTGGTGCCATTGATAATAGCCAGCGGCATCCCGAAACGCACTATTTACGGCAAGTACTGGATCTTGTAGTCGCTGAGAATGAAATTCCCAAAGACCTCAAAACGACAAAGGCGTTCGGTTGCACTATCAAGCGGGTTAGCAGAGAACAGCGTCGGGATCGTACGCCGTAAGGACTGATCTCTGAATTTTTCAGAGAAATCGATAAAATTAAGATATGGACTGAGGAAAATTAGATGATTAAGAAAGTTCTTCGAGGTGTGCTCGCACTACTTCTCATTGGTGTTATCTGTATGATGATGCTGGTCTTTGTTGGTGTTGGATTTGTTGGGGGCGTCGTCATCAAATCATGGGATTCTATTGATCATATTGACTTGGGCCAACTCGAATACCGCGAGGCTGACACGTGGAAACAACACTTGGAAGTCTATTCCTCCCTTTGTACAGTTCAGGCGGGAGATTCCGTTGATTTCCTGCTGGATAAATTGAGACGGTTGGAGTATCAAGAAAGCGAAGAGTTCATCAAACCGAGTATCGTCGGACAATATTCAGTCGGGCGTGATGAGCAGGGGCAACCCGAACGGTTATGGATTTATCTCCAGGGTTTCCATTTTCCACGTGAAGATCGGGAACCGTATCAGGTCGAGCTTTCTGTGGTTAACGGAAAAATTGAGACAATCCAAAATGATGATGGGGAAAAAACAGAGAGTTTTGACCTCCGGCCGGAGTTGCTCAACGCGCTTTATGATAGAAAAGGCGAAGCCGAAGCGCGAGAGATTGTGAAGCTGGTGCAGATGCCGGACAGCCTGCTTCAAGCATTCCTCGCGGTTGAAGATCAGCGATTCTATCGCCACTGGGGCGTCGACTTCTTTGGGATTCTCCGCGCATCCATTCACAATACTCAGCTGTTTTTGGGACAGATAGAAGGAACGCTTCAGGGGGCAAGCACCGTTACCCAGCAGCTTACACGGAACATCTATCTGACCCGTGAGAGACGGCTTCTGCGAAAGGTGAAGGAGGCGCTGCTCGCCGTCCGCATTGAACGGCAATTTTCTAAGGACGAAATCCTCGAGAGATATCTAAACCTCATTAACTTGGGACGATACGGTTCCCAGGAGGTGCTCGGCGTCCAAGAGGCAGCCCAAAACTATTTTGGAAAGAATGTGTGGGAATTAGAGGTCCACGAGTGTGCCACGCTGGCAGGCATTCCGAAATCGCCGACGCGCTATTCGCCGATACGGCATCCGGATCGTTCAAAAGAACGGCGTAATCTGGTACTCGGATTGATGCTAAAAGCGGATTTCATTAATACAGAAGAATATGAAGCAAATATAGCAAAACCTATTGTCATTGAGGTGCCCAAAACTGCACAGGGCAGCGGCGGTTCGCATTTCTTGGAATATATTCATGAAGAACTGATAGAGACGCCTGACTTAGAAGGGCATTTGTACAACCAAGGGCTAAGGGTGTACACCACAATCGATCTGTCCATGCAAGAGATTGCGGAAAGGGCCGTTGCTGAGCACTTGCGGGAATTGGATACAAAGTTGAGAGCTGGCTATCGGAAATACAGAAGTCTGCCCGATTACGACGAAAACAAAAACAATCCAAATGGCATTAACCCGATTACCAATTACTTGCAAGCAGGGTTGATCGCACTAGAACCGCAAACGGGGCACATCAAGGCTATGGTTGGAGGACGTGATTTTTATATCACACAGCAGAAAATTAACTTTTTTAATCGATCTGTCCATGCGTATCGCCAACCCGGCTCGTCCTTCAAGCCAATAGTATTTGCAGCACTATTGGATCTCCCGCCTTTGATAACACCGGCGACAATTGTCCGCGACGAAGCGTGGTCTATCGACGTTGGCACAAGAAGAAGATGGAGGCCGCGGAACTATGGACAGCGCTACTACGGAGATCTTACCGCCCGAACGGTATTGGAGAGATCTATCAACATTGCGACGGCAAGAATGATGTGGGAGACACCGATAGAGGAAAACGAAAAACCTGCCGGACTTAACCGAACGCTAGCGATCGCCAAACGTCTCGGTATCGACGCCAATTTACCCGCAGTTCCATCAGTTGCATTAGGAGCGGGTGGATTGCCGGTACTCCAAATGACTGGTGCCTACTCTGTCTTTGCCAATGGTGGGGTACGCAGGAAGCCAATAGGCATCCATTATGTTGAAGATCAATACGGGGACATCTTGATTGAAAATCAATCGCTACCGCAACAGGTGCTTGACGAAGGGGTCGCTTATATCATGACAAATCTCCTAAAAGGCGTGATTGATGGTCCCAACGGCACCGGTAGGCGAGCTCGCGTAATGGGATTAGAACGTCCTGCAGCCGGCAAAACGGGCACAACAGACAATTATACAGACGCGTGGTTTGTCGGCTATGTTCAAAATCTTGCTGCTGGTGTGTGGGTCGGTTTTAACGACCCAAAGCAGAAGACAACGTTCCCGGGATCGCGGGGTGCATTACCTATTTGGGCTCGATTTATGGTCGAGGCGGCACGCGGTCCCGTCAAAGATTTTGAGAAACCGTCTAACGTTGTATGGCGGTCCGTTGATAGAAACACCGGGCTGCTGAAATACGAGGGGAAATGTCCGGAGGAAGATATTATTAAGGAAGCCTTCCTCGTTGGGTATGAACCGAAGCTGCTGTGTAATGCACACCAGTAATTCGCGAACCCTAAACATAAAGTGTGAAGAAAAAGATGGACATGGGGTTTTATGGAGAAATAACCTCCGTTAGCCCCTACGATCATGCCCGGTGCTGCTTAGGAAGCAATAAATATGGAAAAGTTTGAGTTGATTTCGGACTATACGCCGCAAGGAGATCAGCCGGAAGCCATTGAGATGCTTACGGACGGTTTTCTGCGAAAGGAGAACGACCTTCAAACGTTGTTGGGTGTTACGGGTTCGGGAAAAACCTTCACGATGGCGCACGTCGTCGCCAATTTGCAGCGTCCTACGCTAGTCATCTCGCACAATAAAACCCTCGCCGCACAATTATATAGTGAGTTCCGGGAATTTTTCCCTAACAACGCTGTCCACTATTTTGTCAGCTATTACGATTACTATCAACCTGAAGCATATCTGCCAACTACAGACACCTACATTGAAAAAGATATACAGATTAACGAGGAAATCGACCGACTACGTCTCGCCTCAACTACCTCCCTGCTCACACAACGTGACGCTATCATCGTTGCGAGTGTTTCCTGTATCTACGGCCTCGGATCGCCTGAGGAGTACGATAGTCAACGAGTTGAGGTGAACCGTGGGGATATCATCAAAAGGAATGAACTTCTACGAGCGTTTGTAGATATCCGATATGAGCGGAACGACATTGATTTTTCGCGTGGGAGTTTCCGCGCGCGTGGCGATGTAATCGAGATTTTTCCCGCGTATGCAGATACCGCCCACCGGATTGAACTTTTCGGCGACGAAGTCGAGCGGATTACCGAGATTGACACACTGACAGGCGAGATTCTGACGGAACATGAGACGATCACGCTCTTCCCTGCAAGGCACTTCATGACAGATGCGGAGCGGTTTGAACAGGCACTGCTGGACATTGAAACCGAGCTGCAGGATCAGATTGACTACTTCATTGCCAACAACAAACTGTTAGAAGCCCAAAGGATTGAACAGCGGACCCGGTTCGATCTTGAAATGATGCGGGAAGTTGGCTACTGTCAAGGCATCGAAAACTATTCTCGCCATTTCTCAGGGCTAGCCCCCGGCGAGCCACCTCACTGTCTGCTCAACTATTTTCCTGACGACTATCTCATAATCGTTGACGAATCTCATGTAACCTTGCCCCAAATTCGTGGGATGTATCGCGGGGACCGCGCTCGCAAGCAGACATTGGTGGACTACGGTTTCCGCCTGCCATCGGCTTTGGATAATCGCCCGCTCCAGTTTGAAGAGTTTGAATCATATCTTCAGGGAGCGGTGTTTGTTTCCGCGACGCCGGGACCTTACGAACTAGATCGCAGTACACAGGTAGTAGAACAGATTATCCGTCCTACCGGCTTAATTGATCCAAAGATCTCTGTCTACCCGGTCGATGGTCAGATCGATCATCTGATCGGCGTTATCAATGGGCGTGTTGAGCAAAGGCAGCGTGTCCTTGTTACAACTCTCACCAAACGCATGGCTGAAGATTTGACCGATTATTTCACTGAGGCAGGTATCAAAGCTGAATATCTCCATTCAGATATCGATACTTTAGATCGAGCGCGAATCTTAAAAGAGCTCCGTCAGGGGAGTTTTGATGTCTTGGTGGGGATTAACCTGCTCCGTGAGGGTTTAGATTTGCCAGAGGTGTCCTTGGTCGCCATTCTTGATGCGGACCGGGCAGGTTTTCTCCGATCCGAAACCTCGTTAATCCAGACTGCAGGGCGCGCTGCTCGAAATCTTGATGGTGAGGTTATCTTGTATGCCGATGCGATGACTGATGCGATCCAGAATGCGATCAACGAAACGGAGCGACGCCGTAAAATCCAGATGGCTTATAACGAAGAAAACGGGATCACGCCAGCGACGATTGACAAGGAAATTCGCGATCTTATCAGCGCGCTTGTCGACGATGATGAGAAAGCGGAGGATCCGCTGGCGATGGAAATTTCCGAAACAACGTCCGAGGAAGAGGTCCATGCCTTGATTGCTGATCTTACAAAGCAGATGCAAGAAGCAGCAGCGAATCTGGAATTTGAAAAAGCGGCGACTTTGCGAGATGGGATTGAGGAACTGAAACGGGAACTTTGAAAAGTCTCGTGGGGAATAATTCTACTGCGGTTACTGCTGTAATCAAAAACTTGACGTACTTCCAAGCGGGCTGCTTGAGAGTACGTCAAACCTATGAGGACTATACTACTTCCACTCATCATCAGGGGGCCATATATTGTAACTTCCTCCGCCTGCCCCCTTGGGACCTTCAGCGAACCAGTCCTTTACTGTATCCCGCCATTTTATGAAGTGAGGGGCTTGTAGATGGGCTTGGAAAGCTGCCTCGTCTACATAAATCTCGTAGAGCCAGATCCGGTTGGGATCGTCACCGTCCTGAATTACATCAAATCTTAGACAGCCGGGCTCATCCTTCACGGAACCTTTTGCGTCGTCGAGCATAGCCTCGATAAACGCCTCCCTATGCCCTTCCTTAATCTGAATTGGTGCGACAATGACGTACATATTTCTCCTCCTTGTATGACTAGAATACTTTAATTTGCGTAACCATCACGATTATCTTGGCGCCAATCCGGCAGGTATCCCCCGCCTACCCCAAATCCGTAGGATGGTCCAATTTGGTTTTCGGTTCGCCAGGGCCAACCCTGTCCGCCGATTACCCGAAATTCATCACCTTGTCCGCATAGCCAATAAAACATATGAGCAACGTATCTGGCAACACGATGACCGCCGTAATAAGCTCGATGAAAATCAAATTCCGGTTCCATAATCCAATCTCTCTCTGGCGACGCTGTGCGCCAGTAGTTGTATTTCAGCATGTGGCGCAGCCCTTTCCCACTAGATTCTCCTCTGCGATGTAGGATGCTCTGAGAGTGGAGGGCAAACGATCCAGCAGGACCACCGGTCGGCACGCCTTCGTGTTCTGCGTCGCGTTGAGCGGGACCGATATGCGTTCCGGGCACAATCTCTGTGGGTCCCATATCCAGCGGTGTGTCTTGCGGAAAATAAAAGACCTCAATGAAATTAACCTCCGGTCCAAAGATATGGTCGGCATCCTGATGCCACCCTTGCGCGGGTGCCGGACATTCGGTACTGTGATCGCTCACCAGCACAGGCAATCCCACATTCGTGCCGAGCAGCGATCGCAGCGCACCAGCGAGTTGTCTATTGAGAAGCACATGTTCAATAAACCAATCCTCAAGCAGGATTGTGCTCGGTTCATGGGACTTGCGGATCCGTTCTAAGTCCGCTTCAGTAAGCCCTTCGGGAACGAAACAGGGACTGGCCGGTATTTTCCCTCTCAAATAATCGCATGCGCGTTGGTTGATTTCATCAGGAACAACGCCTTCCAAGGTGAGAAAACCATCTCGACAAAATTCCAGTACCTGCGTGTCGGTGAGAGTGGGTTCACAGTCAAAGGTCCAATTTGCTGCATCGTAGTTCATGGTGAATCACCTCAATCTTTCTGATACAAATCTTCGAGCATTATATCAGGGGTTATCAACAAGAATGACTGTAACTGTCACTATAAAGCCATTTTTAGTAACATCTGCTATTATATTTTAACTTGGTTCATGTTAAGAATTAGTGCAACAGCAACTGAATCTTCGTAGGGGTTGGGGGACCCAACCCTTACGGACTGCGGACGGGGAAACCCCGCCCCTACGATTTCGATTCGCGTTTTGCACTTTCTTTTTACATGAGCCTTTAACTTTATTAGGACTTACGCATTTCAGGACGGAGCAAGTCGCTTTGGATCCCGATTCATCGGGGATGCCCCGCCTACAGACTAACCCATTTCAGCATAGGGGGTGCGGGGCAAGATGCCCCGCCTACGGTTGGCTGCGTAAGTCCTGTTTATTTTCGCAAAACTTTGCTTAAAGGTCAAGAGAAGAATAGTTTCCTTCTAACTTTCTAATGACACAGCAGCCTTAAGGTGCTATGCTGTCATGTAACCATTCAAGATCCGTCATCCGAGAGCAAGACGTGCTGCCCTGAAAGGAGAGCGTTATGAAAGTCACCGAAATCGAAGTGTATCAGATAACTCCCGAATACGAAGATTGGATCGCCTACCAACTGAACCACTACTCAGGTCCCGCGAATCGCACTGTGTATGTAGCGCATACGGACGACGGACGGGTAGGGCTTGGGGAGGGCGGCAGGTCCGAACCACAAGAGGTCATCGATCAGTACATCGGTACCAACCCCTTCAAATGGGTTGGGGACGAAACCTCGTTGGCTTTGGGAACAGCCATGTATGACTTAATGGGGCAAGCTGCTGGTGTGCCAGTCTACCAGCTTTTTGGTCAGAAAACCCGCTCATGGGTGCCGGTGAGCAGCTGGACAGTATCGACGCACCCCCAGCGTATGGCAGAGGCTGTCGAGCGGTACGCAGCACAAGGCTACACTTGGATGAAATTCCATCTTTCGCCTTTTGAGAATGTCTTCGACCAGACTGAGGCTATGGAGGCGGTGGCACCCAAAGGTTTCAGAATCCACTACGACTTTACTGGGGGCGGAACAGACGACTACATGCCAGAACTATTGGGCAAATTAGCGCAGTCTCCCATTGCGGGCTGCTTTGAGGATTGCATTGATGCTGGGGATACACTGGCTTCAATCGATCTGTGCCGACGGATACCGTTGCCCATCGTGCGGCATCAAGCGCCGCTGGAGGCTACTTACGAAGTGCTGATGGGGGCTGGGGATGTGTATATGCGGGGGCACCAAAAGATAGGTGCAGCCATGCGTTGTGCTGGGCTCTTCGATGCGGGTAATATCCCTTTCATGCTGCAGAATGTCGGCGGCACTATCACGCGAGCGATGACGGCGCACATGATGGCGGTTTTCCCTACTGCTACCTTCCACTTTGTTACGACTACGGAGATCTATAAGAGTGATGTTGTGAAGGAAAGGCTGGATCCAGTCAACGGATTTGTGCGAGTACCAGAAGCACCCGGACTGGGACTCACACTGGATCGGGACGCACTGGAACGGCTAAAGCATCTGGAGTTGCCAGCGCAGGCGCCGTGGATTATCAAATCTCGTTTTGCTAACGGTTCAATGATGTATAATCGCTATGATCCAGCTAACACTCGGCACTTCTTGATAAGGCCAGATTGGCGAGGTGGGTTAGTTCCTATGAGTTACGATGCACCCATTGAGACTGAGTATTGGGATAGCGATGGCACTCCGGCATTCAGGGAAATGCTTGAGCGAATCGAACGGGAAGGGATGGTACTGGAGAGAAGATAATCTAACACATTAGTTTTTGAATGCAGGCATAACCTCTTTGGCGAACCGGTCTAACTGTTCCAAAATCACATGCTCCGGTGTGCCTACGGCGTTGTTGACGGTAACTTGATTAAGCCCAGGGTAGCGCTCCTGAACATCCATCAGTTTTTCAATAATAAGCTCCGGTGGACCGCACAACCACGAACCTGCTTCCACAGCATCTCGCAGCGTTGGTAAGTCGGCGGTGCGTGCTTTTTGCGGATCTGCGGTCGCCGCAATCTGCTCGTCTGTCAGACCGCGCACAAAGCCCAAGGGTGCGAACATTTTCATGTGTTCTTCGAAGTAGCTGGTTGCCTCCTCGATCGCCTTTTCCTCTGTATCGGCAATATGGTAGGAGAACCCAATAATAAGGTCTCCGCCAAGTTCCATCTCCCTGCCGTGGTTGGCTTGTACCTGCTGCCAAGCGCGTATCACCTTCTCCGCGGCACCACCGGCCGCGGCACCACCGCCGATCATACCCTTGATGCCATGCTTCGCCATAAGGTTCAGCCCACGCTCACTTGCACTGACAATAGGCTGCCAGCACTCAACAGGTAGGTTGAGCGGACGCGGTACTAAGGTAACCTCTTCCAATTCATAACCACGATAGGGAACCTTGGGCGGGATGTCATAATACTTGCCGTGATGGGAGAAGGAGGACTCATTGAACGACTTGAAGATGATCTCAATCTGTTCCTCAAACATCTCGCGATTGGCGTCTCCATCAAGCAGAGGCGCACCAAAGGCCTCGACTTCGCGCGTATGATAGCCTCGGCCCACGCCAAAGACGATCCGTCCACCTGTGAGGAGATCTGCGGTTGCGTAATCCTCTGCCAACCGCAGCGGGTGCCACATCGGTGTAACGTTGAAAGCACAGCCGATCTTGAGGGTCTGTGTTAGATACGCGAGATGAAGGCCGAGCATCAGGATGTTGGGTATGCACTCGTATCCCTCACGTTGAAAATGGTGTTCAGCCAGCCAGAGGGTCTCATAGCCGGTGCTATCCATCAGTTGAGCAATGGCTTGGGTTTTCTCGAATACGGTCGCTATATGTTCATCGGAGAGCCAGCGCTCGTTGACAGGGGGACCATCGAGGCCTACATCCTCTAGATCAACATGTCCCGCGAATAGTGAACCAAATTTCGTAATCATTTTTTCTCGTCCAATTGTTCTTGCCCAAACACTGATTAATCCCCTTTGGGATCTGGCAGCTACCAATCGAAATTCATTCGTTCCTTGCGAAAGTTTAGAACTTCCGCAAGGTCAACTACGGGTGAAGTCTACGACACCTCTATACCTCTGGTGCAGAAACGCCATGGGACGCAGCTGCTTCGACCAATCGATCCCACGTTTTATCTTCAATTGGAATACCGTCTTTCATACGTTGTTCACGGCTCTGTTCCTCAAACTCGCCGGGAGCGAATACCTCATCAACGCCGGGTAGTTTTTCAGAGGACTTGATCCACTCTGTAAGATACTCGATCTCTTCTTGATACACATCCAGATCGATGAAATCCTGAATTTTGATGGCGATCATCACAATTCCGCTTGCACCTCGGGTGGGTTCCTGACGACTACAGCCCGCCCACGAAAGTCCGCCAGCGATGGCGTCAATCATAAACCCTAAGCCGAAACCCTTGTGTCCGAACTGAAAGCCGCCTACCGGCATCACCGCTGTATCGTCATGGCGATCTATGAAAGCGTTCGGATCAGTGACCGTCTTACCTTCCGAATCGATCATCCATCCTTCCGGCATCTCCTCGTCACGTGCACGTTTAACCAATATCTTCCCACCTGCAACAACACTCAGCGTCATATCGAGCATCAACGGTTCGCCATGTTTACGCGGGACTGCGATTGCAATCGGGTTGGGTGGAAGCCTTCGGGATGTACCACCAAAGGGGTGCATAAATCGTCCTCCACCATTCAGGAAGACAAGCCCGATCATCCCCTCTTTTGCAGCGATTGTGGGATAAGTTCCCATCCGTCCAGCGTGGCCACAACGGTGGAGCCCAACCCCGCCGAATGTGTGGTTTTTCGCTTTTTCGACTGCCATCTCCATCGCCTTCTGAGCGATTACCATGCCGAGTCCGCCGTTAGCGTTTATCACCGCCGTTGCAGGCGTCTCACGGACAATTTCCATCTTATCCGTCGATGCACCGCCGCTCATACCGCCTGCGTAGTTGGGTGCGTTAATCACGCCGTGCGAATCGTGCCCCATCAAATTGGAATCTACTACATGATTGCTTACAATACGGGCATCTTCCTCAACGCCGCCGGCGCCGATATACATATCATAAACAAATTTCCTTAAAACCTCATGATTAACTATAGGCATAAAAGCCCTCCTTATTGATATTTTTCGCGATTCTCTGCGAATCGCAATTATCCTCTCATTATAGCATTGCACTATGGCAAACTCAAGGACATTATCCAACCGAAGTTATTTCGTCGAGGGAGGCACTTAATTCCGCTAGACTTCCTACGTCCGTTTCGTGAAGTTCACAAGAAATTCCTTGCGGATTATCTTGCCATTTGTGAGTGTCGGATGAACCACAAGCATATCATGGGTGAGTTCATCTCATAACTCGTTGCTTGCATTAACGCTTAACATGGTTCTCCCATTCTTCCTACCGTGTCGTAGAGTCTGTTTCACGGGAGTTTCGCGGTTGTTCACGCTTAACTTGCGACAGTTTCTTGATTAGTGGTAACAGTTTTTCGAGGATAAGCGGTTCAGCAATTTGGATCATCTTGATTTACTCCCTTCGATTGATGTCAATATCAAGTTCGGATACGTCAATCTCACCGGAGATGAGTTTCGGGAGCAGGAGGTCGCGGGTTTGGCGGAGGTTGGCGTTTTTCATCGTCAGCACCTGTATTGAATCTAGCATCGGAACCACAGCACCACTGAATTTCTCTATCAATAGATCTGGTGGTCTAACGATTGACATTTGAGCCAATACCCCGTCCCACGTTGCGTAAGGAATCGTGCTCCCCGTTGAATAATTGCTAGAATACTTGACCGTTGAATCCTGAAACATTGTAAAAAGGTCAAAAGGATAACTGTCAGGGGTCTTTGATCTCAAAACAAAACAGGTTTGTCTGGTAATACCATCAAAAGGAGCGAAAATGACCTTGTGAAAATAGGATCGCATGGCACCGAATAGAATATCATTTCTCTTGAAAGTAACTAGGCTACTCTTGGCTTCACTGGATGGCTTGTGCTCGATTAGTGCTATTGAACGTCTCGGAATACAATCAATTGGAATATAGGGCAAAGGTTCTAGGTGCTTTCCCGGTTTTACCTTTTCTTTAACGTTTTCCAGAATATCTCCGAGTGTTCCTACCGCCCACCCTTGCGGTATTAACCCTAACTCCGACTCCACCATCTCCACACCCTCGTGCCCCGGAAAGCGGAATTCGACAAACCATTGTCGGTAGATTGCTTTCGCCATCTCCTCAAGGATTTCGATGCGGCGGATATTGTTTTCGATGAGGTCGTCGTAGGCGCTGAGGACTGCGGCGATTTTGCGTTGGGTGGGGAGGGGAGGAAATGGAATTTCAACGTTAAGAAGTGTTGCTTTTGTAACTTCTAGGAACGTTGTCCCCGTTCCAAGTGATATTAACAAATCTGTATTTAATCTGAGATAATAGGCTAGAAAAAGATTAACAATTCCTTCTTTGCATAAAAAGTTAGCAAAGCCTTGATTTGTTGCTATCGGCACTCTAGTAATCGCTACTTTTCCAATTGTCGCTCGGCTGGTCAAGAGTACAGTTCCAACAGGCAACAGTCGTGCGGAACTTTTACCAAGAGCTTCTTCGGAAATATGTGTTTCAGTATCATCTATGTATAATGCTCCATTCAAGTTGGTAATATCAGTTGGGGTTGCCCACGCAATATTACCTTGAAAATATCTTTCAACATTCCGCTTAGGGGTGCCTCCCTTAAAAATATCTGTCACCTCACCGAGTGTTTTAACTTGCCAACCTTGAGGTACTTTTCCAATCACGTTATCTCCTCCAAAATCATCGCTACATTCTGTCTGAATCTGGATTTACTGGATTTTAGGATTCACAGGATTGATGTTAGCCGTTGACATACACTATCCTGAAAATCCTTCCATTCCCGATAGATCGGGATTTCCGCTACGCTACAACCTGAGTATCCCCGATAAGATCGGGATGCGAGCACCTGATTCTGACAATCTGCAACATCTTATCTAACTTATTTCTTCGTGATCATCCCCTTTAATTTTTCTCGCAGCCAGAAGTTTACCAATTTTTCAGCCGATATGCCCTGTTCCGTTGCGTGTGCGTTAATCTGCTCGGCAATTTCGAGTTCTACCGGAACCAGATAGTACTTCAGTTTGGAATTGACTTGAAAATCCACCTCATGGGTCTCGTCCCAATAATCGGATAGGCTGTGGATATCCCAAAATTCACCAATCTCCTCTGGCGTTGTATCAGGAGAGGGCATTGGATCTCGTTTTCTATCTTTTTCTTGCATATTTCCTTCGCAACATTCTGTCTGAATCTGGATTTACTGGATTTTAGGATTCACAGGATTGATGTTAGCCGTTGACATACACTATCCTGAAAATCCTTTAATCTTGAGAATTCTGATTCAGACGATAATCCGTGCAATCTGTGTCATCTGCTTAATCGGCGATTCAGACACAGGGCACATATCGCCCCGCTGGGGCTTGGGAGAAAGATCTATCGCGGTTCTATATACATGTCGCCCCGCTGGGGCTAAATGAACCAACGCATCAGGTACGCTATCCTGAAAATCCTTTAATTCTGCCTGTCCCGATCTATCGGGGAGAATCCTGATTCTGACAAGTTACACCGCCCCTCTCCTCATTATGCGTTCGGTTTTTCTTTACGCTTTGCTCTTTCTTTTTGAATGAGCCTATTTTTTTTATTTAAACCTCGGTTGCCTCGGTGCACGCTCTCTCTCTAACCGCAGCTTGGACCCCTGCAACGGTAACTGAACCCTTGCCCCGTTCTGCAAGTGCGACTCCATAAACGCAAAGATTAGTTCTGTGCTGGCATGTGCCACGCGGACACCGCATCGTGACGGTTCACCGGTATCGAGTGAATGAACCAAATCTTTGATGAGGTTCGCCGTGCTGCTGCTGCGTTCAAATTCCGGGAAAGTCTCCGGCACAAGGCAACCTCGCCAGCCCGGAACATCAGCTTGCCGTCGGATATGCCACTGCCAACCGTTATTCCAGCATGTCACCGTTCCACTGTCACAAATTGCCTCCCACTCGCTGCCTCGCGGGGAAAGAAGCGCGTGCGCCGTGACACCATTTTCAAACTGAATCATGCCTTGGCCATCCGGATCTTCCCGAACAATATCACCATCGAAGATACTGTCGTCATTGGTAATATGGGCGGACGCCCACAGGGCACGGCGGTCACTGTTTAGACGCAGGATTAGATCGAACTGATGACTCGAACCGTTAAAGAGCGAATGGTTGCCGTAGATGATTAGCGTCTTGAGTGCCCCCAGTTCGCCGCTATCGATAACCTCTTTCATCTTGTCGAACCCTGTATGCCAACGGCGATTTGTTCCCAAATTAAAAAAGGCGCCGTTACGTTCGACCGCTTCCACCATTGCGTCCGCCTCGTCCATAGAAGCCGCCATCGCCTTTTCTGCGTAAATCGCCTTAACCCCGTGTTCCACAGCGTGGATGACAACTTCGGCGCGATGCTCCGGCTGTGTCGCCACACTCACAATATCCAAGCTCTCTTTGTCGATGAGTTCCCGGTAGTCAGTGTATTGTCGTTCTTTTGGAACATCGTACCTTTCTCCGAAAACCTCCATTACATCTGGACGTAAATCCGAGCAAGCGACAAGGTCTACCCGTTCGTCCTCATAAAAGCCTGCTGCGTGTGAATATGGCAACTGAATCGCCTGATAATCCGGGACTTCATTGTCAATAAATGCGCCCATTCGGCTACAGCCGATGACAGCAGCACGATAAGTTTTCATCCTTTTTCCTCCATTGTTTGAAAGTGTAAAACCTATTCTCTCGCAACGAGCCTGATCAAAATTCTGTCTTGCGACAAATTCTGGAAGTTACCATGCCTGACGGTTCACTCAATCCCGTATTCCTTCCACCGCTGCTCCACCAGATCAATGATTTCCTGAGACATCGTAATCTCATCGGGCCATTCACGCTGATACCCCTCCTCGCTCCATTTGGTGGTGGCATCGACCCCCATCTTTGACCCCGCTCCCATCAACGGTGCAGCGTGATCAAGTACATCGACGGGTCCCTCAACGATGGTTACATCTCGCTTGGGGTCAACGTTGCTGCCAACGCGGAAAAGCACTTCATCGACATTCTGTACATCAACATCTTTGTCGACAACGATGATAATCTTGCTAAACATCAGTTGGCCAAGCCCCCACAGGCTGTGCATAATCTTCTTTGCATGGTAGGGGTAGCGTTTGTCGATAGAGATCAGAGCAAAGTTGTGGAATACACCGAAAAGCGGCAGGTTCATATCGACCAATTCCGGCAGCTGTGTCTTAATCAATGGCATGAAGATTCGCTCTGTTGCCTTGCCCATGTAGCAGTCCTCCATCGGCGGTTTGCCGACGATAATTGTCTGATAGATGGGACGTTTACGATGTGTAATAGCGGTGATGTGAAAGACAGGATATTCGTCTGCAAGGGAGTAGTAGCCGGTGTGATCACCGAAGGGACCCTCAATACAGGTCTCGTCCGGTTCGATGTATCCCTCAATCACGATGTCGGCATCTGCGGGGACCGACATATCGATTGTTTTACACGGGACCATCGGTACATTG